>PNKV01000004.1 GCA_013822685.1 Leptothrix sp. (in: b-proteobacteria)
TAAGGAAGTCCCGCTTGAAAAGCGGGACCACCAACACGAAGCCCTGCCGGATACCCACCCAGCCCTCGCCCCGCGCTCTACCCAACGCGACCCAACAAGGGCCGCAGTAAGTAAGTCAGGAGTTCAACGGCGGCGCCGCCTGCGTGCTCGGCAGCGCAGCCAAAATCGTCAACAACCGATTGATCTGCAACGGCTTCACCAAATACTGGTTGAACCCCGCCTGCAACGCCCGCGCAATGTGGTCCGGCAAAGCATCACCGCTCAGCGCAATCAAAGGCAGCTTCTTAAACGCCGCCTTGGCCCGCAACTGGCGGCACAGATCCAACCCACTGCCATCGGGCAGATTGATGTCCACCAAGGCCACATCCGGCTGCATGGATTCGATGCACGCCAGCCCATCGGCGGCCGTGTCAGCCGACAACAAACGCACTTGCGGGTACGTGGCGAACAGCGCCTCGACCAAACTGCGGTTCAACGCGTTGTCCTCGATGTGCACCACGCGCAGCGGTGGCAGCATCACCAAAGGCTCGGAAGGCCGGGCGCTGGTCGGCGTGGTGGTGTGCGTGCGCTCAGCCAGTGGCAGCTTCAAGCCAAACACGCTGCCTTCGCCCAAGGTGCTGTGCACCTCGATGCGGCCATGCATCAACGCGGCCATGCGTTGTGCCACCGCCAAGCCCAGGCCATGGCCCTCACCGGTGTCGGCTTCGGTGGCGCGGTCCAGGCGGGTGAAGGGGTGGAAGAGCTTGGGCAAGTCGCTTTGGTCAATGCCGGCGCCTTGGTCGCGCACTTCAACGATGCCCATGCGCTCTTCGGTCACCTCACGCGCGCGCAGCCACACGGTGGAGCCTGCGGGGCTCACGCGGATGGCGTTGTTCAGCAATTGCACCAGGATGTCTTTGGTGGGCTGGGGGTCGGCCCAGACGGTGTGCGGTGCGCAATCGACCACCACCGTGACGTTGTGCGCCCTGGCCAAAGTTTCTTGCGCCGAGCAGACCTCGCGCAGCAGGCCGGTCATGGCCAGGCGCTGAGGCCGCAGGGTGACCGAGGGCTCGTCCAGGCGGGCGAACTCCAGGGCCTGGTCCAGCAGGCTGAGCAGTTGCTGGCCAGCCGTGCGGATGTGGCCCAACTGGCGCTGCAGGGATTCGGGCATGCCGGTCTGGTCCTGCATGTCCAGCAATTGCGAGAAGCCCATGATGGCGTTCAAGGGCGAGCGCATGCTGTGCCCCATGCGCGCCAGGAAATCGGCCTTGGCCACCAAGGTCAGTTCGGCCTGCAGGCGGCGCGTGTGCTCGGACTCGGCGCGGCGCTGGGCGCTGACATCGCGCATCAACTCGATGTAGCGGGTGACCTGGCCATCGGCATCCGGCAAGGGGTGCACGGTGCGCGCCACCCAGAAGGGCTCGCCATCTTTGCGGTGGTGGCAGATCTCGAGGTTTTCAACGGCGTGGCCTTGCGCCAGCGTCTGGTTGATCCGGGTGATCAGGGCCGCCTCGGTGTGCGGGCCGCTGAGCAGTTCTTCGGGCTGCTGGTCCAGGCTTTCCGACAAGGAAAAACCGGTCAGCCGGGAGAAGCTGGGATTGACCCACCGTATGCAACGCTGCGCATCGCAGATCATCACCGCGTCACTGACCCGGTCGGCCAGCAAGGCCAGTTCCTGGTTGGTGGCTTGGGCGCGTTGCAGGGCGGCCTGGATTTGTCTCATGGGCAGACCTTGCTCAGTCGTGACTGGCAGGTCGGCCTCAATGGTGTTTTGGGGCATGGCGTTTTCCTCTCGGCACCTGGGGTGCGGATACTCACCTGTCTCTGGCGAGCAAAGGGATACAGCTAGGAACTCATGATGTCAGAATGGGCGCTTCATGTGTAGGTACTTTTGAGAAAGTTCTAGGCCATCATGACCCAATCGATTTACGAATTTAATGCGCTTTCCACGGACGGGGTTCCCGTCAAGCTGGAGCAGTATCGCGGCCGTGTGCTGCTCATCGTCAACACTGCCAGCAAGTGTGGTTTTACGCCACAGTTCGAAGGCCTGGAACAACTGTGGAAAGACTATGCAGACAAAGGTTTGCAGGTGCTGGGTTTTCCGTGCAACCAGTTTGGCGGACAAGACCCTGGTGCCGACGCAGAGATCGCGTCGTTCTGCCAGCTCAACTACGGCGTCAGCTTCCCGATGATGGCCAAGATCGAGGTCAATGGTGCCGAGGCGCACCCGCTGTACCAATACCTGGTGAAAGAGGCGCCCGGCATCCTGGGCACCAAGGCCATTAAGTGGAACTTCACCAAGTTCTTGGTGAATCGCGAAGGCACGGTGCTGGGCCGCTACGCACCCACCGACACCCCCAAGAGCCTGCGCGCCGACATTGAAAAAGCACTCGGTTGAATTGAAAGTTGCCTGACATGTTCCAACACGTTGACGCCTACCCGGGCGACCCCATCCTCACGCTGAACGAGGACTTCCAGAAAGACCCGCGCACCGACAAGATCAACCTCAGCATTGGTATCTACTTTGACGATGCGGGCAAGCTGCCCGTGATGGCTGCCGTGCGCGAGGCCGAAAGCGCCATGCTGGCCACCGTGGGCGCCAAGCCCTACCTGCCGATGGTGGGCGCCAGCAACTACCGCGAGGCGGTGCAACACCTGCTGTTCGGGGCCGAGCACGAGGCCGTGAAAAGCGGCCGCATCGCCACCTTGCAGACCATCGGTGGCTCGGGCGGCTTGAAGGTGGGCGGCGATTTCCTCAAGCGCTACTTCCCGGATTCGCAGGTGTGGGTGAGTGACCCCACGTGGGACAACCACCGCGCCATGTTCGAAGGCGCCGGCTTCAAGGTCAACACCTATCCGTATTACGACGCGGCCACGGGTGGTTTGAGCTTCGACAGCATGCTGGCCACGATCAGCGGCCTGCCCGCCCACAGCATCGTGCTGATGCACGCCTGCTGCCACAACCCCACGGGCGTCGACCTGAGCGCCGCGCAGTGGGCGCAGCTGATCCCGGTGCTGAAGAGCCGCCAGCTGCTGCCTTACCTGGACATCGCCTACCAGGGCTTTGGCGATGGCATCGACGAAGACGCCCACGCCATCCGTGCCCTGGCCGATGCGGGCGTGAGCTTCTTCGTGGCCAACTCGTTTTCCAAGAGCTTCTCGCTGTACGGCGAGCGCGTGGGCGGCCTGAGCGTGGTCTGCCCTGACAAGGCGCAGGCCGGCACGGTGCTGGGCCAGTTGATGTCGGCGGTGCGCCGCAACTATTCCAGCCCGCCGACGCATGGCAGCCAGATCGTGGCGCGCGTGTTGCAAACGCCGGCTTTGCGCCAGGTGTGGTCGGACGAGTTGGGGGCCATGCGCACCCGCATCCAGGCCATGCGCAAGCGCTTGCACGCAGGCTTGGTGGCGCGTTTGCCGGGCCGCGACTTCCAGTATTTTTTGGACCAGCGCGGCATGTTCAGCTACACCGGGCTGAGCGCCCAGCAGGCCGACACCCTGCGTGAGGTGCACGGCGTGTATGTGCTGCGCTCGGGCCGCATGTGCGTGGCCGGCCTGAACGCGGGCAATGTGGACCGCGTGGCCGAAGCCATGGCCGCCGTGCTGGCTTGACGGAGGTGTCCTGAAAACAAGGCATGGCATGGCCTTGTGATCGGGGGCATCCCCTGAGTCGGGGGGTGGAAGTTCCGTAGAAGAATGTGGCCAGAACAAAAGGTCACGAGGAAGCTTCCGCCGCCATGGACAAAATCTGGCTCAGGCACTACCCCAGCGGGGTGCCGCACGAGATCGACCCGTCGGTGTACCGATCGCTGGTGGAACTGATGGACGAGGGCTTTGCCGCACACCGCGACAAGGCCGCCTACAAGTTCATGGGCCAGACCTGGAGCTTCGCCCAGATCGACCGGCTTTCGCAGGCTTTTGCCGCCTACCTGCAGGGCCTGGGCTTGCCCGCGGGCGCGCGGGTGGCGGTGATGATGCCCAATGTGCCGCAGTACCCGGTGGTGGTCACGGCCATCCTGCGGGCGGGGTTCGTGGTGGTCAACGTCAACCCGCTGTACACGCCGCGCGAGCTGGAGCACCAGCTCAAGGACTCGGGCAGCCAGGCCATCGTCATCATCGAGAACTTTGCCGGCACTTTGCAGGCGGTGATCGCGCAGACGCCGGTCCAGCACGTGGTGCTGGCCAGCATGGGCGATTTGCTGGGCGTGCTCAAAGGCAGCTTGGTGAACCACGTGGTGCGCCGCGTGCGCAAGCTCGTGCCGCGCTTTGCATTGCCCGGCGCCGTGCGTTTCAACGCGGCCTTGGCCCAGGGGCGCGGGCGCACTTACCAACCGGCCCGGCCGGGCCCGGATGACATCGCGGTGCTGCAATACACGGGCGGCACCACGGGCGTGAGCAAGGGCGCCATGCTGCTGCACCGCAACATCATCGCCAACCTGCTGCAGTCAGAAGCCTGGAACGCGCCCATGTGGAAGCAGGTGCCAGAGGGCGAGCAACCCACCACCGTGTGTGCCTTGCCGCTGTACCACATCTTCGGTTTCACGGTGAGCATGATGGTGGGCCTGCGCCTGGGCACCTGCAACATCCTGATCCCCAATCCGCGCGACCTGGCGGCCACCTTGAAGGAGCTGTCCAGGCACCGCTTCCACAGCTTCCCGGCGGTCAACACGCTGTTTGGCGCGCTGGCCCGCCACCCCGATTTCAACAAGGTCGACTGGAGCCATCTGCGCTTGTCAGTGGGTGGTGGCATGGCGGTGCAGCAGGCCACGGCCAAACTGTGGAAGGAGAAGACGGGTTGTGCGGTGTTCGAGGGCTATGGCCTGTCCGAGACCTCGCCTTCGGTGACGTGCAACCCGGTGACCAGCACAGGCTACTCGGGCACCATTGGGCTGCCTTTGCCATCGACCGAGGTGTGTGTGCTGGACGACGCGGGCCGCGAGGTGGCGCTGGGCCAGCCGGGCGAGCTGGCGGTGCGTGGCCCGCAGGTGATGGCCGGCTACTGGCAGCGGCCCGACGAGACCGCCAAGGTGATGACCGCCGACGGATTCTTCCGCACGGGTGACATCGCCACGATCGACGACCGGGGCTACGTCAAGATCGTCGATCGCAAGAAGGACATGATTTTGGTGTCGGGCTTCAACGTGTACCCCAACGAAGTAGAGGACGTGGTCACCCAGATGCCGGGCATCCTGGAATGCGCGGCGGTGGGCGTGCCCGACGAGCATTCGGGCGAGGCGGTGAAGCTGGTCATCGTGCGCCAGAACCCGGCCGTGACCGAGCAGCAGGTGCGCGACTATTGCGCCCAGCACCTGACCGGCTACAAGCGGCCCAAGGTGGTGGATTTTCGCGGCGAGTTGCCCAAGACGCCGGTGGGCAAGATCCTGCGGCGCGAATTGCGAGAGCCTGCCTGAGCGGCGGTTTCAGGCCGGGTGGGCGCGGGCCCAGTCGTTCAGCAGGCGCTGCAAGGCCTCGCAGTCGGCGGGTTTGACCAGGTGGTGGTCAAAGCTCGCCTCGGCTGATTTCTGGCGGTCGGACAACTGGCCATAGCCGGTGAGCGCGATGAGCAGGGCATCCTGGCCCGTGGGCAGGCTCCGCAGCCGGCGCGCCAGCTCGGTGCCGGCCATGCCGGGCAGGCCGATGTCCAGGACGAAAGCATCAAACGATGAGGTGCGGGCCAGGGCCAGCGCGGAGGGGCCATCGTGGCTGACCTCCACGCTGTGGCCTTCCAGAGAAAGCACCTGGGCCAGGCTGTGCGCGGCGTCCACATTGTCATCGACCACCAAGACGCGCAACTTGCCCGCGGTGGTTGCGGCCACGGGCGCGGCGATGGCAGCTACGGGCTGCGAGGCGGCCAGCCGTGGCAGGCGAACGGTGAAGGTGGCGCCTTGGCCAATGCCCGGGCTGGCGGCGGCCACGGTGCCGCCATGCAGGGCCACCAGGTGCTTGACCAAAGCCAGGCCCAGCCCCAGGCCGCCTTCGCGCCGGTCAGAAGCCCGCTTGCCTTGCGTGAACAAATCAAAAATTTGCGGCATCAGGTCGGGGGCGATGCCGGCGCCGTTGTCCTGCACCTTGATCACGGCTTCGTCGGGGCTGGCGGTCACCTCGACCCAGACCTGGCCGCCCGGCTTGGTGTAATTGGCGGCATTGGCCAGCAGGTTGCTGACCACCTGGATCAAGCGGGCCCGGTCGGCCATCACCATCAGCGGCTCGGGCGCCACCGTCACGGTCAGTCGGTGCTGGCGGGCATCCATCAAGGGCCGCACTTGCTCGACCGCGCCAGCGATCACTTCGGCCAGATCGAGTTCGGTGTTCTCCAGCGTGACCATGCCGCGTGTGACCCGCGACACGTCCAACAAGTCATTGATGATCTTGGTCATGTGGCCGACCTGCCGGCTGATCATCTCGCAGGTGCGCAACACGCGGGGATCGGTGTCGGGGATGCGGCGCAGCAACTCGGCGCCGGCACTGATGGGTGACAAGGGATTGCGCAACTCGTGGCCCAGCATGGCCAGGAAGTTGTCTTTGTTGCGGTCAGCGGCCTGCAGCACTTCGGTCAGGGCCGTCAGCTTTTCGCGCTCGCTTAGCAGGTCGTCGTGTTGCTCGTGCAGCCGGTCCAGCATGTCGTTGATGGAGCGGGCCAGGCTGGCCACTTCATGGCTGTCGCCCTCGGGGGCGCGTTCGGTCCTCAGGCCGCGGCCAAATTGCTGGCGGGCAAACGCCTCCAGGCGCTGAAGGTCGAGCGTGAGCAGCCGGGCGAGCAACATGCCGGCCAGCACCACGGCGCTGAACAAGGTCAGGGAGATCAGCCAGATGTGCAGGTAGGGCACCTGCAGCTTCATGCTGGCGTCGGTGCCCGAATGCTGGCTCTGCAGCCGCAGGTGCAAGGGCTCGAACACCTTGGGGCTGGGCACCAGGGTGTCGGGTTCGTCCTGGCGAGGGGCTTGGCCGGTGTCCCACACCAGGCGCATGCCGGGCCCGGCCTTGATGTGGCGAAGGTCCACCTTGTAGAGCACCGCGCCTTCAGGCGAGGTGGTGCGGGGGTACATCAGTGGTTCGATGGCGACCAGCTCGTTGCCCTGGGGCGAGGCAAAGACCCGCGCCACGGCCCGCCCGGTTTCCAGGTGGGTGCGCAGCCAGGCCATTTGTTCCGGTGAAAACTGGGCGCCCGAGTTGCTGGCGATTTCGCTGCCCTGGAAGTCGGTGAACATCACTTGCACCGGGATGCCGTTGATCTGGCGGATGCTGTCCAGGAAGGGGCCCAGGTAGGTCTCCCGCCCGATGCTGTCAACCAGGCCGGTGGCCAGGATGGTGCTGGCGGCGATCTCGGTCATGCGGCTGGCCAAGGCGTTCAGGTCGGCGCCCACGGTGGCCGCGCGGAACTGCCGTTCGTTGGCGGTCAAGGCCTTCAAGGCCTGATCGTGCTGCTCGTTGATCAGCCACCAGGACGTCAAGGTGGTGACCACCAAGGCCACTGCCGCCAGCGCGGCCGCCGCCAGGGCGAACCGGTGCGCCAGGCTGCTTGGAAACCACCGCGTCCACCGCATGCCCAAAAGTTTCATCTCACTGGTCGGACGGGACAATCACGCCAGCTTCGTTGAACCGGGCCATGCGCAGTTCGCTGGTGCCCAGTGCCTCATGCCGGTTGGGGGTGAAGGGCGGCGCATAGCGTTTGACCAGGCCCTCGTGCACTTGCACTTTCTCAAGGGCGTCGCGGATGGCCGTGCGGTCGGTGCTGCCGGCCAGCGCGATGGCTTTGGCCAGGATGTGGGTCATGTCATAGGCGTGGGCGGTGCCCACCGGGCTTTCGATGTCTTCGATCCGCTGGATGCCGAACTTGGTCGCGGTGGCCATGAACTTGGCAAGCGCGGGCTTGTGGGCCTGGAAGAAGCTGAAAGTCTGGATCACGTTGAAATCAACCTGCTTGAGCGAAGCGCCGGCCTGTTGAAAAAACTTGCCGCCGGTGATGCCCCAGTGGCTGTAGATCGGCACCCGCTTGTCGGCAGGCAGGGCGGCCATCTCGTTGACCAGCACGGCGGCCTCGTCGTCGTTGGCCACCAGCAAGATGGCCTGCGCACGGGCCTCCTGCAGCTTGAGGTACTTGTCGATCAGGCTGCGTTCCTGCCAGTTGTACCAGGCGGTACCGACCACCTTGGGCGTGGGGTGGGCGGCGGTGTATTTCTCAACAGCCGCCAGGTTGCTTCGGCCCCACGAGGTGTTGGTGAGCAGCAGCCCGACGCGCTCGAGTTTGCGCTCGCGGACCTTGTCCAGCATGAAGGGCATGGCCAGGCTGTCGCGCAGGGACAGGCGGAACGCGTAATTGGGCGTGCTGCCGTTGTCGACGATGGCATCGGCGGCCGACCACACGGCCAGGAACGGCACCTTGGCGGCCTTCAGGGTGGGCAGTTCCTCGATCACCACCGGGCTGAATCGCCCGCCGAACACGGCCACCAGATCGGGCAAGGCGGCCAGCTCGGTGATGTTGCGGATGCCGCGGGCCGGGATGGAACGGTGGTCTTTGGTCACGATCTGCAGCGGGCGCCCGCCCAACACGCCGCCCTGGGCGTTGATCTGGTCGACGGCGATTCGCACGCCCAGTTCAACGGCCTGGGCCGAGGTGCTGTTGAGCAGGCCGAACTCGGCATCAATGCCCAGCAGCACGGGTTTGGGGTCGGCGGCCAGCGCCAGCCAGGGCGTGCTCAGGCAGGCCAGAGCGGAGCCTTGAAGAAGGAGCCTTCGGCGGGATACGCTGCGCACATTGCGCGGAACCGGCGGTTGGTTTGCCATGGCAGGGCCTTGTGTCAAAGGTGAGGTTGGGGCAGGGGCACGGTGTCCCAGAACGGGCACTGCGCACCGGCGTCGCCCGCCCTCAGCTCAGGGCCGCCGTCCAGCCAGAGGAAGCGATCACCCCGCCACGTGGGCGGCCAGGCCAGGCTGCCAGCATGGGGCAAATGGCCGTGGTGGGCCAGCCGGGTCCACCGGGGCACCATGGCCTGCTGCAATGCCAGGTCTGAGGCGTTGGGCTGGTAGGTGCCTTGCCAGGCAAAGAAGAACACATGCTCCAGGGTGTGCACCGACTCCAGCGCACTCAGCGCGGGGTCGTTCTCCAGACGGTGGGCGAACAGGTAGCGGTAGACCGGCGCTGTCTGGTGGCGCGACAGCAAGCGCGCCACCCTCAGGCTCTGGCAGGTGAACAGGGCGTCGGTCGTCAGCTGGACCAGGGCGCGCCGTGGCGATGGGTAGTTGGCGGCGGGGTAGGCGGCGAGGATGCGCTGGGTGGCGGCTTCGCCGAACACCCGCCCAATGGCCGCTTCATACGAGGCCGCGTCGGTGATGGGGCCCACCGAATCGACGAACTGCATGGTCTCTTGCGCATTGCTGCCAATGATCACGGGCATGGCCGCGTGGTCGCCGCGCGCGATGACCTTGTTGGGTTGATCGGGGAAGACGTGCCCATCGACATTGGGCCCGTACAAACGTGGCAGCACGCCAAAGGTGCCGGGCACGGCCCGGACCACATCGGCCGCGGCCTTGCTGCGCAAGCAAGCTGAGGTGGTGCTGGCGCTGCAGCCCAGCTCCTGTGCCACGCGGGTGCCGGTGCCTGCCTGTGCCTGGGCCAGTGTGGGCAACTCGCAACCCGTGGGCACGCTGGATTGCATGGCCGCGCGCTGGAAGAGGCCCTTGGCGGCCGGCGCCGTCATCAGCGCACAAATGTTGCCGCCGCCTGCCGAGGTGCCAAACACCATGACCCGGCGCGGATCACCGCCAAACGCGGCGATGTTGTCCTGCACCCAGCGCAGCATGGCGATCTGGTCCAGGCTGCCGTAGTTGCCCGAGGTACCCCGGGGCTGCTCTGCGCTCAAGGCAGGGTGGGCCAGAAACCCCAGCGCGCCGAGCCTGTAATTGAAGCTGACGTGCACCACGCCCTCGGTGTTCAGCTTCTCGCCGTTGTACTGCACGCCGCCGAAGCCGGCGGTGCCCTGGCCGGAGAATGAATGGTTGCCGCCCCCGGTGAAAAACACCATCACCGGCTTGGGTTGGCGCGTGGCCGCCCTGGGCTTCCACACATTGAGGGTCAGGCAGTCCTCATCGCCGACCACTTCATTGCCGGCCAACTGCGGGCACACGGGGCCAAACCGGGATCCATCACGCAGGCCCGCCCAAGGCGTGGGGGCCGCGGGGGCTTGCCAGCGCAGTGGGCCCACTGGGGCCTGGGCATAGGGGATGCCCTTGAAGGCCACGCTGTCGCGCTCTACGATGCCTTTGACGGCCCCTTGCGCCGTGCAAGCCACCAACTCGTCTTGCGCCTTGCAGCCTGGATCGCGGTCGGGGCGCCCTAGAGCATGGGCCTGCGAGGCGAGCAAGGCGCCTGTGAGCATCACGGAGAAGACGGCGCCTGGACTCGTGCGGAAATCAGTGGACATGGTTCTCAGCTTGATGGTTGACATGGCCTGAACAAAGGATTGCGGACACGAGGTTATATCAAGATGCCGGCCTCATTGTTGCGGCCCCATGAGTTTGATGGGCGTGACCTCGACCGTCTCCTGGCCATCGTTGACCCAAATGGTGCCGTCTTGCACGGTGATCTGCAATTGCATGGTGCGCTGCGCCAGCTTGGCCAGCGCCTGGCTTTGCTCGGAGGGCACTTGCCACACGGTCAGGTTGCGCGCCCGGGTCAGCTTGGTGGCGATGCCATCCCACCACACATTGGTGCTGCTTTGAAAGGCCCACAGGCTGACCTGGTGGGCGCGGCCGCTGGCCTTCATCAGGCGCTTGTCGTCGGGCTGGCCCACGTCCACCCAATGCAGGATCTCGCCGGAGTAGTTCTTTTGCCACAGGGCGGGCTCGTCGGTGTCCCACATGTCCTTGGCCAGCTCGATGGTGCCTTCTTGCGTGTTCGAGGGCCAGCCCAGGGCCAGGGCCAGCACGCGGATCATCATGCGTTCGTCGGCCTCGGAGGGGTGGCGCGCGATCGTCAGGGCGGGGTCGGCATAGACGTTGCGGTCCATGTTGGCCAATTGCAACTGGGCCTTGTAGATGGTGGCTTTGATCGCCATGGGATGTTCTCTTTAGTGGGGTTCGGGTTCGAAGGTGTCGAGCCAGCGGGCCAGGTCGGCGAAGACCTGTGCCTGGTCGGGCTCGTTGAAGATTTCATGCGCCATGCGCGGGTAGGCGTGCGTGGTGACCACGGTATGTGCGGCGGCGGCGCCAAAGCGCGCGCTGCCGGCGGGCCGCACGCAGCGGTCGGCGCCAGCGTAGATCAGCAATGTGGGCGTGGTCCAGTGGCGCGCACGCTGCAAGACATGTTCGGCCGCGTGGACGATGAAGTGGCTGAGGCGGCCTGTGGCGCGGTCGTGCACCAGCGGATCGGCGAGGTAGGCCTTGACGACGGCCGGGTCGCTGCAAATCCACTCGGCCTTGAGGCCATTGGGCACGGCCAGGTCGGGCGTCAGCCTGCCAAAGGTGGCCAACAGCGCTTTCTGGAACCAGCTCAGGCCGGGGTCGAGCGCCGGGGATGACATGACCAGCAAATCCACCGGCCGGGCCCAGGGCGCGGCCTCGGGTGGGTGAGCTTGCGCAGCCACGAAGCGCCCGGCGACCAATCCGCCCAGGCTGTGCCCGACCATCAGCAGGCGCTGGCCAGGGTAGGTGGCGCGCACGGTGTCCACCACCGAGGCCAGGTCGTGCAGCAGGTCGTCGCCGTGGGCCAGGCGGCCTTGGGCGCCGGGTGATCGGCCGTGACCACGGTGGTCGTAGGCCACCACGGCCCAGCCCCAGTTGTTCAGGTGGTGGGCCACGTGCTCATAGCGGCCGGCGTGCTCGCCCAGGCCGTGCACCAGCAGCGCCACGCCGCGCGGGGCGACCTTGTCGGGCAAGGGCCAGTGGCGGGTGGCCAGGGCCAGGCCGTCGCGGGTGGTGATGGTGGCGGGGATCTTGGCGATCATCGGGGGCCTTTTGATGCGGTCGGGTCGGTGGCGGCGTGCAACCAGTTCAAGCCGGCGGAGGTGCCGCCCGGGCCGGCTTGACGCGGGCGGTATTCGCAGCCGATCCAGCCTGGCCATTGCAGGCCGCGCAGTTCGGCGAAGACGTGAGGGTAGTGCAGTTCGCCGGCATCGGGCTCACCCCGGTCGGGCACCGCGGCGATCTGCAGGTGGCCGACCCGGCCGGTGGGCAAGGCCTGGCGCAACTGTGTGCTGATGTCGCCCTCCACGATCTGGCAGTGGTACAGGTCGAGTTGCACCTGCAGGTGGGGCGAGTTGATGCGCTGCACCAGGGCGTGGGCCTCGGTCTGGCGGTTGAGCAGGTAGCCGGGCATGTCGCGCGGGTTGATGGGTTCGATGAGCAGGGTGCGGCCGGCCAGGCGGGCCTGTTCGGCGGCCCACGCCAGGCGCTGCTCGTACGTGGCCAACGCGCGTGCGCGGTCTTGGGCGGCGCCGGGGCACAGGCCGGCCATCACGTGCACGCGGGGGCAGTCCAGGGCTTGGGCCAGGGCCAAGGCGGCGTGCACGCTGGCTTGGAAATCACCCTCGCGATCATCCAGGCAAGCCAGACCGCGCTCGCCGCCGGCCCAGTCACCGGGGGCGGCGTTGAACAGCACCAGCGCCAGGCCCAGGTCCTGCAGGCGGGCCCGGATCTCGCTTTCAGGGTGTTCGTGCGGGAACAGGCACTCCACGCCTTGGAAGCCATCGTCCGCGGCGGCCTGGAAACGGTCCAGGAACGGGCGGTCGGTGTAAAGCCAAGACAGGTTGGCCGCGAATTTCAGTGGAGATGTGGGGTTCACGTCGGGTGTTCCTACCCCCAGGGCTTAGGGAGTGCGCAAACGGGTGGCGACGGTTATAACCTGCCGTTGGGTTGGATTCGCGGCGCCAGTCGAGGGCGGTCAGCAGTACCCGCACTCATTTTGAAGGATCTCAACTGTGCGTTTGCCGAGCGTTTTGATGCGGGGCCTGGCCCTGGTGTTGTCTGTGTCGCCCTTGGCAGCCTGGTCTCAAGCCGCGCCTGCGGAGCCCGCACCCGGGGTGATCCCTTCGGCCCAGACGCTCCAGCAAGGCCGCGAGGCCACCGTGTCGCCCCTTGAGAGCGCCGCCGAGGTGCCTGCGCCCGCGCCCGTGCCCAAAGAGCTGGGCAAGCCCGCCGACGACATCACCCTGGATGTGGCGGCCTACGAGGTCGATGGCCTGAACGAGGTGCCGCGCGATGTGCTGGCCAAGCTGACCGCCCCCTACGCGGGCAAGGGCCGCAGTTACGAAGACATGGTGGACGCCGCCGCCGCGGTGTCGCGCTACATGCAGCGCGAGCTGGGCTATTACCTGGGCCACGCCTACCTGCCCGAGCAATCGCCCAAGGATGGCGTGGTCCACATCGCGGTCATGGAAGGCCGGCTTGACCAGGTCTTGCTGCAATGGCCCGACAAGATGATCGTGCAGCGGGAGGTGGTCGAGCGCTACCTGGCCCGGCTGCGCCCCGGCGAGATCCTGCGCGTGCGCGATGTCGAGCGCGTGGTGTTCATGGTCAATGACCTGCAGGGCATCCGCGCCCGCTTTGAGGTCAAGGCCGGGCGTTACCCGGGCACCGCTTCGCTGGTGGTGTCGCCGCAAAGCGAGGCGCGCTTTTCGGGCAAGGGCGAGTTTGACAGCCATGGTTCGCGCTACTCGGGCACGGGCCGGCTCAACCTGGTGGGCACCTTTGCCAGCCCGCTGGGGCGTGGTGATGGCCTGGTGCTCAATGCGATGAGCACGGTCACGGGTGGCATGGGCTTTGGCCTGGTCAGCTATGTGCTGCCCTTGGGCTCGGATGGCTTCAAGCTGGGTGCCTCGGCCTCGAAGGTGCGCTATGAGCTCGACAAGGAAGACTTCCCCGTGGGCTTGAACGGCGAGGCCACCGCGGCCAATGTGTTCGGCCTGTATCCGCTGGTGCGATCGCGCAACCTGAACGTGTTCGCACTGGCCAGCTTCGAGCACAAGCAGTTTGAAGACCGCCGCGAGATCGGCCTGAACACGCGCAAACGCAGCGATGACTTGCAGGTGGGCCTGGTGGGCGATTTCCGCGACAACATGCTGACGGGCGGCGTCAACACCTATGAGTTGAGCGTGCTGCAGGGTGAGCTGACCTACCAGCAAGGCTTTGTGCCCAGCGACACGCCCAAGCGCTACCAGAAGGTGACGGCCGGCTATTCGCGCCTGCAGAACCTCGTGAGCAACCGCCTGTTGCTGTACGTGCGCTACAAGGGCCAACGCTCCTTCCAGAACCTGGACACCACCGAGCGTTTCAGCCTGGGCGGCCCCACGGGCGTGCGGGCGTTCGCACCGGGCGAGGCCACGGGCGACGAGGGCGATCTGCTCACCGCCGAGTTGCGCTTCCTGCCTTTTGAATCGTGGTTTGGCCGCGCCTCGCGCGAGATGGTGTTCAGCGCCTTTTATGACGTGGGCCGCGCCACCTTCCGCCACGACCCGAGCCTGCCCTCGCTCAACGCCTTGCCCGGGGCGGCCAACAATGCCACGCTCACGGGCGCCGGGGTGGGCGCGATCTGGGATCGGTCGCAATCGTTCGGGCTGCGCCTGAACCTGGCCTGGCCGCTCACCGGCGTCGGCACCAGCGATCCGTCCAAGAAGATGCCCCGCGCCTACGCGGTGATGACCAAGTATTTCTGAGCGAGAGCCGACCATGAAACGCAGCACTTTGAACCGCACCCGTCGCCTCGCTCAACGGGGGTGTTTTGCCTTGCGGCCTTTGCCGCTGGCGGCCGCCTTGCTCATCCTGGCGGAAGGGGCCATGGCCCAGACGGCGGCGTTGCCTTCGACCGGCACGGTGGTCTATGGCAACGTGACGACCACGCAACCCAATGCCAACACGCTCAACATCCACCAGACCAGCGACAAGGCCTACGTCCAGTACGACAGCTTCTCGATCGGCTTGGGCAACAAGGTGGTCATCCAGCAACCGACCAGCACCTCGGCCTTCCTGGGGCAGGTCACCGGGTACGACCCCAGCTTCATCCTGGGCCAGCTGCAGGCCAATGGCCGGGTGTTCCTGATCAACCCCAACGGCATCGTGTTCGGCGAGCATGCGCGCGTGGACGTGGGCAGCATCGTGGCCACCACGATGAGCTTGTCGCTGGGCGACTTTTTGAACAACCGCATCCTGCTGACCTCCAACCCCACCGATGGGCACGGCGCTCTGGCCGGCGTGGTGCGCAATGACGGCACCATCACCGCCAAAGATGGCTTCGTGGTGCTGGCCGGCCGCCAGGTCATCAACACCGGCCAGATCCTGGCTGAAAACGGCCGCGTGGGCTTGGCCGCCGCCAGCAAGCTGCTGGTCGATGTGGAAGGCGATGGCCTCTTGTTCTTCGAAGTCGAAGGCAAGGATGCGGGCGCACGCTTGGCGCAACTGGGCCGCATCGAAGCCAATGGTGGCTCGGTGGAAATGATGGCCGATGCGCGTGGCCAGTTCGCCGACACGGTGCTCAACATGAGCGGCGTGGTGCAGGCCCGCAGCCTGGGCACCAAACAAGGCCGCGTGGTCATTGATGGTGGCAGCAGCGGCATCACCGACGTGTCGGGTTCGGTGGACACCACAGGTGTGGCATCCGGCCAAAAGGGTGGCGACATCACCGTGACGGGCGACCGCGTGCTGGTGCGCGACGGTGCCAGCCTGGATGCCTCCGGCGATGCGGGCGGCGGACGCCTGCTGGTGGGTGGCGACTTCCATGGTGCCAACCCGGCCGTGCGCAATGCGCAGGTGACGGCGGTGGGGGCGGGCGCGCGCCTGCGGTCCAACGCTTTGCAGAGCGGTCAGGGCGGCGATGTGGTGGTGTGGGCGGATGACACCACGCGCTACTTCGGCAGCATCGAATCCAAGGGCGGCGCTCAGGGGGGCAACGGCGGCGCGGTGGAAGTGTCGGGCAAGCAGTCCCTGGCCTTCCAGGGCGCGGTCGACACCTCGGCGCCCAAGGGCCAGGTCGGCACCTTGCTGCTGGACCCGCGTGACATCAGCATCACCGCCAATGGCGCGGCCCTGGACTGGACGGCAGCCGCCGGTGTGGCCGCGCCGGGCGATGCCGAGGTCAACGTGGCGTCCATCAACGCGGCCACCGCCAACGTGAGCTTGGTGGCCACGCGCGATGCGTCGGTGGATGCCGCCATCAACATCACCAACGCGGGCACGGGCTTGTCGATCACGGCGGGGCGTGACCTCACGGTGGCCGAATCGGTGAGCACCAACAATGGCGCGGTGCAACTGGTCGCCACCACGGGCACGATCAAGCTCAACAACGACGTGAGCGCGGGCACGGCCGATGTCACCATGACCGGCGCCTTGACCTTGGGCGGTGCGGGTGCCACCCGCAGCTTGACCGGCGGCAATGTGTCGGTGGGCGCCGTGACGGGCGCGGGCAAGAACCTGACCTTGGTCGCAGGCACGGCGGCCACGCTGGGCGGCGCAGTGGCGGGCGTGGGCACGCTGGACGCTTCTGCTTCGGCCACCACGGCGATCAATGCCGATGTGACCACGACGGCAGGCCAAAGCTATAGCGCGGTGACCTTGGGCGGCGCGGGCGCCACGCGCACTTTGTCGGGCACGACCGTGTCGGTGGGGGCCGTGACGGGCGGCACCAAGAACCTGACTTTGAGTGGCAGCACCTCGGCCACGCTGGGCGGCGCAGTGGCGGGCGTGGGCACACTGGACACTTCTGCTTCGGCCACCACGGCGATCAACGCCGACGTGACCACCACGGCAGGCCAAAGCTATGGCGCCGTGACCTTGGGCGGCGCGGGCGCCACGCGCACCTTGTCGGGCACGACGGTGTCGGTCGGTGCCGTCACGGGCGGTGCCAAGGACCTGACCTTGATCGGCAGCACCTCGGCCACGCTGGGCGGCGCAGTGGCGGGCGTGGGCACGCTGGACGCTTCTGCTTCGGGCACCACGGCGATCAACGCCGACGTGACCACCACGGCAGGCCAAAGCTATGGCGCCGTGACCCTCGGTGGCGTGGGCGCCACGCGCACCTTGTCGGGCACGACGCTGGCCTTGGGCGCCGTCACGGGCGGTGCCAAGAACCTGACCTTGAGCGGCAGCACCTCGTCCACCCTGGGTGGCGCGGTGGCCGGCGTGGGCACGCTGAACGCATCCGGCTCGGCCACCACGGCGATCAATGCCGACGTGACGACCACGGCGGGCCAAAGCTATGGCGCCGTGACCCTGGGTGGCGCGGGCGCCACGCGCACCTTGTCAGGCACGACGCTGGCCTTGGGCACCGTCACCGGAGGGGCCAAGAACCTGACCCTCACGGCCACCACCTCGGCCACCCTGGGCGGCGCCGTCAGCGGCGTCAACACCCTGGACGCCACGGGCGCCTTGGCCACGTCGGTGGCCGCCGACGTGAGCACCACCGCGGGCCAAAGCTATGGCGGCGCCGTCACCTTGACGGGGCCCAGCACCTTCACCGGCACGTCGGTGGGCTTCAACAACCTGGTGGCCGCCGCCAACAACGTGGCCATCCACGCCAATGCCATCACGGTGGCGGGCGCTGCCACGGGCACCGGCACCCTGGGCCTGGCGGGGGCCACCGACGCCGCCTCGATCGGCGTGAACTCCGCCGTCGTCACCGACCTGTCGATCAGCACGGCGCTGCTGGCCAAGTTCAGCGGCTTCAGCACCTTGATCATTGGCACCAACACCGGCGTGGGCAACATCAGCTTCGGCGACATCACCTTGCCGTTCAACACCCTGGTGCGCAGCAGCTCCGGCGATGTCAGCTTCGCCAAGGTCGATGGCGCGCACAGCCTGGGCGTGCAGACCACCACCGGCACGATCGAGTTGAACGACCTGATCGGCGGCACCACGGCCCTCACCGGCCTGGACCTGAACGGGCCGGTTACGGTCAACACCAGCCTGGTCAAGACCGCAGGCGACCAGACCTACGGTGGTGCAGTCACCCTGGCCGCCACCACTTCGCTGGAATCCGGCGCGGGCAAGATTTCGCTGGCCAGCGTGGATGGTGGGGGCGCGAATGACCTCACGCTCAAGAGCGCCAATGGCGCGGCCGATGCCATCAAGACCACGGGCACCATCAGCAACCTGCGCGCCCTCAGCGTGGAGGGCGCGGCCACCTTGGGTGGCAACGTCACCACCACGGGCGATCAGACCTACACCGGCATGACCACGCTGGCCAGCAACGTCACCCTGGATGCCACGGCGGCCAAGGTGAGCCTGGCGGGCGTCACCGGGGCCACCAACGACCTGACCGTCAAGAGCAGCAATGCCGCGGCCGATGCCATCAAGACCACGGCCGCGATCAGCGGCGTGGCCGCCTTGAACCTGCAAGGCAAGACCACGCTGGGTGCCAACGTGGGCAGCACCGGCGCGCAGGACTACGCTGGCGCGGTGACCCTGGCCAGCGCCGTGGCCGTGACCAGCTCGGCGGGCAATGTGCGCTTTCAAAGCACCGTGGATGGCGCGCAGGCGCTGACCGTGAATGCTGCAGGGGGCAATGTGCGCTTCGATGGCGCGGTGGGCAGCGGCATGGCCTTGAGCAGCCTGGGCGTGACGGCCGGCTCGGTCAACGTCAATGCGGGCGCCATCACCACCACGGGTGGGCAAACCTACACCACCCCCAACGTGACTTTGGAAAGCGACACCACGTTCACGGCCAGCAGCTTGACCGCCACAGGCAATGTGGATGCGGGCGTTCACGACGTGTCGGTGTTCGCGGATGCCATGAACGTTGCGGGCGTTATCGCCAGCACGGGCGCGGGCAATGCCAGCATCGCCGGCCGCCTGGCCAGCACCACGATCGGTGTGGCGGGCGGCGCAGGCACCTTCCAGGTCACCAGCGCCTTGCTCAACAAGTTCTCCAACTTTGGCTCGGTCACCGTGGGGCGTGATGCCGGCACCGGCAACATCACCTTCGGCAACATGACCGGCGGCACCGCCTTGAACCGCAGCCTGCGCGTGCGCAATGGCTCGGGCGACATCGTGTTCGGCCAGATCGACACCACGGTCGATGGGTCTTTCAACCTCAACGCGGCCACGGCCACCGGCACCGTTCGCCTGAACGGCGACGTGGGTGGCATCAGCCGCTTGAACAGCCTGACGCTGGGTGGCCCCACCCGCATCGCGGCGTCCAACATCTTCACGGCCGGCTTCCAGCGCTACAACGGCCCGGTCACCTTGGTCTCGGATGTGAGCATGAACGCCACCTCCGCCACCTTTGGCAGCACGGTGAATGGGGCGCACCACCTCACGGTCACCCCGCTCGGCGGCGGTTACGCCTATTTCATCGGCGCGGTGGGCGGCACTGCGCCTCTGGCCAGCCTGACCGTCAATGGCACCACCTACGTTGAGAACAACGTGACCACCTCGGGGGCGCAGTATTACGGTGGCACCACCGTTTTGTTCAACGACGCGACCTTCACGGGCACCGCGCTGACCTTCAATGGCAACCTGGCGGCGGGTACGCATGACCTGGGTTTGCTGGCCGATTCTTTCGTGGTCAATGGCACTGTGTCGGGCACCGGCGCAGCCCAGATCGCCGCGTACACAGCCGGGCGCAACACCGTGGTGAAGGCCACTGGCGGCATCGGCGAACTGGTGGTGGGAGACGCCACCTTCACCCAGTTCTCGACCTTTTCCAGCGTGACCGTCGGTCGTGCCGATGGCACCGGCTCGGTCACGCTGGGCACCAGCGGCGACAGCTTTGCCTTGCCGACCAACTTGACCCTGCTCAGCGGCACCGGCGACATCAGCGTGCTGTCGGACATCAGCGGCGCGCACAGCCTGAACCTCAACACCAGCGGCACCACCCGCATCAACGCATCGGCATCGGGCTTGACTTCGCTGGCCACCGATGCTGGTGGCACGACGCGCCTGGGTGCATCGGTCACCACCTCCGGCACGCAAACCTATGGTGATGCGGTGATCCTGGACGCCAGCGTTGGTTTGTCCGCCAGTGATGTGCATTTTGTCGGCAAGGTGGACGGAGCTTCGGCCGGAGCCCAAAGTCTGACCATTGGCGGCAACGCGCGATTTGGTGCTGCGGTGGGGAGCACGCAGTCGCTGGGTAGCCTGTACCTGACCAGCCTGGGTGCCAGCGTGCGGTTCGACAACGGCGGGGCGCACACCAGCGGCTACCAGTACTACTCAGGCGTCACTACGCTGGGGGCTGACAGCGCCTTCACGTCCGACACCAACTATGTGTTCTTCGGGGGGGCGCTCAATGGGGCGCATGCCTTGACCACCAGTTCAGCGTCGGCCACTTACTTCAACAGCGCGGTGGGCAACACCTCGGCATTGACATCGGTGAATGTCACAGGCCAGGCGCGGCTCAATGGCGGCAGCGTGACCACCACTGGCGCGCAAACCTATGCAGGCTCCGCCAGCCTGGGCGCCGACACCACGCTCACCGGGACCGACATCGCCTTGAATGGCGCAGTGGATGGCGCCCGCGCCCTGGCCATCAACGCTTCCGGCACGACGACTCTCGGCGGAATTGTGGGCGCGCCCACGGCCCTGACCAGCCTGAGCACCTCCGGCGCCACCAACCTCAACGGCGGCAGCATCCGCACCACCGGCGCGCAGTCTTACGGCGGCGCGGTCACCTTGGGGGCCAACACCACCGTCACTGCCAACACGGTCGATTTCAACGGCACCGTGAACGGCTCGCGCGCGCTGGTCATCAACGACAGCGGCACCACCACCTTCCACGGCAACGTGGGCAACACCGCAGCCCTGGGCAGCCTGGTCACCACCGCAGGCGGCAGCACGGTCTTGCCCGCCCAAGTGACCACCACCGGCGCGCAGGTCTATGGTGATCCGGTCACGCTGTCGGCCAACACCACCTTGAGCGCCAACAGCGTGAGCCTGGCCAACCTGATCGGCGCCAACCACGCCTTGGCCATCGCCACGCCGGGCCTGGTCGATTTCAACGGCACCATCGCGGGCCTCACCGGCTTGGACAAGACGGGCACGGGCACCGTGCGCTTCATCGGGGCCCAAGGGCTGACTACCAGCGGCGCGCAAAGCTATGGCGGCAACGTGCAGGTGTTCAGCGGCAATGCGGTCTTTGACGGCGCGTCGCTCAACTTCGCGGGCGACATCACGGGGGCCAACAACCTGAGCCTGAGTTCCGACGTCATCAGCGTGGCGGGCGCCATCACGGGCTCGGGCGCCGGCACCTTTGCCATCGCCCCCAAGAGCTTGGGCACCACGATCGGCTTGAGCGGCGGCACAGGCGCCCTGCAGGTGAACCTGAACACGGTCTCGGGCTTCACGCAGCGCGTGATCGGCCGCGCCGATGGCACGGGCACGGTCAACGTGGGCGCGTCCACCCTGAGCGCCAACACCACGGTGCAAAGCGGCACCGGTGCCATCAACTTTGGCGCGCTCGATGGCGCGCAGGCCTTGACGGTGAACACCGCGGGCGTCACCAGTTTCAATGGCAACGTCACCGGCCTGACCACCTTGAGCACTGACGCGGCGGGTAGCACGAACTTCAATGGCAGCTCGGCCAGCGCGACGACGGCCTTGAGCTTTGGCGATGCCGTGGTCTATGGCGGCAACGTCAGCTTCACGGCCCCGTCGATCACGCTGGGGGGCGGCGCCAGCGGTGGTGCCAACCTCACCCTGGCCACCAACACCCTGAGCCTGGGCGGCGACCTGTCGGGCAGCGGCGAGCTGACCCTGCAACCCACGGCGGCTGGCACGACCATTGGTCTGGCCGGTGGCGTGGGTGACCTGCAGATCACGCAAGCCACCTTGAACCGGGTCACTGGCTTCACGTCGCAGACCATCGGCCGCACCGATGGCACGGGCGCCATCAACGCCAACGCGATGACCCTGGCGCGCGACACCAAAGTGCAAAGCGCCACGGGCAACGTGGCGTTCAACGGCACCGTGGATGGCGCGCGGGCCCTGGTGGTCAACACCGCCGGTACCACCGCCTTCAATGGTGACGTGGGCGGCACCACTGCCCTGGCCAGCCTGAGCACCAACGCGGGCGGCACCACCGCCATCAATGCCAGCCAGGTGCGCGCCACGGGCGCATTGCACTTTGGCGATGCCGTGACCACCACCGGCGACACCACCTTCAGCAGCAACTCGCAGCAGTTCGACGGGGGCGTCACCGGCGGCGCCAACCTGACCCTGGTGGCCAACACGCTGACCTCGGGCGGGCCGATCTCCGGCTCGGGCATCCTGAGCATCCTGCCCTTGAGCGCCACCACCATTGGCCTGGCCGGTGCGGGCGGTGGGGGCGACCTGCTGATCAGCCAAGCCTTGCTGGATCAGACCAGCGGCTTCACCCAGCTCGTGATCGGCGCCAACACCGGCGCCGTGAACATCGAGTCGGGCGCCCTGACCCTGGGTGTGGACACCACGCTGCAAAGCGGCACCGGTCAGGTCCACTTTCAATCCACGGTGGATGGCGCCCATACCTTGACGGTGAACACCGCCGGCCTGACGCGCTTCCAGGGCAATGTGGGCTCAACCACGGCCTTGGCCAGCGTGACCACCGACGCCCCGGGCAGCACGCAGATCGACGCCAGCGCCATGCGCACCACCGGCGCGCAAACCTACAACGACCCGGTGACCACCAGTGGCGTGTTGTCGCTGGCGGCGTCCACCGTCACGCTGCACACGGTGGGCAACCTGCGGCTGGGCCTGGTCAACCTGGGTCTGGGTGGCGACATCAGCACCGACGGCGTGCTGACCCTGGAAGACTCGCTCAACCTGGGCGGCGGCACGCTGACCTTGCAAGCGGGCGGTGGCCCTGGCGCCGGCATCGCTTTCAACGACAGCGAGTTGAGCGGCCGCCCGGGCCTGATCTCCGGCAACCTGTTGGTCAAGGAAGCCGCAGCGGCCATCCTGCAAACCAACGGCACGATCACCACGGCGGCCAGTTCCACTTTGGACCTGAAAGCTGTGAACCGCGGCTCCATCCGCATCGACCACACCACCAACGAGATCGCGGGCAACCTGAAGGCCGTCAGCGGGCCTGAGGGCGACACCAACACCGGGCGCTTCAGCGGTTCGGGCACCTTGCCGCTGAGCTTCGTGCGCGTGGACTCCAACCAGATCCGCTCGGCGGGCATCGAGGCCGACGCGGTCAAGCTCACGGCCAACAGCCTGAGCACCAACCCCGGAACCAAGATCCGCGCGCGCCTGCCCTACATCAACGCCCAGGGCATCGAAAGCTCGGTGGCGGCGCTCACCATGGTCCTCAAGCAACCCACGGTGATCAACCAGTTCGGCACGCCGGCCACCAGCAGCTGGATCCAGGTCGACGTGGGCGACAGCCTGGGCGGCTACCTGACCGTGCGGCCCAAGGGGGCGGGTGCGGGCTCATCGGCCGTGTACGTGGGCGGCTCGGAGGGCAATGTGCCGTTCTACGATGGCACCAGCAAGGCCAGTGAGATCCAGGTGTATTACAACGGGCGCGTGCCTTCCACGCCGCAAGAAGTGGGCGCCTTGAGCGCCGTGACCGCCGTGATCGAAGAGTCGCGCCGCGCGCGCTTTGACGAGGCTGTGCGCACCGAGAACGTGTCGTCGCGATTGCGCACGGGCGTGATCGCCGAAGTGGGCGCAGGCCGCCCCGCCACCGAAGGCTCCGAATCCATCCGCATGCCCGCCACCTGCACCCCCACGGCCACGCTGGGTTGCCAATGATTGTTGAAGACGGCAGCGCGCCAATAGCATACAGTTTGAAGTTCGATCACCTCCGAGCCCGACCGTGAAATCAACCGTGAACCGCCGCCAAGTCATCACCTTACCGCTGGCCCTGGGCTTGCCCGCGGTGACCTTGGCGCAGGGCTATTCCTACGGCAACAGCCCCAGCGCGGCGGCGGCCCCGGCGGTGGCTTCGGGCAAAGCATCCAAGCGTTTTGCCCTGCTGGTGGGCAACCGCGCCTACCCCTCGCCGTTCGACCTGCCGCCCGTTCACAAAAACCTGCGCGACATGCAGGCCGTGCTTGAAAAGCGGGGCTTTGAAGTCACCGTGGTGACCGACCAGGACGTGAAGGTGCTGCGCGACGCCATGCAGTCGTTTGCCAAACGCGTGCAGGGTGCGCCCGCCGATGCGACCGTGCTGTTCTACTTCACCGGCCACGGCATGCAGGTCGATGCCGAGAACCTGCTGCTGGGCGCGGGCACCAACCCCAGCGGCAAGGAAGACTCACTGCTGGGCAATGGCCTGATGCTCAAGCGCGACCTGGTCGATGCCCTGCCGCACCGCCCCAAGGGACTGAGCATGGTGGTGATCGACGCCTGCCGCACCTCGCTGCGCGCCGAAGGCGGCCTCAACCAGGTCGAGGCACCGCTGGGTTGCCTGATCGCCTTTGCCACCGGCGCCGGCAAGCCGGCCATCGCCCCGGCGGTTGAAACGCAGAACACCTTCTACACGGCCTCGCTGGTCAAGGTGATGCAATCGGCGTCGGACGACACCACCTTCTCCGACCTGTTCCGCCTGGTCAAGCTGGACGTGCAGCAGACCATGCTGAACCACCCCGTCCAGGCCATCCGCAACGTGGCGCAGTTTCCCTTCATCGCCGAGAACACGCAGATCCGCACGCGCCTGGCCCTCAAGCCGGCCACGCCCGGCGGCGAGGTGGCGTTCGAGAGCGTTGACGAGAAAACCCTGTGGAAGCAGGTGGAAGAAAGTTACTGGCCGGGCGACGTGGTCAAGCGCGCCGATGAATACCTCAAGCGCTTTCCGAGTGGCAAGCTGGCCGGCTCGGCGCAGGTGGCGCGTGAAGGCGCGACGGACGCGGCCAAGGCCATGCAGCGCAACGATGTGCGCTTGTTCAAAAGCGCCTTCAGCCCCAAACCCGAAAGCCCCGACAGCCTGCTGCGCGAGTTGCGCAAGGCGGCCTGGGGTGACAAGGACGCGGCCGCGCGGATCGCGCGCATGTACCGCCAGGGCCAGGATGGCCTGAACACCGATGCCAACCGGTTTGAAGGCTGGATGCAGTTCGCCTCGGCGCTGGGCAACGGGATCGCCAGTTACGAGCTGGCCTTGTACTACCGGGGGCAGGACCAGCCCTTGCTGGCCGCGCAGTTCGAGTCACGCGCGCGCGAGCTGGGCTACACGCCACCGCCCACGCTGGACCACTACCGCAAGTAAGCGGGCCTCAAGCCGGGGTGCTCACTGCACCTCGTCAGACGAGAAACGGGCCGCGCCGTATTCGTCATCGCACCCCGGGCCGCCTTGGCACTGAACCGCGCCAGCGAAGGCTGAGCCTGCGCCGGTGTGCCGCTTGGCGATGTCCAGCGCGGCGTCGGGCTTGGGGTACATGCCAAAGCCGCCATCGTTTTTCAAACCCGCCGCGTCGAAATTGCGCGGCTGGCTGGAGACGATCACCAGGAAGTGATCGGTGCCCGCCGGGCCGGCCACGTCCATGGGCCAGGTGGCTTGCGGCAGGTTCAAGGTCTGGCCGGCCTTGATGCGGTTGTTGCGCGCCATCTTGTTGGGAAAGAGCTGCATGAACTCGCCCTCGGTGCTTTGCAGCAGCACATAGACATGCCCCTCACGCGCCGACTTGACGGTGAAGGCCAGCCGGTCCCGGCCAATGCGGAATTGCGGCTTGGCAGGGGCGGCCTCCACGGTGAAGCCGGGTGTTTGCGCCGCCAGGATGCGGTCGAACTCGCGCAGGGCGTTGAACGGGCCCTCGACCACCGGTGGGGCCGCCACCTCCACGGGTGGGGGCACTGGCGCGGGCGCCACGGCCGGTGGTGGTGCGGCCACCGGTGCCGCCGGAGCTGCGGTGGATGGCGTGGTGGATGGCGTGGCCTGGGTCGCGACCTCGGGGGCCGGCGCTGGCGGTGCCGATGAGGGGGTCAACAGCCAGAAGGCCGCGCCACCCAGGCCGGCCAACACCAGTGCGCCAGCACCGATCATCAGGCCCGTGCGCGAGGGCGCGGGTGCCGTGCTGGGTGATGTTGCCTTGGTGTTGGCAGGCGCTGGCGTGGGTGCGCCTGCGCGCGCGGTAGTGGTCGCGGCACCTGGCGGTGCCAGCTTCACCGGCTGCGTCACCATGGGGTTGAAATCCACGCCGCCCAGGCCGAGGTTGGCGCGCAACTCCGCCACGCTTTGCGTGCGGTCTTCGGGCTTGACGACCAGCGCCCGGTCCATGGCGTTGAGGAAGCGTTCGCTGTACTTGCCCGCCAGTTGCTGGGACAGCGGCGTGTAGTTGTCGCTCATCAGCCGGCCCACGGCGGGCGGCGGCGTCTTGCCCAAAATCGCGTAGTGGATCGACGCGGCCAAGGCGTAAATGTCGGTCCAACCGCCTTGCTTCATGCCGGGCACTTCGGCGTATTGCTCCACCGGCGCGTAGCCCGGCTTCAGGATCACCGTGAGCGCCTGTGTCATGTCGCCGATCACGCGGCGCGCGGCGCCGAAGTCCAGCAGCAGCGGGCGGCCACTGCCTTTCAGCAGGATGACGTTGTCGGGCGCGATGTCACGGTGAAAGCACTGCTCGGCGTGGATCACCTCCAGCGCCTCGGTCAGCGGGGCGAGCATGCCCATCAGCCAGGCCTCGTCGGGCGGGCCGTTCATGTCCTTCAGGGCCTGCTTGAGCGTCTGGCCTTCGTAGAAGGGCATGATCATGTAGGCCGTGCCATTGGCTTCCCAGAAGCGGTACACCTTCACCAGCGAGGCGTGGTCGAACTGGGCCAGCAGCTTGGCCTCGTTCACGAAGCTTTTCAGGCCGGCCTCAAAGGTGTCGCGGTGTCGCTCGGACTTGACCGACACCTGCGTGCCGCCACTGCGCGCGGCCAGGGCCGAGGGCATGTACTCCTTGAGGGCCACGCGGCGTTCCAGCGAGTGATCCCAGGCCATGTAGACGATGCCGAATCCCCCCTCGCCCAGCATGCTCGTGATCTCGAACTCGCCCAGGTAGGTGCCGACCGGCAGCGCATTGCCGTGGTCGTCCTGGGCTGGCGTGGGCGCGGCGGCGGGCATTGGCTGCGTGCGGTTGACCGGCTTGATGACAGTGCGGTCGTCGTCGGGGTGATCGCTCATGCGCTGCTGGAGACCTCTGGCTGGTGATGCGTGCGGTGATTCTAGGCGGCGGCGCTGCCCAGCAGGGCGGCAAATCCGTCGCCCCGTGGCAAACCACGCGAAACCAGGCTGCGTGGCGCGCCCTCGGCCGATTCGGCCCACCAGAAGGCCAGGCCTTGCGCGGCGGTTTGCCATTGCGTGGCGGCGCTCAGCTCCAGCAAGATGCTCAGGTGGTGGCGGCTGGGCAGGGGCAAGGTGGCGTGCGGCAGCCGGCCCTGGATCACATCGCTCAGGGCGTTCAGCGCTGCGCACGGCGCGCTGTGTGGCGTGTTCATGGGCAGGCGCTCCAGTTCGGCTTCGAGCTGGTCCACGCTCCAGTCCTCGTGCAGGGCGTCGGCGGCGGTGTCGTCAAGCTGATGCAGCCAGGCCTGGAGGTCATCGACCTGGGCCATGGACTGCGGCACGGTGCCCAAGGGCGCGGCCAGCGTCAGCGGAAAGTAGCGCCCCACGCGGTCAACCGAGGGCATCAGCACGCCCGCCATGGCGGTGTCCAGGCCGATCACGCCGGGCATCAGCACGAAGCGCCAGACCGGGCTGGCCAGGTAATGCGCCAGCCAGGCGTCTTCCGCCTGGGCGCGCAGCCCGGCGATGCCTTCGGCCAGCCAGGCATCCCAGGGGGTGATGAAGCCGGGTTCGAGCCGGCGTGAGGCGAAGTCGCCCAGGGTGGGCAGCTTGCCGTACCAGCCGGGGATGGGGTGCTGTGCGGTCATGGCTGGCATGATGACCGAAAAATAGAGAGCGCTTTAAACCAACCCTTCGACGCTCATGCTGTGTTCTGCCAGCCAGGCCATGGGCCTGCCCTTATCGGCCGATCACATCTCCACAATGCTTTTGAACCCACCAAAGAACATGCGCGCGCCGTCGAAGGGCATTTTGTCGGGCGACATCATGTCCTTCAGGCGTGGGTCTTCCATGACCTTGGCATTGATGGTGTCGCGCTCTTCGCGCGAGTTGTAGATGATCCAGGAGAACACCACGACCTCGTCGTCCTTGAGCTGCACGCTTTGCGGGAAGGACGTGAGCTTGCCGGGTTTCACGTCGTCGGCCACGCATTCCCAGTACTCCAGCGCGCCATGTTCCTTCCAGACCTTGCCGGCGGTTTCAGCGATCTGGCGGTAGTCGTCGAGCTTGGCCTTGGGCACGGGGAGCACGAATCCGTCAACGTAGTGAGCCATGTCATTCTCCTTGCGGGTGAGTGGGTTCTGCAGTTTCGCAAACTGGGCTAAGGTGGGGCCCGGCGCAGGGGCGATGACCCCATCACTCATCAGGGAAGCCATCACATGATCAGAACCGCCACGGCCGCGGACGAAGCCGCCGTCATCAGTGCCCTCGTGCTCGCGTTCAGCACCGACCCCGCCGTGCGCTGGACCTGGCCCGATCCGCAGCAATACCTGCGCAACTTCCCGCCCTTCGTCAAGGCGTTTGGCGGGCGGGCGTTTGCCCTGGGCAGTGCCCACGTGGCACCCGACTTCGCAGGGGCGGCACTGTGGCTGCCACCTGGTGCCGAGATGGACGACGAGGGCGTGACCGACATCGTGGAAAGCACCGTGTCCCCGCAGGCCGAGAACGATGTCTTCCCTTTGCTAGAACAGATGGGGCTGCACCACCCCAAGGAGCCGCATTGGTACCTGCCCTTGATCGGCGTGGACCCGGCCCGGCAGAACCAGGGCCATGGCGCGGCCTTGATGAAGCATGCGATGACCGCGTGCGACCGCGACGGCCAGCTGGCCTACCTGGAATCGACCAACCCGCGCAATGTGCCGCTGTACGAGCGGCACGGCTTCGAGATGTTGGCGCGCTTGCAGGTGGGCAGCTCGCCGCCCATCTTCCCGATGCTGCGCCGGCCTCGCTGAGCCCGGCTCACTACACAGCGATCAGGCGTGCGAGGTGGCGCGCCGCTCCTGGTGGCTGGGAAAGAGCACGGCCGCCCGCAGTTGCTGCAAGGTGCCCGGCTCGCTCAAGAAGCGCATGACTTCGGCCGGCGTGGGCTTGGCGCCCTGGGTGGCCAGTTGCTCGATGCGCGCGCGGCGGGCGTGGCCACGCAGGCCTTGCGAGGTGCGGCGCGAGCCCATGGCCCCGCTCACCACCGCGCACAGGCGGGGGTTGTCCAGCACCTCGTTCCAGCCCAAGGGTTGGGCAGGTTGCTCGGCGTAGTTCCAGGCACGGCGCAGCACCGAGGGCGTCCACGATTCTTCGGGCACCAGCAGCAGTTCCGACTGGCGAACCTTCTCGCCCAATGCCGTGCGGCTGGTCATCACCGTGAAGGGAATGGCCAGCAACAGCGGCACACCCACGGGCAGCAACCACAGCAGGGCGGGCGGGTGCACCAGGGCCAGCACGGCGGCGATCGCCACCACGCCCAATCCGGCTTTCGCAAAGCTTTGGCGGGCTTCTTTCCAGCTCACATCGGTGGCCTCGCGCGGGGGCGATTTCCACTCCAGCTTCAAGCCGGTGAGCGCGGCCACCACGAAGATCGAATGCGCCACCATGCGCAGCGGTGCCTGCATGGCCGACAGGCCGAACTCGATGAAGGCGCTCTTGATCAGCTTGGGTGTGCCGCCATAAAAACGTTGCTCGTCTTTCATGACCACGGCCAGCACGCCCAGCAGGCGCGGCAGCACCAGCATCGCGATGGTGCCGGCCCACAGGCCCATCACGCCCACCGTCAAGTCGCCTTCAGGGGTGAAGAACACATTGCCACCGACCAGCCACAGCATCGCGCCCAAGGCCACGTAGACCAGCCACAGCGGGGCCGACAGGTAAGCCATGGCGCCGGTGACCAGCATGCCGCGGTGCACTGCGTGCAGGCCGGGTTCCGTGATCAGGCGAGCGTTCTGCAGGTTGCCCTGGCACCAGCGGCGATCGCGTTGCAGCTCGGCCAGGATGTGGGGCGGTTGTTGCTCGTAGCTGCCCACCAGGTCGGGCACCAGCCACACGTGGTAGCCGGCGCGGCGCATCAGCGCGGCTTCGACAAAGTCGTGCGACATGATCTCGCCGCTCAAGCCGCCGGTGCCGTCCAGAGGCGCCAAGGCGCAATGCTTCATGAAGGGCTCGATGCGGATGATGGCGTTGTGGCCCCAGTAGTGGGCCTCGCCCAGCTGCCAGTACTGCATGCCGGCGGTGAACAGGCGGCCCGTCACGCGGGACGAGAACTGTTGGCCACGCGCGTGCACGGTGTTCAAACCCACGCCTTGCGGCGCGGTCTGCAGGATGCCGGCGGTGGGGTGGGTCTCCATCAGGCGCACCAGGGTCACCAGGCAATCGCCGCTCATCACGCTGTCGGCATCCAGCACGACCATGTAGCGGTAGCTCTTGCCCCAGCGGCGGCAAAAATCGGCCACGTTGCCGGCCTTGCGCTTGGTGCGGCGTTGGCGCCAGCGGTAGAAGATGCGGTCGCTGTTCAGGGTGCCACGCAGCTCGGACCAGGCGGCCAGCTCGGCGGCGCGCACGGCGGGGTCGCTGCTGTCCGACAGGATGAACACGTCGAACAAGCGATCAGCGCCCGTGGTGGCCAGTGATTCGCACGTGGCGCGCAGGCCGGCGAACACCGTGCTCACGTCTTCATTGCAGATCGGCATGATGACGGCGGTGCGCGCGCTGGCGCTCAGTGGCCGGTTGCTGACCGTGTTCTTGGACAGCGCGTGCTTGTCGCCCTTGACCAGCACCCAGAAGCCCATGACAGCGGTGATGCAGCCGGCCGACACCCACGCGAACAGCAGCGCGAACAGACCAATCTGCATCCACTGCAGCAAAGGGTGTTCGTAGGTGGGTTGCGACCAGGCCAACACGGTGGTGGCCAATGCCGTGCTCAGAGCGATCAAGACCATCAACACGCGGCGGCGTGCGCGGGCGGCCTGTTCCCAGGCGGCCATGGCAATGCCGGTGTTGGCGCCAGCCTCCAGCGCAGGGCCCTGGCCCTTGACGGCGTCGACCAGGCCGCGCGTGAAGCCGCGCCAGGGCCGGGCCACCATCGCGCCACGGGCGTGAGGCGGCATGCTGGGTCCGAAGACACTGCTCATTGGGGAGGAATGACGTTGGTCCATGTTTCGCTCACTGTGTCGTTGCCGTGTTGCAAGAAGGCGCGCAGCTCGACGGGCTGCGTGTCCTTGATCTGTTTGACCTTCAAGGTCATGCGCCAGGTGCGGTTGCCCCCGTTGCGGTAAAGGTTGCGTTCCACGATCTCGCCGTTGGCATCGCTGCTGACCACGGCCTTGAGGGCCGCATTGGCGGGCAGCTTGTCCAGCGCCGGGCCGGTGAATTCCACCAGGTACTGGTGCTCGTTGGCGCCCAGCGCATCCAGGCCTTGGCCCACGCGCGATTGCGTCACCCAGGCGGTGGGCGGGCGTTGCTGCTGCTGGCTTTGCCAACGCATCTGGTAAGACAGCTTCAGGGGCTGGCCGATGGCGGGCAGTTTCTCGGGAACCCAATAGGCGACCACGTTGTCGTGGGTTTCGTCGGGGGTGTTCAGTTGCACGAGTTCGACGCGGCCCGGGCCCCAATCGCCTTGGGGCGTGATCCAGGCACTGGGCCGGCGGTCGTAGCGCGCCTCGGCGTCTTCGTAGCTGGCAAAACTGCGGTCACGCTGCATGAGGCCAAAGCCCTTCAATGACTTCATCGCGAACGAGGTCGTCAAGGTTTGCTTGGGGTTGATCAGCGGGCGCCACAGCCATTCGCCTTCGCCAGTGGCCACCATCAGGCCATCGGAGTCGTGCACCTCGGGGCGGAAATCGCCTCGGCGCGGTTGGTTCTCGCCCGACAGGAACATGCTGGTCAAAGGCACCGCCCCGAAGGTGGCGACCGGGCCGCGCAGGTACAACTGCGACTGCACGTCGGTGACGGTGTCGGTGCCGGGCTTGACCTCGAAGCGGTAGGCGCCCGTGGCACGGGGCGACTCCATCAGCGCATAAACCACCAGCGATTTGGCGTTGGCCTTGGGCTTTTCGATCCAGAACTCCGAGAAGCGCGGGAACTCCTCTTTCTCGCCGCCCACGGTGTCGATGGCCAGGCCGCGCGCCGACAGGCCGTAGTGCTGGTTCGCGCCGATCGCCCGGAAATAGCTGGCGCCCAGGAAGACGATGACTTCGTCTTTGTAGTTGGCCGTGTTCACCGGGTAATGCACGCGAAAGCCCGCGTAACCGACATCACCCCAGCTTTGGGGCGACAGCTTGTTGCGGCCGTAGTCGAAATCGTCGCGGTTGAAGGCCAGGTGGCGCACCTCGCCCTTGGGCGTGATCTCGTTGATCAGGACGGGCTGGTTCTGCAGCTTGCCCAGGTGGAAGAACATCAGCTCGAAGGGCAGCTTGTCCTGGCGCCACAGTGCGCGCTCGGGCTTGAAGCGGATGTCGCGGTATTGGTCGTAGCTGATGGCCTTCAGCTCGTCGGGCAAGGTGGACGGGCGGGGCTCGTAGGGCTTGGCCGCCAGTTGCTGGGCCTGCGTGGCCACATCCTGGAAGTCAAAAGCCCGGGCAGGACCCCAGCCTGCCAGCAAGGCCACGCCGGCCAACAGCCAGCCGGACAGCGTCTTGGCTGCCAAGGTGGTGGAGGGGGTTTGGGCGGTGCTCATGCCCATTGATTTGCAATGTGCGTGCCACGCCAAAAATCTCTTTTAAATCAAACACTTAAGGCGGAGTTGTCACCAAATTGGCCGCCAGTGCCGCAATGCAGCAGCAAAACCGTCGGGCCAGCCCGACGAGCACCCCGGTAAAGCGTGCCAAGTGTTTGATTTATAACGAAAAAAGCTTGTCGCTATTCGGCGACAGGCCCGTCGGCGCGGAACACCCCGGGGGTCAGGCCGTGCTTTTGCAGCAGGCGGTAAAACTCGGTCCGGTTGCGGCCGGCCAAACGGGCAGCGTCGGCCACGCTGCCGTCGGTCAGCTTGAGCAGATCGACCAGGTATTCGCGCTCAAAGCGCAGGCGCGCCTCTGTGAAAGTAAGCACTTCCACACTGGGCACGCGAAGCGCACGTTGCACCAGGGCCAAGGGGATCAAGGGCGTGGTGGCCAGGGCGCTGACCTGCTCGACCACGTTGTGCAACTGCCGCACATTGCCCGGCCAGGGCGCGGTGGCCAGGGCCTTCACCGCCTCGGGCGCGAAACCGTTGACGCGCTTGTTGTACTTCAGGGCCAGCTTGGCCAGGAAGTGGTTGGCCAACAGCGGGATGTCTTCGCGGCGCTCGGCCAGGGTGGGCAAGGTCAGCGACACCACGTTCAGGCGGTAGTACAGGTCTTCGCGGAACTCGCCGGCGGCCATGGCCGCGTCCAGGTCGCGGTGGGTGGCCGACATGATGCGCACGTCGATCGGGATCGCCTGGCTGGCCCCCACCGGCCGCACCACGCGCTCTTGCAGCACGCGCAGCAGCTTGACCTGCAGGGCCACCGGCATGTCGCCGATCTCGTCCAGGAACAAGGTGCCGCCATTGGCCGCCTGGAACAGGCCGGCGTGGTTGGCCACCGCGCCCGTGAAAGCGCCCTTGATGTGGCCGAACAATTCGGATTCGAGCAGGCTTTCGGGGATGGCGCCGCAGTTGACGGCGACGAAGGGCTGCGAGGCGCGCGGGCTGGCACGGTGGATGGCCTGGGCCAGCACCTCCTTGCCGCTGCCGCTTTCGCCCCGGATCAGCACGCTGGCGTCCGAGCCGGCCACCAGCTTGGCCTCGGCCAGCAGCTCGGCCATCACATTGGAGCGGCTGACGATGTCTTCGCGCCAGGATTCGTTGGCACTGGCGCTCTTGCTGTAGTCAGTGGGCGAGCCCAGGGCCAGGGCCTGGCCGATGGTCTCGAGCAGCGCCTTGCCGTTGAAGGGTTTGGTCAGGTAGGTGTAGACACCACGCGAGGTGGCCTCGACCGCGTCGGGGATGGTGCCGTGCGCGGTCAGCAAAATCACGGGCAGCGAAGGGTGCTTGGCGCGGATGGCGTCGAACAGCGCCAGGCCATCCTTGCCGGGCAATTGCACGTCGCTGAGCACCAGCTGGGGCCGCTCCACGGCCAGGTGCGACAAGGCGGCTTCGGCCGATTCAACCGCCGTGACGCGGTAGCCCGCGGCCGTCAAGCGCATGGACAGCAAGCGCAGGATGTCGGGGTCGTCGTCGACCAGCAGGACGTGGGCGCTCATGGCCGTTGTGCAGGTTTGGCGGACGAGGCCTGCGGTGCGGCCGGGCCCGGCGCGGGCGTGCTCCGGCTGTTCAGGCTGCGCTCGATGGACTTGAGCGCTTCCAGCTTTTCATTGAGCTGATCGAGCTTGCGCTGGTTGTCTTTTTGCGTGTCGCGCAGTTGCTGGTTGACTCGCTCGATCTGGTCTTCGGCGCGGCGCTGCTCGGCATAGCGGCTGGACAGCAGGCGTGCCAGGCCGTGCCAGGCTTGCGCTTCGAGCGAGGGATTGCCGATGACCTGGTCCAGCAGGCTCTGCGCTTTGGCCAGGTCGCCATTGGCGCGCGTGTAGCCCAAGGCCAAGGCCAGGTCCATGGTGGCCTGGACCGAACTGGCGCCATCCCCCAGCCGGGTCAATTCGCGTGACAGATCAGGCGGAGGCAGCTTGGCCAGGGTCTCCTGGTAGGCCAGCAGGTGGCGCGCGGCGGTGTCCACCGGCTCCAGGGTGGGCACGTAGACGATGGCGGGGGCGGGCGGCAGCTCGACCACCTTGGGCTCGGGCGGCGGTTGCAGTGGCGCGCAGGCCATGAGGGCCCCGGCCACCACCAGGCACGCCGCGGTGCAGCGTGGTCGGGAGCGGGCCAGCCAGGGCTGGAAATCACATGACGGCATTCGGAAGCTCGATTCGAAAATGGGCGCCCGGTCCTTCGGGCAGCAGATCCACGCGCCCGCCATGCGCCTCAACGTACTCGCGCACGATGGACAGGCCGATGCCGGTTCCGCGCACGGCGCCCTCGGGCTGGCGTTCACCACGGTAAAAAGGTTCAAACACCCGCGCGCTGTCGCTCTCGGCGACACCGGTGCCTTGGTCCACGATGTCGATGCGGGCCAGGCCGGGCAAGCGGGTCAATGAGAATCGGATGGTAGCGCCGGGCGGGCTGAAGCGTATGGCGTTGGACAAAAGGTTACCCAAAGCGGTGCCCAATTTTTCCGGGTCAACCTCGACGTGCAAGGGACCGCCCGCCACGTTGATGTGCAATTGGCGCGCTTGCCATTGCAGGCGCTGCGCATCCACCAGGCTTTGGATCAGCTCGGCCAGATCGGTCTTGCGGCGGCTCAGGCGGCGGGCATCGAAGGCGGCGGCATTGAAGCGCAGCAGGTCTTCGATCTGGCTTTGCAACGCCGCCGTGTTGTGCCCCAGGATCTGCGCGATCTCGCGCTGGTCGGCACTGAGCTCACCCGCCACGCCATCTTCCAGCAAGGCCACGCCTTCGCGCAGCGCGGCCAGGGGCGTCTTCAGCTCGTGCGAGACGTGGCGCAAGAAGCGCGACTTGTCGTCGTCGAGCTCTCTCAAGCGCAGGCGCAGCCACTCCAGGCGCTGGCCGAGCGAGCGCAAGTCGCTCGGCCCCTGGATGTTCACGGGCACGTCCAGCCGGTTCTCGCCCAGGCCCACGATGGCGCGCTCCAGCCGCTTCAAGGGCCGGGTCAGCCACACGCCAAAGCCCAGGGCCATCACCACCGCCAGCGCGATGGCGCCCAGCACCTGCCGGGCCAGGGCCGCGCGGCCGGCTTCCAGTTCATCTTGCAGGCGGTGATTGCGCTGCTCGCTGTCTTTGCGCACCTGTTCGGCGATGGCCGCGTTGGTGAGGTCCAACTCGCGGAACTGCTGGGCCAGGGCCAGCTCGCGCAGGTGCCCAGTGGCCTTGGGGCCCTTGAATTGGTCGGTGATCACCGTCAGCTGGCCGCGCCATCGCGCCACCAGGGCCGGGGGCAATTGCTGCGCCTGCAGTTCTTCCAGCACGCGGTTGGCGTCCTTGGTGGCGTCTTCAAAGCGGCGCAACAGCACGGGGTCGTCCAGCACCAGGTATTGGCGCGCGGCGCGTTCCATGGCCACGCTGCGCTCGGCCAGGTGCTGCGTGCCGGCGCTTAATTGCACGGCGCGCTCGGCGGCGGCGCGGCTTTGCACCATCAGCCGTTCCAGCGTGAACAAGCCGCCCAGCGAGGCGGCGGCCAGCAAGCCGGCTATCAGCAGGAAGGCGGCCAGCAGCAGCTGGCGGAATGACGCGCGGTAGAAGGTCAACATGCCCAGGGAGTCGAGGATCGGTCCGTGGACTTTAACGGTTGACTGGCTTTCTAAAACGCCCCCGGGCACCTGAACTGCTGGATCTCGCGCAACCTGAACGGGTTGAACGCGCTGCTCGATGTCACCTCCAGTTTGGCCCGTTTGCCATCCACATTCACCACCACGGTGAAGCGCTCCGGCTGCCCTGAAGGCTGAACCTCAAAGCGATCAAACATCCGGAACAGCGCCCAGGGCCCATCGAAGGTCATGCCCGCGCCACCGGCCGACAGCTTGATCTGCGAGGCCACGCGCTGGCCCGGCCAGTTGACGGTGACCGGTGTGGTGTTGCCCGGTGTGAACTTGGTGACTTGGCCATCGATGTCCAGCGCCACTTCCTTGGCGCCATCCAGCAACTCCAGCGCGCGGATGTCGACCCGGAACGAGGGCGCCTTGCCGCCATTGCGGAAGAACACATCCTTGATGCGCGCGGCCCGCTGGAAGTCGGCCAGCGACGAGGGGGACGGCGGCTTGGTGCCATCGGTCAGCGGCTTGAGGGACCAGGGGTTGGTGCCTGTGTCCACCAGGTTCACCAGCTTGCGTTGGTAAAAGTCGTCGATCAAACCACCCTGGCCGAAGAACTGGCCGAAGTCGTCCGGCATCACGTTGGCCTGCGAGCTGGCGCTGAAGGGATAGCGGCCCGCGATGGCGCGCGCGCAGAACTCGGCGATGGGCTTGATCTCGTCACTCAGGCTGGCCCGCTCGGCCACGCGGCTTTGCGAGGCGCCGGCATCCGAAAGCGCCGTCAGCATGGACTTGATGGGCTCGGGCTGCTGGCCGGCAGCGGCCTTGATGCGGTCGGCGCCACCGGCGGGCGGTGGGGGCGACTTGCTCTTGGCGGCGGCGTCCACGGCCGACAGTTGCACGTAGACCTCGTTGAACATCTTCAGCGTTTCATCAATGGGCGCGGGCTGGCCGGTGACCTGGCGGCGTATGTCGGCGAAGTGGTCGTCCACGATGCGCTCGATCGGGCCATTGGCCGCATCGGCGGCGGGCAGGGGCTGCGCACCGCTGAGCGCGGCCAGCTCCTTGCGGGCGGCCTCGGCTTTGTTGGCCACGTCGGTCAAGGGATTGGCCCCCGCGGCCGCAGCCGGCGCGGGCACCAGCGTGGTTTCGCGGGCCACGGCGCGCAGGTAGGCGGCCAGCGGCGAATCCACGGCCGACACCACGCGCGCCACCTGGATGCTGCGGTCCAGGCCGGTCAGCTTCACCAGGTGCACATCGGCCAGGTAGGCGTCCCAGGTCTTCACGTAATCCTCAAGATACAGCCGGCGCACGCGCTTGGGCAGCTCACCGGTCAAGGCGATGTCTCGCAGCTTGGCAGGGTCCGTCTTGGTGCCCAGGATCCAGCCTTCTTCGGTGGCCAGTTGCAGCGTGGCTTTCTCGACCGATTTCTGGAAAGCCTTTTGGTAACCATCGCGCGTGAACAGGCCCGGGATGCCCTTGGTCAGCGGCTGGCCGCTGGTGCGCTCGAACACCTGCGCGGCGTTCGGCCCAGCGGCGCTGGCCACGGTGAACTCGGGGATGTCGGCGCCGGTCTGCGCGCGCTTAAGGCGGCTGTAGACGCGGTATTCCAACGGGTAGGACACCAGCATGTCGCGCACGCTGGCCACCAGGGCCGTGTCCATGGCCACGGTGGGTTGTGGCGCGCCTTGCGCCAAGGCCGCGTCCAGGTGCGAGTTCAAGGCCGCGCGCTGCTCAGGCGTCAAGCTGTTGGCCAGGTTCACTTCCCAGTCGATGCTGATCCAGGCCTTGAGTGTGTCGGCGTCGAACTTGTCGGGCGTGTACAGCATCAGGTAGGCCTTGAGCGCCTCGTAGGCGAACTCCAGGTTGTCCTTGTTGGCGCCACGCAGGCGCTCTTCCAGGCGCTTGGCCACACGCGGCATCAGCGCGTGCTGCAGCAGGTGGTTGAAGCCTTGCTGCGCGCCCGCGTCCAGTTTGTCGCCCTGGTACAGGCCCAAGGTGTTGAGCAAGGGGGGGTGGGCGATGTCGAACTCGGCGGGGTGGGCGGCATTGCGCACCAGGTCGAGGATGGCGGGCAGCGGCGTCACGTCGCCCGTGTTGGCGGGCGGGATGGCGTTCACGGCCTGCTGCAGCTCCGGCAGCTTGCCCTGGATCTGCGCGATGTAGGCCTTGTTGCGGCTGTAGCTCACGGCCCAGCCCACCAGCAGCGCGGTGGCCAGCACCCCAATGCCAGCCAGGGCGGCGATGCGCAGCACCGTGCGGCGTTGCTCTTCCTTCTTGTTGACGCCGACCAGGCCTTGCTCGGCGAAGACCACGTCGCGCAGCAGGCGGTGCAGGAAGAAGCTCTTGCCTTTGCCGCTGGACAGCGAGGCCACCTTGCGCTCCACGCCAAAGGCGCGGGCCAGCGCGCCCATGACGCGGTCGATGGGCGTGCCCTCTTGCGTGCCGCTGGTGAAGTAGATGCCGCGCAGCAGCGGGCGTTGCTCGAACTGCCCGCCGCCGGTGAAGACCTGGGTGAGGAAGTCCGACAGCACAGGCTTCAGGCTGGCGAACTCTTGCGGGAATGCGAACACGGCGGCGCGCTTGAGCACCTCGCGCTCGGCATCCATGCGGTCGATCAGGCGGTCACGCAGGCGCTGTTCCAGCGCGGTGAACTCGCCCATGAAATCACCCAGGGGCGTCTCTTTGTCTTGCAAAGGGGCATCCGCGTTGTAGGGCAGGCTGAAGCCCCACACTTGGTCGCGCTCTTCCTTGCTCAGTTCACCAAAGCTTTCGTTGAAGCCGGCGATCAGGTCGGCCTTGGTCACCAGCACGTACACGGGCACACTCAAGCCCAGCTTGTCGTGCAGCTCTTGCAGGCGGGCGCGCAGCTTGGCGGCGTGCTCCTGCCGTTCATGCACGCCTTGCTGCAGCAGGTCCTGGATGTTGACGGTCAGGATCACGCCGTTCAAAGGGCGGCGTGGGCGCGTCTTCTTCAGCAGGGCGAGGAAGCCATCCCAGGCGGCGGCGTCGACCTTGCTGTCGGATTCTTGCGTGGTGTAGCGGCCGGCGGTGTCGATCAGCACGGCCTCGTCGGTGAACCACCAGTCGCAGTTGCGCGTGCCGCCCACGCCCTTGACGGACGCCTGGCCCAGCTTCTCGGCCAGCGGGAAGTTCAGGCCCGCGTTCATCAGGGCCGTGGTCTTGCCCGAGCCCGGGGCGCCAATGAAGATGTACCAGGGCAGCTCGTACAGGTGCTGGCTGCGCTTGAACAGCGAAGGCTTGCGAGAAGTCTGAAGCACGCCCATCGCTTGCGTGAAGCGCTCGTTCAAGGTGGCCACTTCGCGGTCAGACGCCGAAGGCCCGCCCGTCATGCCTTGCACCAGCGCCGCGTTCGTGCGCTTGCGCTGCCAGGCGCCATAGGCCACCTTGGCGGCCAGCAGCAGGAACAGCACGGCGATGATCGCCACGCGCACCCACACCGAATCAAAAGGGCGCGACTCGCCAATGGCGATCAAGGGCCCGACCCACCAGACGATGGCCGACAGTGCGAGCAAACCCAGCACGGCCAGGAACACGGGGTGCAAGAGCACTTGCAGCAGCTTTTTCATGCAGCGATCCTGAAGAAAATCATTGAGCCGCGGCGGCGGGTTGCACGAAGAGCGTGACTTCCACGCGGCGGTTCTTGGCGCGGCCCGCGGGCGTGGCGTTGTCCTCGACCGGTTCGGCGTCGGCCCGGCCTTCTGCGCGCATGCGCTCGGGCTTGACCTTGTTGGTGGCCAGCATGGCCTTGACCGAGTTGGCCCGTTCTTGCGAGAGGTGCCAGTTGGACGGATAACGGACCGATCGGATCGGCTGGTTGTCGGTGTGGCCGGTGATCAAGACCTGTCCTGGCACGCCGTTCAAACCATCGGCGATTCGCACCAGCAAAGGCTTCACGCGGTCGGCGATGTCGGCGCTGCCGGGCTCGAAGAAACCATCGCCCTTGATGACCACTACCGAGCGGTCGGCCAGGTCGGTCACGGCCACCAGGCCTGCCTCGATCTCGGGCTTCAAGAAGCCGGCCAAGCGCGGTGCAGGCGCGGCCACCGGAGCCGGCGGCGGTGCCGTGACTGGCGCGGCCTTGACGTCCAGGCTTTGCAACGCCGAGAAGGTCGCATCGGACTGGCTGTTGATGCCAAAGCGCAGGCCGATGAAGGCGAACATCAGCAGCACGCCGACGATGGCGCCGACCACCCACATGGGCAGGCCGTCGCTCAAACGCGCGGTCTGCGCGGGCACGCCCTGCCAGTGCGGCGACAAGGTCTTGTCGTAGCCGCCACGGCTCTTGCGCAACAGGTCGGCCAGCCGCACGCGCACGCTGTCGAGCTGCGCGCGGCCATCGGTCTGCACCTTGTAGCGGCCTTCGAAGCCGAAGGCCAGGCACACGTACAACAGCTCCAGCAAGTCGCGGTTGGTTTCGATGTTCTCGGCCAGCTTGGACATCAGCTGGAAGACCTTCTCGCCCCCCCAGGCTTCATTGTGGAACTGCACCAGCAGGCTCTGCGCCGACCACGCACCCGAGCTGCCCCAGGGCGTGCTCGCGGCCGATTCGTCCAGCAGCGTGCACAGCACATAGCGCGCGGCGATCACCTGTTCATTGGGCAGGCCGCGCTGGCGGCATTGCGCCTCGAATTTGCGGAGGCCGTCGGCCAACGCGTCTTTCAGGCCGGCGGGATTGGGGTGCTGCGCCATGGCCCGGATGCGCGGCGCGGCATTCAGCAAGGGCGCGGCGGCCGAGACCAGCGGGTTCAGGCTGGCGCTCATCAGCGCGTCGAGCGTGACCGAGCCGGCACCCGGCGGCAATCCACCAATGGGCGCTGACGACGATGCAGCAGCAGACGCAGGCGCAGCAGCACCGGCAGCAGGTGCCCCCGGCTTGCGCCCTGCGCTGGGCTTGATGATGGTGCGGTCGGATTCGAACGCGGCGAACGGATCTTCTTCGCTCATGGCAACCTCAGGAACGCAAGGTCAAGGGGACCGCTTGAATGAATGATTCGGCTTGGCGCCCGCCTCAAGAGCGGATGGCCCAGAACTGCAACTCCAGGCCCGGGAACTCGCCAGCGATGTGCATGGCCAAGCCGCCCGAGGTTTCCAGCTGCTTCCACATGTCGTTGCCACGCGTGTCCAGCTCGAAATAGTTGAAGCCCGCGTGGTACGGGATCTGGCGCGGCGCCACCGGCAGCGGCCGCAAAGTGACGCCCGGCAGTTGCAGGTTCACCAGGTCGCGGATGCGTTCGACCGTGCCGATCTTGACCTGCGTGGGGAAGCGCACGCGCAGCGCATCGGCCGGCATCTGCGCGCCCACGGCCAGCACGAAGCTGGCGTTGCGTTGCAGTTCGACATCGGGGATGGTGGCCACGCGGATGCCGTACTTGCGGTCCTGCAGCTCGATCGGGATGGCGGTCTGCTCCATCACCATCGACAGCGATTGGCGCAGGTCCTGCATCACGGCGCGGAAGCAGGGCGCCAGGTCGTCGTGCTTGTACTCGGGCAGGCTGGCGGGGCGGCGCTTGTCGCGGAAGGTGGACAAATCGCCGGCCAGGCTCAGACAGGTTTCGTAAAGGCGCTCGGGGTGCAGCACCGACAGCTTTTGCAGGTGCACGAACACGGGCTCGTTGCGGTTCACGGTTTCCAGCAGCAGGAAGTCGGCGATCTCGCCGACGCCGCCGCGGCCACCCTGGCCCATGCGGGCGGCCAGGGCCTCGCCGCGCTGGTGCAGCATGCCGTGGATCTCGCGCACATAGCCATCCAGGATGGCGTTGTTGGGCGCGTGCAGGGTGGGCGCCACATAGGTGGTGTCCAGGATCAGTCGGTTGTCGGCGCGGCGCTCGACGATGCGGGCGGCGCCCAGGTGCGTGTAGCCCTCGCTGGCGTCGCGGGCCAGGATCAGGCGCAGGTTCAGGCGGCCGATCTGCAGCGGTGCTTCGCGTTCGGCGGCAGCATTGGTGTCGGCCACGTCGACCTCGGCCACGCGGAACCGTGGCGGCATGGAGCCACCCGAATCTTCGGCATCGGATTCGGCCACGCCAGGGCGGGCCAGGGACACGGCCAGCACGACCAGTTCGTTGCGGGCGTCCAGCGGCACATCCAGTGCGGCGGGGGCGGCGTCATGGCCGGGGATGTGGAAAGCGGTGCCATCGGGCAGCACGCCGCTGGCTGAGGCGAGGGCGATCTTGCCCTGGGCCAGGGCGGCTTCATCAAGCACCAGAGAATAGAAGCCCCAGCCATAGCCCAGGCTGGAGGCGAGTCGGGCATCCAGCTGATGCGCCAGGTAACGATCGTGTTGCTGGAAATGTTGCGGCTGGAGGAACATGCCCTCCGTCCAAACCACCTTGTTGTGCCAGGTCATATCCGAATCGTGTGTAGGGCTGATCTTGAACTGTACGTTACAGATGGGGCATTGCAGGGCGGGGAGACCCCCCTAGCAACTCAAAAATCGCGTGCAGTTTCAATTCTGTCGGCGCAAAATCACCACAGGTTGACTCGTGGCCCGCGGGCCGGTTTTTCATGGAGGGACGCCATGGACATCAAGCTTCACCGACTGGAATCGTTTTCTGCCCAGGACGCCCAGGGCAAGCCGTACAAGGTTTACGGCTACGAACGCCTGGCGCGCGCCTATCCCTGGCTGGACGCTGCGGCGCAATGGGAGCCCACCGGGGTGGTCGAATACAAACTGGCCAATGGTGAGCACCTGGACATGGCGCGCGATGGCACCTTGCAAGGCGCGCACAGCGGGGTGCGTTTGCACCGCATGCATTTCGCCAACTCAGACACATCGCACTGAGCCTTCCCCCGCGATTCAGGGCGGACATGGCCCGCTGAAGTCTCTATGATGTCAGCTTGAGCCCCCGGCGTGCCCGGGGTGCGCCCATTGTTTGACCTCGGGAGATTGCCCAATGAAATTCGCTCAATTCGCAGTCCCCGCTGTGGCCGCCCTGATCGTGCTGGCCGGCGGCGTGGCTTCTCCAGCCCGGGCCGACGGCGCCCAGGACATCGGCTCCAAGGTGCCCGATGCCAAGGCCATCAAAGAAGGCCTGTTCCCCGAAGACGCCTGCAAGGAGCTGGAAGCCAGTGGCTTCAAGTGCATGGGCTTCAAGCCCGCGATCCGCTATTCGCTGCCAGCCTCGTCCTTCCAGTTGGGTTCGGCCGAAGTGCCCCCGGTGCTGAAAAAGCAGTTGGACGTGTTCGCCGAAGTGCTCAAGTCCAAAAAGGGTTCGGGCAGCGTGGTGAAGATCGAAGGCCATGCCGATGCCTCCGGTTCGGCCGAAGCCAACCTGGTGCTGTCGCAACGGCGCGCTGACGCGGTCAAGAGCTACCTGGTCAACCAGGGCGTTGATCCAGCGTTGCTGGCCTCCGTTGGCGTGGGCACCAAGGAGCTGAAAAACGCGAGCAACCCGTTTTCGGGTGAAAACCGCCGCGTCGAGATCGGCCGCCAGAACTGATCTGACGGCGCTGATGTGGCGGCCGTGAGGGCGCTGTCAGGCGCGGTTCAACTGGAACACGCTGACGGCCCTGACCAACTCGGCCGCCTGGTGCTTCAGGCTTTCGGCCGCTGCGGCTGATTCTTCCACCAGGGCCGCATTTTGCTGCGTGACCTGGTCCAGCTGGGCCACGGCCCCGCTCACCAGTTCGATGCCGCTGGTTTGCTCTTGCGTGGCGGAGCTGATCTCGCCGATCAGGTCGGTCACGCGGCGCACCTGGGCCACGATGTCGTCCATCGTTTGCCCGGCATCGTCCACCAGGCGCGAGCCGGTTTGCACCTTCTCCACGCTGTCATTGATCAGGCCCTTGATCTCCTTGGCGGCGTTGGCGCTGCGTTGCGCCAAGCTGCGCACCTCAGAGGCCACGACCGCGAAGCCGCGGCCTTGTTCGCCCGCCCGGGCGGCTTCCACGGCGGCGTTCAGCGCCAGGATGTTGGTCTGAAAAGCGATGCCATCGATCACGCCGATGATGTCGCTGATCTTGCGGCTGGAATGGGTGATCTCGGCCATGGTGTTCACCACCTGCGCGACCACGCTGCCGCCCTTGGCAGCCACATCGCTGGCCGAGCTGGCCAGCTGCGAGGCCTGGCGCGCGGTGTCGGCGTTGTGGCGCACCGTGCTGCTGAGCTCTTCCATCGAGGCGGCGGTTTGCTGCAGGTTGCTGGCCTGGGTTTCGGTGCGGTGGCTCAGGTCGGTGTTGCCGATGGCGATCTGGCTTGAGCCGGTGGCGATGTTCTCGCTGCTTTGGCGCACGGTGCCCACGGTCAGGATCAGGCTGTCGTTCATGGCCTTGAGGGCCGTCAGCAACTGGGCGGTCTCGTCGGTGCCGCTGGTGTCGATGTGCGAGGTCAGGTCGCCGTTGGCCACGGCTTGCGCCACCTTGACGGCGCGGCCAATGGGCAGCACCACGCCGCGGCTGACCACATGGCCCATGCCGAAGAACACTGCGCCCGCGATGAGGGCCGTGACGACCATGACCGCGCGGGCAATGGTGGCGGTTTGGTCGCTGGCGGCCTGGGCCGTCTTGGCTTGGGATTCGATCAGGTCACCCAGGTCGCCCATGGATTTTTCAAGGCTTTCAAAGGCCTCTTTGAAGGCAGGCAGCTTGGCTTGCGCCGCATCGCGGTCCGTGAAGGCCAGGTTGATGACCTCGGTCGCGCTGGCCAGGTAGGCGGTCAGCGCGGGGCGAACGCGCGCGGAGGCGCTCACGATCTCGGCGTCCAGTGGCAGTTCGTCCAGTGTCTTGAACGACTCTCGGAAGCTCTCGATGTGCTCGGTGAGGGCCGCTTTCGTGTTTTTCTTTTCCACCGCGTCGTGTTGCAGCGAGGCCAGCATGGCGCTGAGCACGTCGGCGCGCAGGGCGTCGTGCATCATGTCGGCCTGCATCTGGGCGCGCAAAGCCGTGCCGATGGTGGCGATCTTGGCGTTGTCCGACGACAGCTTGTAGACCGCCGAGTAGCCGGTGATGCCGATCAGCACCATCAGGATCAGGCCCGTCAGGCTGAAGCCCAGCAGCTTTTGTTGGATGCTCAGTTTCATGTGGTCTCTCCCTGGGCTGGTGGTCAGAACTTGACGGACAAGCCGACCGTCCACTGCCGGTCAGGTGTGCGCTCGTTGGCGCCAATGGAGATGGCGGTGTCCACCTGCAAGGTCGGGGTGATCAGGTAGGCCATGCCCACGTCGTAGGTGATGACGGATCCGCCGTTTTTGGCCGAGGTCAACTGGTGGCCGGCCACTTCCACGAAGGATCGAAAGGCATCGGTCCACGACTTGCCGAGCACCACCGCGAGCGAGCCCGCCACATAGTGCTTGCCGTCGTCATTGGTGTCGGCCAGCGCACCGGGCATCACGCCCACCGACCAGTCTTGCGGCAGCTCCCATTCGGCCACCATGCGCACAGAGGGGCGCACGCCGTGGCCGCGGAAGGCTTGCGAGCCACTGTCCAGGTCAGCGTGGAAGAGCCAGCCCACCGAAGGTCGGCCGGTGGCGTCATCGCCATCGTGCGTGTGCCACTTCAGGCCCACAGAGACGTCGGCAAAGCCGCGCTCGCCGCTTTCGCGCATGAAGCCGTCGGTCTCCAGCCGCAACTCGGTGTTTTCGGTGAGGCCGTAGCGCAGCAGGGTGGGCGTCATGCGGGTGGTGGTCTTGACGCCATCGACCTTGTTGCTTTCAGACGCGAAAGAGGTCTCTATCTGGAAGCGGCCTTGGCCCACCACATTGCTGGACTCGACCACATCGGGGCGGTCGGTGGCCATGGGCTCTTCTTCGGCGTGCGCGGCCAGGGGCAGCAACAGGCCAGTGGCCAGGGCGGCCGAGATGATCGTGAGGGTGATGCGTTGCGCAGCCATGGCGGCTCCTGAGGGTGCTGATGGAAAGGGTGACTTCACATCAGTCAGTACTTCAGGATTGATGCACTGCTCATAACGTCAACTGCGGGGCCACATGTAGGGCCACGGTGGTGCATTGCCCAGGTTTTGGGAAATCGCCCACGGTTTCGTGAAAAACGACCGGATTGAGCGGCCGGGTCGAGTGCTAAGGAATCATGTGCGTGGTCTGCCCCGCGTTCGCGAAGGTGATCACGCCGCCCCAGATGCAGGTGAGCATGGAGATGTTGTCCAGCGCCGGGAAGTTCTGGAGCATCACGGTGGCCGCGCCCGGCGCCCAGGGCGCTGGCGTGTTCGGGAGGCAAGGCATGGGCGTGAGCACGCCCAAGGCCGCAGCGGTGGCGGCGGCGACCATGGGGTTGCCCGGGCAGGTGCACATCCCGAAGGGCGGGATGTTCATGATGGGCACGTGGTCCATGATGTTGGCCGCGATCATGTGGCTGGTCATGATGGGCTTGGGCGTGGGCACCAGCGTGCTGGGCGCCAGGCCGAACGTGCACTTCATCGTGGCGCCCATGCAGGTTTGTTGAGGCATGTGGGGCTCCTTAATCGGCAGGCGTGGCGCTGGTCCACACGGTCAGGGCGCTGAAGTTGTCGTGGCTGGGCTTGTGGGCGGCGTTGGCCAGCACCGTCGTTTCCAGCACGTCCAGCCAGGCTTGCGGCGAGTGCGCACCGATCAGCGATTGCTCGAGCACCTCGTCATCCACGTATTCCCACAGGCCATCGGTGCACAGCAGGAAGACATCGCCATCTTCAATGGCCACGGCCTGTTCGGGCACGCCCACTTCCAGGTATTCGGTGGGGGTGCCCAGGGCCGATTGCAGCTCGCTGCGCTTGGGGTGGGTGCGCATGTCCTCGGGCTTGATCAGGCCGCCGTCGGCCAGGGCCTGAACCAGGCTGTGGTCGCGCGTGCGGGCCTGGATGCGGCCCTGGCGGAACCAGTACACGCGCGAGTCGCCCACGTGGGCCCACAGCGCGGTGTGGTCGATGAAGTCGATGGACAGCATGGCCACGGTGGTGTGCATGTTGGCCTGCACGGTGCCTTCGATGCGGTGGTCCAGGATGACCTGGTTGGTGCCGACCACCAGTTCGCGCAACTGCGGCGAGGTGATGGCGGGCTGCGTGACGAAGCTGTTGAGCACGTTCTGCACCGCCAGCTTGGAGGCGATGTCACCGCCGCCATGGCCGCCGGCCCCATCGGCCATCACGCAGCACAGGTGGCGGTCGGAGTTCCAGTGGCCGCAAGCATCCTCGTTGTAGTTGCGGCCGCCTTGCTTGGAGATGATGGCGATTTCAAGTTCCACGGGCGGGGCTTCTTTCAGTGCTGGCCGTCTTTGAGCTGGTCGATGTGGGCCTCGTAGGCGCGCAGGAATTCGCGGCCGAACAGGTCGTGGAAATCTTCGGCGGCTTCTTCAGAGATCTGGCCGTACAGGTCTTGAAAGACCTCCCAGAGCTTGGCCTTGCGCGTGGCCGGCAGCAGGCTGTTGATGACTGACTTCTGCGTGAGCTTGCCTTCCAGAATGGCTGGGTCGAAGCGTTTGAGCACGCCCTCCAACGCGGCCTTCATGCCAGCGACGAAGCCGAACTGGTGGGCGCGCAGGTCGTCATACGCATCGCGCATGGCGGGGGCCGGTTGCATGAAGCCGCGCGCGGGCGGGGTCAGCAGGTGCGTCAGTGCCACCTCGACCGAGGGCGAGAACTTCAGGGGGTTGTTCTCGCGCGCGACGATCATGGTGACCTCGGCGCGGATCTCGCGCTTGAGGGCGGCGCGCGCCACCAGCAGGTCGACCGTGCCCTTGGCCGATTCATGCAGCAACTGGCCGATGAGTTTCATCAGCTCAGGCGTGAGCGCGTCAATCTGCAGGCTGGGCACGCCCAGGCCTTCGCGGAAGGCGGCCAGCAGGGCCTGGACATCGGCGCTGCCGGCCAGGGCCGCGCTGGTGGCGGGGCGCGGTGGGGCGGCGGGGATGGGCGGCGTGTAGGCCGGTGCGGGGATGGCCACGCTGGATGGCGCGGCGGGTGCCGTTGGCGGCTTGCTGGCCGGCCGGATGATGGTGCGGCCTTCGGCGCCGCCGGCCTGGTCGCCCCAGGACAGCACTGCGCCTTGTGGGGCGGGGCCGCTGGCGGGGGCGATGGGCGCCGCCGGTGGGGGCGCCACTGGCTTGGGCGCGGCCACCTTGGGCGGGATGAAGGGCGTGTTCAGCTCGGACACGTTGTCGGCCATGGCATCGCTGCCGGCCGAGGCCGGGCCGCTCATGAACGACCGCAATGGGTCGGCGTTTTGCGCGGTGTTGGGCCGCGCAAGCGGGTCTTGGAAAGGCGAGCCCGCGAGCGGATCACCGCTGCGGTTGCTGGCCGGGCCCAGGCCGAACAGGCTGTCGATCGAGTCTTCTGCGGCTGTGGCGCGGATGCCCACATCAGGCACCAGGGGCGCGGCAGAAGGGCCGCCCAGGCCCAGACCGAAGTCGTCGGGGATGGCGGAGGGTGCAGCGCCCAGGCTGCGGCCCAGGTCGTGGGCCGGTGCCGGATCGGGCGCGAAGGGATCCCAATCCAGGGGGATGCCGCCAGCCGGTGCGCTGGTGGCGGCCGGGCTGGGCGTGCCAAAGGGTGAGGGCGCCGGGCTGCCCCATGCCGATCCGCCACCACCCGATCCCAACGAGGCAAACGGGTCCATCGGCGCGGTGGGCGCGAACGCGGGCGGTGCGCCTGCCAGGCCACCGCCGAAACCGGCCAGGTCCGCGAAGGGATCGACGGGCGCGGCGGCCCCAGCGCTGGCTTCCACCGACAGCACATAGCCGCCGATCTGCACCTGGTCGCCTGCCTTCAAGGGCGCTTCGGCGCCATTGCCCAAGGCCCGGCCGTTGACCAGCACCGGGTTGCTGCCCCGGTCGACCAAGGCAAAGCCGCCATTGCGAAACGCGATCTGCGCGTGCACGCGCGAGATGGTCCGTTCTGGGTCGGGCAGGATCAACTGGTTGGTGTCGGCCCGGCCGATGGTGCCGCCCAGCTCGTCGAAGGACGCGGACAGGCGCTCGGTGGGGCCGCCATTGAAGGTGAGGATGGTCAATGTGATCACGGTGGCAGCTTATCTCAACACGTAGAACTGTCCATCCACCACCGCGAGCCGGATAGGCCAGGCGTGGCTGCTGCCCGACTCGGTGGGCAGGGTGCGCAAGATGGGTTGGCCGGCAGGGTTCAGACACTCCAGCAGTCGGCCATCGGCCACCGGGCGCAAGACCAGGTCGGCGGCGGTGGGCGGCGCAATGCGCAAGGTCTTGCTGGCGCTGAGTTGTTGCACATGGGCCCTGAAGCGGCCGACATCGCTGGCAGCGTCGCGCTGGTAGGCCAGGGCCAGCTCTTCAAAGCGCAGGCGGGCGGCGGCGATGAAGCCTTCCGGGTCACCGCGCGTCAGGTCGATGGCCAGGCGTTGCAGAAACGCCAAAGCTTGCATCTTCAAGGCGGGCGTGGTGTCGACCACAGGGGCGTCCAGCCAGCGCCAGCGCGGGAAGGTCACGGGCAAGTCCACGGTTTGGGGCAGCAGCAGCGGGGTCTCGTAGACCTCGTTCTCGGCCAGGGCCCAATCCAGTTGGGCCAGGGTGCGCGCTGAGTTCTCGCTGGCGGGCTGGCCTTGCCGGGGCAGCAGCAAGCGCAGCTTCACCCAGGTTTGCCCGTCGGCCACGTTGGGGGTGAGCGGCGGTGGGGGTTGGCCGGGCGGCAGGTTGATCGGGTGCGGGTTGACCACCAGGCCCAGGCGGTTGCCGCCAGCCAAGGTGTATTCGTGCACGGGCACGCAGGCCACGTGGGTGCCGGGCGCGGAGCGCGCATCCACGTTGGCCACGGGCACGCCGTTGAGCACGGCCTCGGCCTGGCAGCCGGCCGCTTCGATCCGCAATAACAGCAAGCGCTCCATCAGCCCAGGCTCCAGTCCAGCAAGGTCATGGCGGGCAGCAGCGGGCGCGCTTGCCGCGAGGTGCCCAGCACCGGGTCGTGGATGGCCAAGGTGGTGGCCACCGGCTCGATCCGCAAGTTCAGGAAGAGCTGCACGCCGCCGTTGCCGGGTTTGGCGCGCAGGCCGGCTTCGCCCACGATGGCGCCGGTGGCAGGCATCGTGGGGTGCAGCGCGACGTGGTCGGGCGTGACGATGGGGTCCATCTCCAGCTCGAAGGGGTAGCGCAGTTTGACCACGGTGGGGGCCAGCACCTCGGGCAGCGCGGGGAGTTGGCTGTCGCTCAGGATGCGGGTGCGCAAGGGCGTGCTGCCTTGGGCGCGAAGGCGCAAACGGGCGCGCGCCCCGGCCAGGCTGAGTTCGCCGCTGAGTTGCAGTTGCAAGGCGCAAGCGACCATGTCGAGCCAGCCTTCCAGCCGCATGACGGGCTCGTCGGCCAAGCCCTGAGGGCCTTCGCGCCAGCCCCAGCTGAAGCCGGCCTGGCCCGCCATCAGCGAGGGCTCGATGTCCAGTTGCGCGGCGGTGGCGCCGCTGGTGCGCTCAAAGGCCAGCAGCAGTTGGTCGGTGCTGGCCTTGAAATCGTCGTGCAGGCGAGCAAAACCGCGTTGCCAGGCGCTGCCGTCTTGCGCGATGCCGTCGCGCTCCAAGCGGCAGGTGGCGGGCTTGGTGGTGTGGCGCAGCTCCAGCAACCATTGGTCGGCCGGGTAGCTCAACACTTGGGTGGACAACTCGCCCAGCGGGGCACCGTGGTCGCGCAGGCCGCAGCTGGCAATCTGCAGGGTGTGCCATTGCGGGGCGCCTTCATGGGCGATGCCGGCCACCAGGCCATCCGGCACGGGCAAGGCGGGCGGTGCGTGGACGGGCCAGCTCACGGCGGTGGCTTCGTGGCCACGCCATTCCCACAGGCCATGCCCGCCGGTGAAGGCGACTCGGGGATGGGTGTGTTCGCCACAGCCGCCCAAGGCGCGCACCTTCACTTGCAGGCTGGCCGCCGGGCCTTCGCCTGGCGCGTGGGTCAGCACGTGGAGCCTGGCTGGCGGCAAGGGCTGGGTGGTGTCGATGCGCAGGCGGGGCGGGACTGCGGGGCCGGGCACGCGTTGCCAGTCCTTGTCGGTCAATCGGTATTCTTGGCGCCAGGCGGTGTCAATGGTGCCCAGGTCGATGGCGTCCAGGTCGCAACTGAGGCGTGCCACCTGCACGTGGCTGGGCACGACGTCGCCCAGGCGGCCAAGGTCGGCCAAGTCGGCCACCACGCGGGCATCGGCGGCTTCGAAATCGGCGGGCGGCAGGCCGGTGTGCGGCCGGCCGGCGCTGGCGGCGTGCAGGCGCTGCAGTTCATCGAGCGTGCGGCGCACCAGTTGGTGGGGCTTGATGAACTCGCTGCGGCGGGCGTCGGCCAGGATGTCCTTGGCCCATTCGAAACCAGGCTTGTCTTCAAAGGCCGGGCCCCACACGAACCACAGGTTGACGTACCTGGCCACGCAAGGCCCCTCGGCCAGTTGGTGCTTTTGTGCGTGTTGCACGGCCAGGTCGATGAAGGCACCGTAGCGCTCGCCCAGGCGCTCCAGCATGGCGGGCCACTGCAGCGCGAAGTAAGCGGCCACGCGGTGCACGAAGCGTTCGCGGGCCACCTGCGCGAGCAGGTCCATTTGTTGGGGGCTCAGTGACAGCATGGGGTGCTCATCCTGCCAGGGTTCGGGTGTCGGTCATCAACTGGCCGACGCTTTCACGCCACCACGTCCACGCTTTGGGCGTGGGCTGGGCAATGGCGGTGATGGGGCCGAAGAACTGCAGCAACTGCGGGCCGGACAAGCTGGGCAGCAGCACGCGCAGGATGCGCCGGTCGTACCAGCGCAGGGTGAAGCGCTGGCCTTGGGGCGTTTGCGCTTCGTTCAGGTCGCGCAGGTGCTCGCGCAATGGGCGCAGGCCCAGGGCGCTGACGACCAGCACGCCCCAGTTTTCCATGGTGGCGCTGGCCTCAAGCAGCAGCCAGTCGGTGAAGGGCGAGTTGGGTTTCAGCTCGACCAGGTAGGGCGCTTTGGCGGCTTCATCGGGCGGCAGGGCGCCACGGTGCAGGCAATCCCAGCCCAGGATGTCGGCCTTGAGCAGCAACTCGGTCAGGCCGGGCACCTGCGAGGCATCGATCACCGCGTAGACGTGCGCGTCGGACTGGGTCCACAAGGTGGCTTTTTGCTGGGGCAAAGAAGACGGTGCGGACAAGGGGACACTCCAAATGACAGTGCCCCCGAGGGTATCGAAAAAAACGCGACTTTTGAGGGGTGTTTGCGCCTTCAGCGAAGCATGTTCACGCGCGGGCTGGCCAACGCCTAAGCGCCACCTTGCTCAGCAGGGCACGACCTTCAAGGTTTGCTGGGTGATCTGCTGCGCGTCCAGCGCGTCCAGGATGGTGTCGATGAGGTCGCGGCCGGTGGAAGTGACGAAGTAGTTGGACAGGTCGGAGATGTCCTTGGCGATGTTCGCTCCCCAGGGAGGCGACTTGCTGCGGTCTTCGTAGTCCCAGATCACCCTGGCCGGTGGCAGCCGCCGCAACTCTTCCTTGACGATGTTCACCTCGCGCAGGCAAGTCTGATTCTTGTCCGCGGTCAGCGTGCCTTGGTACAGGTCGTTCATCAAGGCTGGGAATCTCGATCCCCAGCCCTTGGGCTCCAGGTTTCCGGAGATGGTGGAAAAAAAGGCGTGGAAGAAACTGGACGCGCCCATTTCGCTGGTGATGTTCGCAACTTGCAGGCCAATGGGCATGGCATCACTCCGGTTCAATCAGCTTGGACAGGTCCAGTTTGCATGGTGAAAGTTGAGAGACATACGCCTTGTTGATCAAGCCGGGTGTCTTTTTCAAGATGAATGCCCGGCAAACAGACACGGGTGCGAACTCCGTCTTGCTGGCGCCATGGCCGATGACGACGGGTTGGTTGAAGTTGATGTTTTTGGGGTCATCCAAGGGAAGAAACCAACGTCCCTGGTGGTTCTGAGTCATCACCTCGCCAAGATAACGGCCACAAGTCACCGCCAGGCTTTTGACATCCGGGTTTGATTTCGAGTTCCAAACTTTCAGGATGAATTTTTCGAGGGTGTCGAGACTGCTGTCCGACATGTCCAGGTTCAGCTGATAGCCCTCTGCCTCTTGCTGCAGGCCTTCGATGCGGTCATCCATCTCCATCAGGAATTGTTGGAAGGCATCTTCTGCCTTTGCTTGGTCAAGCTGGTTCATGGCAGACGTATCTATGCTCGCGCAAATTCCACCAAATCTTCGGGGTAGAAGGGCATGTCACGGATGGGCCCGTCGTCGATGCCGAACAACGTGGCCACGCCTGCCACTTCCAGAGCCCAGTATCCGAAGAACCCTCCGCCATCCGGGCCTTTGTGGTTGTCGTGCCAATAAAGCTCGCTCCTGCTGCTGTACCAAGCGCTCAAGAATTGACGAAGGTGGCTGGCTTTATCCTGTTGCGTGGCGGCTTGAGTGGCTGCATACAGCGGTTGAACGAGGTTGGCGTGCTTTAACTGAATGGTTGCTTGCTCCGCGGCAGGTACCAGTTTTTTGATCATGGCATCCAGCAAGGCATCCTGGCCCGTGCTGTTGATCAGTCGCACCAATTGTTCGTTCAGCGCCGCCGGTGCTTTCAAAACCGCTGCCAATGACACCAGCCAAAGGGCCGTTTGATAGTCATCAGCCGCGGCCAGGTTGAAGGGCTCATGCAACTCTTCCGCCTGGTACAGCGCCAAGGCTTCGATGACGGGGGGCAGCATGGCAGGTAGCTCTGCGACCGCATCGCCGCGCGAATAGCGGCTGATGATCAGATGGAGTTTCTTCTTGAACAGCGCATAGCGCAGCCGAGCCCGCTGTTTTTTGTCGGGGACTTCGCCAGAGAGTTTTTTCTCGAACTTCGGAATGCCTTCTGTTTGCTCGTAGGCAATGCTTTTGTCGAAGTAGTCGAGCGTGAGCAGAGGCTCCCGTTTTGTTCGGTGTTCAGTCATGGCAATCTGACTTGGTCAGGGTAAGGCTGAGGGCGTGACTGCATCAGCTTCATTGGCGCCTTTGCAGCAACCACCATGGCTTCAGCACTTTCCCGCAGCACTCCATCCATTCACTTTGACAACACTTCACATCGCAACTCGGGAGCCTGCTGCAACGCATCTCCACGAATCAAGATAGCGGCGATCAGCTCGGCAGTCTTTCTCTCCAGCACGTATGCGGCTGGATAGTCGCCATGCTGCCCTCCCACCATCACCTCGATGAAATCATCGGCGGATTGATCAGATAGAACATTCACAATCTCTTTGTTGTTCTCGCTGCTGCAAATGAACAAGCTAGGCCCTCCTCCAATCATGGTGCGATGATCTTGAGCCTCAATCGTGATCATGGATACGGACTGGCCATCCAGTTGATCAATGGCGTCCATGATCTGAAGTGGTGAGGCGTCACTTACTTCTTCGATTGAAGCTTTGACGCCTTGCCGATGCTCAATGAGTAGTTTCATGGTGATGGCGGATAAAAGATTTGAGTGCCACTGGGTGAATGTACCGTGATCGCGTCTACGCCCAGTCCTTTTGCCAGGGATCCTATCCCGTTGTACGGCCCGCAAGCTGAACAAGGATCACGGTCTATCCACAGCTCGGCTTGAGTGGCTTTGCCTTTCATCCCAGCATCCAGGGCAGCTTGAGCTGCATTGCCTTCTGCATGATATTTGGTGATGTTATTGATAGGGCTGCCTGTATAGGGATTTTTTGGGTTTTGTAGCGAGCCATTCAAGCCATAAAACTCTTTGTCATTTATCTTGAGCAAAGCAACAGTAGCTTTGTCGTTTGGACTGCCTGCTTCAGGTAGGCCAAGTTCTTTGCGTTTTGCGGCAAGCTTTTCAAGCGGTGGCGGTGGCGGTGGCGGTGGCGGTGGCGGTGGCGGTGGCGGTGGCGGTGGCGGTGGCGGTGGCGCCTCCTCCTTTGGCCGATTCGCCAACCGGCTCGGCGATTGCGCCTCCGACACCACCTCTTTGCCCGCCGAGCCCTGGCCCCTGTGCGGCTTGAGCCTCGGATCCCGCATCAAGGTCGCCGCGTTTTCTTCCACCCAGGCCGCAAATCGCGGCCCCAGTTTGCTTTTGCGCAACTCGGCCACCAGCTCGCCGATCTTGTTGACGCCTTTCTGGGTCAGCCACATGGCAATGCCTTGCAGCACCAGTCGGATCAGGATCGCACCGCTGCGGGCGAAGTCTTTGCCCGCCAGTCGGATCTGCACGCGCGGTTGCGGCGAATTGGGGGCATCCCAGGCACGGCGCACGGCCAGCTCCAGCAGGGCCGTGAGTTCGCCCAGGCTGTGGCCAATGGAGTAGGCCAGGAAGCCCAGCCCCAACCAGCCCAACACCGCCAGCCCCAGGTCGAAACCCACGGCGGCACCACCCACCGCACCCGGAATGGCGCCCGCCCCGCCAAAGAAGGCCCCGACCACGGCGCCGATCGCACCGCCCAGCGCCGTGCTGGCCGCCAGCGCGATCAAGGCCTGGATCAAGCCCGGGATCAAGGCGTCCAGGAACTGATTGAGCTGGTAGCCGGTTTCCTTGTAAACCTCGGCGGGCATCTCCATCACCCCGATCTCATAAGCCTCTTTCAAGGCCTTGAGGTTGTCGGTGCAATCCAGTGGCCCCAGCCAGTTGGTCCAGCGGCTCATGGTGGATCAGGACGCCAGCGGGTCCGCGAAGTCCTTGGGCGCAGCCGGGTCGGCCGGGGCGGCCGGCGCCACGGGCTGTGCACCGCTGCCACCACCGCCGGAGTTGATGTTCACCAACGGCGCGCCCACGATGGACACCCCAGCCGGACCCAGAACGATGGAACTGCCACCGGCCTTCAGCGTGAGCATCATGCCGGCCTCCAGCGTGATGTTCATGCCACCCTTGATGTGCACATCGGTGCCGGCCTTGAAGGACACGCCGGTGCCCGCTTCACCCGCCAGGTCCTTGGCCGACTTGAGGCTGTACTGGCCGCCCGACTTGATCATCAGGTCGGTGGCGGTTTGCAGGTGCATGTCGCCACCGACCTTGTGCTTGAAGTCCTTGCCCACGTCCAGCTGGTGGTCGTTGCCGACCTTCTCGGTCAGGTCGTTCTTGATGGTCACGAACTCGTCATGGCCCACCGAGTGGGACGAGTCGTTCTTGACGTTGCGCAGGAAGTCTTTCTCGGCCTGCAGCCAGACGTGCTCGCTGCCCTTCTTGTCTTCGAAGCGCAGCTCGTTCGAGGTCGATGTGCTGCCGCCCTTGCTGGATTGGCTCTTGAGCGTGCTGACCGTGGCGTGGTCGGGCAGCTTGTAGGGCACCGTCTGTTCAGCGTTGTAGACGCGGCCGGTGATGAGGGGCTGGTCCGGATCGCCCTCCAAAAAGTCGACCACCACCTCTTGCCCGATGCGCGGGATGTTGATCATTCCCCAGTTCTTGCCGGCCCAGGGCGATGACACGCGCACCCAGCACGAGCTGTTCTCGTTCTTCTTGCCCTCGCGGTCCCAGTAGAACTGGATCTTCACGCGGCCGTATTCGTCGGTGTGGATCTCATCGCCGCTGGGGCCGACCACGATGGCGGTTTGCGGCCCGGCCACGCGAACGCGCACGGCGCGATCGGGCGAGCGGAACACTTCGCGGCTGTCCAGCGCGGTGAACTGGCACGTGAAGTAAGGAGCCGATCCGCTTTGGCCTTCGTACTCGCCATAGCCCATCTGGATGCGGGTGGACGTGACGATGTGCTCGCGGTTCTGGTCTTCGCGCGGGAACTCGTTCAGGGTGAAGCGGTGGCCCGTGGCCAGGCCTCGCACATTGCCTTCGCCAAAGACCTGGGCGTGCAGTGACTGGAAGCCTTCCAGCTTCAAGTTGGCATAGCGCTCGCCATCGGCCTTGACCAGGTGCCGGCCGGGGTAGTCGTAGACCTCGCCGGTGGCGTGCGAGTGCGAACGCGCCAGCTCGGCGCTGGCCAGCAGGTTGGTCGAGGGCGTGGTGAAGTTGTAGTCGGTCAGCGAGACCTTGCCGGTGCGGATCTCGTGGTTGAACTGCCAGCGCGTGATGGCCTCCAGGTCAATCCCTCCTGACAAGGTCTCGCGGTAGACCATGTCGGCATGGCCAGGGTAGGGCGTGTGGGCACTGTCCTTGTTGGCCAGCACCAGGGTGTGCTTGCCGTCCTTGTGCTCGAAGTAGTAGTAGATGCCTTCTTCTTCCATCAAGCGGCTGACGAAGTTGAAGTCGCTCTCGCGGTACTGAACGCAATACTCGCGCACCGGGTGGCTGCCAGTCAGCTTGTCCGAGAAGTCAGAGGAGTACTTTTCAAAGATCTGCTTGAGGATGTCGGGCACCGACTTGTTCTGGAACACGCGGCAATCGTGCGTGCGCGTGAGCAGCCACAACCAGGGGCAGACCACCAGCTGGTATTCGACCAGGCGGCCCACGAAGCCCACCTGGCCAAAGCGCGTGACGATGCCGCTGAACTCGCGCTCGCCGCCATCGGCCAGCTCCAGCTTGACGGTGATGGGCTTGCCCAGCAGGTCGTTGACCGCGATGGTCTTGTCGTCGGACAGCGCACTGATGTTGAACTCGTAAAGCTGGCCCAGCGACTCAGTGGCCGACATGGATCGCATCAGCAGCACGTCGTTGCCCAGCGGCGTGCTGATCTCCATCAGACGGGGTGGTACGGGCATGGTGGGGTCCTGAGGTTAAGGGTGTTGCGCGGTGAAGAGCCAGCCTGGCACCGGCACGCCGCCTTCGTTGCGAAGGTGAATGGATTCGGCGCCAATGTGCGTGAAGCCCGCCTGGCCGAGCACGTGCTCGACATGGGCCTTGCGGTGGCTGTAGCGTCCGTGGGGGTTGAGGTGGTACTGCTCTGAAGCATCGCCGCCTTCCAGGCTCTCCACGGTGAAGACCAGCCAGCCGCCGGGGGCCAGGGCGCGCCGTGCGGCTTCGGACACCGCTTCCAGCTTGCCAAAGTAGCACAGCGTGTCGGCCGACACAATCAGGTCAAAGGCCTGGTGTTGCGCCTGCAGAAAAGCCGTCAGCTCGGCCTTGATCAGCTCGTCGTACACCTGCCGGGGCTGGGCCTTGGCCAGCATCTGGCCCGACAGGTCGATGCCGACCAGGCGCTGCGCATAGGGCGCGATCAGCGGGCCGCACAGGCCGGTGCCGCAGCCGGCGTCCAGCACCTGCCATTGCTTGGCGGGCGTGCCGCCCAGGCGCTTGACCACATCGCCCACATGCTGCGGCGCGCGGTAGGTGAGCATCTCCAGGTTGGCGTCGAAGCTGTCGGCGAACTCGTCGAAGGTGTTGGCCACGTAGGCATCGTCGGCGCGGTCGGGCACGTCCTGCCCGGTGCAAGCGGCCAGGTAGTGCTTGGGCACAGGGTTGTCGGGCTCTTCAAGCAACCACTCGCGGTAGACCTTGGCGGCCTCGTCAAAGCGCCTGAGCGTGTAATACGCGATGCCCAGCATCTTGCGCGCATGGTGCTGCTTGGGGTTGAGAATCAAGGCTTCGCAAAAGTGCTGCAAGGATTCTTGCGTGCGGCCCTGCAGCCGCAGCAGGTTGCCCAGGTTGTTGTGGGCCTCGGGGCGCGTGGCGTCCAGGGCCAGGGCCTTGGTGTAGGCCACCTCGGCCTCGTCAAAACGCTCTTGCGCGCGCCGCAGGGCGCCCAGGTTCGTCAGGATGGTGGCGTTGCCGGGTGACATCTCGGCCGCTTGCTCATAGGCATCGGCGGCCTCGGCCACGCGCTTGGATTCGAGCAGCACATTGCCCAGGTTGTTGTGCCAGTCGGGCACCTTGGGGTCGAGCTCGATCGAGCGGCGGATGTGCTTGACGGCCTGCTCACTGCGGCCCATCTGGTGGTGCAGCACGCCCAGAAAGTGCACGGCGTTGGCTTGCCGCGGTGTGAGCCGCAGAATGCGCTCGTACATTTGCTGCGCCGCCTCCATGTGGCCGTTTTGATGCAACTGCATGGCGATGGGCAAGGCGTCTTTCAAGCTGACATGTTGAAGCGCTTTTCCAGGCAAACTTGAGTGTCTTTTGGCGGGCATGTCCCATTATGTCGGCAATATTTCGGAGGTGGGGTCATGACAGGACGATTGGATTTTGGTTTGCACGACGGGCCCTTTCGGATCGTGGTGCTGGGTGACTTCAGCGGCCACGGCCTGCGGGGGCAGGCCCACCCCAAGCCCTTGGCTCAACGGGCGCCTCAGCGCGTCGACATCGACAACCTTGAGGCGGTGTTCACACGCCTGGCACCCGCCTTGTCCTTGCCTTGGCCGGGCGCGGTGAATGATCGGCTTGATTTGATGTTTGGCGCCCTGGACGACTTCCACCCCGACCAGCTGGCCGGGCGCTTGCCCACGGTGAGCGCAGCCGCGCCGGTGGCAGCCTCGCCATCGGCCGCACCGGCTTCGGCCCCGCGCGAGAACGATGCCTCAACGCTGGAGCGCCTGCTGGGCCGCAAGCCCGAGCCCTCAGTCAGCACGGGCCTTGATGCCTTGATCCAGCAAATCGTGGCGCCGTCGCTGGTGCCCGAGGCACCCGCAGGCCATGCCCAGGCCGTGGCCGCGCAACAGGCCGCTCAGTTCGAGCTGATGCGCGCGGTCTTGCACCACCCGGCCTTCCAAGCGCTGGAAGCGGCCTGGCTGGGCGTGCAGCAACTGGTGCGCAGCCTGGACCTGGATGGTGACCTGCAGTTGTACCTGTTGGACGTGAGCCTCGCCGAGTTGCAGGCCGATGCAGCCGTGGCCCCGGCCAGCCTGGCGAACGCGCTCCAGCGCCTGGCCGAGCCGGATGAAGACCAGCCCACCGTGTCGCTGATTGTGAGTTTGCAGGCCTACGGGCCCTCTGAGGCGGACCTGCGCCTGCTGGCCGCGCTGGGCACCTTGGCCCGACAGGTGGGCGGTGCTTTCATGGCCGCCGCGCAACCGGCCGTGGTGGGCCTGGCTTCCTTGGCCGATGGTGTGGACCCTGCTCAATGGCCGGGCATGGGCGCAGACGATCAAGCGCGTTGGGACGCCTTTCGGCGCACGCCCGAGGCCGCCCGTGTGCATCTGGCCTGGCCGCGCATCCTGTTGCGCCTGCCCTATGGCCAAGCCACCGATCCCATCGCGGCCGGGCCCTTTGAAGAAATGGCCCCCGCCTTCGCGCACGAACACGCCTTGTGGGGCAATGGCGCGCTGGCCTGCGCGCAACTCATCGGCCAATCCTTCATGGACCGTGGCTGGAACATGCGCGTGGGCGACCTGCGCGATGTCGAAGACCTGCCCGCCTACGTGCTCGAACGCGATGGCGAGAAGCACTTGTTGCCGTGTGCCGAGGCCAACCTGAGCGAGACCGTGGGCGACCGCCTGCTGGCCTTGGGCCTCATGCCTTTGCTGAGCTACAAACACCGCAACGCGGTGCGCGTCATGAGTTTCCAGGCCCTGGGCTGACGCTTGATTCGGTGAGGCTGGCCGCGCCGACGACGCCGTTGTCGCGCTCCGGCAGGTGCCGGCTCCAGTGGTCCTGGCGGCGCTGAACCACCACCACGCCGCGCAGCGCAGGGGCTTCGTCCAGGCGCCCTTGCAGTTCTTTTTGTGAGTCGCACAGGTAGCGGTTGCAGACGTCCGAGCGCATCTCGCGCGGCAGGGCGCAGCCACCGGCCGTGTGGTTGATGCACGAGCCCGCCTGCGTCTTGGGGGCCAAGCGATCGAGGTAGGCCGACATCACCTCTTCAGGCCGCCAATGCGGTTGTTGCGCCATGACGCGGCGCACCGTGTCGGCCGACAGGTAGGCAGTGTCTCCGCCGCGGGTGCAGCAGCCACCACGGCACAGCGCGCAGACCTGGCCAGGCAGTGTTGACCCACTCGCGGTGGCCACCACGTCCGCGGGCGGCGCTTCATCGTTGGGCAAGGTGGCCTGCGCGATGATGTCCTTCAAGTGATCGCGGTAGTTGTGTCGCCGGCCTTGCGCCGGCTTGCGTTGGCGCGCGGGGCCACTGGGCAGGGCCAGGCGGATGAATTGATCGGCTTGGTGACTGGGCAAATGGGCCTCGACCGCGGCCCACTGGGCCAGGTTCTCCGCGGACTCGGATGCGGTCAAGGTGCGCAGGCGTTCGTCCTCGGCGCGGGCCCGGGCGCGTTGCTCGCGCGTGTTCCTGGCCCGCCAATGCAGATGCTGGCGGAATGCCGCCTCGCCCAGCGTGGCACGCTGGTCCAGCACCATGCGGCAGGGCACCGCGTGGCAGATGGGATAAGGCCCCACCGCGCCGGGCGATCGCGTGGTGAGCAAGGTGCCGCACACCACGCATTCCAGAGGCATGGGGTGCTCAGGCCAGTTTGGCCACCTTGCGCCTGACCGACGCGAAGAAGCCCTTGCTCTTGTGCGTGGCCTTGTTCTGCGCCAGCCCTTCCAGTTGGATGCGCGATTCACCGATGTTCTTGCGCGCGATCTTGAGCATCGGGTCCATCTGCGTCTTCTTGAGTTGCTCGACCTTGTCCATCCAGCCGGGCAGGCCGATGTCGGCCACGAAGAAGTTGGCCACGGACGAGGTGTCGGCGCAGGTCAGCAGGTAGCAGCCCAGGATGGGGCAGTCTTCGAACACGGTCAGGTCCAGTGTCTCAGGCGTGGCCAGGCGGCGGTTGCCGGCGCGCAGGTCCTTGATGGTCAGGCCCAGGTAGAACAACTCCAGGCCCAGGGTGGCCAGCGAGTTGGCCAGGCCGATGGCCGCCGTGGTGCCCGTGCCCATGTCGGCAAACAGGCCGGCGATCTTGGCGCCCGTGGCCGTGGCCTGTTGCGCCAACTGCACCGAGTGCTTGGCCAGGTCCCGCTTGATGATCGCCTGCACGGCATTGGCCGCCGCCACGGGGTCGCCGCGCAAGAAGCCCTTCTTGTAGTCGCCGCATTTGTAGAGGTTGTAGCCGTCTTCGGCGACCGCCTTGCCCGCCTTGGCAAGCTTGCCGCCACTGACCAGCACGCCGATGACGGGCAGCACCTCGGCGACGATGTCCGCCACCACGGCCGAGGTCAGGGCTTCGATCACGTCATCGATGCCATCGAGGTCGGCGCATTGGGCGATGAAGTCCTTCACGGCCTTGTCCAGGCCGGGGATGGAGGACGCCGTGCTGGTCGCGGTCTTGGCAGGGTTCAGCAGCTTCTTGCCGCTGGACCGGGCCTCTTTGGCCGAGCTGATCAGGTTCTTGGCAACGGCGGCCCGGTCGGTGGAGCCAAATTTGAGCGTGGTGCCTTTGAACGTCTGCTGCAGCAGCTCGCGGCGGGCGTTGGCGATGGCGCCCATGCCGATGTAGTCGGCGCGGGTCAGGGGGGTGGTGGCCATGGGTGTTGCTGCCTTGAAGGGTTGCGTCAGGGGGCCGGAGTGACCGCGTGGCTCGACAGGTTGACCAGGAAGCGCTTGCCGGCTTCGTTCTCGATCGACAGTTGTTGCTGGTCGGGCGTCAAGGCCATCTGCTTGAAGTACACATCCTGGACATCCTTTTCCAATGCCGCGTCGTACTGCACCTCGTAGACCTGGGCGGTCCACAAACGCTGGCCGGACGCGATATCCGTGGCGCTCAGGTAGCCATTGCGGTGCGGCAGGCCTTGGCGGATGCCGTTCATCACCTGTTCGTAGCGAACACCTTGGTGAACGATGGCGGGCACCTGGGGGGGAATGCTTCTGCTCATTTGAATCATGGGTTTCTCCTTGGGGGCCGGTGAAGGCGTTGAGGGCGCATCGGCCATGACTGCACAACTCTGCAGCGCCATGCTCAAGGCCGCGACCATGAGCATGGATCGCGGTGGCTGGGCGCGCCGAGGCCGTGTCATTTCAGGGCCGAGGTGCGGTCACCCTCGGTCAGCGCGCCGCCTGCGTCGGCACAGAAAAAGGCCCAGCTTTCCGCGTTGACGCTGGCATCCGCGAACGAAAATCCAGGGCCGGGCTTGATGCCTTCCCAGGCGTAGAACTTGTCCTGCGTGCCCACGTCCAGGTGGGTCAGCTCGTGCACCAGGATGCGTGTCCAGTTCTTCAAGCCTTTCAACAGGTTGTTGTTGCCGAAGAACTGGTTCTCGATGTAGACCACCTCGATCTTTTCGCGGTTGGGCAGGGCCCAGACAAAGGCTTCGGAGTTCTCGAGCGACTGGCCTCGGTACTCGGGGTGGTCGGTCATCACCAGGTGGCCGCTGCCCAGCTTGGCCGCGATCTTCTTGAAGCCGGCCTGCAGGTCGCTGATCAGCAGGGTCAACTGATCAGGCGTGTTGCTGCCATCGTCGAACCAGCGCTTGACCACGACCAGTGCTTTGGCCTTGGCCGATGAGTCTTTCTTGGACGAGGCATTGCCCAGCAGGATCAGTGTTTTCTGAACCCACTTCATGGCCTCCTGGGTGGCATCGGACAGGTTCTTCTTGTCCTCTTCGCTGAAGCGCTGCGACACATCGGCCAGGCGCGAACGCAGCTTGGCCACGTCCGCACCGGCCAGGTCCTTGGAGGGCCAGCCCGCGGCACTGGCTGGCAACGAGCAGATCCACACCTTGTGGCTGCCCCGCTTGCGCAGCAGGTAGAGGTGGCGCAGCAGCTTGAGTGCGGCCGCCTTGTCGCGGGTGGCATCGTTGATGCCGCTCACGGCGGTGGGCTTGGCGTGGTCGTAGTCGCCCGTGGCCGACAAGATGCCTTCGGCCTCGTCGGTGAGCTTCTTGCTGCCTTTGAACACGCCCTGGCTCTCGCCCTCCAGCACCCGCTTGCGCAGGTCGGACAAAGCCGAGGCGCCGTTGTCGCTGGGGCCATCGGCAGAAAACACCTTCTTCAGCTCGCCGACCAGCTTGAGCCAGTCTTTGTTGAAGGTGCGCCCTTTGATGACTTCCTGGGCTTTCTCGAATTCTTCGGTGAAAAACATGGTTGCTCCGATGCTGGCTGGTCAGGCAAAGTCGTAGCTGAACTCGCCGTTGGTCACGCCAACGCTCACGCCCTTGATCTCCTGGCCTTCCATCATGCGTGTGAGGAACTCGCGCGAGACATCGGGCAGCATGGTGTTGGTCAGGATCGCATCGATCATGCGGCCGCCCGATTCACCCTCGGTGCAACGCGAGACCACCAGCTTGACCACCTCTTCGTTGAAGTTGAAGGGGATCTTGTAGCGGGCCTCGACGCGCTTCTTGATGCGCTTGAGCTGCAGCTTGACGATCTCGCCCAGCATGGTGTCGGACAGCGGGTAGTAGGGGATCGCGACCAGGCGGCCCAGCAGCGCGGGCGGGAAGATCTTGAGCAACGGCTCGCGCAGGGCCTTGGCCATGCCTTCGGGATCGGGCATCAGGTCGGGGTCCTTGCACAGGCCGGCGATCAGGTCGGTGCCAGCGTTGGTCGTCAGCAAGATCAAGGTGTTCTTGAAGTCGATGAAGCGGCCTTCACCGTCTTCCATGAAGCCCTTGTCAAACACCTGGAAGAACATCTCGTGCACATCGGGGTGGGCCTTCTCGACTTCGTCGAGCAGCACCACGCTGTAGGGCTTGCGGCGCACGGCTTCGGTCAGCACGCCACCTTCGCCATAGCCCACGTAGCCGGGGGGCGCACCTTTCAGCGTGCTCACGGTGTGGGCTTCTTGGTACTCGCTCATGTTGATGGTAATGATGTTCTGTTCACCGCCGTACAGGGCTTCGGCCAGGGCCAGCGCGGTCTCGGTCTTGCCGACGCCGGAGGTGCCGGCCAGCATGAACACGCCGATGGGCTTGCTGGGGTTGTCCAGGCCGGCGCGCGACGTTTGAATGCGCTTGGCGATCATCTCCATCGCGTGGTCTTGGCCGATCACGCGTTGGGCCAGCAAGGACGAGACCTTCAGGATGGTCTCGATCTCGTTGCGCGCCATGCGGCCGACGGGGATGCCGGTCCAGTCGCCCACCACGGCGGCCACGGCCTGGTAGTCAACGGTGGGCAGGATCAACGGGGTCTCGCCTTGCAGCGCGGTCAGCTTGTCCTGCACTTCCTTCAATTGGGCCAACAGGGCGGTGCGTTCGGCTTCGGCTTGCTCGGCGCTTTGCACCGGCGCTTCCACCGCGGCCACGGCTTCGGCCGCGGCTTCCAGATGGCTGCCCGTGCCTTCGACCGGACGAATGCCGGCGCGCAGCTTGGCGCGCAGGGCCAGCAGTTCATCGACCAAGGTGCGTTCGCTGTTCCAGCGCTCTTCCAGACCGGCCAGACGCGTGCGTTCGTTCGTCAGGTGTTCTTGGGCATCGCTCTCGCGCTTGCCGATGTCGATGCCGATGGCCTTCTCGCGGGCGATGATGCCCAGCTCGGTTTCCAGCGCTTCGATGCGCTTGCGGCAATCGTCCACTTCAGCAGGCGTGGCGTGCAGGCTCACGGCCACGCGGGCGCAGGCGGTGTCCAGCAGGCTGACGGATTTGTCGGGCAACTGGCGCGCGGGGATGTAGCGGTGCGACAACTTGACGGCGGCTTCGAGTGCCTCGTCCAGGATCTGCACCTTGTGGTGCTTTTCCATGGTCGAGGCCACGCCGCGCATCATCAAGATCGCGCGCTCCTCAGAAGGCTCGTCCACCGTCACGGTCTGGAAGCGGCGGGTCAGTGCCGGGTCCTTCTCGATGTGCTTTTTGTATTCGGCAAACGTTGTCGCGCCGATGGTGCGCAAGGTGCCGCGTGCCAAAGCCGGCTTCAGCAGGTTGGCGGCATCGCCCGTGCCGGCGGCGCCACCAGCACCGACCAGCGTGTGCGTTTCATCCACGAACAGGATGATGGGCTTGGGGCTGGCTTGCACTTCGTCGATCACGGCGCGCAGGCGTTGCTCGAACTCGCCCTTCATGCTGGCGCCGGCCTGCAGCAGGCCCACGTCCAGCGAGCGCAGTTCCACATCCTTCAATGACGGCGGCACGTCGCCGCGTGCGATGCGCTGGGCGAAGCCTTCGACCACGGCGGTCTTGCCGACACCGGCCTCGCCGACCAGGATGGGGTTGTTCTGACGGCGGCGCATCAAGATGTCGACCACTTGGCGGATCTCGTCGTCGCGGCCGACGATCGGGTCCATCTTGCCGCTGCGGGCCTGCTCGGTCAGGTCCACCGTGAACTTCTTCAAGGCTTCCTGCTTGCCCATCTGGGCGGGGGCCAAAGCACCGCTGGCTTCACCCGGCGCGCCGCCAATGCCCGAGCCGTCGCTGGCGCCCAGGCCGTCTTCGGGCGAGCCTTCGATGATCTTTTGCAGGTTCTCGCTCAGGTCATCCGGCTTGACCTTCTCGAACTGGCGCGAGATGGCGAACAGCGCGTTGCGCAGGAAGCTGGTCTTGAGCATGCCCAGCAGCAGGTAGCCGGTGCGCACGGCGCTGTCGCCGAACATCAGCGAGCCATAGACCCAGCCGCGTTCCACCGCCTGGCTGATGTTGTCCGACAGGTCGGAGATGGCGGTGGCGCCGCGTGGCAGGCGGTCCAGGGCCGTGGTGATGTCCTTGGCCAGCACCGAGGTGTCCAGGCCGTAGTGCTTGATGATGCGGTGCCAGTCGCTGTCGGGGTTCTGCACGATCTGCGCAACCCAGTGCTCCAGCTCGACATAAGGATTGCCGCGCAACTTGCAGAACACGGTGGCACCCTCGACGGCTTTGTAGCCCGTGCTGTTGAGTTTGCCGAACAGGGTGACGCGGTTGATTTCTCCCATGATGGGGATCCTTTCAGTCAGAACGTTTGTGTTTAAGCGGCGTTGGCGCGGGGGCCTTTGGAAGGCCGCCGCCAGGATTCGGGGTGCAGGGTGAGCGAGTCAGCGTGGCTGGTCTGGCGGCGTTTGCCGACCCAGCTGGTCCAGCCCAGGCGGCCATTCAGGCCGGGGCGCGTGGCGGGCACGTCGGTGCTGCGCAAATGCAGGCGCACATCCCAGTCCAGCTCCATGCTGAAGTACTGGCGCACCAGCGCGGTCACGCCCGCCATGGCGGGGCCATCGGGCAAGAAGGCTTCGTACTGGGCCAGGCTGAGCGGGCCAATGTGGATGCGGAATTTGTGCTGCCGGTCCCAGACCTTGCCGCCCAGCACCGCGCCTGATCCGAGCTGCGAGCTGATGCCGCCGCCACGCTCCATGCGCGTGCGTTCGCTCACGGGCAGCGTCATCCAGTGGCCGACGAAGGTTTCGATGCGCACGCGTTGGCGCAGGTAACCGCTGAGCAGCGATTCCAGCCCTTCGGCATTGCGCACCTGGCGCGACAGCTGGCCAGCGAAATACAGCTTGATGTGGTCGGGCGCGGCATCGCGCTGGCGCCAGGTGGGGCCGCCAATGCCGACCAGCGAGCCCACATAGTCGGCGAAGCGGTCCTGGTTGGGCCGGTCCAGGCTGACGGTGGGCTGGGCCTGCGCCCAGGCGCGGTAGAACAGCAGCAACAGCCGGTGGTGGAACAAGTCGGCGAAGCGCGAGAAGGTGTGGTCACCCTTGTGCAGGATGCGTTCGCGCGCGTGCTCGGTCAGGTGCAATGGCAGCGGGCCATTGGGGCCGAACAAGCCAAAGAAGCGCACCTCCAGGCGGGGCATCGCGCCATTCACGCCGTACTTGAAGGAAGACAGGGTGCTGGGCGCAAAGCCCAGGTCGGCCGTCTGGCCCAGCCGCAAGGGCTCATCGGCCGGCTTGCGGGCCGTGCCCAGGCGCGGCTTGCCGGGGTGCGCCGCTTCGATCCAGCGCAGAGCCTGGAAGAAGTCATAACGGTAGGGCTCAGCGGCCAGGGCCGCGAACGGATCGCTGGGGCGCACGTCGGTGGCCATCAGATGACCGCCCGCGTGCCAACGCGCGGCACCCAGCGTTTGATGTCGCCCCGCGACTGTGAGCGCAGCGTGGTTTCGGTGAAGGCGTTGATCGACACATGCCGCGCGAAGAAGTTCTCCAGCACGGCGCCAAACAGGAAGGCGCTCAAGCCCTGGAAGGCCATTTCATCCACCTCGATGTTGATGGCCAAGCCGCGCCCGAAGGTGATGGGGCCGGGCATGGGCAGGCGCCGCACGATGGCTTGCGTGCTGACCGAGCGCAAGCCTTCGATCTGCTTGAGCATGCCGCCATCGCCGTTGTCGGCGTACAGGGTGAGCAGCTCACGCAAAGCCGCAGCGCCTTGGTGCGCGTCGGTGTCCAGCAGCGACAAATAGTTGAGCGACAACTGGTTGACGAACTTCCAGGCAATGCCGCCTTCACGCAACGCCGACAAAGGCTTGGACGGCCCCTTGAGCACGCGGATGGCCTTGACCGGCGCCGAGTCGTCCAGCGTCAGATCGCTCTGGCCCAGGCCCACGGGCATCAGCAAAGGCAGGTCGCGGTTGGTGCACAGCGCGCTCATGCCCAGTTGGCGCAGGTCGCCGGGATAGGGCGCCTCGCGCGGGTCCACCAGCGAGATGTACATCTCGGTGCCCACGTACGATGAGCGGGCGCCATTGCGCTTTTGCGTGGTCGACAGCAGGCGTGGTTCACGCTGAATGGCGTAGTAGGCGTTGTGCTGGCGGTCTTCGGTGTGAAAGGCCGCGTAGAAAGGCAGAAAGCGCCGCTCGCTGTCGATGCCCACGCCATAGCCGTTCACCTCCAGCAGATCGTAGATCTCGAAGTCCATCGGCCGGGTGCGGTCGACCAGCACGTGGTAATCGTTCTGCGTGGGCGTGACGTGGATGCGGTCGCAGCGGCGCTCGAACAGGTTGATGGCCGGGGTGCAGTTCAGGGCCAGGTTGCTGGCATCGACCACGCTCTCGAGCGAGGCATCGGCGCGGTCGAACAGCAGCACGATCTCGGCCTCGGTGCCGCCTTGTGCGCGCAAGGCATCGCCCACACCTTGCAGATCGAAGAACAGAAAGCGCTGCGGAAAGGCAAAGTACTCTTGCAGCAGCCGGTAGCCCGAGAAGCCGCGCAGGCTCAAGGGCAGCAGCGCATGCTCATCGTCAAAGCCCACGGGTTGCACGGTGGTGGCCGGCAAAAAGGTGTGCTGCGTGCCGCCCTTGCCGCCCGGCATGACCAGCGCGCCGACCGTGCTGCCCAGCACGCGCTCGTGCAGCTTGTAGGCGATGTCGTCGCTGCCGCTGAAGTGCAGGCGCAGGTCGTTCAAGGCCAGCTGGTTGAAGTTGACGCCCGCCGTGGTGCGCAGCTTCAGGCGCAACCCGCCTTTGACCTTGCGGCCCACGGCCAGTGTGGACAAGGGCAGGTCGGCCGCGTAGCTGAAGTACTCCACACCCGTGATCTCCAGCGGCCACAGCGTCACGTCGTGGGCGGTGCGGAACTGGCACGCGGTTTCGTCCTTGGCAACCTGGCTGCCGCGCATGGGGCTGCCGCGGGGCACGGTCACGCCGCGCGCCAGGTTGCTGTCGCCCAGGTCAGGCTGCAACTGCGCAATCAGCATGGCCGGCGTGGGCGCCAAAAAGTGCGGGTGCACGATCTCGAGCAGGCGCTGCGTGAAGCGCGGGAACTCGGCGTCGAGCTTGAGCTGCACGCGCGCGGTCAGGAAGGCGAAGCCCTCCAGCAGGCGCTCCACATAGGGGTCATTGACCTCGATGCCATCGATGCCCAGGCGGCCGGCGATCTTGGGAAACTGCTGAGCGAACTCGGCCCCCATCTCGCGCAGATGCTGCAATTCCTGGTTGTAGTAGCGCAGCAGTCGCGGGTCCATGAAGCTCTTCTTACCTTGTCAGTTCTTTGATCTCGACCTGGCCGGACTCCAGATCGACTTCGGTGCGCAGCATCAGCTCAAAAGGCACGGGCTGCGCCCACAGATTGCAGGTGATGCGAAAGCTGATGACGTTGTGGTGGTCCATCGTCATCTCGTCCATCAGGGCGCTGACCTGCAGAGTGGACGCCATGATGCGCGGCTCGAAATCCAGCAAGGCCTGGCGCACCTGCGACTCCAGGTCAATCACGTCCAGGGTGGACGCGGTCTCGCCGGACAAGGTGGGCAGGCCAAAGTTGATCACCGAGCGCTGCACGTGCGGGTGCGCGGGCCAGTTGAAATCGCCCGACAGTTGCGTGCAGTTGAACAGCCAGGCCAGGTCGCGCAGCACCGCCTCGCGCATGCGGTTGCGGGACATGACCCGCATTTCGCGCGACTCGACCTGGACGTCCGGGTTGTCGTCCATCAAGCGGTCCAGCAGCGCGGGCTGCAACCGTTCTTGAGGCGTCTGCTCGGCCATGGGGGCGTGCTTACTCGGCCGCGGCGGCCGCCGTGTCCGTGTCGTCGGACGGCGTCGCGTTGAAGGTGATGGTGCGCAAATCCATCAAGGGGAAATCACCCTCGTTGGTGGCGAACAGGCGCTGGCCCAGGCCGGTGTAAAAACCAGGCAGGGGCTCGGCCCAATCAGTTTTGCGCGACAGGGCGATGAGTCCGTCAGTGCTGGCTTCTGACGCCACATAGCGTGTGGGGATCAGTCCCACCGACTCGCCGCCGTTCTCGAACACGAAGTGCGCGGGCATCCACACGGCGTCGCGCAGGTCTTCGGGTGGGTCGATGGTGAGCGCGCTCAGGCGGGCGAAAGGCACCCAGTAGTACTTGCCATTGATGACGGCCTCGATGACCGGGCCCAAGCGCATGTCGGCGTCGGCGATCCATTCGAAGGCCTGGGCATCGTCGCCCTGGCCCACCGTGCCGCTCACAGCCGGTGCTTGCTCAAAGGCCTGGTCGCGCAGCACCTTGGCATCGGCGTGCTCGCCCTTGCCTTCGCGCAGCAGCGCTTCGATCAACAGCGCCAACCAGGGCTCGGGCTGGCCAAAGATCATCGGCACCTTCTGGCCCTTGAAGACCTCGGCGCGCAGCAGCTCGCACTTGATGCCTTCGCGGTAGGTCTGCGCCATGGCCAGGGTGGAGGCATCCAGCTCGGTGGCCACGTTCAACTGGTTGAGCGCACGCTCCCACTGGCCCAGCACACACAGCAGCTGGAACAAGAAAACGCGCAGCTTGGCATCGCCCGGCTTGCTGCGGATCAGGTCTTGCAGTTGCTTGAGCGCCTGTTGCGGATCGCCCGCACGCAGGCTGTCTTCGGGGGAGGTGGTGGAGGGTGCGTTCATGTCGGTCTCGGTCAGGCGGGGCCCACGTCGGTTGAGAAATTGGAGCCGCCTTTGCGCGAACCCGCGCCATCTTGTGGGTAGTAATCGATCGAGATCTTCTGGAAGCTCAGGCTGAGCTTCTCCACCATCTGGTGGGCCGCGCCTTCCACGGTGGCCACGTCATACGACGTGATGCGCGCGTTCTCGATCGTCACGATGAAATATTCAACGGGCTTGCTGCCGGACTTGCGAACGGTGAGCACGCCTTTCTTGATCAGTTCGTTGTTGCGCATGACGGACATCAGGGCCGTCGAGGCGCTGTCCACGCGCTTGGTGATGTTCAGCGCATCCAGCGCTGTCCGGCCTGCGGCGCCACCGCCACCCATGGCCGACGGTGAGCGCATGCCCCATGACCAGTCGAGGATGTCGATTTCGCCCGCGTGGGCGGTGTCGTTGGCTTCGCCCTTGACTGCGCCAGAGCGGCTGCCATCGACCTTGAAAAACATGTCACCCAGGGACATAAGGAACCTCTGCCAATGGCGTGCGATGGATTCAAACCATTGAAGGGCAAGGGGCTGACCCCTTGCCCTTCAAGAAACCGGCGGTCTGATCGAGGATCAGGCGTCGACGTTTTCGGCGATGTTGTAGACCGCGAGGACTTCGCCGCCTTCCTTGGCGCCGGTCTTGTCTTGCGGCTGGTAAGCCACCTTGAACTTGGCGAAGTTCAGCGTGACGTTTTCCGTCAGGCGGTCTTCACCACCGCTGCCGCCGGTGCTCACCGAGGTGATCAGCACTTCCGTCAAGGTGATCTTGAGGTACTCAAGGGGCTTGTCGCCGGCCTTGCGCACGATCAGGGTCGCTTCGGGGTAGTGCGTGCCTTTGCAGCAAGCCAGGATCAGGTTGGTCGACGACTTGTCGATGTACTTGGTGAAGGACAGGTCTTGAACGTTGACCTTGCCCGAACCAGCGCCGCCGCCAGTGTGGGCCGAGCCGGAGTTGCTCATGCCCCAGCTCCAGGCCAGAACGTCGATGAGGCCCGCGTGGGTTTTGTCGCGCGACTCGCCCTTGACGTCGCCGATCTTGATGAACATGTCTACAGCCATGGTGTGCTCCTAACTTTGCAAGTGGTGTGAATAACGTTTGAAAATGGCCTGCGACCCGATCAGCCCGCCTTGGCGGAGGGCAGCTTCGAGACCAGGCGCAGGGAAACCGTCAGCCCTTCGAGCTGATAGTGCGGGCGCAGGAAAAACTTGGACGAGTAGTAGCCGGGGTTGCCCTCGACTTCTTCGACGACCACTTCCGCGGCGGCCAAAGGCTTGCTGGCCTTGGTCGACTCGGACGAGTGCGCAGGATCTCCGTCCACGTATTGCAGGATCCAGTCTTGCAGCCAGCGCTGCATGTCGTCGCGTTCCTTGAACGAGCCCACCTTGTCGCGCACGATGCACTTCAGGTAGTGGGCGAAGCGGCAGGTGGCGAACAGGTAAGGCAGGCGCGCGGCCAGGTTGGCGTTGGCCGAGGCATCCGGGTCGTCATACTCGGCGGGCTTTTGCAGTGATTGCGCACCGATGAAGGCAGCGAAGTCGCTGTTCTTCTTGTGCACCAAAGGCATGAAGCCGGCCTTGGCCAGTTCCGCTTCGCGGCGGTCGGCGATGGCGATTTCGGTGGGGCACTTCATGTCCACGCCGCCGTCGTCGGTGGGGAAGGTGTGCGAAGGCAGGTTCTGCACCGCGCCACCCGATTCGATGCCGCGGATGCGCGAACACCAGCCAAACTCCTTGAAGGAGCGGTTGATGTTGGTCGCCATCGCGTAAGCGGCATTGGCCCAGGTGTACTTGTTGTGGTCCGCGGCGCCGGTGTCTTCCTCGAAGTCGAACTCTTCGACCGGGTTGGTGCGCGAACCATAAGGCAGGCGCGACAGGAAGCGGGGCATGGCCAGGCCGATGTACTTGGCATCGTCCGACTCGCGCAGCGAACGCCAGGCGGCGTACTCGGGCGTCGAGAAGATCTTGGTCAGGTCACGCGGGTTGGCCAGCTCTTGCCACGATTCCATCTGCATGGTCGTGGGCGAGGCGCCCGAGATGAAGGGCATGTGCGAAGCCGCGCAGACCTTGGCCATCTCGGCCAGCAGTTCCACATCGGGGGGGCTGTGGTCGAAGTGGTAGTCGCCGACCATGCAGCCGAAGGGCTCGCCGCCGAACTGGCCGTACTCTTCTTCGTACACGCGCTTGAAGATCGGGCTTTGGTCCCACGCGGTGCCCTTGAAGCGCTTGAGCGTCTTGCCCAGGTCCGCCTTCGAGATGTTCATCACGCGGATCTTGAGCTGCTCGTCGGTCTCGGTGTTGTTCACCATGTAGTGCAGACCGCGCCAGGCGCCTTCCAGCTTCTGGAAGTCTTCGTGGTGCATGATCAGGTTGATCTGGTCCGACAGCTTCTTGTCGATCGCGGCGATCATGGCCTCGATGGACTTGATGACGTCGTTGCCGATCAGCTTGGTCTGCGACAGCGCTTGCTGGGCCAGGGTCTGGATGGCCGTCTCGACGGCGCTCTTGGCCTCGTCGGTCTTGGGCTTGAATTCCTTTTGCAGCAGCGAAGCGAGGTCGCTGCCTTCCAGCGTGGCGCTGGCCAGGGCCGAGTTCAGTTGGGTTTCTGCCATGAGGTTCTCCAGGTTACTCGGCGGGCTTTTCAGCGCTGCCCAAAGTGGCCAGCAGGGCTGGGTCGGCCAGCACCTTGGCGATCAGTTCTTCAGCGCCGGTCTTGCCGTCCATGTAGGTGACCAGGTTGGCCAACTGTTGCCGGGCGTCCAGCAGCTTGCTTAGCGCATCGACCTTCTTGGCCACGGCGGCGGGCGAGAACTCGTCCATGTTGTCGAACGTCAGGTCAACGCTGATGTTGCCTTCGCCGGTCAGGCTGTTGGGCACCTGGAAAGCCACACGGGGCTTCATCGACTTCATGCGCGAGTCGAAGTTGTCGACGTCGATCTCGAGGAACTTGCGGTCGGCCACGGGCGCCAGCGGATCAGCGGGCTTGCCCGACAAATCGGCGAGCACACCCATCACGAAGGGCAATTGCACCTTCTTCTGGGCGCCGTAAAGCTCCACGTCGTATTCGATCTGGACGCGCGGTGCGCGGTTGCGCGCAATGAATTTCTGGCTACTCATGATCACCTCCGGTCAATCTGGGTGGGGAAGGGTTGGTTATCGTCCGAAGCGCGTCATTCGACGTCTTCGGATTGGATGCTTTCAGGGTCGACGCCCATGATGCGGGCCACCTCGTTGAGGGCGTCGGGGGCCAATTCCCGCATCAGCTGCAGGAAGTTCTTGTTGATCAGGCGGCGGGCACGGCGCAGCAACAACTGGGCCGGGTTGGTGGGCTCGGTGCGCTCAAGGTAGTCGCAAACCATGTCGATGGCCCTGAGCGCGTCGGCCCGCGAATCAACGGCGCCGCTCAGGCCTTTGCCCGAGGCGCGTGGTGCCGCGCTGCCGCCAACGCCGGATGAGGCGTCGGTGCCTTCTTCAGCGTCGGCGCCGGCCTCATCGCCTGCACCAGCGGTGGGCATGAGCTGGTTCACCATGCTGATCAGGTTGTGCAACGGGCGCACATCGGGGGCGCGCTCGATGCCCACGTGTTCGTTGAGCAGGCTGCTCAGGGACTTGAGGTTGGCCAGTGCCCCTGTGACCTGGCCGGGCAGGTCGGCGTTTTGAGCGGTGGCCGCGGCCAGCATCTGCTCGACCTGGTGGCGGGTCATGGGCGTCTCGCCCTCGCGTGGCGGGTACTTGCCCATCATCACTTCGATGTCGCGCACGCGCAGTTCGCCGATCGATCGGTTCTGGATGACCAGCGCGTTGCGCACATCGCCCACCATGCCGTCGACCTCGCCCAGCAAGGCCAGCACGTTCAAGCGCGCATAGGCATCGCCATCGTCTGGGTCGGGTTGGGGGTGGAGTTGGCCCCAGAAGCGGTCAAGCAGGCCGAGTTGCAAGCGCAGGGCCTCGGCCAGCGCGCGGAAACCGTTGATCTGGATGTGCGCGCGCCCCCAGTGCATGGCCACGCGCAGGTCGCGGGTGCGCTCGAAAAGCGATTGGCTGATGTCGTGCACCTGGCGCCAATCGGGTGGCTCGGCCGGGGCGAACTGGGTTTCGGGCTTGCCGGTGGCGGCTTGGGCCAGTTCCAGGAAGGTGTTGTCGTATTCCAGGTCTGGGCCGCAGGGGGCATCCGAATCGGGCAGCGGCTCGAACCAGTCGTCCACGATGGTTCGTTCGCCGGTGCTGGATGGGTGGAAGTCTCCCGATTCACTCATCTCGTCAACCTATTGAATTCACTGCTGAGGAGCATGAGTGTCTACGAATTGGGGGCCCTGCTGTGACAACTTTGCAAAAGCTGTTGAGATTTGTCGCTTTGGCGTTGCTGTCCGCAATGAGTGGCGATTCTGGTGGGCTATTTTGGGCTCAGTCAATATGCAAGCTAGGGGGGCGAGGCTAGAGGTAACACCTAGACGACAACGCCCCGCCACCGGCTAAGCGGTGGCGGGGCGTGTGGAGAGACGCTAAGGGAGGGCGGCTTTAGAAGGTTTCCCAATCGCTGTCGGAAGACGGCGCGGCGGTTTTGCTGGCGCTGGCCGTGACCACCGGCGCGCTGATGGGCGCGGCGGGTTTGGGCAAAGCGGCCTTGATGGGCGCGGCCACTGGCGTGGCTTTGGCGGGTGCCGCCACGGCCAGGGCGGGCGTGTGGCGCGCGGTGGTCTGCGCCTTGGCGATCACCGTGCTGGCTTCCACCTGCGCATTCACGGGCGAGGCCGCCACGGCGGGCTTGCTGACCACATGGTGGCTGCCCAGCTTGAAGGCCGACACGGCTTGCGCCAGGCGACCGGCTTGGTCCTTCAGGCTTTCGGCGGCGGCGGCTGATTCTTCCACCAAGGCGGCGTTTTGCTGGGTCATCTGGTCCAGCTCGGTGATGGCCTGGTTGACCTGGCCGATGCCAGAGCTCTGCTCGGTCGATGCTGCGCTGATCTCACCAATGATGTCCGACACGCGGTTCACGCTGGTCATGATCTCGGTCATCGAGTTGCCGGCGTCTTGCACCAGCTTCGAGCCCGAATCAACCTTCTCGGACGAGGCGTTGATCAGGGTCTTGATTTCCTTGGCGGCTTGCGCGCTGCGTTGGGCCAGCGAGCGCACTTCGCCTGCCACCACCGCAAAGCCTCGGCCTTGCTCGCCGGCACGGGCCGCTTCCACGGCCGCGTTCAGCGCCAGGATGTTGGTCTGGAAGGCGATGCCATCGATCACGGTGATGATCTCGGTGATCTTGCGGCTGGCCACGTTGATCTCCGACATGTTGGACACCACTTGCGAGACGATCTGCTCGCCACGCACGGCGGCGGTGGCGGCGCCCGAGGCCAACTGGTTGGCCTGGCGGGCCGAGTCGGCGCTCTGGCGCACAGTGCCGGTCAGCTCACCCATCGAGCTGGCGGTTTTCTCCAGGTTCGAGGCGGTGTTCTCGGTGCGGTTGGACAAGTCCAGGTTGCCGCTGGCGATCTCTTGGGAGGCCGTGGCGATTGAATCGGTCGCGTTGCGGATCAGGGTGATGGTGTCGCGCAGGCGCGTGGTCATGTTGACAACCGAGGCGCGCAGCGAGGTGCTGTCGCCGGCATTGGGGGCAATGGTCAGGTCCAGATCACCTTCGGCGATGCGGCCGACCAGGTCGCGCAAGATGGTGGGCTCGTCGCCCAGATCGCGCCACACCGATTTGACGATGGCCGCCGAGGCCACGCCCAACACGCCCAGCACGATGGCGCCAGTGATGACCGACACCCACAAGCTGGTGTTGACACCGTTCTTGGCGTCGGTCTGGGCTTCAATGATGGCGGCCTTGGCTTGCGCCTTGCGGGTGTCCAGCAGCTTGCTGAGCACGGTTTGCGACGATTGCATTTGCGTGACCAGATCACCCGGGGGCGCCTTGGTCAGCAGGGCGCGCGTGGCGCCAATGGCGGAGGACTGGTAGGCGTTGAAGGCGGCGGCCAACTCCTTGGCCACGGCTTCCTTGCCCTCCAGCTTTTGCATCGAGGCCAGGGCGGCCTGCGCGCTGGCGACCATCGGGTCGGTGTCCTTGATGCGGTCGGGATCGCCTTCCGCGGCGGCGGTTTGCAAGGTCAGGCGCAGTTCTTCGGTGCTGCGGTCCACGGCCAGCACATACTCGCTGTGCGGGCTGTCGACAGCTTCCAGGTGCGTGAGCCCGCGCGAAGTGCGCTCGCCCACGAAGAAGCTCAAGGCCACGCCAACGACGAACACGGCGCCCGCACTGAGCGGCAACATCCAGATCTTGGTACGGAAATTCATTACTTTTGCCTCCGGGCATGCGCCGCTAAAGGGCGCAACTCATGGGTGATCCATGACGCTATCGGCATCTTGTGGCCGGGACTGAAGTGGCAAAAGCCGAAAATATGGGTGGCCAAGCGTGCATTCCGTGCATTCAGCCCTCCCTAGAATCCGGGGATGAGTTTTCCCGCCGCCGTTGCCAAGCCCCCCACCACCCGCCGCCTGATGTTTTGGGTCGCGCTGCTGTATTTTTCAGAGGGTCTGCCGCTGGGGCTGTTCTTCGACCTGTTCCCCGTTCACCTGCGGCAGGCGGGGGTGGGGCCGGCAGAGATCGGGCTGCTGAGCTTGCTGGGCCTGGCCTGGACCGTGAAGTTTTTGTGGGCGCCCCTGGTGGACGCCTGGCGCCACCACCGGGTGTGGATGTCGGCCGCCAACCTGGGCATGGCCGCCGTGCTGACCGCGCTGGCCCTCAATCCGCAGGCCCTGGGGCAGGGCGAGACCTGGCCGTGGGTGCTGTTGGCGGTGTTCACGTTTTTGTCGGCCACCAACGACATCGCCACCGACGGCTACACCATCGAGCAGCTGGCGCAGGGGCAATACGGTGTGGCCAATGGCCTGCGCATCGGCTTTTACCGGGTGGGCATGCTGGCTGCGGGCGGCTTGCTGGTGGCCGCGGGCTGGATGGGCACGCCGGGGCAGCCCAACTGGGGCGCGGCCTATGGCTTGGGGGCGGTGCTCATGCTGATGAACGGCGTGGCCGTGCTGCTGGCGCCCAAGCAGCCCCCCCGGGCAGCCCGGCCCGAGGGGGCTTCGGCGCGTGAATGGCTGGTGCTGCGCCAGCAACCCCTGTGGCTGCTGGCCTTGGGCCTGGTGATGGCGGGCCTGCTGTGGCCGGCCCTGGCGCCCTTGGGCAAAACTTTGGGTTGGGCCTGGGTGCAGGCGGTGTCGGGCACTTGGTGGTTCAAGGGGGCGGTGCCGGTGGGCCTGATGTTCGCGGGCGCGGGCTTGATGGTGGCCGCTGCCCGGGGCCCACAGGCCCAGGCCTTGGCCGATGGGCCCGTGTTTGGCGCCTGGGTGAGCCTGCTGGCGCGGCCTGGCATGCTGGCGGTGCTGCTGTTCATCTTGCTGTTCAAGCTGGGCGACGCGGCCATGGGCTTCATGGTCAAGCCGTTTTGGGTGGATGCCGGGTTCACGCCGGCCCAGATTGGCCTGGTCAGCGTCAACGTGGGCCTGGGGCTGTCAATCGCCGGTGGGCTGGTGGGCGGCTGGTACGTGGACCGCGCCGGCATCTTCAAGGGCCTGTGGGTGCTGGGCCTGGCCCAGGCCATGTCCAATCTGGGCTACGCGGCAGCCGCCTGGACGGTGCCCCAAGCCTTGCCGGGCATGGTCGATCCGCAATACCAATTGGTGGTGTACGCGGCCAGCGGGCTGGAAAGCTTCACCGGGGGCTTGGGCACGGGGGCCTTCCTGGCATTCTTGATGGGCATTACCCACAAAGCACGCGCCACGACGGAATACGCCATCCTGTCGTCCATCTTCGCGTTTTCGCGCGCGGTGGCCGGTTGGGCGGGCGGCCTGGGGGTGGAGCAAATGGGCTACGCCGCTTTCTTCTTCTTGACGTTCTGGCTGTCCTTTCCGGCATATTTGCTGCTGCCGGCGGTGCGCCGTATGCTGAATCGCTCTGAGGAGCGTTGATATCACATGGATAAACGAATGAATGCTGGTCGGTTGGTGCGGATGGCGGTGTTGCTGTCCCTGGTGGGCTTGGGTGCGGGCGCGCAGGCGCGCGAAGGCGTGGAGGTGGGCAAGCAATCAGGCTTGTCGCGCCTGGTGTCGGCCGACCAGGTGGAGCAGATGGCGGCACAGCAGTATGTGCAGCTGGCCACCCAGGCCAAGGCCCAGAACGCCTTGCTGCCCGACAACCACCCACAGGTGATCCGCGTGCGCGCCATCGCCCGGCGCCTGATCCCTTACACGCTGGAGTGGAACCCGCGGGCCGCCCAGTGGCGCTGGGAAGTCAACGTGCTGCAGTCCAAAGAGATCAACGCCTTTTGCATGCCGGGGGGCAAGATCGCTTTCTACACCGGCATCCTGGACCAGCTGAAGCTGAACGACGACGAGGTGGCCATGATCATGGGCCACGAGATGGCGCACGCCTTGCGTGAACATGCCCGCGAGCAGATGGGCAAATCAGCCGCCACGGGCCTGGGCGCCAGTGTGCTGTCCAGCCTGCTGGGCCTGGGCCGCACCGGTGACATGGTGCTGAACGCCGGCCGCAGCCTGCTTACCTTGAGCTTTGGCCGCAAGGACGAGACCGAAGGCGACCTGGTGGGCATGGAGCTGGCCGCCCGCGCTGGTTACGACCCGCGCGCGGGCCTGACCTTGTGGAAGAAGATGGGCGAGGCCAGCAAGGGCGCGCCACCGCAGTTCTTGTCCACCCACCCGGCCAGCGGCACGCGCATCCAGGACATCCAGGCCAGCCTGCCCAAGGTGATGCCGCTGTACCAAAGGGCCGCCAAGCCTGAGCAGCGCTTCGACCGGTGACGGGCGTGGGAACGCCAAGTGCTCTCAGGGGGCATGGCTTACACACCCACACCCCACCCCGCGCACGCGCGTTTGAAGCAAAAGATCATGGACCCCGGCTTCCCTTGTGTTGCCGCACGTTCGGTCATCAACCGTCAAACCTATCGACTGGGCAGCTACGGCGCCTTGGGATCTTCGGAAGCGGCCTTGGCCATTTGCCATGATCTTTACGCGTTCTCGGACGAGCTGCCTCCCGGGCAGGCGCAGTTCACCAGCTTCTTCGCGATGTTCGATGGGCCGCTTGGGCAGTTGACCGAGCTTGAGTTTGAAGCCCTGCTGTGGCGGCAGCTTCAGCTGATCCACGAGGTTGATGCGCGGCATTTCGAGTGGGATGCCACGGTCAGCAAGGACCCGGACGACCCGAAGTTTTCGTTCAGCGTGGGCGGGCGGGCCTTCTTCGTCGTTGGCTTGCACCAGGGGGCCTCGCGGCTGGCGCGGAAGATGGCGCAGCCTTGCCTGGTCTTCAATCCGCACGATCAGTTCGAGGCCCTGCGGGCCGAAGGTGGCTATGACCGCTTGCAGCAAGCCATTCGCCAGCGCGACATGGCCTATCAGGGGTCGATCAACCCGGTGTTGACGAACTTTGGCCAACAGACTGAATCAAGACAATACTCGGGGCGCTCGGTCCCGAGCCAATGGGAATGCCCATTCAAACAAGGCTTTGTTTCCCATGATGACTGATCACCACACCTGCGACCACCATGCCCGCATTGCACCCCAAAGCGGCACCGGCTTCCGGCTGAAGAAGGGCCAAACGCTGAGGATCATCGACCCCATGGGGGAGCAGGTGGCCGATTTGTTCTCGGTGAGCGAGCATGACCACCGCTGCACCCTCTCATCCGGGCGCAGCCTGGACTATGCCGGCAAGATCTACCTGAGCAAGGGTGATCTGCTGTACGCGAACGACAGCCGCGTCATGTTCACCATCCTGGACGACCGCGTGGGCAAGCACGACTTCTTGCTCACGCCCTGTAGCCAGGAAATGTTCGAGATTCTTTACAAGCATGTGGGCCACCACCCCAGTTGTTTTGAGAACCTCAGCCGTGCCCTGGCACCTTTCGGCATCGACGATGCGCAGATCTCCACCACCTTCAATGTGTTCATGAACGTGAACATCCACGAAGGCGGCCGCATGACGGTTGATGCGCCCACCTCCAAGGCGGGTGATTTCATCGAGCTGAGGGCCGAGATGGACATGGTGTGCGGGCTGACGGCCTGCTCGGCCGAGGGCTCGAACAACGGCACGTTCAAGCCCATCGACTTCATGATTATTTGAGGTAGGGGTTGTACAGGCGCTCTTCGCCGAAATTACTTTCGGGGCCATGGCCCGGCGTGAAGGTGATGTCGTCACCCAATGGCAGCAGCTTGTGCTTGATCGCGTGGATCAGGTGGGCGTGGTTGCCTTGGGGGAAGTCGGTGCGGCCAATGCCGCCGGCGAACAGCACATCGCCCACGAAAGCATGGCGCGTGGTGGGCTCGAACAAGATGACATGGCCGGGTGTGTGGCCGGGGCAGTGCACCACCTGCAAGGTGCATTGGCCGATCTGAACGGTGTCGCCATCGGTGAGCCAGCGCGTGGGCGCGAAAGGCTCGGCCTGCGGAAAGCCGAACATCTGCGATTGCTGGGGCAATGCGTCGATCCAGAACTGGTCGCCCGGGTGCGGGCCTTCGATGGGCAGCGTGTGCTCGCGCGCCAAGGTGCCGGTGGCGCCAGCGTGGTCGATGTGCGCGTGCGTGAGCCAGATGGCCTTGAGGTTCAGGCCACGCGCCTGGATGGGCGCCAGCAGCTTGGGGATGTCGCCACCGGGGTCGATCAAGGCGGCGTCTTTGGTTTCATCGCACCAGACCAGGGAGCAGTTTTGCTCGAAGGCGGTGACGGGGATGGTGAGGCGGTGGAACATCCTTTGGATTATGTCAAGTTTCGCGCGAGCGATTTGGTAAGGGTCGCGCAACTGGGCTGGGGTAATTGGCCGCACTCCTGGCTTTGCTTGGTTGGTCCTTGGTCAGCAGTCTTTGTGCCTGAGGAACGCCATTTGCCCATCACTCATCGCTAGTTCAAACAGGAGCAACCATGAAACCGCCGAAGATCAAGTACCTTGTTTTGTTGGGCCTGCTGGCCACCTGGGCGGCCAGCAAGAAGAAGAGCCGCAGCCCGAAGGCTGATGGCAGACAGCGCGGCCTGGCCCCGCTGGTGGAAGACGATCAGCCGACGCAGATGTTCTCGCCCGACGATGAAGAGCCTACCGCCGTCAACCCCTTCCCCAAGGGCAACCCCACGCCCTTGCCCACCGGCACTGCGCCCGGGGGTTGACCGGTTTGCAGAAAAACTTACCACTCAGCTTGAAAGGATTCAGCCATGACTCAAGTTTCTGAACTCATGACCCGTGGTGTTCGAACCATGGCCCCTCATGAAACCATTGCGCAGGCTGCCAAGGCCATGGAGGAACTGGACGTGGGCGTCATTCCCGTTTGCGACGGGCAAAAACTCGTCGGCATGGTGAGCGACCGCGACATCGTGCTGCGGGCTGTGGCCCACGACCGCCCAGCCGACCAGACCTCATTGAGTGATGTGATGAGCGAGGACGTTTGCTGGTGTTTCGATGACGACCCGGTCGACATCGCCACCCAGAAAATGCAAGACGCGCAGATTCGCCGCATACCGGTGGTGGACCACGACCAGACCCTGGTCGGCATGCTGTCGTTGGGCGATGTGGCGGTGAAGGGCGATTTGGACGACGCTAGTCAGGCACTGTCTGAAATCTCTGAGCCGTCCCAACCCGCGCGCCCACCCGTCGGCCATGACAGCGGGGCCAAGCACTGAACGCTGAAGCACCAACCCTGCGCATTCAAGAGACATAGGGCAGCAGCGCTTGCGCGGCCTGGATGCGCAGGCTCAGATCAAGGGCTTCATCGTTCATCACCGATAGCAAGAAACCACGCGGTGAGCGTGTGTTCGACGATGGGGCCACATCGGGCTCTGTTTTTTGCAGGGGCTGAAGCGCGGTCAGCGCATGCTGCCAGTCAGCGGGCTTGATGCTGTGCAAACGCGCCAGCAGCTCGGCTTGGCCATCGGGGTTGGGCGGGATGTCCAGCCACGGCGTGTCGGCGAACACGGGCGCCAGGTCCGGGGCCACGAAGGCCGACCAACGGTCTGGCTCGGTCTGCTGGGCCGGCACGGTGAGTCGCGACACGCTCAGGCCCACACGGTCGTGCGCCACCTCGGGCAGATAGCGCAGGCGCAAGGCTTCCAGGAAGCCCATGGCCTGCGCGGCAGGCTGGGGCTGGGCCAGCGAGAACCACAGCTGGTAGCCATCAAAGCCCGACACCGCGATGGCCGGCGCGGGCAAGCCCAGCTCGGACTGCACGCTTTGCCACACTGCCGACAGCGCGGCCCAATCGGCCGGCCTGGACAAGGTCAGCACCATGGCGTGCACCGGCTCATCAGCCTTGTCTGGGGCAGGCCCAGACGCGGTGGCATCAAGGCGGTAAAGGCGTTGCAACTCAGCGTGCAGTCTGTTCATGGCGGGCTCAAGAAAGGGGCTGGTCAAGCATACTGGATGGCCATGATCACACTTCACCATTGCGTCAGCGCCCGCTCCTTCCGCCCCTTGTGGATGCTGGAAGAACTGGGCTTGCCTTACGAACTGAAAATGCTGCCTTTCCCGCCGCGTGTGCATGACGCGGCCTATTTGCAGCTCAATCCGCTGGGCACCGTGCCCACGTTGTTCGATGACGGTGCGTGCATGACCGAGTCGGCGGCCATCTGCCAGTACCTGGCCGCGCGCCACCCGGCCGGGGGCATGGACGTGGCGCCCGATCAGCCGGTTTATGCGGCCTACCTGAACTACCTGCACTTTGGCGAGGCCACGCTCACCTTCCCGCAGACCCTGATCCTGCGGTATGCGCACTTCGAATCACCCGAGCGCCGCCAGCCGCAGGTGGCTGAGGACTACGCCAAGTGGTTCCTGGCCCGCTTGCGCACGCTGGAGCCCTTGCTGGCGCAGGAGGCGTTTGTGTGTGCGGGCCGCTTCACGGCGGCCGATGTGTCGGTGGGCTATGCCCTGTTGCTGGCCAGCCACCTGGGCTTGGCTGATCGCTTCAAGCCGGCGGTTCAGGGCTACTGGCAACGCCTGCAGCAGCGCCCGGCCTACCTGCGAGCCCTGGCGGTGCAGCACGAGGCGGCCCTGGCGCAGGGCGTGTGCACGGTGCCGGCGCCTGACTTGCGCTGAAACGTCGTCAGCTGTGCCTCTCCCCGCGCCTCGGGGGTTGTAACTTGGTGTGTCGTCATTAGACTGGCCCCGCACCCGGTGCGTTGTCCAAACTTACCCATATACATTTTCAGGGAGAGCATTTTCATGCGTCACATCGTCTTGTCTTCCATCGCCTTGGCCACTTCCATGTTGGCTGGCGTCTCTAACGCTGCAGTTGTCTATGACAACGGCAGCATCGGCCCCAGCACCTACTGGTGCGTGTCTGGCATGAATCAGTGCGGTGGCGAAAGCTGGACCATCGCCGACAACTTCACCCTCAGCGCCGCTGCGGTGGTGACGGGCCTGGACAACTGGAACTTGGGGGGGCCTGCAGGCTACGTCAGCACCAACTGGCGCATCTGGGCGAACCAGCCCACATCCCTGGGTGAAACCATCGCATCCGGCAACGCCGTGGCCACTATCAGCGAAGATGCAGGCTTCACCCTGGCATCGTTGTCGGGGCTGTCTGTGAGCCTGGATGCCGGCAGCTACTGGATCGGCTTCAGCCATGTGCTCAACTCCTACGACCCCTGGACCTATGTCACCTCAAGCTCGGGTCAAGCCAACGCCGTTCAGCTGTCCGAGCGTGGCGTCAACATCTCTGGTCTGGCGGATGCCGCTTTCCGCCTTCACACCTCCGCCGTGCCTGAGCCCGAATCCGTGGCGCTGATCCTGGCTGGTCTGGCCGTGGTGGGCGTGGCCAGCCGCCGCCGCGCCGCCTGCTGATTGAACCGGCCGAACCGGCGCCCCGCTCAGGCGGGGTTTTTCATCCGTCACCTCAAGGGCGACTACGGCCTGGCCCGGTCGTACTGGGTTCACTCGGTCCTGGTGGGTTGGGCGCTGCTGTACCTGGCCGGCCTGGCCGTGGGCAAGATCGCAGCGGTGGGCTCGGTGCGTTATGTGTCGATGGCCGTCTTGGCCTTGGAACCACTGGCCCTGCTGGTCTGGGTGTGGTCCACGGTGGGCACCTTCATGTCGGCCATCAAGCAGGTGTTCAGTGGTGATGGGAGCCGGTTCTGGGCCCTGGCCGCGATCCTGTCGCTGACCTTGGGGTGCATCGGCATGATCCGCCAACTGGCCACCCTGGGGCCAGCCATGACCGCCCACTTCGAGGTGGCCATGGGCAAGCAGCCCGGCAAATCGTTCACCCTGACCTTCAGCCGCGACCACCGCGAGCTGGTGTTTGCCGGAGGCGTGAACGAAGGCGCTGCCCAGGCGCTGGACCAGGCCGTGATGTCCCAGCTGGGCGTGGTTCGCACGGTGGTGCTGGATTCACCAGGAGGCTGGATGGGTGAGGGCCGGCGCATGGCCGAGGTCATCCGGGCCCACAACCTGAACACCCATGTGGCGCAAGAGTGCATGTCGGCCTGCACCCTGGCCTTGCTGGCCGGCCATGAGCGCACTGCGGACGATGCCGCCCGTGTCGGCTTTCACCAGGCGCGGGCCATTGGCGAAGACCGCCAGCCGGCCACCCGCCGGCGCGCCTCAGGCGGCAGCCGGCGTGAAGAAGAAGCCTTGTACGTGCAGGCTGGGGTCAGCCCGGCGTTTGCCCGCCAGGTGGTGAACGTGCCGTTCGCCCAGATGTGGGTGCCTACACGCCAGCAGTTGCTCGACGCCCAAGTGCTCACACGCTAAGGACGCCGCCTTGCACTAGCGCCACTCTTCTTCAGATTTGGTGCTGCACTCCGGGTCAGCCGGGTTCACGTTGCAACGGATCCGCTTGATGACCTTGAGCCCGCGCTTGTCGTAAATGCCTTGCTGCGCGATGTCGATCCGCGACTCGCGCAGCATCAGCGAATATTTGTAGGCGTTCTCGGCCGACAGCTCCTGCCAGGTGGTGGGCGGGATGCTGTTGTCGGCCTGCTTGATGAACTGCAGCGCACGGTCAAACTGGCTCAGCCAGTACGTTCTGGAGTGCTCGCCCATGCCGTCCGGAAAGCGGGTCTTGTTGAAGATCATCTGGTAAGTCAGGATCATGATCGGGAAGCGGGTGATGGCCCCGCTGTCGCCAATGCCCCGGTACAACTCCAGCGGCTTGTAGGCGATGGTAGGCGCGGCCACCATGTCGAGCAGGCCGGTGTTGAACTTGTTCGCGAAAGTGGTGATATCGGCCGACACGGGGATGGCGCCCATGCGCTTGATCATGATGGCCTGCGCCTTGTCGTGATCGAAAGACGCGATGCGTTTGCCGGCCAGCGCCTCGACGGTGTTGAGGCGACGGTCGTGAACGACCGGGTAGGCCGCGCCCAGGGGCAGGATGCCGCCAACCTCGTGCTCGCCTTCCACCATCAAGGATTTGGCAGCCGGTGAGGCGTAAGTCTGGATCAGCTTGCGGACCACTTCGTAGCTGCCGGGCATGTCGATCTTGCCGTCGCGGATGATGGTGGTGGCTCCCAGCGTGTCGATGGCCCCAGAGGTGCGGTTGAACTGGCGGGCACGAAACGCGGTGGTGATGACCGCATCGCACTGGCCTGAGCGGTAGTCCTCGGTGGCTTGCCGCTCGTCGGTGTAGCCTTTGAGGGTGATGTTGGCGCCAAATTTCTGCATGGCCAGCACATAGTCCTTGGTCATGCTGAACAGGTCGCCCGAGGCGCCCAGCATGTCGTAGACACACACCTTCTGGGTGGTGGCGGCCTGGGCGCTCAGGCCCAGCAAGCTCAACATCAAGGCCGCCAGGCGGCTTCGGGTCAATGGATTCACGCGGGGGTCTCCTCTTTTTTGGGGTCAGCCCCGGATACTTCCTCAAATGCAGGCCTGCGCGCAAGCACCCGCACGTGCGATCGCCCCTCTTTGCGATGGGATCGTGTCTAATCCCCTCCTTGGCCACGGCACAGCACAGCGTGGCAAACCGAAGAAATGCATTTGCGCCGGAATTTCAGCAGCTCCAGACTCGTTCGCTTGCTCAGTGATGCCGCCTCTGTGGACGTGGACGCGTCCCGCCAGGATGTGGCCGAAAAACTGGGTCAGTGGCTGGGCACGCTCGACACACTCCAACTCCATGCCGCCCACCAGTCGATCAAAGCGTTTGCCCAAGAAACGCCTGCGCATGCGCGGGCCGCGAGCAGTCATCCCCTGGAAGAGGATGTCCAACGGGTGCGCGCGGCCCTGGTGCAGGCCATCACGGCGAACGGCGCAGCCCAGGCCATTGACGCGGACGCGGGCTACGCGCCTTACCGCCAGCGTTACCTTGAGCGGCAGCGCCACATTGAATCCAAGATTGCTTCATTGAGATCCCACGTGCGGCAGATCCTGTCCCGTGCCTCGCCCCGGCTCAAACAGCTCGCCTACCTGGACACCGTGATGGAACAGGTGATCGGGGGGCGCGAGCAAAGGCTGATGGCCACGGTGCCCGTACTGCTTGAAAAGCGGTACGAGCAATTGCGCCGAGCCCAGGACGAGGGCTGGCAGGACACGTTCCGCCAAGCCTGGCAGGAAGTCCTGCTGGCCGAGATGGCCGTGCGCTTGCAGCCGGTGGTGGGATTGATGGAAGCATTCAGCAACGAGGTCAAGAAGTCACCATGAACAGGATAGTTTTTGCAGCCGCCTTCGCCATCGGCCTGATGGTCGTGGGCTGGGTGGGCGTCGGGTTCGTGGGCAGCAGCCCATTGGCCTTGCTGATGACGGTGCTGATTGCTGCGGTGTATGTGCTGGGAGCGTACGAGCTTCGGCAATTCCGCCAGGCCACCGAGTCCTTGTCTGTGGCGCTGGCCCAGCTGGCGCAACCCGTGTCCGATCTGCGGGCTTGGCTGGCCAGCCTGCACCCCTCTTTGCAGAACGCCGTGCGCCTGCGGGTGGAGGGCGAGCGGGTGGCTTTGCCGGGCCCGGCCCTGACGCCGTATCTGGTGGGCCTGCTCGTGATGCTGGGCATGCTGGGCACCTTCCTGGGCATGGTGGTGACCTTCAAGGGCGCCGTGCTCGCGCTGGAGGGCTCGACCGATCTGCAGGCCATCCGCACGGCCTTGGCGGCCCCCATCAAGGGCTTGGGCTTGTCGTTTGGCACCTCGGTGGCCGGCGTGGCGGCATCGGCCATGTTGGGCCTGATCTCGGCCATCAGCCGCCGTGAGCGGCTGGAGGTGGCACGGCAACTGGATGCGCGCATCGCCGCCGAACTGCGGCCCTTCTCGCGCGCCCACCAACGCGAGGAAAGCTTCAAGGCGCTGCAAGTGCAGGCGCACGCGCTGCCCGAGGTGGTCAAGCAACTGCAAGCCATGATGGACGGGCTGGAACGCCGCAACCTGCAATTGAGCGAGCAGCTGTTGGGCCAGCAGGCCCAGTTCCACCGCGATGTGACCGCCGCCTACACCGGCCTGGCGGGCGAGGTGGGGCAATCGCTGAAAGACAGCCTGGTGAGCAGCGCCAAGGTGGCCGGCGAGACCATCAAGCCGGTCGTCGAGGCCGCGATGTCGCAAATCGCGCTGGAGTCCACACGCGCGCACCAGCGCCAGGTCGACGCGGCGCAAACGCAATTGAACGGCCTGTCTGACCAGTTGGGCGCCACGGCCCGCACCGTGTCCGAGGGCTGGGCCGCCGCCTTGCAAACCCATGCACGTACCAGCGAAGACCTGGTCCAGGGCCTGGACCGTTCGCTGGCGGCTTTCACGCAGACCTTTGAGCAGCGCTCGGGCGCGCTGCTGGCCACGGTGCAGCAGGCCGCGTCGCAATCGCAAGCCGAGCAGTCGGTGGCCGATGGACAGCGCCTGCAGGCCTGGACGGCCGCGCTGGAAGCCATGGCCGCCAAGCTGCAAGGCGAGTGGCAGCACGTGGGGGCGCAAACGCTGGCCCAGCAGAACGCGGTCTGCCTGACGCTGGAGAAAACCGCCCGCGACATCACCGAGCGCACCAGCGCGCAGGCCGGCCAGACGCTGGACGACGTGGCGCGTTTGCTGAACCAATCCGAAGAGCTGGTGCGTTCGCGCATCGCGTCTGAAGCGCAGTGGATGGAGCACCACCGCGAGCGCATGGACCAACTGGCCCAGGTGTGGCGCACCGAGCTGGGCGCGTTGCGCGACGACGAGGCTTCGCGCGGCCACGCGGCCGTGGCGCGCCTGGACGAGCTGCAATCGGCGATGGCCCGCCACCTGGCCACCTTGGGCACGGCCCTGGAGGCCCCCATGACCCGCCTGATGCAGACGGCCTCAGAGGTGCCGCAAGCGGCTGCGCAAGTGATCGCGCAATTGCGCCAGGAGATGGCCCAGCTCACCGAGCAGGGCAACCAGGCGCTGGCCGAACGCAATGGCCTGGTCGAGAAGATCACGGTGCTGCTGCAGGGCTTGGGCCAAGCCTCGGGCCAGCAACGCGAGGCCATCGAGACCTTGGTGACCTCGGCCACCCAGGTGCTGGACCAGGCGAGCAGCCAGTTCGCCCAAGCGCTGCAGGCGCAATCGGGCCACTCCCTGGACGTGGCCGCGCACCTCACGGGCAGCGCGGTCGAGTTGTCCAGCCTGGGCGAATCCTTTGGGCATGGGGTGCAGCTGTTCAGTGCCAGCAACGACAAGCTGCTGGACAGCCTGGCGCGCATCGAAAGCTCGATCAAGCAGTCCACCGCGCGCAGTGATGAACAGCTGGCTTACTACGTGGCGCAAGCCCGCGAGGTGATTGACCTGAGCATCTCGTCGCAACAAGGCATTGTGGAAGACCTGCGCCGACTGCACCGTGAGGCCGCCGATGCCCGAGCTTGACGAGCACGGCCACGGCATCGAAGACACCGCCCCGGTGTGGGCCGTGTTTGGCGACCTGATGGCGGGGCTGCTGGGCGCCTTCGTGCTGATCTTGGTGGGGGTGCTGGTGGTCCAGATGGACCTGGTGGCCAATCTGCAATCGGAAGTGCAGAAGCGCCAGGTGGAAGAAAAGCGCCGCATCGCTTTGGAGAAGGCCCTGGCCATTCCCTTGGCCACGGGGCGCGTCACCTTGAACAACGGGCGCATTGGCATCAGCGGCAGCGTGCTCTTCCCCGTCAACTCCGACCAATTGCGGCCCGAGGGGCGCCAACTGCTGAAGGGCCTGGTGCAGCCTTTGCTGGTCTACCTGGGCGAGCGCGACGAGATGCTGATGGTGAGCGGCTTCACCGATGACAAGGGCATCCGCGACAGCGCCAGCAAGCGCTTTGCCGACAACCTGGAGCTGTCGGCGCAGCGCGCCTTGACGGTGACGCGCGCGCTGATGGAGGAGGGCATGCCGTCGTCCCGTGTGTTCGCGGCGGCCTTTGGCCCGGAGCAACCGGTGGCCTCCAACGCGGACGAAAAAGGGCGTGCCTTGAACCGCCGGGTGGAGATGGCGCCGGTGCCCAAGACTGCCAATGTGAAAGCCACGGCGGCCCCATGAGCAGCGAGCGCTTCGACCCGGTGCGCTTTCATTACCTGGAGGTGCTGTCACGCCGCGTGGACGAGGCCTCAGGCGAGGTGCGGCGCATCTTGCAAGACAAGCTGGACCGGGCCCGGGCCGACTACGAGCAAGGCCTCGCGCAGGCGCCCCGCGTGGCGGGCAAGCCACCCCTGCGCACGCCGCCGAGCGCCACGCCGCTGGCCCAGTTGAACCAGTACATCCGCAGCCTCGCCCACGACTCAGGCGATGCCGAGGCAGGCCAAGGCCAGGACGCCGTCGACGACATCAAGAGCGCGCGCCGCTTCCGGGACACCTGGTCACGCATTGCCGCTGAAAAGCAGGTGAACGAGGCCTTTGACCGTGGGCCTGAGAACGCGGGCCCGCTCAATGCGCACATGCTGGTGTTGCACTCGCTGCGCCTGATGCGCGACTTGTCGCCCCACTACCTGCAGCAGTTCATGTCGCAGGTCGATTCCTTGCTTTGGTTGGACCAGGTGAACCAGAAGTACACACTCACGGACAGCAAGCCCGCGCGGCCCAGCCGGGCCCGCAAGTGAACGCCCCGCAAATTTCATTCAAGAAAGCGAGCCCCTGATGGAACTGAACTTCAACGGCCGAGTGGCCATCGTGACGGGTGCCGGCGGTGGACTGGGGCGCCAGCATGCGCTGGCCCTGGCGGCGCGGGGCGCCAAGGTGCTGGTCAATGACCTGGGCGACAGCGCGGGGCACTCCGCGGCGGCGCAGCAGGTGGTTGAAGAGATCCAGGCCGCGGGCGGCGAGGCCATGGCCAATGGCTGCTCGGTCACCGACTTTGCCGCGGTGCAGGCCATGGTGCAGCAGGTGAAGGACGCCTGGGGCCGCGTCGACATCCTGATCAACAACGCTGGCATCCTGCGTGACAAATCCTTCGCCAAGCTGGAGGTGGACGACTTCAGGCTGGTGGTCGAGGTTCACCTGATGGGGGCGGTGCATTGCACCAAGGCGGTGTGGCCCTTGATGAGCGAGCAGAAGTACGGGCGCGTGGTGATGACGACGTCGTCGTCCGGCCTGTACGGCAATTTTGGGCAGGCCAACTATGGTGCGGCCAAGATGGCGCTGGTTGGCTTGATGCAGACCTTGTCCATCGAAGGCGCCAAGAACGACATCCGCGTGAACTGCCTGGCGCCGACGGCGGCCACGGCCATGACCGAAGGCCTGTTTCCCCAGGCCATGCTGGATCTGCTGAAGCCCGAGGCCGTGGTGCCCGCGATGCTGGTGCTGGCCCACGAGAGCGCGCCGAACCGCACCATCCTGGGCGCGGGGGCGGGCACCTTCGCGGCTGCGCACATTGCCATGACGCCTGGGGTGTACCTGGGCGTGGGCAGCGATGTGCCTGAGCAGTTGGCCCAGCACCTGGCCGCCTTGGGGACGTTGGAAGGTGCCACGGTGCCGGGCAGTGGGGCTGATCAGGGGCGCCAGGAACTCACGTTGGCCATGGGCAAGGCCAGCGCGCCCTGATCAGGGCCAAGTTTGTACGGTTTCGTGCATTCACAGGGTTCGTCCGGTGATGGGTGTCCCGGTGTTGGCTGCGATGATCGGCGTTGCATTCAACAGCAGGTCTCACGTGGCAACACCCGGCACCATCAACGTTGCGGACATTCTCGGCAAGGACGCCTGGTTCAGGGAAGTGCCTGGCTTGCTTCAATCAGCCCTGCTGGAGATCGGCGTTACACGGCCCCTGCGCACAGGGCAGCGGCTGTTCTCGCGGGGTGATGCCAGCAATGGGGTGTACGCCTTGCTCGAAGGCCGGCTGGCGGCGCTGGACGTGAACGAGCAGGGAGACGAAGCGATTCAGCTGCACCTGGATCCTGTGTCCTGGTTCGGCGAATTTGGTCTGTATGACCGCTTGCCGCGGGCCCACCACATCCGCGCCGAGCAGGCGTCAACGGTGCTGTGGCTCAACGATCAACTGCTCTGGGCGCACCTTGAACAATGCCCGCAGCATTGGCATCACTTCGGCTTGCTGTTGACGCAGAAGCTGCGGCTGGCGCTGTTCATGCTGAATGGGCGCAAGCTCGATTCCAACGACTTGGTCGTGGCGCGGACGCTGCTGCTGATTGCCAAGTCGTATGTGCCTGGCGGCGATGGCCCGGTGAAGTCGCGCGTGACCATCCAGCAGCAAGAGGTGGCCGACATGCTGGGCATGTCACGTCAAACGGTGAGTCAGGCGCTGCAACGTTTGAAGGCCGAAGGCATCTTGCAAATTGCTTACGGCAAGGTCGAAATATTGGACGTGCCCGCGCTGCAAACCAAGGTGCATTACGAGAACTGGTTGCCGGTCATGTCAACCGGTAAATAAAGCGAAAAGTATCAAAGTCAAACTCAAGTTTCAAAGTGTGCAAGCACGCATGCGACGCTGAAATTCCAACCATACTTCTCGGCCCGATCTTCCCCAAAAGGCCCTTGAGATGGCGGATCAGTTCAGCAAGCATCGCTTTGAAAGCCTGGAGTGCCTGCGTGGCTACATGGCCTGGTGGGTGGTGGTCACCCATGCCTTGGGATTCACCGGCCTGGAAGCCCAGTTGCCGCGTTTCACTGGCTTCCTGATGCGCGGTGACCGGGCTGTTCATGTGTTCATCATCCTCAGCGGTTTTGTGATCACGCACCTGGCACTGTCCAGGCGCGAAGGCTACCCGCAGTACCTCGTTCGGCGGGCGTTCAGGCTGCTGCCGATCTACTACGTGATGCTGGCCGTTGGAATCGTCCTCACCGATCAACAACTGGCCCTTCATGGCGCGCCCTGGGCCAAGCAGGCCGAGGTGTGGGTGCCCGGATTTCAGGCACAGGCGGATCACTTCTGGACGCACCTGCTTTTGCACATTTCCTTGCTGCATGGGGCCGTGCCTGACACTTGGCTGCCCTACGCGTCGTGGGCCTTCGTCGGTCCGGCCTGGAGCCTGAGTCTGGAGTGGCAGTTTTACCTGGTGGCCCCCTTCGTGGTCTGGCTGTTGTGCCGGTCAGCGGCAGTGCGCCTGATAACGTGCGCCGTGTTCGTGGCCGCGTGTGTGGGGTCACGCCACCTGCCCTTGTTTTGGCGTTTCCAATCCATGCTGCTGCTGGCCATGCCTTTGTTCCTGGTGGGTATGCTCACGCGCTTTTGCTTGCCGCTGCTGTCCAAGGTGAAGCCCTGGCTGTTGTTGCTGGCTGGGGGTGTGTTGGGGGCTTTGTTGGGCAACACCTACGGGTGCGAAGCCTGGATCTGGACTTTCTTTGTGGTGGCCCTGATGTTTGAGGGCGCCGCGCCCAAGACGCCGCTGCAAACCGTGATGGCGTTGCTGGCCTGCAACCGCGTGTTCAAGACCTTGGGCCAGGCTTCTTACTCCAGCTACCTGGTGCACACGCCCCTGATGGCTTTGACTGTTTGGTTGGGGACCATGGTGGGCGGTGAAAGCAGCCAGGCCTTGACCACCATCTGCGTGCTGGTCGCGATGGTGCTGTTGGTCCCGGTGAGCCAATGGCTTTACCGCGGGATCGAGGTGCCCTTTGCCAAACGTGGCGCCCGCCTTGCCGACAGCATCGGCCTGCGATCAGGCAGTGGGCTGGCCAAGACCGTGAGTTGACGCCCGAAGGCGTCAACCCGGCTGGCTGGAAATTACTCGGTGTGGGCCTTGATGTTGGCCTTGTCTTCCTTGTAGATCTCCTTGGCTTCTTGCTTGGCGGCCTTGGCGTTGTCCTTGGCTTCGCGCTTGCAATCGCGGACGTCCTTGCTTTCCATGCCCGCGGTCTTGCAGTCGGCGATCTCCAGGTCCTTGTTGACCTCGGCGATCTCCTTGCGGGCCTTGTACTCAGCCTTGCTTTCGGTCTTGAGGGCGCGCTTTTCCTGCTGCTGCGGGGTCAGTTCCGTGCGGCTGTTGGTGGGGTCAACCGTGGGGTCGGCGGCCATGGCAGACAGGCTCAGAACGGCGGCGGTGCTGGCGATGAGGGCTTTGAGGCTGATGGAAGTCATGAGAGTGCTCTCCTTAGTGTTCTAGCCGGCGACGCCGGCCTGCCCCTTCTTTGGCAATCGCTGTGCCCGCTGCGCCTCTTGCCCATGTATGGTCCAGATATCAGATATCAGGTATCAGGTATCTTGGTGCCTCACTCTTTTGCCTTCAACCATGGCACTGCTTGCTTCAGCCAAAGCATGGGCCCGCACCATCAAACGCGATGTCGTGGCCGTGTACTTTGCCGCCCGTCACCCTGATACGCCGCTGCTTGTGCGCCTGCTGGCCTTGGCCGTGGCGGCCTACGCGCTCAGCCCCATTGACCTGATCCCTGATGTCATCCCGGTGCTGGGTTACCTGGATGACTTGCTCATTGTGCCGATCGGCCTGGTCATCGTGCTTCGTTTGCTGCCGCCTCATGTGCTTGCATCATCTCGGGCGCAGGCGGCAGAGGCACTGAAGCGGCCGCGCAGCATCATCGCCGCCGTGTTCGTCGTGGCCATCTGGTTGGCCTGCACCGGCGCCTTCGTCTATTGGCTGGCCCGTGCGTGAAGCCTCGGCATCTTGAACAGCGTCAGGTGCGGGACAAATCCAGCGCCAGGAAGTGGTGCACCACCGGCTTGTCGGGGCCAATGTGGAAGCGGATGGCCTCAGCCTGCAGATCGGCACCCGCGTGCGAGGTGCGGCGGTGCTGCCGAAGGTGCTCGGCCCAAGACTCGACCAGGAACCACTCCATGACGCGTTCGGGCTCGCTGCTGTGTTCGGTGATGCCCCAGGCATAGGCGCCATCGCGGCGGCGCGCCAATGACAAGTGCTTGAGTGCCTTCAGGAAGTCGGCCTGGTCGGCTTTGCGAATGCGGTACTCCACCTGGATCATGACGGGGCCCCGGTCGTGCTCGATGGGCTCGGCCAGCAGGGGTTCTGGCCAGTGGTTGGAGGGTTGCAAATCGGCTTCGCCAGCAGGCAGCTTGACGCGGTGCAAGACCAGGGCCGCGATCACGAGGCCACTGGCGCCGACCAGCAAGGTGATGGGCACACCCGCCTCTTGCGCGATGAGGCCCCAGCCAAAGCTGCCAGCCGCCATGGCGCCGTTGAACACGGTCAGGTAGACCGCCAGGCCGCGCCCGCGCACCCAGTTGGGCAGCACCGATTGGGCCACGCCATTGAGCGTGGTGAGCGCGATGATCCAGCCGACACCCAGCACCGCCATCAACACCACGGCCAGCCATTGCGGTGGTGACGCGGCCAGGCAGGCCATGACCCCCGCCGCCACGACAGAGGCGGTGAGCACCAGGCCATCGGCGTCCAGGCGTTGGCGCAACCTGGGCAGCAGGAGCGCGCCCACGATGGCCCCCGCGCCCACGGCGCCCAGCATCACGCCGTAAAAGCCGGCGCTGCCGTGCAGCAGTTGGCGAGCCACCAGCGGCAGCAAGGCCCACACCGCGCTGGCAAACAGGAAGAACACCGCCGTCCGCAGCAGCACCACGTGCAGCTCGGTGCTGGCGCGTGTGTAGCGCAGGCCGGCCCTGAACGCCCCAAAGAATTGCTCGGACAAGGCATCGTCCGCGCGGCGGGGGCGGCGCCACCAGATCAAGGCGGCCACCACGAAGAAGTAGCTGATCAGGTCGGCGCCATAAGCCATGCTGGCGCCGAAGCTGGCCAGCAGCAAACCGCCCGCGGCGGGGCCAATGGCGCGGGCAATGTTGATGCCCAGCGAGTTCAAGGCCACCGCGTTCTTGAGGTCGGCGCGGGGCACCAGCTCGGGCACGATTGATTGCCAGGTCGGCCCCATCAAAGCGGCGCCGATGCCGCCCACGAAGGTCAGCGCCACCAGGTATTCCACGGTGAGCTGGCCGGTGCGGGTGAGCAGCAGCAGGCTGCCGCTGACCAGGGCCAGCATCAGCTGGATGAAGATCAGGAAGCGGCGTTTGTCGAGGATGTCCGAGAGCACGCCCGCGGGGATGGCGAGCAGGAAGATGGGCAAGGTGGCGGCGGTCTGGATCAGGGCCACGGCGGCGGGGCTGGGGGTCAGCTCGGTCACCATCCAGGAGCTGGCCACATCGCGCATGAAGCTGCCGGTGTTGCCCAGCACCGTGGCGGCCCATAGCACGGCGAACACGGGTTGGCGCAAAGGGGCGAAGGCGCCGGGCACCGGGGTGTTGGTGGGGGTGGGTGGGTTCATGGTGCCGGTGCTCAAACAGCCCAGCAGGCGCAGCCCAGGGCGCCCCAGAAGCCTTTGAGGTCGGCGATGGGCAACTCGCGGCTCCAGGCGGTGGCGTGGTCGTGGCCATGCACGCCGCAGCTGGCATCGCAGGCGCAAGCCGCGGCAGCCTGGCGCTTGAGCGTGGCTTGCAAGGGCGCGCCTTCGTCACCCCAGCCGGCATAGCCGCCAAAGGTGCGCACGGGCGACCAGTCGGGCATGGCGGGCGGTGGCGCGGCCTCGTCGTGGGCTTTGAAGGGGCCTGCGCAATAGACCACTTTGCCGCCCACCATGGTCAGCAACGCGGTGGTGTCGGCGATGTCGGATTCAGGGCAGGCGAAGAAGTCGCGGTCGGGCACCACCAGGTCGGCCAGTTGGCCCACCTCGATGCGGCCCTTCTTGCCCACCTCGTTGGAGAACCAGGTGACGTTTTCGGTCCACATGCGCAAGGCCGTTTCGCGGTCCAGGCAATTGCGTTGTGGGTAGAGCTGCAAACCGCCCACGGTTTTGCCGGTGATCAGCCAGGCCAGTGACACCCAGGGGTTGTAAGAGGCCACGCGGGTGGCATCGGTGCCGGCCGAGACCTTGACGCCTTTCTCGAGCATGCGCGCCACGGGTGGTGTGGCTTGCGCCGCGCCCATGCCGTAGCGCTCGACGAAGTACTCGCCTTGGTAGGCCATGCGGTGCTGAACGGCGATGCCGCCACCCAAGGCTGCGATGCGGTCGATGGAGTGCTCGGAGATGGTCTCGCAATGGTCGAAGAACCAGTTCAGGCCTTGCAGGGGGATGGTCTGGTTCACTCGCTCGAAGACATCCAGCGCGCGGCTGATGGTCTCGTCGTAGGTGGCGTGCATGCGCCAGGGCCAGCGGTTCTGCGCCAGCAGGCTGACCACGCCTTCCAGCTCGCCTTCCATCTCGGGGGCCATGTCGGGCCGGGGCTGGCGGAAGTCTTCAAAGTCGGCGGCCGAGAACACCAGCATCTCGCCCGCGCCGTTGTGGCGGAAGTAGTCGTCGCCTTGCTTGTACTGCGAGGTGGCCGTCCAGTTCAGGAAGTCTTCCTGCTCTTGCTTGGGCTTTTGCGTGAACAGGTTGTAGGCCAGACGGATGGTGAGCTGCTTGGCATCGGCCAGCTTCTGGATCACCTCATAGTCTTGCGGGTAGTTCTGAAAGCCGCCGCCCGCATCGATGGCGCCGGTGACACCCAGGCGGTTGAGCTCGCGCATGAAGTGGCGCGTGGAGTTGAGCTGGTATTCCAGCGGCAGCTTGGGGCCTTTGGCCAGCGTGGCGTACAAGATGGCGGCATTGGGCTTGGCCAGCAGCAGGCCGGTGGGGTTGCCGGCCGAATCGCGCAGGATCTCGCCGCCCGGGGGCGCTTGCGTGGTCTTGTCATAGCCCACGGCGCGCAAGGCGGCACCGTTGAGCAGGGCGCGGTCGTACAAGTGCAGGATGAACACCGGGGTGTCGGGCGCGACGGCGTTGAGCTCGTCGATGGTGGGCAGGCGCTTTTCAGTGAACTGGTGTTCGGTGAAGCCGCCCACCACGCGCACCCATTGAGGTGCGGGTGTGATGGCCACCTGGCGCCTGAGCATGCTCATCGCGTCATGCAGGCTGCGCACGCCGTCCCAACGCAGCTCCAGGTTGAAGTTCAGGCCGCCACGGATGATGTGCAGGTGGTTGTCGATCAGGCCGGGCAGCACGCGCTGGCCCTGCAGATCGATCACCTTGGTGGTGGGGCCGGCCAGGGGCAGCACCTCGTGATCCGGACCAACGTGCGTGAAGCGGCCACCATGTATGGCCACCGCGCTGGCGCTGGGGTTGGCGCGGTCCAGCGTGGTGAAGCGGCCGTGGTGCAGGATCAGGTCGGGGGCAGTGGTGCTGCTCATGGTGTTCAGCCTTCGTGTGCGCCAAACATGGTCTTGGCGTAGGTGATGCCCAGGCCGTAGGCGCCGCCGAACTGTTTGGCGATGCCGGTGGTGAGCTCGTAAGTCTCGCCGCGGGCCCAGTCGCGCTGCAGCTCCAGCAAGTATTGCACCGAGGTGATGGGGCGCACGCCGGCCTGGATCATGCGCTGCATGGCGCGTTCGTGGGCTTCATCCGAGACATCACCGCAGGCATCGGCGATCACGTAGACCTCGTAGCCTTGGTCCAGCGCGGACAGGGTGGGCCCGACGATGCAGACCGAGGTCCACAGGCCGGCGAACACCAGGCGGTCTTTGCCGATGGCGTTGACCTGCTTGATCACGTTGGCATCTTCCCAGGTGTTCATGGAGGTGCGGTCGAGCAGCGCCTGGCCCGGAAAGGCCGAGGTGATCTCATCGAACATGGGGCCCGAGAAGCTTTTCTCGGCCACGGTGGTGAGGATGGTGGGCACCTTGAAGCCGGCGGCGGCCCGCGAGACCAGGGCGGCGTTGTTGCGCAAGTTCACCGCGTCGATCGAGTGGGTGGCGAAGGCCATCTGCGACTGGAAATCGATCAGGATCAGCGCGTGGTCGGTGGGGGTGAGCAGCTTGCTGCCGGGCGTGGGGGTGGCGGTGATGGGCATGGTGGTTTTCCTTGAAGTTCACAGGGTGGGCAACTCTTGGGGGCGCAGATCGAAGACAAGCACCTCGGCCTGCTGGCCGCCGGACAAACTCAGCACTTGCTCGCGGCGCAGCTTCACGCCGTCACCTTCGTTCAGGCGCTGGCCATTGAGCTCGACGCTGCCGCGTGCCACGTGCACATAGGCGTGGCGATCAGGGCCCAGCGCCAGGGTGGCTTGCTCGGCGCCATCGAACAGGCCGGCGTAAACGCGCGCATCCTGGCGGATGGTGAGCGAGCCATCGGCCCCATCGGGCGAGATGATCAACTGCAGGCGGCCCCGCTTGTCGGCAGCACTGAAGCCCTTCTCCTGGTAATTGGGCGCCACGCCGGTGACGTTGGGCACGATCCAGATCTGCAGGAAGTGCACGGGCTCGGTGGCCGAGTGGTTGAACTCGCTGTGACGCACGCCGGTGCCCGCGCTCATCAACTGCACGTCACCGGGGTGGATGACCGAGCCCGTGCCCAGCGAATCCTTGTGCTCCAGCGCGCCTTCCAGCACGTAGGAGAAGATTTCCATGTTGCTGTGGCCGTGGGTGCCAAAGCCTTGTGCGGGCTGCACGCGGTCGTCGTTGATGACCAGCAAATCCGAGAACCCCTGGTGCTGCGGGTCGCGGTAGCTGCCGAACGAGAAGGTGTGGTGCGAGTTGAGCCAGCCGTGGTTGGCGGCGCCGCGGTCGGTGGATTTGCGAAGTTCTTGCATGGTGGGCTCCTGGTCGGTGCGTCTGTCGACGCCGTTCATGATCGTTTGACTGGCCTGATGCACCCCGGCTGCTGTGCTTTTCATGGGGTGTGTCGTTGGCATGGATCCAGTGTCTGCGTTCTCAATGCCCGCCAGCTTGAAACTTTCGCGCTTCCATGATCGATAATTTCGATCATGCTGAAAATCACCCTGGAAGCCATCGAGGTTGTGGACGCCATTGCGCGCCACGGCTCATTCGCCGCCGCGGCCGAGCGCCTGCACAAGGTGCCCTCCACCATTTCTTACGCGGTCAGCAAGCTGGAAGAGCACTTGGGCCTGGCCTTGTTCGTGCGCAATGGCCCCCGCGTGAGCCTGACCCCGGCGGGCCAGGAGATGCTCAAGGAGGGGCGGTGGTTGCTCAGCGCGGCGGCCGACCTGGAATCGCGCCTGCGCCAGATTGCCACCGGCTTCGAGACCGAGGTGCGCCTGGTGCACGATTCACTGATCCCCACCAGTGCCCTGGCCGACGACATCTGCGCGTTTGAAGACCTGCAGTGCGGCACGCGCCTGCGCATCGCCTGCGAGACCTTGACGGGCACGTGGGAGGCCCTGCGCGATGGGCGTGCCGATGTGATCGTGGCCGCAGGCGATGGGCCGGCGGGCGGCGGCTACAAAGCGGTCAGCGTGGGTTCGCTGGCCTTTGGTTTTTGCGTGGCGCCGACCCACCCGTTGGCCTTGCTCAAGCGGCCTGTGACGCGTGACGATTTGCTGCTGCACACCGCCATCGTGGTGGGCGACAGCGCGCGTTCGCTGTCAGAGCGCACCGTGGGCTTGCTGATGGGGCAAAAGCGCATCACGGTGCCGTCGATGGCGGCCAAGATCGCCTACCAGGTGGCGGGCATCGGGCATGGCTTCCTGCCCTTGGCTTGCGTGCAGGCGGAACTGGCGCGCGGCACCTTGGTGCAGCTGCCTTGCGACGAGCCCCGGCCGGACGAGACCTTCTGGCTCGCCTGGAAGCCGGGCCGCATGGGCGAGGCCTTGAAGTGGTGGGTCACGCGGCTGGAGCGGCCTTTGGTGCCGAACATTTTGCCCAAGTGATCTGGGCTCAGAACCGCACGCTGGTGCTCAGCCAGAAAGTGGGGTTGCGCTGCAAGGTGTCGGACTGGGCGTTGCCGCCTTGCGCACGCCAGGCGGCCGAGGCATCGACGCGCCAGGCGCCCTGCTGAAAGCGCAGGCCCACACCATGGCCGGCAATGTGCCGGGTGTTGTTCCCGGCCGCCCAGGGGCGCGCGTTCTGGGTCGCCGAACCAGCATCGTGGAAGACATAAGGGCCCCAGGCCCCGGCCGTGTAGCGCAACTCCAGCTGCCCCACCCAGCCGCGGTTGCCATAGCCTTCGCCGATCGGGTAGGCGCGCACGCCGCTGGGCCCGCCCAGGCCGAAGCCTTCCGAGGAATCCAGGTTGTCGTTGGTCCATTGGGCGGACGCGCGCGCGAACAGGCTCAAGTGTTTGGGCAAGGCCTGCAAGCGCACCAAGTCGAGGTTGGTTTTGTCAAAGTGGCCGTGCTGGCGGGCCGTGATCGCATCGGCGATTCGCAGTGGGCCGGCCAGGCGCAACTGGCCTGGCGTCCAGCTCAGGGACCCTTGGGTGATGCTGCCGCCACCCAGGCCGTCGCGCCAATCAAAATCAAGCGCGATGGGCAGGCTCTGGCTGGACTTGTCGCTGCGCGTGCTGGTGGCCTCTTGCTGGTCGGCCAGTGTCTTGTACTGGTAGGTGGCACTCACCGTGAGGTTGGCGCCTTGCGATCGCAGCCAGGGGTGGCTCAACCCCACACTGCTGACATCGGCGGTGCCATGGGCGCGCAGGGCTGAGAACTCCTTCCCCAGTTCATAGGTAGTGTGGGCGTGGCCCCACTGCCCGCGCAGGCCAGACGCCCCGAGTGGCAGGCTGTAGCCCAGTTGGCCGAACCAGAGGCCTTGCGCTGTGACGAGGCTGCGCAAAATGGCCTGGTCGCCCAAGCGGAATGGGCTGTTGATGTCCAGGTTGAAGCGCGCGCGGGCCTGGCCGGTGTAGCGGTTGCCATGGTTGTCCAGGCCCAGTTCGGCGTTGTAGCGCTGGCCGCGTTCAATGGTCACATCCAGATCGCCGGTGCCCAGCGTTTGGCCGGGGCGCAAGGTGGGCCGGGCCACGATGCCGGGTTGGTCATTCAGGATCAAGGTGGCGCGCTCAAGGGGGGCGTTTTCAATCAAGGCGCCGGGCTGGAGCGGGGCCAGGAAGGCTTGCGCCTGGGCGGTCAGCCGGGCGTCGTGACCCAGGGCCTGGACCTGGCCATAGCGGCCTTCCACCACGTTGATGCGCAGGGTGCCGTCGTTCAGCGCCTGGGGCGGCAAAAAAGCCCGCGCAAAGGTGTGGCCGTGGCGACGGTAGTGCTGGTTCACCGCCTCGACCAAGGCCCGCAATTGGGCCATGTCGAAAGGCTTGCCGGCCACATCGCCCACCACCGCTTGCAGCGCGGCGTCGGTGAACACGGTGTTGCCCGAGAAGCGCACCGCTTGCAGCGTGACCTGCATGCCGCCCGGCAGTGTGGGCGATGGCGTGTGCGCCTGGATGTCGATTCCACGGGCTGGCTTGGGTGAAGGGGCGGGGGCCTGAAGCTGCTGCTGCAGCGTCTGCCCGGCATCGGGGGCTTGCTGGGCCAAGGCGGGCAGTGCCGTGGCCCACAGGGCCATCAAGAGCAAGGGTGCGCGCTTCATCACTGGCCTTCCTGCGTGTTGGCCTTGCGATCGGCCAAGGCAGCATCGGCCTGAGGTGGCAGCTTGATGCCTCCGGCGATGACGGCCAGTTTGGCGGGGCTGGGTGGCGTGGCACTGTTGAAGTTCATGGGGATGTGGGCAGTGGGGGTGCCGGGTGTGTTGGCCGGCAACGCCGAGGCCTGGACGGTGGCCACGGCGGCTTGCTGCTCGGGCGACTGCGTGAACAGGCGCTGCAGGATGGTCAGCATGCCGTTCTGGGTTGTGATCAGGTAGTTGCCGTTGCTCAGGGCGGCGGCGCTGATGGCGTAGTTGCCCGCGTCTTCGCCGGGGGCGCGGCTCAAGCTGCCGCTGAGCACATCGCCATCCACCAAGGTGCCGGCCGTGAGTTGGTAAGTCAGCGAGGGGTCGGTGCCGCCTTGGGTCTTGCTCAGGCTGTCAGCCGTGACGGTGATGGGACGTGGGTCGATGGTGACGGTGCCCGCCCCGTAGCTGATGAGGTAGCCCTGCTGGTTGGAGTACAAGCCACCCGGCGTGATGGTGTAGGTGCCGGCGTCGGTGGCGCCTTGGTAGCTGCCGTCATACACCGGGGTGCCCAGCAGCTTGCTCACATCAGCGATCGCCGAGTAGGTCAAGCCAGGGCTGGCGCTGTAGGCAGTGCCGTCGTAGGTCTTCGTGGCATTGCCCGCACTGACCGTCAAGGCCGTCATGAAGGTGCGCAGCAGGGGCGCGGTGTGCCCCTCGTACATGGCCCAGGCGTTGGAGAAATCCCAGCCAGCGTTGTTGAAGCGGGCTTGCTGTTGGATCTGGGCGGTGGTCAAGCCCGTGCTGCCATCGGCACTGGTGCTTTTGCCCGAGGTGCTCACGTCCCAGAAGCTGTTGTTGGCCGCGCTGCTGTCGGCAAAGCCGGCCAGGCCGCCCACGTAGGCCGCGGGGCTGCTCACCGCCCCGGTTGAATAACTGCTGACGAGCGTGCCGCCCAGGTGGCCCACCAGGCCGCCCACCTGCTCGCCGGTCGATGTCACCGTGCCGGTGGCGTAGGTGTTGGCGATGAAGCTGTTGCTGTAGCCGGTGAGGCCGCCCACATAACCCGCGCCCGACACCGCGCCGGTGGCGTAGCTGGTGAGGAGGTGGCCATTGTTCTGCCCGGTCAGCCCACCCACCAGGATGCCGGTGCCGGTGACATTGCCCGTGGCGTAGCTCTTGGTGACGATGTACTCGTTGATGCCGGCCAAGCCGCCCAGGTTGGCGTTGCCTGACACCTGGCCGGTGGCGTGGCTGGCCTCGATCGTGCCGCGGTTCAGGCCCACCAGGCCGCCAGCCTGGTTGCCGGTGGATATCACGGTGCCTGAGGCATGGCTGTCGCGGATCTGGCCGTTGGTGTTGTAGCCCACCAGCCCGCCCACGGCCTCTGCGCCGGTGACGTTGCCTGACGCGTGGCTGGACAACAGGTTGTAGGCGAAGTCGTTGTGGCCGACCAGGCCGCCCACGTAAATGCCGGTGCCCGTGACGTTGCCCAAGGCATGGTTGCGGAAGGAGTTGGTGCCGCCATTGGTCCACCCCATCAAGCCGCCCACCATGCTGTGGCCGTTCACGGTGTTGGCGGCGTGGCTGTCGTTCACCCGCGTGGTGTTGTTGGCGCCCACCAGGCCGCCCACTTGATCTTGACCCGACACCTGGCCGCCTGTGGCGAAGCTGTTGTGCACCAGGCCCACCACGGCCTCGCCCAACAGCGCGCCCACCTGGTTGTTGCCACTGACCTGGGCGTTGGTCACGCCCACGTTGCGAACCACCGCCCCAACCGCCTTGCCGATCAGGCCCTGGTTGTTGGACGACGGGTTGTTGACCGTGAGTTGATCGACGGTGTGGCCCAGGCCGTCAAACTGCCCGGTGAAAGCGGTGGCAGCGTTGCCCACGGGCGTGAAGCCTTGTCTACCATTCCAGGCGGCCGTGGCACTGGCATCGATGTTGCTGCCCAGTGCATAGAAGCCGCTCAGGTCGCCCTGCATGCCTTGCAGGCCGCTGACGTTGTTGATGACGGTGTAGTTGTTGCCATTGATGGTGAGGAAGCCCGTGCCGGAGCGGCCGCCGAGATCCACCCGTCCGGCAAAGCCATTGGCCTCGCCCGGTGCCAAGCCCACCTTCACAGCCCCATTGCCGTCGCCACCTTGGCCACCATTGGTGGTGCCGGTGTTCAAGGTCAGCGTGGACGTGCCGCTGGCGGTCAACACCGCGTTCAGGTTGATGTCGCGCGCGGCGGTCAAGGTGAGGTTGTTGGCCGACCAGCTCACCGCGTCGTTCACATGGATGTCGCCATGGCCCGCGGTGCCACCGCTGCTGCTCTCGATGGTGATGTTGGTGCCGGCCAGCAGGCCTGTCAGTTGCGCGCCGCTGATGTCGCCGCCGCTGGCCGCGATGGTGAAGTCTTGCGGGTCGATCAGCCAGGTGCCAGTGTGGCCGTGGCTGGCCAGGGTGCTGACCTGCAGCCCCGGGGCCAAGGTGACATGGGCGGCGCTGGTTTCTATGAAGCCGCCATCGCCGCCTTGTGGCGCGCTGGCATCCAGCGTGCCGCCCACCACGATGCGGTCGGTGTCCATGCCGCCCATCAGGTAGATCTGGCCTTTCTCGCCAGTGGCCAGGGTTTGCGCCTCGGTCACGCCGGTGTGGTTGATCACGGTGGCCGCCAGGTCGCCAGCGGCTTTGGCGGTGAGGTACACCAATCCACCCTGCGCCTGGATGGCCCCGCCTTGGGTGATCAAGGCATTGAGCGCGCCTTGCGTCACCTGGATTTTCACGGGCCCGCCCAGGTCGAGTGTGACGCGGCTGCCGGCGCCCATCAGGACCTGGCCTTGGCGCGCCACCAGGCTGCCGGTGTTGGTGATCCTGGCGGCGATCAGGGCAATGGTGCCGCCCCGAGTCGTGGTGATGCGCCCCTGGTTGACGATGGCGTTGCTGCTGGTGCCGGCAAACTGGTAGCGGCCCGCCATGAAGTCGGCCGTGCTCAGGTTCAATGTGGAGGCCACCAGGCCGCCCACATTCACCTGCGCCGTGGGCGTGAACAGCACGCCATTGGGGTTGAGGATGAAGACCAGCCCATTGGCGGTCAGCGCGCCCTGGATCACCGACACATCGGCGCCCAGCACGCGGTTCAGGGCCACCGCATTGGCCGACGGCTGGATGAAGTTGACCGTGTGCCCCTGGCCAATCGAGAAGCCCTGCCAGTCAGCTGACATGGTGGCCGTCGTCTGGGTGATGGTCAGGGTGGTGCCACTGGTGGCCATGCTGCCCGAGCCTCCGGTGATCTGTCCGCCGTGGGGCAGATCGTTGGCCGAGCCAGCAGCACACGTCAAAAGCGCGGCCGAGGCCACCAAGGGGGTCAATTTGTTCATTCCCCATGCTCAGCGCCTGCTCAGGCCGCCGGTCACCGGATAACCGCCTGTGAACGCGGTCACATCCGGGCGCCCAGCCGCCAGATATACTGAACCGCGACAGGCCGCAGTGGCTTGTTCTATTTCGGGTTGCGCATTTCCTGGCCACCGATCCCTTTCACGCCTGCCGCCCTGGCATGTCGTGCTGCTGTCAGATGTGTCTACCAGGAACCCCGATGAAACCGGTCAATACCGCCTTCGACAATGTGCTCAAGGCGTCGCCTGAAGCCTTCCTCAAATCCTGGATCGAAGAAGTCGCCCAGTCCGGCGAGGGCGCTTCGGCCGCCACAGCCAGGGTGGCGCAAAACGAAGCGCGCGAACTGTTGGCGGCGCTGCAAGACGCGGTGCGCAGCGATGCAGATCTGATGCAGTTCGGGAGCGATGCCTGGAGCAAGACCCGGACGGTGCTGGCCGAGTTGTCGCAATCGCGTGCCGCGCAGGGCGCCAGCGCTGGCGAAACCAGCTACTTCGTGATGGCCATCAAGAAGCCGCTGTTTGCCGGCCTGCAGCAGTTGATTTCCACCGACCCGCAGCAGGTGTTCGACACCGTCTGGGCCGCCTCCACGCTGGTCGACAAAATGGCCCAGTGGACGGCGACCACCTACCAACGCAGCCGCGAACAAGTCATCAAGCGTCAGCAGCAGGAGCTGCTGGAGCTGTCGACCCCAGTCGTGAAATTGTGGGAAGGCGTGCTGGCGGTGCCCATGATTGGCACGCTGGATTCCAGCCGCACCCAGCTGGTGATGGAATCCCTGTTGCAACGCATTGTCGAGACCGGCTCCGAGCTGGCCATCATCGACATCACCGGCGTGCCCACCGTCGACACGCTCGTGGCGCAGCACCTGCTCAAAACAGTCACCGCGATCCGCTTGATGGGCGCCGACTGCATCATCAGCGGCATCCGGCCGCAGATCGCGCAAACCATCGTGCACCTGGGCATTGACCTGCAGGGCATCACCACCAAGGCGACGCTGGCCGACGCCCTGTCGCTGGCGATGAAGCAATCGGGCTGGACCGTTTCTCGCGCCCTCGGCTGAGGCCTGCCATGGAACGCATTCCCGTTTTGAAGATGGGCAAGTGTTTGCTCGTCACCATCCAGCTGGACATGGAAGACCAAACGGCCATCTTGCTGCAGGATGATTTGGCCATGAAGATCGCCAGTTGCGGCGCCACGGGGGTGTTGATCGACATCTCGGCGCTGGAGATCGTTGATTCGTTCATTGGCCGCATGCTGGCCAGCATCTCCGGCATTGCCTCGGTTCTGGGGGCCACCACCGTGGTGGTCGGCATGCAACCCGCCGTGGCCATCACGCTGGTTGAGCTGGGGCTGTCGCTCGAAGGCGTGCGCACGGCGCTGAATGTCGAAAAGGGCATGGCGCTGCTGCGCCGCGCAGACGGGGGTGAGCTTGAATCCGGCGCTTGAAGGTCCCACGGGCGTCATCACCATCGGCGAAGAAAGCGACATCGTCCGCAGCCGGCAGATGGTTCGCAAACTGACGCGCCAGTTGATGTTCTCGCTGGTGGATCAGACGAAGATGATCACGGCCGCGAGCGAGCTTTCTCGCAACACCCTGGTGTATGGCGGTGGTGGCGAAATGCGCTGGGAGATCATTGAGCGGGGCCATGAGACCGGGCTGCGCCTGGCGTTCGAGGACCAAGGGCCGGGCATCGCCGACACCCAGCTCGCGCTGACCGATGGCTGGACTTCTGGCAAGGGCATGGGCATGGGCTTGTCGGGCAGCCGCAGGTTGGTCAATGAGTTCGAATTGCGAACGGCCGTGGGCGAGGGTACCTGCGTGACCATCACGCGGTGGAAGGTCTGACATGAAGCCTCATGCCGACCTGCCCATTCGCGAGTCATCGCAGGTGGGTGAGGCGCGCCGTATGGCGCTGCGCCTCGCGGCAGCCCATGAGCTGAGCGAAGAGGTCTGCGGCCGCATCGCGCTGGTGGTGACCGAGTTGGGCAACAACCTGGTCCGGCATGCCCAGGCGGGCCGGCTCCTCATGGCGTGCACGGCAACCGGGCATGGCGTCGACTTCGAGGTGATTTCGCTCGACAGCGGGCCCGGCATGCAAGACGTCAACCAGTGCTTGCTGGATGGCTTCTCAACGGGCACCACGCCGGGGACTGGATTTGGCGCCGTGCGCCGCCTGTCGACGGATTTCTCGGTTTTCTCCAAAGTCGACAGCGGCACCGTGATCCTGTCGCGCATCCGCGTCTCCGAGCCTGGGTCAAACACGCCGCGTTTGGGCTCGGTGAACAGCGACTTTGTCCACGCCGGCATCTGCCTTTGCGCGCCCGGCGAGGTGGTCAGTGGCGATGCCTGGGACATCCGCTTCGAGGATGGCCAGGCCAGCCTCATCGTCGCCGATGGCCTGGGGCATGGCCCTGAAGCCGCCGCGGCGGCACAAGCGGCCTTGGCCGTGTTCCGCGATGCGCGTGGCTCTCCCAGCGTCATCCTGGAACGAGCCCACCCCTTGATGCGCCAAACACGCGGGGCCGCGGTTTCAATCTCGACACTCGACCTGAAGACCAACACCGTGGTGGCGGCCGGTGCGGGCAATGTCGCCGGGCGGATCATCTCTGGCCTGTCCGACCGATCACTGCTGTCGCAGCATGGGACCCTGGGCTTGAAGGTGCGGACCTTGCAAGACGCCACCTATGCGTGGCCGGAGCACGCCTTGCTGGTGATGCACTCCGATGGCTTGCAAACGCGCTGGAAGCTGGATGGCGTGGGCGGCTTGCTCCGGTGCGATCCGGCGGTCATTGCCGGGTGGTTGATCCGCGACCACACGCGCGGTTCAGATGACGTGACGGTTGTCGTCGTCAAGCGGGCTTGACCATGGTTGATGCCCCCCTTGACCCCTACCAGCAGGCCCTGGATGCCTTGGCCGCGAAGACCCTGGAGCTGGCGGAGCTGCGGGAGGAGCTGAACGAAACCAACACCGGTGTGGTGGCCTTGTACGCCGAGCTGGATGCCCAGGCAGAACAGCTGCGGCAGGCCTCCGAGCGCAGCGAGTCCAAGTTCCACACGATCTATTCCCAAGCACCCAGCGGCATCGTGCTGCTGGGCAGTGATGGCACGGTGGTCGGGGCCAATCCGGCCATGCTCGGGCTGTTGCAGCGAAGCATGGCCGAGGTGGTGGGCAAGAAATTGAGCGACTTCAGTGTGCCGGCGTGGGCCGAGCGGCTCAATGGCTTCTGGCTGAACCGCGACACCGAATCGCCAAGCCAGGAAGTGCCGATGCAGTTGCCGGATGGCGGACTGGTGCACCTGGAGTGGAGCCTGCCATCGCAGATCGAGCCGGGGATCGCGATGATGCTGGCCACCGACATCTCCGAGCGCGTGGCGCTGGAGGCGCAACGTTTGCAGTTGCTCGACAGTGAACGTGTTGCCCGCGGTGAGGCTGAGCAGGTCAGCCGGCTCAAGGACGATTTCATCGCGGTGCTGTCGCACGAGTTGCGCACCCCGCTGAACGCGATCATGGGCTGGGCGCACTTGTTGTTGAAGCGAGGTGGGACCGACGAGACCATGCGTGGCCTGGCCGTGATCCAGCGCAACGGCGCCACGCAAGCGCGCATGATTGCCGACCTGCTGGACATGTCGCGCCTGAACCTGGGCAAGCTGCCGCTGTCGCTGTCGCAGCTCGATCCAGCCCAGGAGATGGAGGCGGCCATCAACGCCATGAAGCCCGCCTTCGACGCCAAAGACATCAAGGTCGATCTGATCATGGCGCCCGCTTACCGCGCCATCCAGGCCGACGCATCCAGGCTTCAGCAGGTGGTGTGGAATCTGCTCAGCAACGCCATCAAGTTCTCGCCCCGCGCCAGCACCGTGAGTGTTTCGTTGGACGAGCTGGACACGGGCTTGCGGATCTTGGTCACCGACGCCGGGCAAGGCATCGCGGCGGATTTCCTGCCTTTTGTGTTCGACCGGTTTGCGCAAAGCGACGCGGCCAGCAACCGGCACCGCGGCGGCCTGGGCCTGGGTCTTTCAATTGCCAAGCAGGTGGTCGAGGCGCATGGTGGCGAGCTGTCGGTGCGCAGCGAAGGGCTGGGCCATGGCGCGACCTTCGAGGTGTGGCTGCCCCTGCACCACGCGCAAGCGGCCACGGCCCCGGGCGACGACGAGCTGAATGCACCGTTCGGCCAGGACGACCTGCCCCTTCGGCAAGTCAAGGTCCTGATCGTTGACGATGACCCGGACGCCACCGCCATGCTCCACGTCATCCTGGGCGACCGGGGCGCCAACGTGTGTGCCGCCAGCCACGCCGATCAGGCGCTGGAGATGCTGGAAAGCTTCAAGCCCGATGTGCTGATCAGCGACATCGGCATGGCGGGCAAGGACGGCTACGAGTTGATCCGGGAGGTGCGCCGGCTTGAATCCCAGGCGGACGCGCCGCGCCTGCCGGCCATCGCCTTGACCTCGTTCGCGCGCGACAGCGATCGGGCCCAGGCCATCAAGGCAGGTTTTGACGCCCATTGCCCCAAACCATTGCGGCCCCTGAATTTGATCAAGCAGATGGTGGCCTTGCTGCGCTGAGGTGGACAATGTCGGTCCGGACACCCAGCAAGCAAAGGACGACGAGACATGGGCGCGCAATGGAAAGCAAAACACAAGGACCTGGCCGCCAATGCCAAAGGCAGGCTGTTTGGCAAGCTGTCCAAGGACATCATGATCGCCGCGCGCCATGGCGCCGACCCGGCCGCCAACTCGCGCTTGCGCCTGGTCGTGGAGCAGGCGCGCAAGGTCTCCATGCCCAAGGACACGCTGGACCGCGCGATCAAGAAGGGCGCCGGGCTGACCGGTGAGGCCGTGCATTTCGAGCACGTGGTGTACGAAGGCTTTGCGCCCCACCGCGTGCCCGTGATGGTCGAGTGCCTGACTGACAACGTGAACCGCGCGGCGTCTGAAATGCGCGTGCTGTTCCGCAAAGGCCAGCTGGGCACCTCGGGTTCGGTCGCCTGGGATTTTGACCATGTCGGCATGATCGAGGCCGAGCCCGCCACGCCTGGCGCCGACCCCGAGGTCGCGGCCATCGAAGCCGGCGCCCAGGATGTCGAGCCCGGCGAGGACGAGGGCGTGACGGTGTTCCTGACCGACCCCACCGACCTGGACCTGGTCAGCCGCGCCTTGCCCGCACAGGGCTTCACGGTGCTGTCGGCCAAGCTGGGCTACAAGCCCAAGAACCCCGTCGACCCGGCCAGCCTCAGTGCCGAGGCGCTGGAAGAGGTCGAAGCTTTCCTGGCCGCTCTGGACGCCAACGAAGACGTGCAGAACGTGTTCGCCGGCCTGGCGGGCTGAGGGCTGTCTAGAAGGCCTCAGGCCACCAACACTTCGCCCGCTGGCAGTGAAAAGTGAAACTGCGCGCCCTGGCCCGGTTTGGACTCTGCCCACACCCGGCCCTTGTGCCGCTGCACCACCCGCTTGACGATGGACAGGCCAATGCCCACGCCTTTGAAGTCCCGCTGGTCGTGCAGCCTTTGGAAAGCGCCGAACAGCCGCGAGGCCTCCTGGGCGTCGAAGCCGGCCCCGTTGTCCTTCACCGTGTAGACCACGTTTGCCCCCTCGCTCACTGCGCTGACCACGATGCGGGGCTCGGCCACCTTGGACGAATACTTGAAGGCGTTGGACAGCAGGTTGGCCCACACCTGCCGCACCAGCACCGGGTCGGCCTGGATGGAGGGCAGGGGGCCCACGACCACCTGGGGGGCCTGGCCTTCCCAGCTTGACTGGATCTCTGCCACGAGCGATTGCACCAGTTGCCCCATGTCAACGGTGCTCAGTTCCAGCTTGCGCTGCTGCGCAAAGGCCAGGTCCAGAAACTCTTCACACAGCTGGCGCAGGCGATCACATTCAGTGGCCACCATCTCGATCTTGCGGCTCACCCCGGCCGGCACGTCGGCGCCTTCGTGCTGCAACATGAAGCGCAACAGCACTGCCATCTGGCCCAAGGGGCTGCGCAGGTCGTGCGACACGCTGTTGGTGAAGCTCTGCAAGTCCTCGTTGCTTTGTTCGAGCTCGCTGGTGCGCTGGCGGATGATGTCCTCCAGGCGCTCGTTGAACTCGCGCAGTTCGTGCTCCCTGCTTCTCAGTTCTTCGATCAGCTTCGAGATGGAATCCGCGACCTGGTCCACCTCATTGGCGCCAACCGGAGTCTGGTCCGGTGACGACGGCGATGGCGTGAGCACGCGGGCCCGCACCGCAACCCGCCGCAGGGGTTCGTTCAGCACCCCCGCCAGCCACCAGCCCAGCACCCCGAACATCAGCGCGCCAAACCCGCCAAAGATCCAGATGCGGCGCTGCAGACTGTTCGCGGCCTCGAAGGCGATGTCGACCGGCTGGCGCACCACCACGGTCCAGCCCATGCCCGGGTAGTCGTCCGCGGCCTGGCTGGGCCCCGCGGCCGTCAGGTACTGCCGGCCATCGGACCAGGTGCGAACCACCGGGGCCAGGCTGAGTTCGGCCGCGGACACGCCTCGCAGCGCGGGCTCTTTAGGCCCCAGGTCGGCCTGACCCTGGCGGTTCACGATCACAATGTCCAAGGCCTGGCGGGCATCGAGTGTGGCCAGCGTGGCGCGGCGCCGTTGCTCGGCCCAATCCCAGTTCAAGTGGGCGCCGAGCACACCCTTGCGCTGGCGCCCCGAATGAAGCAAAGGGGCAGCCACGTCGATGAAGCGGTGGGGCTCGCCGTTGGCCGTGGCGGGCAACAGGCTGGACAGCAGTTTGGCGTCGTGCACATCCAGCACCGCCGGCTTGTCCAGGCCCGCTTTGAACCACGGGCGTTGCCGCACGCTCACGCCCTGCAGCAGCCCGCCGGTGGAGGCCAGCACCGTGCCATCCATGTCGGTCACGCCGATCCAGCTGTAATGCTTGGTCGAGGTCTGCAGGCGCTCCAGCGTGCGGCGCCAGCGGTCCGGCGTCATGTCGAGTGCCAGCGTCGTTTCGATCTCGGTGAGCCGGCGGATCTCGCGAAAGCGCTCGGCGACATCGGCGTCAAGGCGGGCTGCCACGGCGCTGGCCAACTGCGCCAGCATGGCGCCGCTGGCGCGCTCGGCCTCGCGGCGCGCGGACAGGCCGGACAGGCCACCCGTGATTGAAAAAAGCACCAGCGCCAAAACAAAGAATGCAACGCCCACCCTGGTTTGCGAGCCGGTGCGGCGAATGGCGTCGGACAATGATCGGACCATCGAGCCTCCCTTGATTGACGGATGGATCACTCCTTGGGGCATCGATTCTTGCGCATTTCCCGTTTAATTGCCGGGCAGCATTCACGGGCGAGTGGGTTGATCAGCGCCTGAGCAAGGTCAGGCCGATCAACCGCGAAACCACCGCCGCCAGGTACATCACGCCCGCGAACATTTCCAGGGTGCTGACACCCCGCGCCAGGGGCTTGATGGGGATCACATCGCCAATGCCGGTGCTGGAGAGCAAGGCAAAACTGAGGAACATCAGTTCCGTCCAGGTGCGTGGCGCTTGCGGGTCCACGGCCGCGGCGAAACTGCCTGGCTGCCACTCCTGCACCAGCACGAACAGGTGGGTGAAACCCCAGGCCAGCAGCGTGAAAGTGGCGCCCGCGGCAAACAACTCATCCGCCGTCGCGCGCATGTCTTTCATCATGTAGGCGATCAGGCTGCCCGCGGCGTAGAAGTAAAACACCGCCTCCAGTGCGGCCGACCAGGGCACCAGGCGGGGCATGTCCATCGTAGATTGCAGCACCAGCAACACGATGGCCGGCAGGGCGATGCAGGCGCTGATCCAGGTGTGGCCGGGCGTGCGTTCGACCATGCCCGTGGTGATGACCAGCACAGCCACGCCAAAGGCCCCCAAGGCCACCGGCCCGCCCGGCGTGGTCTCCAGCAAGGGGTAGAGCAGCAGGCCGGCCAGTTGAACGAGCAGCAAGATGGCGGAAGGGTGGCGGCGCGTCAGGTTGAGCAGGTTGGCGTAGTGCATGGCCGCATTGTCGTCTGGCTAAAACCCTGTGCCCAACAGTGCTTAAGTCAGGCTCCCAATTATTCTAAGACGACCGGTCATATAGTTTGCGCATGGCCCGCACCGCAGACCCCACCGACATCCCCCGCCGCTTGAGCGATGCGGGTTACGCCTTGTTCCAGCTGCAGGGCTACAACGCCACCGGCATCCAGCAGATCACCGACAAGGCCGGGGTGCCCAAGGGCTCGTTCTACAACCACTTCGACAGCAAAGAAGCCTTTGCCGCGCAAATCCTGCGCAACTACGCCAAGTGGACGGGCGACGCCTGGAGCGCGGCGCTGAAAGATGCGCCAACCACCCCGGTGGCCGCTATCCACCACGTGTTTGGCCAGTTCATTCAGCACCACGACCGGACGGGTTGCCAAGGCTGCCTGGTGGGCAATTTCGCGGCTGAAGTGGTGGAGGCCAGCGAGACCTGCCGCGCCGTGCTGGCTGACGTGCTGCGCGATTGGCGTGACCGCTTGGCCGCCCTGATCTTGCAAGCCCAACAGGCCGGTGAGGTTCGCGATGACGTGGACGCCCAGGCGCTGGCCAACTTCTTCTGGGATGCCTGGGAGGGCGCCGTGCTGCGCAGCAAGGTCGAGCACAGCGTGCGGCCTTTGCACGAGGTGCGCCACCTTTTGCTCGACAAATTCTTCCTGCCCTGACCACACGGGCTTTTCCCGCTTCGCTTCCCAATTAGGAGTCCACTGCATGTCTGCCCCCGATCACACCTCCCCTGATACCGCGCTGTTCCAGCCCTTCCAACTGGGCGGCATCAGCCTGGCCAACCGCATGGTCATGGCCCCCCTGACGCGCAACCGCGCCGAAGCCGGCAATGTGCCCGGCCCCCTGACCATCGAGTACTACGCTCAGCGCGCCTCGGTCGGCCTGATCATCGCGGAAGCCACCCAGGTGTCGGCGCAAGCCCAGGGCTACAACGCCACGCCCGGTGTGCACAGCCCCGAGCAGATCGCCGCCTGGAAGAAGGTGACCGACGAGGTGCACGCCCGTGGCGGCCGCATCTTCGTGCAGCTGTGGCACACCGGCCGCATGTCGCACACGGCGTTCCAGCCGGGTGAGCAAGCGCCCGTCGCCCCTTCGGCCATCGCCGCCAAGGCCAAGACCTTCATCCCAGGCGCGGGCTATGTCGACACCTCCGTGCCCCGCGCGCTGGAGACCGAAGAGATCGCCGGCATCGTCAATGATTTCCGCACGGCGGCCCGCCACTCGATCGAAGCCGGCTTTGATGGCATCGAGATCCACGGTGCGCACGGCTACCTGCTCGACGCTTTCTTGCGTGATGGCTCGAACAAGCGCACCGACCGCTACGGCGGCTCGATCGAGAACCGCGCTCGCTTCCTGGTCGAGGTGATGGCCGCGGTGATCGACGAGATCGGCGCCGACAAGGTGGGCGTGCGCCTGTCGCCCGTTTCGCCCGTCAATGATTCGAGCGAAAGCAACCCGCAGCCTTTGTTCGAACACGTGGTGCGCGAGCTGAACAAGCTCAAGCCCGTGTACCTGCACATCGTGGAAGGCGCCACCGGCGGCCCGCGCGACATTGCCCCGTTCGACTACGACGCGCTGCGCAAGCTGTACGACGGCGTCTGGATGCTGAACAACGGCTACGACAAGGCCATGGCCGTGGACGTGGTGGCCTCGGGCAAGGCAGACCTGGTGTCCTTTGGCCGCCTGATGCTGACCAACCCCGACCTGCCGCGCCGCTTCAAGGAAAACGCGCCGCTGAACGAGTTGTTCAAGGACGCGCCTTTGTATGGCGGTGTGGGCGCGCACGGCTACACCGATTACCCCGCCTTGCCCGCCTGAGCAGGCTGACGGGTATCCTGCGCGGATGCCCGCCAATGCTTCAAGCGCCGCCCCTTTGACGGCTTCTGCGCCCGACACCGCGACCTTGCTCGCCTTGTTGGGCGCAGGTCCGTGGGTGGTGCTCACGGGCGCGGGGCTCAGCACCGGCAGCGGCATCCCGGCCTACCGTGATCGGCACGGGCAATGGTTGCACACCAAGCCCATCCAGCACCAGGAATTCCTGGCCTCCGAGGCCACGCGCCGCCGTTACTGGGCCCGCAGCTACGTGGGTTGGCAGACCCTGTCACGGGCCGAGCCCAATGCCGGCCACCGGGCCATGGCCCAGCTGGAGCAGCGGGGCCTGATCAGAACGGTGATCACGCAGAACGTGGACGGCCTGCACCACCAGGCCGGCAGCCAGACCGTGATCGAGCTGCACGGCAGCATTGGCCGCGTGCGGTGCCTGTCGTGCCAGCAGCGTTATCCACGGGCGCAGGTGCAGGCGCTGCTGCAAGCCCACAACCCCGGGTTCGAGCCGATGGCACCGGCGGCCATCCAGGCCGCGCCCGATGGCGATGCCCACCTGGAGGACCAGCACTACGCCGCCTTCCAGGTGCCGGCCTGCCCCGCCTGCCAGGGCGTGCTCAAACCCGACGTCGTTTTCTTTGGCGACAACGTGCCGCGCGACCGCGTGGCGGCGGCCAGCCAAGCCATTGAGGCCGCCTCTGCGCTGCTGGTGGTGGGCTCTTCGCTGTCGGTGTATTCGGGCTTTCGCTTCGCCGAGCAGGCACACCGCCTGGGCAAGCCCGTTGTGGCGATCAACCAGGGCGCGACACGGGCCGACCCCTTCCTGTCGGCCAAGCTGGAACTCGACTGCAGCGAGGCTTTGACGCTGCTTTTGAACGCCAGCCTTGACGCTGGTCAAGCCCGGGCGCCTTAGCCCTGGACGATCTGGCTGGGCCTGCCTAGACTGGTTTTTCCTTGAACCTGGGCAGGAGCAGACCATGGCCATGATGATGAAAGCAGCGATCTTTGTAGAGCCCGGCCGCATCGTGCTGGACGACAAGCCCGTGCCCGATGTGGGCCCGCTGGACGCGCTGATCAAGGTCACCACCACGACCATCTGCGGCACCGACGTGCACATCCTCAAGGGCGAGTACCCCGTGGCGCGCGGCCTGACCATTGGCCACGAGCCCGTGGGCGTTATCCACAAGCTGGGTTCGGCGGTGAGCGGCTTTCAAGAAGGGCAACGGGTCATCGCGGGGGCCATCACCCCCAGTGGCTGGAGCAGCGCCTGCCAGTGCGGCGTGAGCTCGCAAGACGGCGCGGGCACCCGCCATGGCTTCAAGCTGATGGGCGGGTGGAAGTTTGGCAACACCATCGATGGCTGTCAGGCCGAGTACGTGCTGGTGCCCGATGCCATGGCTAACCTGGCCCCTGTGCCCGATGGCCTGAGCGACGAGCAGGTGCTGATGTGCCCGGACATCATGTCCACCGGTTTCAGTGGTGCCGAGCGCGCCGGCATCCGCATTGGCGACACCGTGGCCGTGTTCGCGCAAGGCCCCATCGGCCTGTGCGCCACGGCGGGCGCCAAATTGAGCGGGGCCACCACGGTCATTGGCGTGGATCGCCTGGCCCAGAGGTTGGTGGTGTCCAACCACATGGGCGCCGACCACGTGATCGACAGCACGCGCGTGGACCCGGTGGACGAGATCATGCGGCTGACGGGTGGGCGCGGCGTGGACGTGGCCATCGAGGCGTTGGGCACGCAAGCCACCTTCGAGGCTTGCCTGAAAGTGCTGCGGCCCGGGGGCACCTTGTCCAGCCTGGGCGTCTATTCCTCCGACCTCAGGATCCCGCTGGGCGCCTTCGCGGCCGGCCTGGGCGACCACAAGATCATCACCTCCCTGTGCCCCGGCGGCTCCGAGCGCATGCGCCGTTTGATGTCGGTGATCGAGACGGGCCGGGTCGACTTGAGCGCCATGGTCACGCACCGCTTCAAGCTGGACGACATCGAAGCGGCCTACGAGTTGTTTGGCCACCAGCGGGATGGCGTGCTGAAGGTGGCGATCACGCCTTGACGGAAAGCCCTTGTTGATGAGCATGCAAGATCCTCACACCCCATCGCCGGTGCTGGACCTGGACCGCGCGGCCCACGCGGCCCTGGGCCGCCTCACCCAGGGCCTGTCACCGGCCTCGTTCTTGTTGGCCTATCTGGATTGGGCCGTGCACCTGGCCATCGCGCCCGGCAAGCAGCAGGCGCTGGCCCGCAAGGCGGTGCAGCAATGGCTGCGCCTGGCCGAGGTGGCCATGCCATCCACAGGCCCCGTCAAGCCCTGCATCGAGCCCTTGCCCCAAGACCACCGCTTTGACGACCCGGCCTGGCATCAGTGGCCTTTCAACGTGATGGCGCAAGGCTTCTTGTTGACACAACAGTGGTGGCACGGTGCCACCACGGACGTGCGCGGCGTGACCCCGCACCACCAGGACGTGGTGACCTTCAATGCCAGGCAAGCGCTGGACATGCTGGCGCCGTCCAACTTCCTGGCCAGCAACCCCGAGGCCTGGGATGCCACGTGCAAGGAGCAGGGCCTCAACCTGTGGCGCGGCGCTTTCAACGCTGCTGAAGATTGGGCGAAGGCGCTCAAGCGTGATCACGGCACCAGCGAGCCGGCCGATTTCGTCGTGGGCCGGCATGTGGCCGTCACGCCGGGCCAGGTGGTGTTCCGCAACGACCTCATCGAACTGATCCAGTACGCGCCCACCACCGCCAAAGTCCTCCCCGAGCCGATCCTGATCGTGCCCTCGTGGATCATGAAGTACTACATCCTGGACCTGTCGCCGCACAACTCGCTGGTGCGCTACCTGGTCGGGCAGGGGCACACCGTGTTCATCCTGTCATGGCGCAACCCCACCGCCGCCGACCGCGCCTTGGGCATGGACGACTACCTGCAACTGAGCCCGGTGGCCGCGCTCAAAACCGTCCAGCAACTCATGCCCGGCCGCCCCGTGCATGGCGTGGGCTATTGCCTGGGTGGCACCCTGCTGGCGATTGCGGCCGCGGCCTGGGCGCGTGATGGGCAAGAGGGCCTGGCCACCTTGAGCCTGCTGGCCACGCAGACCGACTTTGAAGAACCGGGCGAGTTGTCCCTGTTCATCGACGACAGCCAGCTCACCTACCTGGACGACCTGATGTGGGAGCAAGGCGTGCTGGAAGGCCCGCAAATGGGCGGCAGCTTCACCTACCTGAACACGCGTGATTTGTTGTGGTCGCGCCTGGTGCGGGACTACCTGCTGGGCACCCGCCAGCCGCTCAATGACCTGATGGCGTGGAACCAGGACGTCACCCGCATGCCGCACCGCATGCACTCGGAATACCTGCGAAGCTTGTACCTGCACAACGACCTGGCCCATGGCAGTTATGAAGTGGGAGACCGGCCGGTGGCCTTGTCCGACATCCGCGTGCCCATCTTCTCGGTGGGCACCGTGAAGGACCACATCTCGCCCTGGCGCTCGGTCTACAAGCTGCACCTGCTCACCGGCACGCCCTTGACCTTCGCTTTGGTCAGTGGGGGCCACAACGCCGGCATCGTCAGCGAGCCGGGCCACGCGGGCCGCAGCTACCAGCTGCACACCCGCCCCGAAGGCGGCAAATACATCGACCCCGACACCTGGCTGAACACCGCCGAGCACCATGAAGGATCGTGGTGGTCGGCCTGGCAGGCCTGGTTGGCGGCGCATTCCGGCAAGCTGGGCAAGCCGCCTGCAATGGGCCATGCCGCCAAGGGGCTGCCCCCTCTGGGCGATGCCCCAGGTCAATACGTGCTGGCGCGCTAGCCATGGAGGGCCTGAGCACCCAGCAAGCCCTGGCCCTGCGCCAGACGCACGGCCCCAACGCGCTGGCCATCCAGCAGACGCGGCCGCTGTGGCGTTCGGCGCTGGAGGTGGCGCGCGAGCCCATGTTCCTGTTGCTCATGGCCTGCCTGGTGCTGTACTTCCTGATCGGCGATTGGCAGGAGGGCCTGGCCCTGATGGTGTCGGTGGTGGCCGTGATGGGCATCACCCTGGTGCAGGAGCGGCGCACCGAGCGGGCCCTCGATGCCCTCAAGGACCTGGCCAGCCCCCGGGCCCTGGTCATCCGCGATGGCCAGCGGCAGCGCATCGATGCCCAGGCGCTGGTGCCGGGCGACCTCATGGTGCTGCTCGAAGGTGACCGCGTGCCCGCCGATGGCGTGCTGGTCCAGGCCAACAACCTGCAGACCGACGAGTCGCTGCTCACCGGCGAATCGGTGCCGGTGGACAAACAGGCTACCACCCTGCCAGGGCCCTGGTCCATGGCGCCTCCAGGTGATGGCAGTGCCTCGTTTGTGTACTCGGGCGCCCTGGTGGTGCAAGGCCAGGGCTTTGCGCAGGTGCTGGCAACCGGCGCCCACAGCGAGATCGGCCGGATCGGTGGCGCGCTGAGCCTGATCGAGACCGGGCGCACGCCTTTGCAGGAAGCCACCCGCCACATGGTTCGCGGCGTGGCGGCAGGCGTGCTGGTGCTGGGCGTGGCGGTCCTGCTGGTCATGGGCCTGACCCGCGGTGACTGGGTGCAGGCCGCGTTGGCCGCCATCGCCTGGTCCATGGCCTTGCTGCCGGAAGAGTTCCCCGTGGTGCTGACCATCTTCCTGGCCCTGGGCGCCTGGCGCATGTCGCGCCACCATGTCCTCACACGCCGCATGCCGGCCCTGGAAACTTTGGGGGCCGCCACCGTGTTGTGCGTGGACAAGACCGGCACCCTCACCGAAAACCGCATGCGCGTGGTCCGGCTGGCCTTGGCCGGCGCGCTGGAGCAGGCATGGGCGCTGGACGACGCTGCCCAATGGCCGCCTCGGTTTGCCGAACTGGTGGACCTGGCCGTGCTGTCCAGCCGCCGCGAGCCTTTCGATCCCATGGAGGTGGCGATCCACGCGATCAAGCCGGCAGGATCGCTGCACGACGATTGGATGCTGGCACGGGAGTACCCCTTGGCGCCGGAGCTGCTGGCTGTATCGCGGGTTTGGCAAGCCCCGGGCACCGATCACCAACTGATCGCCACCAAGGGCGCCCCCGAGGCGATTGCCAGCCTGTGCCACCTGCCGCCCGAACTGGTGCAGGCGCTGCTGGCCCAGGTGCAGCGCATGGCGGGGCAAGGCCTGCGCGTGCTGGGCGTGGCGCGGGCCCGCACGCCCTTGGGCCCATTGGCCGCGTCCGTACGCGACTTTGATTTCGAGTTCGTGGGCCTGATCGCGCTGGCCGACCCGGTGAGGGCCGAGGTGCCCCAGGCCATGGCGCAATGCCGCCAAGCCGGCATCCGCATCATCATGATCACCGGCGACTACCCGGCCACGGCCAGCAGCATCGCCCGCCAGGCCGGCATTGGCGGGGCCGATGGCACGCTGGGTTGCTTGACGGGGGCCGAGGTGGCCCAGATGGACGATGCTCAACTGCGCGAGGCGATGCAGTTCACGCACGTCATCGCGCGGGCCACGCCGCAGCTCAAGCTGCGCATCGTCCGGGCTCTGCAGGCCCGTGGCGAGGTGGTCGCCATGACCGGCGATGGCGTCAACGACGCGCCGGCTTTGCGCGCGGCGGACATCGGCATCGCCATGGGCGGCCGGGGCACCGACGTGGCCCGGGAGGCGTCCGACCTCATCCTGACCGACGACCGCTTTTCGTCCATCGTCGAGGCCATCCGCTTGGGCCGCCGCATCTACGCCAACCTGACCAAGGCCAGCGGCTACATCGTGGCCGTTCACATCCCCATCGCGGGCCTGGCCCTGTTCCCGGTGCTGATGGGCGGGCCGCTGATGCTGCTGCCCATCCATGTGGCCTTCCTAGAGTTGATGATTGATCCGGCCTGCTCGATCGCCTTCGAGGCCGAGCCCGAAGAGGCCCGCGCCATGCGCGAGCCGCCGCGGCGTGGCCCCACGTCCTTGTTTGGCGCCTCGGGCATCTGGCCTTGGGTGTTCCAAGGCGTGCTCTTGTTGTCGGCGGTGCTGTTGGTCCATGAATGGGCCCGCCACCACACCGATGACGTGGCGCAAGTCCGCGCCCTGAGCTTTGCCACACTGGTGCTGGGCAACATGGCGCTGATCCTGAGCCGGCGCGCCGGTGGGCAGGCCAACCGCGCAATGTGGGCCGTGGTCGGCGGCACCGGCCTGGTGCTGGCTCTGATCCTGTCCTGGCCTTTGCTGCGCGGCCTGTTCGGTTTGGCGTGGCCTGGCGGGCAGGCCGCGTTGGCCTGTGCTTTGGTGGGGGCCCTGTTGTGGCCGGCGCTGATGGCGGTCAGGGCGTTTGATTCAGGTCAAACGGCACGCCCTGCGGGGCCTTAACATCACCCATCCTCAACGCCTTGGAGCACTGCATGAAGATCCTGATGCCTGTCGATGGAAGCGACTACACCAAGCGCATGCTGGGCTACATCGCCGCGCATGATGAGTTGCTGGGCTCCCAGCACGAGTTCACCGTGCTCACGGTGGTGCCCCAGCTGCCCGCTGGCGTGACCAGCTTCCTGGACCGGGCCATGGCCGACACCTATTACGACGATTGCGCCCAGGAAGTGCTGCGCCCCATCAAGGCCTTCACCGACCAGAAGGGCTGGAACGTGCAGCTGGTCAGCCGCCGGGGCCATGCCGCCGACGTGGTCGCGCAGTTCGCCGAAGAGAACCCCATGGACCTGATTGTGATGGGCACCCATGGGCGTTCAGCCTTTGGCAACGTGGTGCTGGGGTCGGTGACCACTGGCGTGCTGGCGCGCAGCAAGGTGCCCGTGCTGCTGGTGCGGTGAACCGCCGTTGATCAGTCCGTCTTGAACACGTTGCGAACGTGGGCCACCAGTTCAGCCTGATCGGGCGTGGCACTCTTGCCCGTGGTGGACAACTTCATCCATTGGCGCAGACCAGCCCAGGCCGAGAGGTTGTGCTTGAGCACCGATTCCAGGTCGGCCTTGAAGCCCTCATGTGACCAGGCGATGGCCGTGTGGATGGCGGTGCCCACCAGCCCGCTGGCCGCCAGCTTCACGTCGATGTCAGAGCTCAACTGGGGGTAGAAGCCCTGCGTCAGGGTCTGGATCACGTGCTGGTAGGTCAGCAGCTCCGAGCGGCCGTCGCGCATCTTCAGGTTTTCCATCCACACGCAGTCGATGAGCACGATCTGAACCCGGCGCGGGTCGTCTTTCATGAACTGCAGAAAAGCGCGCAGCCCTGCTTCCAGCATGGCGCGCTCGTTCAACGGCGCCTGGGTGATGGCATTGCGGATGGTGTCCATCAGGCCCTGGATGAGCTGCTTGCACACCGTGTCGAACACATCTTGGGTGTTGCGGAACGATTCGTAGAAGTAGCGCTCGCTCAAGCGTGCCTGGGCGCACAGGTCGCGCATGGTGGCTTGTGCGAAACCCAGCCGCCCGAACACATCGATCCCTGCCTCGATCAGCCGCTCACGGCGCAGCCTGGCACGCTCTTCCTGGGGCACGCCCGAGTACATGCGCGATTTCAGCAAGTCTGGCGATGAGGGCGGCAAAGACATCGCGGTGGGCCAAGAGTGTTGTTCACCAAGCTTACACGACGATGACAGGCCCATCTTGGGGCGTTTTGTCGTCCAAAACCCCATGGCCGCCCCGGGTCCCGCAGTCATGGGGGACGCTCCGTCACCCGCAGGAAAACCCTCTGCAAAACTGCGTGATCAATTTGTCAGACTCGGCTCACGCGATTACCGATCGCCGTCAACCGTTCGATGGTTGGCTCGGCAAATTCAAATTGGAGAGAGAGCCATGACCCAAAAATTCTTGCGCAAGCCCGCCCTGGCCTTGCCCTTGGCCGCCCTGGCGTTCGCAGTGACTTCCGCCTGCGCAGCCCCCGTTGTCGGCCCTTCGGGCATCGCCTTCTACACGGCGCCTGCCAGCCTCACCGGCGTGCATGGCGACCTGATTTCCTACCGCACGGCCACGGTCAACCTGGGTGCCAATGCCCCGGCCACCAAAGCCTGGAACGTGATGTACCAATCGACCGATTCGGTGGGCGCGGCCAATGTGGTCACCGGCACCGTGATCGTCCCCACGACGGCATGGGCCGGCACGGGCGAGCGTCCGATCATTGCTTACGCCGTGGGCACCCATGGCCTGGCCCAGCCTTGCGCGCCTTCGTTGCAGCTGGCCGGTGGCACCGACTATGAAGCCGCCAACATCGCCGCTGCCCTGAAGGCCGGTTATGCCGTGCTGGTCACCGACTACGCTGGTTACACCACGGGCAGCACGCCCACTTACCTGGCCGGCGCCTCGCAAGGCAATGCCGTGCTGGACATCGTCCGCGCTGCCAGCCAAGTGCCTTCGGTGGGCCTGAGCCCCACCGCCAAGACCGCCATCTGGGGTTACTCGCAGGGCGGACAAAGCGCCTCGTGGGCCGCTGAACGCAAGGCCACTTACGCGCCGAGCCTGAACCTGGTGGCCGTGGCCGCTGGCGGAACGCCCGCTGACTTCATCACCACCGCCAAGTACCTGGACGGCTCCAACGGCGCCTCCTTCCTGTTCGGCGGCGTGATTGGCCTGGGCGAGCAATACCCCGAGCAGATCCCATTGAACACCCTGGCCAACGCCAATGGCCAGGCCGCCATCGCCCGTGGCAAATCGCAGTGCGTGTTCGAGTCGCTGTTCGACCTGATGAACGACAGCCTGTCCGAGTACACGGTGGGCAACCAGTCGCTGGACCAGTTGTTGACCGTGCCTGCGATCAACGCCACGCTGAAGGCGCAGAACCTGGGTTCCACCAAGGTGCCGGTGCCGCTGTACCAGTACCACGGTCAGGCCGACGAGTTCATCCCCATCGAACAGCATGTGGCCCTGAAGAAGCAGTACTGCGCCAAGTTCAGCAACGTGACTTTCGACGTGTACCCCAGCGAGCACATCGTGACCCAGTTCCAGGCTGCACCGACCGTGCTGACCTGGTTGGGTGACCGCTTCGCCGGCAAGTCCACGCTGGGCACCTGCCTGACGTTCAACGCCGAACCCAAGTCGACGGCCAACCCGAACAAGGGCAACTTCGTCGTCTCGCTCAAGAGCTGGCCTTTGAAGGCCACCGTGGGCCTGAAGACGCTGGGCCAGACCGTCTACCTGCCGACCACCTCGACCTTCTCGGCCGAGACCGACATCACCGCCCAACGCCTGACGGGCAACCTGTCGGTGCCTAACTTCAGCCAGTCGATCAAGATCCTGGGCATTGGCTCGCAGGTCGGCCTGAAGATCACGCCGGTGGGCGACGCCACGGGCACGGTCACGCTGGACAACGCCGGTCAGTTGCATGTGCATGGCGTGGCCAAGGCCAACATCTCGGTCACTTCGCTGTCCGGCCTGCCGATTGGTGAGTGCAAGACGGTGACGCCGGTCGAGTTCCCCATCAACTTCGACGGCCCCGTGTCGTCGCTGGGCAATGGCAACCTGACCTTCACGGGCACGACGACCTTCCCACAGCTGAAGGGCTGCGGCGTGTCGGCGATCCTGTCGGCTGTGATGTCCGGCCCTGGCCAGACCTACTCGTTCACCGTGGCACCGCCCGCTCCCAAGAAGTATTGATCTTCGGGGTGTGAACTGAAATCGAGGCCGGCCCCCTGCAAGACAGGCGGCCGGCCTCTTGCCTTGCGCGGGTTTTTTCTCGTTCGGGTTTCATCGGACTGTGCATTGGGCTGAGCGTGTGCACACTGTTCTGCGCCAACGATTTGGCGCAACAAGCTAAGGATTCGAAAAATGGCACAAGTTCAAGTGGCGCGCAGCGCGGGCAAACAATGGTTCGCCTTGCTGGCCCTGATTGGCGTGGCGATGGCGGCCGTGCTGTGGTGGTGGTCTCACCGTGACGACGCCGCCATGGGCGAAACGGTGGCGGCCACCGAGCCCGCCCCCGAGACCCAGGCCGTGGCCCTGATCAAAACGGGTGCTGCGGCACCGCAAACGGCGGTCATGCCCACCACCGATGCCGGCCTGGCGGCCCAGCAAGCGGCAGCAGCCGAGGTGGTGGCACGCACACCGGCCATGAAGCCGATCACGGGGCCTGTTACTGAGCGCCCCGAGTTCGTGTCCGAGATGGAATGGTCGATGCTGAAAGGTGTGGCGCAGCAAAACCCCACGCCAGACGTGGAGCTCACACGTCTGGTCAACAAGCTGCGCTTCATGAAACAGCTGGAGCTGTGGCAGTCGATGGAGCATTCCAATGACCTGGCCAAGCGCCGGGTGTTGGCCGAGCAGTTGCTGGACGACCTGCCCCAACGCGTGGCCAATGCCGACCTGGACAAGCCCGAAGCGCAAAAGCTGCAGGCCTCCTTGTTGAAAGATGCCGTGAGCAACGAGCAAGAGCGCAAGAAGCGCGCTGAGATGGAAGCCCGCCGCCTGATGGGTTCTTCGGCGGCCAGCTGATCCACCAGCCCGCTGGGCCTTGCCCGGTGTGGTTAACATGGGGCATGAACAGCACTGTGTCCTGGCTTGCCCTGCTCCTGTCTTTGGCCATATTGGGGGCCTACGAGGTGCACCTGTGGCGCCTCTCGCGCCGCCAGCCCCTGGCCACGGCCCGCTCGGCCCACGCCCTGCTCCGTGCAGAGTGGGTGGAGGCCCTGTCCCGTCAGGCAGGCTCTGAAATCGTCGCCGTGCAGGCGCTCCGCAACTCGCTGATGTCGGCCACCATCACGGCCTCGACGGCGGCCCTGGCCTTGATGGGCACCCTGACCGTGACCTCCACCACCGTGGTGCAGGACATGGCCTTGTTTGGCATGCGGCAACTGTCGACCCGCCTGGCGCTGGAGTTGCTGCTGTTGGCCGCCTTGTTCGCCTCATATGTGTGCTCGGCCACCGCCATGCGCTATTTCAGCCATGGCAGTTTCATCATGTCGCTGCCGGTGGGCTCGGATGAGCGCCTGCGCCGCACCCCCATGGCCGTGGACTACGTGCGCCGCGCGGGCGTGCTGTACAGCTGGGGCCTGCGCCTGTTTCTGTTCTTGGCGCCCATTGTGGCGGGCTTGGTCAACCCAATCGCCATGCCGGTGGCCGCCATCGTGCTCACTTTGGTCTTGAGGGCCTTTGACCGGCCGCCCGTGGGTTGGGCCCCGCTGGGGTAACCTGCGCTGATCGGCATGCGAATTGCTGATCTTTTCCGATCAATGCAAGCAGGTGGTCTCCATGCGCGAACTCTCCCACAGCGGCCAGCAGGCCATCAACGACATCGCTTACCGCACCGGCTTCAGCCCCGACGCGGTGTTGAGCATGCTCGACTCGGTCATCAATGGCAACGGCGGCATGGCCCAGTTCAACCACCCTGAGTTTGGTGGCTACGGCCAGTGGATGCGCGGCGGCATGACCATGGTGTCCGACATGTTCAACAACCAGCTCAAAGGCCGGGTTGACGGCCTGTGTTTCGAGCTGTCCAACCTGATCGCCAGCCAACCTGATCTGATCCGCACTGGCAGCTTTCAGTCGCAAAGCCAGGGTGGGCAAGGCACGCACGGCCAGCAGCAACACCACCAGCAGGGCAGCATGCAGTCGCAAGGCGGTGGGGCCTACCAGGAGTCGGCCAGCCTGTTTGTGCCCGGCACCTCCAACGATTGGTGGCCGTCCGATCTGCGCTGGCCCAACAGCACCGGCGCCCAGAACGGCGTGCGCTACGCCTACTTTGCGCAGGCCCGGCGCCTGGCGATCGATGTGGGCGGGCGCGTCACGGTCTACGACACGCTGGACCACCAGATCGGGGGTTTCTCTCAGCAGCAATCGGGCAGTGGCTCGATCAGCTTCACCAGCCAATACGGGCTGATCGACGTGGCCTCCTTGCCCGTGGTGTCAGGTGACGGCGGGTCACGGCCTGCCCCGCAGCGCTTTGAGGCCCCCTCCACGCCCAACCTTGCCGATCAATCCGATATTTTCGGCACGATCGAAAAGCTCGCAGCCCTGCAGGCCAAGGGCTTCATCAGCGCCGAAGAATTCGCGGCCAAGAAGTCGGAGCTCCTCGGCCGCCTCTAGGCCGCGTTCAGGCCTTTGCCGTCGTCAAAGCCAGGTGCCGGTGCCTTGGGGCATCTGGATGGCGTTGTCCGGGCTGCCGTCGGTGATGAACGAGCCGATGAAGATGCTCAGCAGGGCAATGAAGATGCTGGCAAAAAACGCCGTCCAGAAGCTGGAGACCTTGAAGCCTTTGACCAGCGAGGCCACCAGCATGATCATCAAGGCATTGATCACCAGCAGGAACAGGCCGAAGGTGACCAAGGTCAGGGGCAGGGTGAGCAGGATGAGCAGCGGCTTGACGATCGCATTCGCGAAGCCCAGCAACAGCGCCGAGATGAGCAGCGACGAGGTGTTCTCGAAGCGCAGGCCCTTGAAGAGGTGGCTGGCCGCCCACAGCGACAGGGCGGTGATGCCCCAGTGGATCAGGAACGGCGTCAGGTTGTGAAGCATGGGGTGGCACTGGAATAGGGTGAGGCCCCATTATCCAGGCACCGACAGGCACGCCAACTGCTGACAGCAGGAACCACCACTTCCGCCAAGGCCTCGCCTTGCCCGCCATGCCGCACAGTCTCTGGAAAGGCGCCATTTCATTCGGGCTGGTCCACATCCCGGTCGCGCTGTACCCTGCCTCGCGCGAGGACGCCATCGATTTTGACTGGCTGGACAGCCGCTCCATGGACCCGGTGGGCTACAAGCGCATCAACAAGCGCACGGGCAAGGAGATCACCAAGGAAAACATCGTCAAGGGCGTGAAATACGAGGATGACCGCTACGTGGTGCTCAGCGATGACGAGATCAAACGCGCCTACCCCAAGACGACGCAGACCATCGAGATCGAGGCGTTTGTCCGGGCCCAGGACATCCCTTTTGTGCACCTGGAGCGCCCCTACTACCTGGCCCCCATCGCCAAGGGTGAGAAGGTGTACGCCCTGCTGCGCGAAACGCTGCTGGCCTCCAAGCGCATCGGCATTGCCCGCGTGGTCATCCAGACCAAGGAACACCTGGCGGCTTTGATCCCGGTGGGGCCGGCGCTGATGCTGAACACCTTGCGCTGGCCCTCCGAGATCCGCCCGTGGGATGAGCTCAACCTGCCAGCCGAAGGCGCCAAGGCGGCGGGGCTGAGTGACCGCGAGTTGAGCATGGCCTCGCAGTTGGTGGATGACATGTCCGCCGACTTTGACCCGAAGCTTTACAGCGACAAGTTCCGCGATGCCGTGATGGCCCTGATCGAAACCAAGGCGCAGGCCGGGCAGCTCAGTGAGGTCAAGTCGCTGGAATCGGCGGACACCGGCACCAGCAGCAATGTGATCGACCTGACGGAGTTGCTCAAACGCAGCCTGAACAAGGGTGGGGGGGCCGCCAAGAAAGCCGCGCCCAAGAAAACTGCGGCCAAGAAGACCACGGCGCGTGCGCCTGCCCGCAAGCACGCCTGACCCGCGCCAGGACCGACCATGATCCATGCCCTGCCCACCCAAGACTTCCTGGCCGCGGTCCAGGACTTCGACCGGCATGCGCGGGTGGGCCGCCAGCAAGCGCTGGGACACGCGCCGGGCCGCTCGGCGCAACGGCCCTGGAATCCGCTGCACCTGCATCCCCAGGCTGCGCGCCTGAGCAGCGAGTTGCCGCTGCGGCGGGTCGCGGGGCGTTCACTGGTGCGCATGGGCCTGTACCCCGAGCTGGGCGCGCCGGAATCGGCCTTGGCGGTGTGCCACGACCTGTACGAGTTTGCCCACGAGCTGCAGCAGTCAGACGACGAGCAGGGCGCCTGCTTTGCCGCCTTGTTCAAGGGTCACCCCATTGGCAGCGAGCTTCTCTTCGAGCACCAGCTTTGGCGCCAGTTGCAGACCATGCATGGTGTGGACGCGCAGTACTTTGACGCGGCGGTGGACCCGGCCAGTGTCGATGCGGCCAGGGTGCAGTTCGCCTTCGGCGGCCGGGTCTATGTGGTTGTGGGCCGGCACCAGGGCGCGGGTGCCATGCCACGGCCATCGCTGGTGTTCTATCCCGTGTGGGATCCAAGGCGATGAGGACCGAGCCGCTCGCACGCTATTGGGAGAAGCGGGATTTCGGCATCACCGCCGAGCCCCGTGGGCGGCGCGCAGCCAAGGTGCAGCAGGGCTGGTCCTTCGTCATTCAAAAGCACGCGGCATCGCGCCTGCACTACGACTTCCGGCTGGAGCTGGACGGCGTGCTGGTGTCCTGGGCCGTGCCCAAGGGCCCCAGTTTTGACCCGAGCGACAAGCGCATGGCCATCCACGTGGAAGACCACCCGCTGTCGTATGGTGATTTCGAAGGGACCATCCCGCCCAAGCAATATGGGGCGGGCACCGTGATCGTGTGGGACAGGGGTCAGTGGGAGCCGGTGGGTGATCCGCACAAGGGCTTGGCCCAAGGCAAGCTGGTGTTCGCCTTGCATGGGCAGAAGCTGGCGGGGTTGTGGGAGCTGGTGAAAATTGCCAAACCGGGTGAGCGGCAGGAAGCCTGGCTGCTCTTCAAGAAGCGCGACGAGTTCGCCAGGCCGCGGGCCGAGTACGACGTGGTGACCGCGCTGCCCGACAGTGTGATCGCCAAGCCCATCGTGGCGGCCCCCGCTTTGAAGGCCGCTGCCCGGCCGTCATCAAAGGCCGCGCCGTCACGCGCCGCGCCATTGGCCGGCCCCAAAGCGCGCAAGGCCGAGTTGCCGGCGACGCTGGCCCCGCAGCTGGCCACCTTGGCCACGGGCGTGCCGGCCACGGGCCAGTGGTTGTTCGAGCTCAAGTTCGATGGCTACCGCTTGCTCACGCGCATTGAGCGCGGCAAGGCCCACCTCATCACCCGGGGCGGGCATGACTGGTCCGACAAGATGCCGCACCTGGTCAAAGGCATTGAGCGCCTGGGCGTCAAATCGGGTTGGCTTGATGGCGAGATCGTGGTGCTGGGCGAAGACGGCGCGCCCAATTTCAATGCCTTGCAAAGCGCTTTCACCCACCACACGCACGCCGACAAGATCATCTACTTCTTGTTCGATGTGCCCTTCTTGAATGGCCAGGACCTGCGACCCTTGCCCCTGTCAGAACGGCGGCGGCAGCTCAAGGCGCTTCTCGACAGCCACGGCCAGGAGCCGATCCGGTTCAGCGCCGATTTCGAAGCAGACCCAGCCTCGATCCTGCAATCGGCCTGCCGCTTGAAGATGGAGGGCGTGATCGCCAAACGGGCGGACGCGCCTTACACCTCTGCGCGGTCCGAGACCTGGCTCAAGCTCAAATGCAAGCGACGCCAGGAGTTCGTGGTGTGTGGCTACACCGACCGCAGCGATGGCCGCGCGCAGATCGGCAGCCTGCTGCTGGGCGTGCACGATGACCAGGGCGAGTTGGTGTCGGTGGGCAGCGTGGGCACCGGCTGGAGCACGCCGGAGGCGCAGGCGTTGAAGACGGCGCTGGCCAAGCTGCACAGCCCTCAGCCGCCATTCAAGGCGGGCGTGAACAAACCGGGCCGCTGGTCGCGGCGGGTGCTGGGCAGTGAGCGGTGGGTCAAGCCCACCTTGGTGGCCGAGGTGGAGTTCGCCGAGTGGACCCCCGATGGCCAGATCAGGCACGCCTCGTACGTGGCCTTGCGCAGCGACAAACCCGCCAAGGCCATCGTGCGGGAGGTGCCCAAAACTGTGGAGGATTCAGTCGCCATGCCTTCTTCTTCAACCGCTGCCCCTACCTCATTGGGCAAGCTCAAGATCACCCACGGTGAGCGCGTCATCGACCCAGCCTCGGGCACCACCAAGCTGGAGCTGGTGCGCTATTACGAATCAGTGGCCGAGTGGATCCTGCCGCACCTCAAGGGGCGGCCTTGCTCGCTGGTGCGGGGGCCCGAGGGCGTGGGCGGCCAGCTTTTCTTTCAGAAGCATGGCGGCACCATTGGCATCGCGGGCGTGCGCGAACTCGACCCCGCGCTGTGGCCGGGCCACGAGGCCTTGATGGAGGTGGCCAGCGTGCCCGCCTTGCTGAGCGCCGCGCAGATGAACGTGATCGAGTTCCACACCTGGAACTCGCGCAGCCGCAACATCGACAAGCCCGACCGCATGGTGTTCGACCTGGACCCTGGCGAGGGCACACCCTGGGCGCATGTGCAGGAAGCGGCCACGCTGGTGCACTCTTTCCTCAACGAGTTGGGCCTGGCCTCGTGGCTCAAGACGAGTGGGGGCAAGGGCCTGCACGTGGTGGTGCCCTTGACGCCCCGCTTCGCGTCCGACACGGTGAAGGCCTTTTCCAAGGTGATCGTGCAACACCTGGCCACCACCATCCCATCGCGTTTCGTGGCCAAGAGCGGGCCGGCCAACCGGGTGGGCAAGCTGTTCGTTGATTACCTGCGCAATGGCCATGGCGCGACGACGGCAGCGGCCTTTTCAGCCCGGGCCCGGTCCGGTTTGGGCGTCTCGATGCCGGTGGCCTGGGACGAGTTGCCCACGCTGAAAAGCGGCGCCCACTGGACGGTCGCCACCGCGCGCGATCGCCTGTCTTTCCAGAAGGACGACCCGTGGGCCGACTACTGGACGCACAAGCAAACGCTGAGCGCGGCCATGAAGGCGCTGGGCTTCAAGCCCCAGGCTGGCGGCGCTGACCCCCGGCCTGCAGGCACCGGTCCAGGATGATGGCCAGCACCACGATGACCAGGCCACCGACCAAGCCGGTGCCGGGGTCGTTGCGCTGCAGGCCGATCAGCACCGTCTCGCCCACGCCCCGCGCGCCAATCATCGAGGCCACGACCACCATGGCCAGCGACATCATCGCGGTTTGGTTGAGGCCTTGCAGGATGGACGGCCAGGCCATGGGCAACTGGATGCGCCGCAAGATCTGCCAGCGCGTGGCGCCCAGCACGCGGCCGGCCTCCACCGCATCAACCGGCACCTGGCGCAGGCCCAGGTCGGTCAGTCGCACCAGGGGCGGCGCGGCATAGACCACCGTGGCCAAGAGGGCGGGCACCTTGCCCAGGCCGAACAGCATCGCGGCCGGGATCAGGTAGACGAAGCTGGGGATGGTCTGCATCAGGTCCAGCAATGGCGTGATGAGCCTGCGCAGCCACCGCGACCTGGCGCACAGCACGCCCAGGGGCAGGCCCAGCACCAGGGCCAGCAGCACCGCGACCAAGACCAAGGCGATCGATTGCATGGCCTGGTCCCACTGGCCCAGCGCGCCGATGAACCACAAACCCGCGCCCACGGCCAAGGCGAAGGCCCAGCGTCGGCTCAACCACCAGGCCAGCGCGGCCAGGGTCAGCATCACGGACCAGGCGGGGGCGCCGCGCAGCGCTTGCTCCAAAGGCACCAGCACGTTCAGCAAGGCTTGCGAAACAGCCTCGAACTGCTCGCCATGCCGGGTCACCAACTGGTCAATGAAGGCGTTCGCGCCGTCGCGCAAAGGCGTGCCCCAATCCGGGAAGGCGGGAAGGGCGAAAGCCTGGCTCACAAGCGGGCCTTGACGCGGGCCGCCACCGCTGGCGTGACCCAGGCGCCCCAGACATCTTCATGGGAGCGCAAAAATTGCCGGGCCGCGTCGTCGGCCGTGCCTTGGCTGGACTGCATACCCGCCAGGGCTTGCGAGACCAGCGGGGCAGACGTGTGATACCGCTTTAAAAACGCGTACAGATTGGGCGCCCGGTCAGCGAAGGCTTTGCTGACACCGACCACCACCTGCACCGCCGGGTAAGCCGAGGCCGACTTGACCGCGCGGGGATCGGCAGCCTGTTCAAGGGCTTGCCAGGTGGCCGCGTCAAAGGTGGGCTCGCGCAGCATCACCAGCTCCTTGCCCCACTGGCCCAGGAGCCACGAGGGGCCCCAGTAATAAAACAGGATGGGGCGTTTGCGCTTGAGGCTGGCGGTGATGGCCGCGTCCAGCGCGGCCCCGGTGCCCGGCCGGAAGTTGCTGTAGCTGGCATCCAGCCCATAGGCTGCCAGCTTCTTGGTGTTGAACAGCTCGCACTGCCAGCCGGCAGGGCAGTTGTAGAAGCGGCCTTTGCCCGGGTCTTCCGGGTCTTTGAACAAGGCCTTGAAGCGGGGCAGGTCGGTCACCGATTTGAGGCCGGGCGCGAGGGCCGCCGGGCCTTCGACCAGGTAGCTCGGCACGTACCAGCCCTGCGTGGCATCGGCGAAGTTCACCCCGGCTTCCAGCACCTTGCCCGAGGCCAGCGCGGTGGTCCAGCTGGGCGGGGTGTTGGCCTTCCAGACTTCCATCACCACGTGCAACTCACCCCGGGCCACGCCATTGATCAAGGCCACGGTGCTGCCGGGCACGGTGTCGACCTGGCAGCCATAGCCATCGCGGATGATGCGTTGGGCCACTGCGGTGTGGAAGGCGTTCGACGCCCAATCCAAGCCCGCGAACACCACCGGTTTGGCCACCTCGCAGGGCGGTGCAGTCTGAGCGTGCGCCAGGTTCAGGCCGCCTGCCAGCGCGCCGGTGATGAACCAGGCCGAGAGCCGTGCGCTCATGCCATGCCGCTCAAGATGGACATCAGATCCTCGGGGTTCACGGGCTTGGTCAGGTGCCGGTCAAAGCCAGCCGCGTCGGCGGCTTGTTTGTCCTGGGCCTGGCCCCAGCCGGTCACGGCCACGAGCAGCATGTTCGCGCCCCAAGGTTGTTGCCGGATCAGTTTGGCCACCTCGTAGCCGTTGAGCTTGGGCAGGCCGATGTCCAGCAACGTCAACTCGGGCAGGAACTCGCCGGCCAGGCGCAAGGCCGCCATGCCATCACCCGCGCTGCGCACCTCGTGCCCTTGCAGACCCAGAAGCATCTCCAGGCTTTCAGCGGCATCTTCGTTGTCATCCACCACCAGGATGCGCTTGGCACGGCTGGCATCGTCGTCCAGCTTATCGGTTTTCATCGGCGCGGCGCCCTGGCCTTGGGCCAGCGGCAAGGTCACCACAAACTCGCTGCCCAGGCCGGGCCCACCGCTGTGTGCCGACACGGTGCCGCCGTGCAGTTCAACCAGGCCTCGCACCAGGGCCAGGCCAATGCCCAAGCCCCCTTGCGAGCGTTCCAGGGCCGGCGTCAGTTGCGAGAACATCTCGAAGATGGTGCCCAGGTGCTCGCGGGGAATGCCCAATCCCGAATCGCGCACGGACACGGTCGCGTGTTGGCCCGTCTGTTGAATGCTCAGCCAGATCCGGCCACCGGGCGGCGTGTACTTGGTCGCGTTGTTGAGCAGGTTCAGGATGATCTGTGTGAGCCGCGTGGGGTCGGCGTCCAGCAGGATCGGTTGCTCGGGCACGTCCACCGTCAACTCGTGGGCCGCGGCCTGCACCAGGGGCGCGGCGGCTTCAAGTGCGCCGTTCACCGCTTGGGCCAGCGTCACACGTTGACGGCGCAGTTCCAGCTTGCCCTGGGTGATGCGCGATATTTCAAGCAAGTCATCCACCAGGTGGGTCAGGTGTTGCAGCTGGCGCTCCAGCACTTCGCGCGTCCAACGCAACTGGCTTGCGTCCAGCGTCTGCAATTTGAGCAGTTCGACCACATTGCGCATGGGCGCCAGGGGGTTGCGCAACTCATGGGCCAAGGTGGCCAGGAACTCGTCCTTGCGGCGGTCGGCTTGGGCCAGCCGCTCGCTGATCTCTTGCCACTGGTCTTCCGAATGCTTGCGCTCGGTGATGTCGATGCCCAGGCCATACAGCGTGGTCGCCGCGCCTTGCGCGTTGTAGACCGCGCGGCCCCGGCCTTCCATCCAGCGCCATTGCCCGCCGCCATGGCGAAAGCGAAACTCGACGCTGTAGTCCGTCCCCAGCCTGATGGCCTGCTCCACCACTTGGCGAACCTTCAACTGATCGTCATCGTGGACGAAGTCGAAGAAGTCGGCTTCGGTGCCGGCGAAGCCGCCGACGGGCAGGCCCATGACGGTTTCGAGCTGGCTGCTCCACCAGACCTGGTTGGTGCTCAGGTTGCGTGACCAAGCGCCCATCTGGCCACCCCGCATGGCCAGGCCCAACACATCGGCGGTTTCCTGCAAGGCCTTTTGCGCCTCGTGTTGAGCGGCCAGGGCGGCCTCGGCGTTCTTGCGCTCCTGGACGAGTTCGTTCTCGTATTTGTGGCGGTCGCGGACCACGATGACGGCCAGCTCATGGTAGGTCGTGCCTGCATGTTGCCGGCGGATGGCGTTGAGCAGCATGGGCACGTGGCCACCGTCGCGGTGCACCATGTCCAGCTTGACTTCGCTCACCGAGCCCTGGATCTGGAGCAAGGGCAGCCAGTGGGTTTGATGGAACACGCGCCCGCCCATCGTGAACAACTCTTGCACGCGGCGCTGGCCCACCAGGTCGTCGGCGTTTTGGCCGATCCATCCGCAAAAGGTGGCGTTGGCGCGCAAGATGGTGCCATCCGGGCTGGTCAACAACAGGCCGGAGGCGGCCTGCTCGTAGAGCGTTTCTGCGCTGGGCAAGATCGGCGGCGGGCTGTTGGGCATCGGCTAGGTCTCCAGCTGCCGCAAAAACTCGCCCATGGCGTCGGCGCTGGCACTGGGGGCACTCAAGTGCGGGCAATGCCCCACGTTGTCGATGATGCGCAGCGTGCTGCGCGGCATGGTGCGGTGCATGTACTGTCCCACGGTCTGCGGCGCGATGATGTCGTCGCTGCATTGCAGGATCAGTGATGGCGTGGTGACCTGGCTCAGCTCGGCCCGGTGGTCGGACAGGAAGGTGACGCGGGCGAAATGCTTGGCAATCTCCGGGTCGGTGCGGCAAAAGCTGTTGGTGAGCTCCACGCTCAAGGCGGGTTGCTCGGGCGAGCCCATGATGGCTGGCGCCATCGTGCTGGACCAGCCCAGGTAGTTGCGCTCCAGGGTGCTCAGCAAATCGTCGATGTCGGGGCGGGTGAAGCCGCCGATGTAGTCGCCATCGTTGATGTAGCACGGCGAGGGTCCGACCATGATCTGCGCGGCGAAGCGCTCGGGGGCGGTGATGGAGGCCAGCATGCCGATGCTCGCGCCCACCGAGTGGCCCACGAAGACCACCGGGCCGTCGGCGAACTCGTCGATCACCTCGATCAGGTCGGCCGCGTGGCCCTGCAAGCTGCCGTACTTGCCGGTGTCGTAGGCCGACAGGTCGGAGCTGCCACTGCCCACCAGGTCGAACAGCACCGTCTTGAAGCGGCCTTCAAAGTGGGGCGCCAGCAGGCGCCACATGTGCTGATCGCAACCAAAGCCATGTCCAAAGACCATGGTGACGGGACCATGCCCCACCGTCCGCACGTTGTGGCGCGCCTGAATGCTCATCTGTTCTCCACCAAGACCCATGCACGGGCCCATTCTTTCACAGCAGGTCTGCGGTTTGCCTGCTCTGCACAAGGATGCTGGTTCATTGAACCAGCTGCTTTTCAATCAGGAGCAACTTATGAACCAGGCTGCAGTCATGGGCAAGGTCTTGGTGGTGGATGACTGGCGTGATGGGGCTGAAAGTCTGGCCATGCTGCTGGATTCGGCCGGTTATCAAACGGCCACGGCCTACAACGGTGCACAGGCCTTGGAGGTGGCCAAGCGCTTTGAGCCCGACACGGTCATCCTGGACATCAACATGCCGGTGATGGACGGGCCCCAGGCCGCGCGCGAATTGCGGCAGACTTTGCCGAATCGGCATTTGATCCTGGTGGCCCTGACGGCGCTGGACCACGCATCGCGGCCAGAGTTGCTGTCGGATTTCGACCTGTACCTTCAAAAGCCGTGCGACACGGCCTTGCTGCTCAAACTGATGAGCCACCTGCATTGACGGTGGCCAAAGCAGGCTATCAGCGCTGGGCCTGGCGGGCGTGACCCTTGAAGAAGCGCAGCATCTCGCGGGTTGCATCTGGCCCGCGTGCATCGGTGTAAGAGCCCTGCGCGCGGCCGCCCGACCAGGCGTGCGCCGAACCGTGAACCACCCAGTGCTCGGCCACCACCTTGCCCTGGGCATCGCGGTGCTGCCGGCGCGTGTAGGCATGGCCACGGATCGACCGCACATGCTCTTGTTCCACCGCCGTCCCCGCCGACACGGTGGCCACCACCTGCTCGCCATTGACCGGGTGCACCGTGGTGTCGCGGTCGCCATGGAAGACGATGGTGGGCGCGCTCGACGTCGGCCTGCTGGGCGCCGCGCGTGGCGCGCCATTCTTCATGACCATCAAGGCCCCGTTGACATCCCGGGCACAGCCCACCGGCAGGCCGGAGTGCACCCCGACGGCCATGAACAAGTCTGGGTAGGCCTCGCCCAGGATGGCGGCCATGGCGCCGCCGGCCGACAAGCCCGCGGCATAGACCTGGCCCGGATCGATGTTGTATTGCTTCATGACCTCGCGCGTCATGTTGGCGATCAGGGCGGGCTCGCCGCGGTCGCGCTGCTGGTGGTTGTGCTTGAACCAGTTCCAGCAGCGCTGAGGATTGGCCTGCTGCGATTGCGCGGGGTAGAGCACGAAGAAGCCGTCGGCCAGGGCGGCGTCGTTCATGCCGGTGCCGGCCGCGAAGTCGTCCGGATCCTGGGTGCAGCCGTGCAGCATCACCACCAGGGGCAAGGGCTGCCCGGTGTAGGCGGGGGGCACGTAGAGCTTGTAGTCGCGCGTGCCCATGGTCTCAGCGTGGGTGGCGCGCAGAAAACGCCCTGTGGTGGGTGTGGCGGGTGGTGCTTGGCCCGGCTCATGAACCTCTCGCGCCACCACATCGATGACGCCGGGATCAGCCTTGGCCGTTCTTTGCGCCAGTGCATCCTGGATGGCGGCAGTGGCCGCGCCCAGGTCACCTGCCAGCGTCAAACGCGAGGCCTGGCCCATGAGTTGTTTGAAAAGAGGATTCATGTGTGGTGTCCGGGTAAGGCGCGGTTCAGCGCAGTCGATCGGCCAATGCGGCTTTGACGGCCGCACTGGCATGCAGGGCGCCCATCACCGTCAACGAGTCGATGGTGGCAAGGGCCAGTTCGGGGCTGACGTCTGGGGCGATGGTGGCCAGGCCCAGCACACGGATCTGCAAGGTCTGGCCGGCGGCTTGCACGGCGCGCAGCTCGTCCGCGCTGAAGTGCTGGATGCCCAGCACCAGCATCTTCCGGGCCACCACTTGCCGCACCACCTCGGCATGGGCGGACAACTGGTTGCGGATGGCGGTGCGGATCAGGTCAGTGCGGTTGGCGTAGAAGCCCTCCTGCACGAGCAGGTCGATCTGTCCGAGATCGACGACGCCGACGTTGATGGTTATTTTTTCGTCCAGCGGTTTGCTGGACGTGGCGGAGGGGCTGAGAGGTGGCATGGTGCCATCCTATCACCATCCAAGTGGATGGTGCAAGCGCGCATTGGGCCGGTTTTGAGTAGGACAGCGCTGACAACGCTTCGCGGTGAACGCTGCTGGATATCGGACAGAACCTTGTGCCCAATGATCCATCCCCGTTCACAAGGTTTTGACATTCATGCGCATTGCTGGCGAAGCCGACGAACCCACTCCGACGTCATTCAGGGCCGAGCCCGAGCGCGTGCTGTTGCACATGCCCGTGGATGTGCGCAGCGCCTCGCTGGCCGTCATCGCCACCTTGCTGGGCCTGTTCGCCCTGCACTGGGCCCGCGCGGTGTTCATCCCCTTGCTGTTGGCCATCATGTGTACCTACGCCTTGTCGCCGGTGGTGGATGCCTTGTGCCGCTGGCGCCTGCCCCGATCGCTGAGCGCGGCCGTGCTGATGCTGGGGCTGGTGTCGGGCATTGGCGCAGGGGCCTACACCTTGCAGGACGACTTCGACAACATGATCCAGTCGATGCCGGAGGCGGCGCGCACCTTGCGCAAGGCCATCCGGGGCACGCAGGCCCAAAGCGACAGCAACATGGACAAGGTGCAAAAAGCCGCCAACCAGCTGCAGTTGGCCGCCGAACAGTTGAGCCAGGTCAACGCGTCGGGGGGCGCGGGCATCACCCGTGTGCGGATCGAGAAGCCGGCCTTCAACATCAATGACTACGTGGTGGTGGGCACCTTGAGCATCGTGGAGATGGTCGGCCAGTTCACGGCCGTGTGTTTCATCACCTATTTCATGCTGGCCTCGGGTGACATCTTCCGGCGCAAGCTGGCGCACATCGCCGGGCCGAACTTTGCCAAACGCAAGATCACGGTGCAGGCCCTCAACGAGATCACGCAGCAGGTGCGGCGTTACCTGGTGGTGCAGATCGTCACCAGCATTGGCGTGGGCCTGGCCACCAGCCTGGCTTTCTGGGCCATCGGCCTCAAGCATGTGGCGCTGTGGGGCATTGCCGCGGCGGTGCTCAACCTGATCCCTTACCTGGGCTCGATCGCCATCTGCGTGTTGTCGGCCATCGTGGCGCTGACGCAGTTCGGCACGATCGACAAGGCCGTGCTGGTGGCGGGTGTGTCCGTGATCCTGCACGTGATCTCGGGCTACATGATCACCCCGTGGCTCACCAGCCGCACCAGCCGCTTGAACACCGTGGTGGTGTTCGTGGGCATGCTGGCCTGGGGCTGGTTGTGGGGCGTTTGGGGCCTGCTGCTGGGCACGCCCATCTTGATGGCCATCAAAGCGGTGTGCGACCGGGTGGACGAGCTCAAGGCGGTGGGCGAGTTGATGGGCGGGATCGAGCCTGCCAAGGACAACGCCGCCATCAACGTGCCCTGAGCGGGCAGGCCCCGCTCAGGCGTTCATCAAGCCCGCTCTACCTCAGGCAGGATGGCCAGGGTTTGGGCGGGGCCGAAGATGGTGGCAAAGGCCACGTCCTTGGCATCGCGGCCGGTGGCGATCAGCACCAGGTCACGGGGCTCCGACATGCGCGTCGGGTCAAACAACTCCCAGCGCCCGCCCACATAGGCTTCGAACATGGCGTGGAAATCAGGGGGCGGCGTGTCGAACATCGCGTAGCCCACCGCCAGCCGCGCCGGGATGTTGAGCGCGCGACAGAAGGTCACGCCCAAGTGCGCGAAGTCACGGCACACGCCGGCGTGCTTCAGGAACACATCGCAGGCGGTGCTGGTGCTGTCGGTCGAACCCGTTCGGTACTCGATGTTCTGGTGGATCCAGTCGCAGATGGCCTCGACCCGTGAGCAGCCCGGTGGCACGGCGCCGAACAGCTTGACCGCGGCCGAGGCCAGCAGGTCGGATTCGCAATACCGCGTGGGCATCAGGTTGTGCAGCACCTCGTCCGGCAACTCGGCGATGGGCAGTTCAGGGGCCTTGCGACGGCGAGGCGCCCGGCTGACTGCCACTTTGGCCCTGTAGCGCAGCGTCAGTGCGCCAGCCTTGGCCTGCACGCGCAGGAAGCGTTGGCCCGCTTGCGGGTCTTCATAGATCCGGTAATGCGCGCTGGGCGTGATCTTGAAAGATTCGGACTGGATGTGTTGGTCCGGCCCCTCCAGCACGTGGATCTGGAACACGAAGTCGGTGGTCTGGGCCAGTTTGTAAGACAGCTTGCAGTCGACATTGAACAACCGTGGCGTGATGCTCATGATGTGCGCTCGGCACGGCGGGCCGAGGGGGCGCCGCGAACGCGTCGCGAGAGCTGGGCCACCAGGGCTAGGCTGCTGGCCAGGTACTGGTCGTCGCTGAGGGGTTGAGGGCGTTGGCGCGGCCGTGTGGGCGCGGGGCGTGGGCTGGATGAGTGTTGGTAAGAATGGGTCATGATGGTGAACAAAAAACTGATCTGTCAGGCCTTAGCAAACGGCGCGCCTGCAAACTGTTTGGCCGCGAATGACCAGATCATGCGAGAGGCGTCCGGCCCTTGGGCATCGCTGTAGGCCTGCCGTGCATGGCCCCCGCTCCACGCGTGTGCCAGGCCGCCAATGCTGCACAGCGTGGCCACGGTGCGGCCGCCGCGCACCTTGAAGTCGGTCACCGTCATCGGATGGCGTTGCCCGCGGCTGACCTGGCGGCTTTTCTCCACATGGGGCCCCGCCGCCTCGGCCCACAGCTTGGCGGCCGCCTGGCCATTGCTGGCCGCCACGATGGCATCCTGGTCGCCGTGGATGACCAGCAGCGCGGGCCAGTGGGTGTGGGTGGACAAGGCTTGCGTGGCGCCCCGGCCCCGCATGGCGGCCAACGCCGACACCGAGGATTCGGCCGCCCCAGGCGGCACGCCCGAGTGCATGGCCACGGCCTTGAACTGATCGGGGTAACGCGTCACCATCAGCGCGGCCATGCTGGCCCCGGCCGACATGCCCGCGATGGCCATGCGTGCCGGGTCCACCGGGTAGAGCAAGCGCACTTGCTGCACAGCCGCCATCAGGATGGCCGCCTCGCCATACGCCACTTTGGTGCGCGTGCCATACCAGTTCCAGCAACCTTGGGGATTGGCCCGGCGGTCTTGCTCGGGGTACAGCACCAGGAAGCGCTCACGCGCCGCCAGCCGGTTCATGCGGGTGCTGAGTGCGAACGACTCGGCGTCTTGCCCACAGCCGTGCAGCATCACCAACAAGGGCAGGCGTTCATGCAATTGAACGCCTTGCGGTTTGAACAGGTGATAGCGGCGTGCGCCCATCGGCGACAGTGCCACGCCCGGGATCCAGTCGCCCTGCGCCTGGCCGCGTGGCACCTTGGCCTTGGCAGTGGGGCGCAGCGACCGCTTCAAGGCCTGGTTGCCGGCCTTGACGGTGCGCTTGGTGAGGGCGCCAACCGCCCGTTGGAAGGAGCGGCTCCAGATGGATTGTGGTGATCGCCTCGCCATGGACCTGACCTCGTGACTGCTCCGCAATTTGGCACACGGCGGGCTCGGCCGACACCGGACAGGCGCCCCGGATCTTGTAGGACATTGCCGCGTCTTGCGCCTGGGACGCCAGGAATGGCCGCAACTGTCCGACAATTCCAGGGCCTTCATCTTGATTTCACGCGGATTCCCAGATGCCCGAACAGACTTCCCTCGAGACAGCGCATTTCCAACGTGTTCTGAAGCGGCACCTTGCCTTGCCTTTGGCCGTGGGGGCGCTCAGCGCCATGGTGTTCATCGGGCTGATTTTCTTCTTGCTCTCGCAGCTCACCTGGGTGGAAAACACCCAGCGGATCATCGGCAACATCAACGCGCTGAAAACAGTGATCCTGGACCAGGAGACGGGCACGCGCGGCTTCCTGATCACGGGGGAGGACAAGTTCCTGGCGCCCTACAACCTGGCCAAGCCCAAGATGTCCTCGCAACTGGCGACCTTGAAAGCGTTGGTGCAGGACAACCAGCATCAAGTGGACCGGCTGAACCGCGTTGAGGCATTGCACAAGCAGTGGGACCAGTTTGCCCAGCGCATCATCGAACTGCGGCGAAACCAGGGCGACTACCTCAGCATCATCCGGGCTGAAACCGGCAAGCAGCTGTTCGACGAAATCCGCCGTGAAGTGCGCGACTTCCTCGATGAGGAGCACAAGCTCCTGCAAGAGCGCAATGAAGCCGCGCGCAGCACCACGTTCTGGGTGATCGTGTCGTACGTGAGCCTGGTGCTGATCTTGAGTGGCCTGATCGCGCTGAGCGGGCGTCGCCAGATCATGACTTTGTCCGAGAACTACGGCGATGCGCTGCGCCAGCACGTGCTCAGCACCAAGGCCCTGCAAGAGAAGGCCTGGTTCCGCATCGGCCAGACGCAGTTGGCCGAGCGCCTGCTGGGGCAACTGACCTTGCCAGCGCTCAGCCGCCAGGTGCTGGAGTTCATGGCTGGCTACCTGGGCGTGGCCGTGGCCGCCTTGTACGTGCGCAACGGCGAGGGCAAACTGCAACGCGCGGGGGCGTATGGCTTCAGCAAGGAGCTTGAAGCGCAAGAGCAAAGCTTTGACCTGGACCACGGCCTGGTGGGGCAAGTGGCCAGGGATGGTCAGCTCAAGCAGGTGCCGCAGGTGCCGGATCACCACTTCCAGGTCACCACCGGCCTGAGCACGGGCGCGCCGACCGACGTGGTGCTGCTGCCCATCAGCAACGATGGCCAGGTCAATGGGGTGATCGAGCTGGGCTTCATGCGGCCCGTGGCGGAGCGCGATCTCGAGCTGCTCCGCATCCTGGCCACCAACGTCGGCGCTTCGGTCGAGGCGGCGCAGTACCGCCAGCGCCTGCAGGACGCGCTGGAAGAAACGCACCAGCTCAATGAAGAACTGCAGACCCAGCAGGAAGAGCTGCGCACCGCCAACGAAGAGCTGGAAGAGCAGTCGCGCGTGCTGAGTGAATCACAGACCAACCTGGAGCACCAGCAGGCCGAGCTGGAGCAGATCAATGTGCAGCTGACCGAGCAGGCCTTGCTGGTCGACCGCAAGAACGAGGCCTTGAAGCAGGCGCAGAGCGAACTCGAGAACCGGGCCGACGAGCTGCAGCGCGCCAGCCGGTACAAGTCCGAGTTCCTGGCCAACATGTCGCACGAGCTGCGCACGCCGCTGAACAGCTCGCTGATCCTGGCCAAGCTTTTGTGGGACAACAAGGCGGGCAACCTCAACGAAGAGCAGATCAAGTTCGCCAAGACCATTTATGGCGCGGGCAATGACCTGCTCACCCTGATCAACGACATCCTGGACATTTCCAAGGTGGAAGCCGGCAAGCTGGAGCTGACGCCGCAGGCCGTGTCCTTGAACAGCCTGGTCGAGTCCTTGCGCATGACCTTCGCGCCGCTGGCCGATGACAAGCGCCTGGCGTTCGAGATCCAGGTGGCGGCCGATGCGCCGGTGTCGATGTTCACCGATCGCCAGCGGGTCGAGCAGATCCTCAAGAACCTGTTGTCCAACGCCATCAAGTTCACCGACAAGGGCAAGATCTCGATGACCGTGCAGGGCCGTGCCGATGGCCGCCTGGCCTTTGCCGTGTCGGACTCGGGCATCGGCATCGCACCCGAGCAGCAAGAGGTCATCTTCGAAGCTTTCCGCCAGGCCGATGGCACCATCAACCGCCAATACGGCGGCACGGGCCTGGGCCTGTCCATCTCGCGCGAACTGGCGGGCTTGCTGGGCGGCGCCATCTATGTGGACAGCGAGCCCGGCCGGGGCAGCACCTTCACGTTGGACCTGCCGCAGCAGTGGGTGGACACCAGTGGCAGCGGCCCCCACACCACGCCGACGCCCGCGCCCAGCCCGCGCCCCGCGCCTGCCAGCGCCCGGTCGTTGCCGCCCGCCCCCGCCATGGCCAACCCCTTGCCCGAGAACGAGGCCATCCCGAGCTTTGCCGACGACCGCCAGGCCATCTCGGCGGCGGCGCGCCTGGTGCTGGTCATCGAGGACGATGCCCAGTTCGCCGCCATCCTGTTCGACCTGGCCCATGAGATGAATTACCAGTGCCTGGTGGCCCACGGCGCGGCCGAAGGCTTCGAGCTGGCCACGCAGTACCTGCCCCACGCCATCTTGCTGGACATCCGCCTGCCCGACGACTCGGGCCTGGCGGTGCTGCAGCAGCTCAAGGACCACCCGCAGACGCGCCACATCCCCGTGCACATCGTGGCCGCCGAGGATGTCAGCGAGGTGGCACTGCACATGGGCGCCGTCGGTTTCGCCATGAAGCCCACCACGCGTGAAGCTTTGAAAGAGGTCTTCAACAAGCTGGAAGAGAAAAGCGCCAAGAAGGTCAAGCGCGTGCTGGTGGTGGAAGACGATGCTCGCCAGCGCGACAGCATCGTGCACCTGATCGGCGACGACGACATCGAGATCGCGGCCGTCGAGCGCGGCGAGCAGGCCCTGGACCTGCTGCGCGAGACAGTGTTCGACTGCATGGTCATCGACCTGAAACTGCCCGACATGGATGGCAGCGAGTTGCTCGAGCGCATGACGCGCGAGGACATCTGCTCCTTCCCGCCCGTCATCGTCTACACCGGCCGCAACCTGACCCGCCAGGAAGAGACCGAGCTGAACAAGTACTCGCGCTCCATCATCATCAAGGGCGCGCGTTCACCTGAGCGCCTGCTCGATGAAGTGACGCTGTTCCTGCACACGGTGGAGTCGCAACTGTCGGCCGAGCGCCAGACCATGCTCAAGACCGCGCGCAACCGCGACAAGGTGCTGGAAGGCCGCAAGGTGCTGTTGGTCGATGACGATGTGCGCAACATTTTCGCCTTGACCAGCGCCTTGGAGCAACGCGGCCTGCTGGTCGAGGTGGGGCGCAACGGCTTCGAGGCCCTGGCCAAGCTGGACGAGGTGGACGACATCGACCTGGTGCTGATGGACATCATGATGCCCGGCATGGATGGCCTGGAGGCCACGCGCCGCCTGCGGGCCAACCCCGCGTTCGCCAAACTGCCCGTCATCGCGATCACGGCCAAGGCCATGAAGGATGACCAGGAGCAATGCCGCCGCGCGGGCATCAACGACTACCTGGCCAAACCGGTTGAACTGGAGCGCCTGTTCTCGCTCTTGCGGGTCTGGATGCCCGCCATGCAAAGGCTTTGACCCACCATGCCGCACGTCGACCTTGAACTGCGCTTGCTGATGGAGGCGATCTACGCCAAGTACAGCCACGACTTTCGCGACTACTCCGGGTCGTCGCAAAAGCGCCGTGTGCTGTACGCCTTGCAGCAGTTGGAGTGCGACACCATCTCCACCTTGCAGTCCAAGGTGCTGCACGACCCGACGGCCTTCCAGAAGCTGCTGGACATCTTGACCATCCCGTTCAGCGAGATGTTCCGCGATCCCAGCTACTTCCTGGCTTTGCGCCAGCATGTCATGCCGGTGTTGCGCACCTACCCGTCGCTGAAGGTGTGGATCGCCGGGTGCAGCACGGGCGAAGAGGTCTACTCCATGGCCATCCTGCTGCGCGAAGAGGGCTTGCTCGACCGCACCATGGTCTATGCCACCGACATCAACCCGGCCTCACTTGAGAAAGCGCGACAAGGCATTTTCCAGCTGGCCAATGTGCAGGCCTTCACTGCCAATTACCAGGCGGCGGGCGGCACGGCGGCTTTTTCGGATTACTACACGGCCGCCTACAACGCCGTGCGCTTTGACCGCACGCTGACCGACAACATCACCTTTGCCGACCACAGCCTGGCCACCGACCACGTGTTCTCCGAGATGCACCTGGTGTGCTGCCGCAATGTGCTGATCTATTTCAAGCGCAACCTGCAGGACCGGGCCCTGGGCCTGTTCCACGAGTCGCTGTGCCACCGCGGTTTCCTGGGCCTGGGGTCGAAAGAGAGCCTGGATTTTTCAGCGTTCGCTGACCGGTTCGAGCCCGTGGTCAAGGCCGAGCGCCTGTTCCGCAAGCGGTGAGGAGGGCCGCCATGACGCCAAAGCCCAATCCTCCCTTCGACCCTGCCTCGCCGGCCATCCGCGCCGTGGCCATTGGTGCCTCGGCGGGCGGCGTCGACGCCCTGATGAAGGTGCTGGTGGGCTTGCCCGCCTCGTTCAGCTTGCCCATCCTGGTGGTGCTGCACCTGCCTGAAGACCGGCCCAGCCGCCTGCCCGAGATCCTGGCCTACCGGCTGGAGATCCCGGTGCACGAGGCCAGGGACAAGCAACCCATCGAGCCCGGTGCGGTGTACGTGGCGCCCACCGGCTACCACCTGTCGGTCGAGAGCGACCACACCCTCTCGCTCAGCGGTGAAGAGCCGGTCAACTACTCGCGCCCCTCGATCGATGTGCTGATGAGTTCAGCGGCCGATGCTTACGGCCCGGGCCTGGTCGGCATCTTGCTGACCGGTGCCAACCACGATGGCGCGCAAGGCATGGCGCACATCAAGGCGCGGGGCGGCTGGACGGTGGTGCAGAACCCCGACCAGGCGCAATCCGACACCATGCCCCTGGCCGCCATCCGAAAGCAGGCGCCCGACCTGATCCTGTCGCTGAGCGACATCCACGCATTGCTGCTTAAACTGGGACGAGAAAAATCATGAACGACGACCGCACCAAGCTGTTGATCGTGGACGACCTGCCGGAAAACCTGCTGGCGCTCAAGTCCCTGATCCAGCATGAAGACCACCTGGTTTACCAGGCCTCGTCTGGCGAAGAAGCCTTGGGGCTGTTGCTGGAGCACGAGTTCGCGCTGGCGATCCTGGATGTGCAGATGCCCGGCATGACGGGCTTCGAGCTGGCCGAGCTGATGCGCGGCACCGAGAAGACGCGCCACATCCCCATCGTGTTCGTGACGGCGGCGAACCGCGACCGCAGCCATGCCTTCAAGGGCTACGAGAACGGCGCGGTCGATTTTCTGTACAAGCCGTTGGACAGTTGGGCCGTCAAGAGCAAGGTCAGTGTGTTTGTGGACCTGCATCGCCAGCGCCAGCAGGTGCAGCGCCAGGTTGAAGCGCTGGAAGAAAGCCGCCGGCAGCAGCAAGCCTTGTTGACCGAGTTGCAAGCCACCAAGGAAGAGCTGCAGACGGCCTTGCGCATGCGCGACGATTTCATGTCGCTGGTGGCGCATGAATTGCGCACACCCTTGAGCGCCTTGTCCATCGACATCCAGGTGCGCCAGAAGCACCTTGAGAAAGGCAATGCGGATTTCTTTGGGCCTCAGCAGCTGTCGGCCATGTTCGCGAAATACCGGCGCCAGTCGCAAAGCATGACGCGCCTGATCGAGGACATGCTGGATGTGTCACGCATCCGCAATGGCAAACTGTCCATCCGCCCATCCACCACCGACCTGTCGCGCTTGCTGGAGCGCCTGGTGGGTGACTTCCCCCGGCTGGACAGCGACAGCGTGATCAGCCTGAACATCCAGCCGGGCGTGACGGGCTACTGGGACGAGTTCCGCGTCGAGCAAGTGGTCATCAACCTCTTGAGCAACGCCCTGCGCTACGGCGCGGGCAAGCCGGTGGAGGTCACCCTCACGGCCTCGTCCGATGTGGCGCGCATCGAGGTGCGCGATTGGGGCATCGGCATCGCGCCCGATGCGCAGCGGCGCATCTTCGAGCAGTTCGTTCGCGTGGCCGACCCGGCGGCCCACCGCGGCCTGGGCCTGGGGCTGTACATCACGCAGCAGCTGGTCGAGGCGCACCACGGCACTATCAGCGTGGACAGCAAGCTGGGCGAAGGCTCGGTGTTCGTCGTCACACTGCCTTTGGCGTGAGCAGCGGCGTCACATTCAAATGACCGGCGTCTGGATCACCGTCTGGCGGGGTCTGCTCCACCAGTTTGATCAGCTTGCCGCCTGACAGCACGTGGATCTCATCGCCTTCGCTCAGGCTGTGCTGGCGGTGCGTGATGATGAAGCGGCCGCAGCCCAGGTGGTTGATGGCCTCCTGCACATGGCGCTCGGTCTCGAAATCGAGGTGGCTGGTGTACTCGTCCAGCAGCAGGAATCGCGGCTGCTTGTACAGCGCCCGGGCCAGCAGCAGGCGTTGCTTTTGACCGCCCGACAGCGTGGCGCCCATCCCGCCCACCAGGGTCTGGTAGTCCATGGGCATGCGCAGGATGTCCTCGTGGATGCAGGCTTGCTGCGCGGCCAGCATCACCTTCTCGGGCGTGGCCTCGGTGTCGTTCATGGCGATGTTGTCGTAGATCGAGCAGGTGAACAACTGGTCGTCCTGGAACACCGTGCCCAGCACCGAGCGGAAGGCCTCTGACCCAATCCGGCTGATGGGCACGCCATTGACCAGCACCTCGCCCGATTCAGGCGTGACCTGGCCCGACAGCACTTTCAGCAAAGTGGACTTGCCGCAGCCCGAAGGGCCCACCACCGCGATGGCCTGGCCACTGTGCAGGGTCATGCTGATGTCGTCCAGCACAGGCGCTTCACCCATCGCATACCGGAAGGTGACGTTGCGCAGTGACAAGGTCATCGGGCCATCGGTCTTCAAAGACGCTTCAGCCTGGGCCGGTGAGGGCGGTTCGGGCTCGGTCAGCACGATGTCGGCCAGGCGCTCGCCTTGCAGCTTGAGCAGGCGCAGGTTGATGACCCGCTCCAGCAACTCCGAGGCGCGTTGCAGGAACTGGCTCTTGTAGGCCAGAAAGGCCACCAGCATGCCGATGGAGAACTGCTCGTCCAGGATCATGCGCGCCGCCAGGTAGATCACCAGCGCTTGCTCCACCGCGCTGATCAGCCCGTTGACGCCTTGGTACAGCAGGCTGATGCGCTGCTGCTTGACCGAGGCGTTGACCATGGCCACCTGCTGGTTCATCCAGCCGCCCACGCGCCAGCCTGGCTTGGCGAAGAACTTGATGGCGGCCACGCCGCGCAGGGTCTCCAGCAAATAGGTTTGCGCATTGGCCTCGCGCACAATGGTTTCTTCGGCCGCTTGCCGGTAGGGCTTGAAGACGGCAAAGCGCACGATGGCCTGCAGCACCGCCACGGCCAGCACCACCATGGCCATCGTGGGGCTGTAAAAAAACATCAGGCCCAGCGTGATCAGGCTGACCGCGCCATCGAGCACCACCTCGACCAGGTGGTTGGTGATGGTGTCCTGGATGGTGTGGACCGAGCCGAAGCGCGACAGCACATCGCCCGTGTGGCGCTTGTCAAAGTACGCCAGCGGCAGCTTCAGCATGTAGCGGAACACATTGGCGCTGGACGACACCCGCCACGACAGGCTGGCGCCCAGCACGATCCAGGTGCGCACCAGGCGCGTGCCCAACGACATCACCGCCAGCAGGAAGATGCCGATGGCCAGCACGGCCAGCAGTGGCGCATCGCGCGTGACCACCACGTCATCGATGATCCATTGGCTGAGCATGGGCATGAGGATGCCAAACACCTCCAGCACGATGGAGAGCAGCGCCATCTGGCCGAAGGCCCGCCACAGGCCGCGCTGGCCGGTGAACAGCAGGCGCAGGTCGAAGGGCGTCTTCTCCTCCTTCTTCTCAAAGCCGGTGCTGGGCGACAACTCCAACGCCACGCCGGTGAAGTGCGGGCTGGCTTCCTTGAGCGTGAGGGTGCGCTCGCCCAGGGCCGGGTCGAGGATGGTGATGCGTTGCGCGTCGGCCTTGGTCAGCACCACGAAATGGTTCAGGTTCCAGTGCAGCAGGCAGGGCGTTTGCAACTGCGGCAGCTCGTCCATCTCCAGGCGCACAGCGCGGTTGGCAAAGCCCAGGTGCTCGGCGATGTTCATCAGGCGGGCCAGCGTGGCACCGCGCGATGACAGCTCGAAGCGGCGCCGCAAGGTCAGCAGGTCGGTTTCATGGCCGTGGGCGCTGGCGATCATGGCCAGGCAGGCCAGACCGCATTCGGCCGCCTCCGATTGCAGGATCAGCGGTGCTTGCTTGCGCGGCCACAGAGAAAGGAGGTTGGTGCGCATCACAGTTTTCCGCTGAAGGCGAAGAGGGGGTCGAGCATCCAGCGGACCAGGCGGCGGCGGTCGATCTCGATGTCGGCCGTGAGTGTGTGGCCCGGCCTCAGGGCGATGTCGGCGCCATAGGCGCGCACCTTGGCCTGGTCCAGGGCCACGCGCACGATGAAGACCGCGCGCCGGTCGCTGCCACCGTTGGCATTGCCGCTGGCCAGGGGCACATCGGTTTGCGAGACGCTGCGCACCGTGCCCTGGTATTGGCCGAAGCGCTGGTAGGGAAAGGCGTCATAGCTGATGCGCACACGCTGGCCGGCCTTGATGAACCCGACCGAGGTGCTGGGCAGGTAGAGCGTGGCCTCCAGGGCCGAGCGTGTGGGCACGACCGAGGCCAGCGTCACATTGGCGCTGACGCTTTGGCCCGGCGTGGCCAGCAGGCCCGACACCACGCCATCGACCGGGGCCTTCAGCAGCACGCGACGGGCGCCATGGCGCTGCACTTCTTCTTGCTGCAAGCCCAGCAGGTCGCGGTCCAGGCCCGCCCGGTCAATGCGGTGCTGGGCTTGCAGGCGCTGGCGCTCGTCTTGCGATGAAGCCAGGTCGGCTTCGGCCGCGCTGCGCTGGCGCTTGAGTGCTTGCAAACGCGCGGTCTGGTCCAGCAGCAGCTGGTGCTGCTGCTCGTACTGCAGGTCGGAGATGATGCGTTCGTCCAGCAAGGGCTTGAACTGGTCCACCAGTTTGCGGGCGGACGCGATTTGCTGCTCCTGCAGCTTGGCCTCTTCATTCAGGGTCAGCAGATCCCGGCGGCTTTGGGCAATGCGCTGCTCCAGCGAGGCCAGCGAGGCGGCACTGGCCTGGGCCTGCCCTTCGGCCTGGGTGCGCATCTGGCTGCGTTGTCCTTCCAGGTTCTGCTGCAACAGCGCCTGCGTGCTGCCGGCGTCGCTGAAGCGCTCGTTGCTGATCTCTGCGATCACGTCACCGGCCTTCACGGCCTGGCCTTCGGTGACCAGCACGCGCTGCACGATGCCCGGCTCCAGGGGCACGACCATGGCCACGCCATCGCGCGGCTGGACCACGCCCTGCACGCGCTCCTTCTTGGTGTAGTGCCCGAAGACCAGCACCGCCAGCACCAAAGCCAGCAGGCTCAGGAAGAACAAGGTCAGGCGGCCCGCGCCCACGGGGCGGATGTCGATGGCGGGGCCGGACGAGGTGTCTGAACGCGCGTCCAGGACTTCTTGCCGGAACAGGGATGGGGAAGGGGTGCTCATGGCGTGCTCTGGGCCAGCAAGGGCAAGGGGGCGGTGTCGAACAAAGGGGTCAGGGCCGCGACGTGGTCAGCGTCCAACTGGTCCAGCAGGGCCAGGATGGTGACCTGGGCCGCCAGGGCGTTGATGCGCGCGCTGCCCAGGCTTTGCCGGGCGGTGTAGATCTGCTGTTGGGCGTTGAGCAAATCGAGGTTGGTGCGCAGGCCGGCCACGAAGGCCTTGCGCAGCGCCTCGTAGGTGGCCGAGGCCGTTTGCTCCACCTGGCTTTGCAAGGTGATCACGCGGCGCGCTTGGGACAAGGTCTGGTAGGCATCGCGCAGGTCGGCCTCGACCTGGGCTTGCGCCTCGTCGCGCCGGGCCTGGGCCTGGATCAGCAAGGCGGCGGCTTCACGGGTGCGCCCTTGCTGAAAGCCGCCGGTGAACAAGGCCCAGTTCATCTGCACGCCAATGGCGCGCTCGCGGGTGGTCTGGCGTTGGCTGAAGCCATCGAGCTGCGGCACTTCGCGGACCAGCCGCGTGCTGGCCACCGCGTCGAGCGTGGGCTGCCAACGTTCGGCGGTGCGGGCCTGGTCGGTGGCCGTGGCCGCGGCGATCTGGGCGAGCGCATCCCGCAGCGGTGGGTGGCGGCTGGGCGCCAGGGCCAGGGCTTCGTCGAGGGTGGCCACCACGGCCGGTATCTGGGTGATGTCGCCCAGCAGGCCGGCGGGCAGCACCACGGGCTGGCCGCTGAGCCGCTCCAGCGTGAGCCGCTGGGTGGCCAAGCGGGTGTCCAGGTCCTGCACGGCGGCGCGGGTCTGGTCGATGCGGGTGCGCGTTTCCAGCACGTCCAGGATGGTGCCCGCGCCAGCCTGCAAGCGCCGGTCGTTGATGCGCCATTGCTCTTGCAACAAGTCTTGCTGGGCCAGGGTGAGTCGCCGCTGTTCGGCAGCTTCGATGGCCGTCAGGTAGGCCACGCTGAGTTGGCGTCCGACATTGGCGCGGTTACCGCGCGCTTGCCACCGCGCCTGGTCAGCCTGGGCGGCTTGGGCACGGGCGCTGGCCTGGTCGGCGCCACGCCACAGCGGCAAGGTGGCCGATGCGGACAGGTCCGTGGTGGGCGTGGTCACGCTGTTGTCGTTGATTTGTTGGTGGCGCCTGCTAGCACTGGCGCCCGCGTCGGCCCGGGGCATCCAGGCCGTGGCCCAGGCTTGTTGGCTGGCCGCTTCGGCGGCCAGCACGCCGGCGTCGGCCGCGCGGTTGGAGGCGGCCTGTTGATGGGCGCTTGACAACAAGGCTGGCCAGGGCGTCGCTGCGGTGGTGGCCGCCAAGGGCGCAGTCTCGGGTGGCGATGGCCACGTCCAGGTCGCCGGCTCGTTCGCCGCGCTGGCGGGTGCATTCAAGCTGGTGGCCCAGCGCAGCGGCAGCGTTCCGGCCGGCATTCCCTCGGCCCAGGCGGCATGGCCTGCCATGGCGTGAGCGATCAGGGCCCATCGCCCGGCACTCAGCCAGGCGGGGCCCACCAGGCGCGCGCGCAACAAACTCCGGAACGGGAACACGTCGAATCGGTCAAACATCGGGTCACATCAAACAGCACGGGCCGCAGTCGCCTGGGGCGGCCTGCGGGTGGCGGATTGTGATCGACCCGCGTTTGACGCGGAATGGGGGCAGACCCGTCCACCCCCGTGAATGGACGTGGCGTGCCTTGGCCCGGCGTTACAGCCAGCCGGCGCGCCGAAAACGCCAGTACAGCACCCCACACGTGGTGGCGATGAGGACCAGCGCCGCGGGGTAGCCCCAGCGCCATTGCAGTTCGGGCATGTGGGCGAAGTTCATGCCCCAGATGCCTGCGAAGGCCGTGGCCACGGCGAAGATGCCGGCCCAGGCGGCCAGGCGCTTGGTGGTTTCCGACTCTTCAATGGTGGCCATCGACAGGTTCACCTGGATGGCCGTGCCGATGGTTTCGCGAAAGGTGTCCAGCGAGGCATTGATGCGCGCCAGGTGGTCGTAGACGTCGCGGAAGTAGTCGCGGGTGCCCTCGCACACCATGGGCACGCGCCCGCTGGTGAGCTTGCCGGTGGATTCCAGCAAAGGCGTGACCGCGTGCTTGACCACCATGATCTTCTGCTTGAGCGCGTACAGGCGCTCGACGTTGCCACGGGCCGTGCCGGGCTCGAAGATCTGGGCCTCGATGGCCTCCAGCTCGCCTTCCAGCGTGTCGATGACCGGGAAGTAGCGGTCCACCACCGAGTCCATCAAGGCATAGAACACAAAGCCGGCGCCCAGCTTGAGCAACTGCGGCTCGCGCTCGGCGCGGTCACGCACGCCCAGCAAGCCCTGCTGGCTGCGGTTGCGGATGGAGATCACGTAGTTGGGGCCCGCGAAGACGTCGACCTCGCCGACCTGCAGCTCGTCAATGGCATTGAACTCGACCGTCTGGATCACGGCGAACACCATGTCGCCGTACTCCTCGACCTTGGGCCGTTGGTGGCCGTGGCGGGCATCTTCGATGGCCAGGTCGTGCAGGCCGAATTCTTCCTGGACCTTGGCCAGTTCGGCGTCAGTGGCATCGCGCAGGGCGATCCAGACAAAGCAGTCGGGCCGTGCCAGGTAGTCGCTGATGGCGTCGGGCTCGATGTCGGCCAGGCGTTTGCCATCCTGGTAGGCCACGCAGTTGATCAACATGGGTGAGGCTCCGGGTGCTGCTGCGATGAAGCGCAGCATAAGGCCCCCGGGCCTGGGCGCGCTCAGGCCGGCAAGGTAGCCCGGGGCAGGTGCAGGGCCAATGTCTGCGCCAGGTCTTGCGAACGGAAGGGCTTGGACAGCTGGCCGTTCATGCCGGCATCGTGGCAGCGGTCACCGCACAGGTCGGGGGCGTTGGCCGTCAGCGCCACGATGCTGATGGGCGTGGCGCCTTCCAGTTGTTCACGGGCGCGGATCTGCCGAGTGGCCTCGAAGCCGTCCATCACGGGCATCTCGCAGTCCATCAGCACCAGGTCGGCGCGCTGGCGGGCCAGCCAGTCAACGGCTTCCCGGCCATTGCCCAGCATGGTCACCTTCACGCCCAGCAACTGCAGTTCGGCCTGCGCCACCAGGGCGTTCACGGGGTTGTCTTCCACCAGCAGCACGTGGGGCTCGGGCAGGTGGTCGGCCCAGGCGGGCTGGCCGTTGGCATGGCCGCCCTCGATCGCCACGGCCTGGGTGGTCCGCTCGTCGTGCACCATGGGCAAGGGCAATGAGAAGGTGAACAGGGAGCCCACGCCGACCTCGCTGCGGCAATCCAGGTCACCGCCCATGGCGCGGCACAGCTCGCGCGAAATGGCCAGGCCCAGGCCGGTGCCGCCGTAGCGGCGTTGGTAGGTGCCCTCGGCCTGGTGGAAAGCGTCGAACACGCGGACCTGTTCATGAGACGGGATGCCAATGCCGGTGTCCTGCACCTGGATGGTGACCTGGCCGCTGGCGGCATCGCGCCTGGCGTGCAGGCGCACAAAGCCCTTGCCCGTGAACTTGACCGCGTTGCCCAGCAGGTTGTGGAGCACCTGCCGGATGCGGACCGGGTCGCCCATGACGAACTCGTCGCGGTCCAGCTCAAGCTGCACCTTCAGGGCCAGGCCGTTTTCGGTGGCGCTCACAGCGGTGGCGTCGGCCACCTCGGCCAGCAAGGCGCGCAGCTTGAAGGGGCGCTCGTGCAAGGGCAGGCTGCCCGCTTCCATGCTGGAAAAATCAAGGATGTCGTTGATGACGCTGACCAAGTGTTCGCCTGAACTGCGCACCAGGTCCAGCCGGTGCACGGCTTGCGCATCCTGCTCGCGCTGGCGCAGCAGGCGGACCAGGCCCAGCATGCCATGCAAGGGCGTGCGCATTTCGTGGCTCATCGTGGCCAGGAAGCGCCCCTTGGTGTCGCTCAGGATCTGGGCTTGCTGCAGCGCCTGGGCCTGTGCCCGGGCCACCATCTCGCTTTGAAACCGCAGCCTCAGGAGTTCAACGATGCGCAGGTTGGAGCGCCGCGCCTCCATGATCAAGGCCACCATCAGCCCACCGACGGCCAGGGCGCAAAACCAGCCCAGGCCATCTTGGCGGGTCGAGGCGTACACCGCATTGGGCAAGGTGATGGGCACGATGAACAGCGCGGCCGTGACAAAGTCCACATGCAGCATGCAGGTGGCCAAGGCCGCCACCCCGATCAGCACGCTGATGCTGACCACGGCAATGTCCAGCTGGTGGATGGGGGTCACGGCCCAGCCCAGCGCGCTCCAGGCGATGCTGTCCAGCACGGCCAGGAACCGGTAGATGTGCAGATCGTGCCGGCGTGAGCGGCCCGCCGCCCACCAGCCCAGGCGGGAGTGGGCCACGCGGGCGATGGAAATCAGCAAGCGCGCGGCAAACCAGGCTGCGAGCAGCCGGTGGGGCACCTTGTCTTGCAGCACCGCGACCACCCCGGCGGCCGTCACCACGCCAAAGGCCATCGAGAAGGGCAGCCTTTCGTGCAGGGCCTGGTGAAGGCCTTCGCCAAGTCGCGCCTCCAGTTCTGGATCGGGCGCAGCGTTCAGGGCAATGGGTGACAGGGCGGAGGTCGACATCGGGGACGGCGGTCGGTATGGGGTACAACAAACTCAGTGTCCAGTGTCGCTGTCTGTCGCCGGTTTGCGTCGGTGATTGCCCGCACGCCGGGGCCTGGATCATGACGGAATGCAGGTTTATCCACCCTCGAATGAGGGGCGCGGCCACATCGGGTATCGTGGCCGCCATGCCTCACATCATCCAAGTCGACAAGCTCTCCAAGACCTACGCCTCCGGTTTCCAGGCGCTCAAGAACGTCACGCTGAACATCCGCCGCGGCGAGATCCTGGCCCTGCTGGGGCCCAATGGCGCGGGCAAGACCACCTTGATCAGCGTCATCTGCGGCATCGTCACGGCCAGTGCCGGCACGGTGGTGGTCGATGGCCACGACAACGTGTCCGATTACCGGGCGGCCCGCGATCTGATCGGCCTGGTGCCCCAGGAGTTGACCACCGATGCTTTTGAGACGGTGTGGGCCACGGTGTCGTTCAGCCGGGGGTTGTTTGGCAAGCCGGCCAACCCGGCCTACATCGAGAAGGTGCTGAAAGACCTGTCGCTGTGGGACAAGAAGGACAACAAGATCATCACCTTGTCGGGCGGCATGAAGCGCCGGGTGATGATCGCCAAGGCCTTGTCGCATGAGCCGCAGATCCTGTTCCTGGACGAGCCCACCGCCGGGGTGGACGTGACTTTGCGGCGCGACATGTGGAACCTGGTGCGCCAGTTGCAGAAGTCGGGTGTGACCATCATCCTGACCACGCACTACATCGAAGAGGCTCAGGAGATGGCCGACCGCATCGGCGTGATCAACAAGGGCGAGATCGTGCTGGTGGAAGGCAAGGACGAGTTGATGCGCAAGCTGGGCAAGAAGCAATTGACCTTGCAGTTGCAAGCGCCCTTGCTGCAGCTGCCCGCTGAGCTGGCCGGCCAGGCCCTGACCCTGACCAATGAAGGCCGCGAGTTGACCTACACCTACGATTCGCTGGACGAACGCACCGACGTCACCGCCTTGCTGTCCAGCCTGCAACAGGCCGGCATCAAGTTCAAGGACATCCAGACCAAACAAAGCTCCCTGGAAGACATCTTCGTCAACCTGGTGAAGGACCACGCATGAACTGGCACGCCGTCAAGGCCATCTACGCGTTCGAGATGGCGCGCACCCGGCGCACCCTGATGCAAAGCATCATCTCGCCCGTCATCTCCACCTCGCTGTACTTCGTGGTGTTTGGCGCGGCCATTGGCACGCGCATCCAGCAGGTCGATGGCATCAGCTATGGCGCCTTCATCGTGCCGGGGCTGATCATGCTGTCGCTGCTCACGCAAAGCATCTCCAACGCCTCGTTCGGCATCTACTTTCCCAAGTTCACGGGCACCATTTATGAGCTGCTGTCGGCGCCTATTTCGTACTTTGAAATCGTGCTGAGCTATGTGGGCGCGGCGGCCACCAAGTCCATCCTGCTGGGCTTGATCATCCTGGCCACGGCGGGGCTGTTCGTGCCGCTGCACATCGCGCACCCCTTCTGGATGCTGCTGTTCCTGGTGCTCACGTCGGTCACTTTCAGCCTGGTGGGTTTCATCATCGGCCTGTGGGCCGACAACTTTGAAAAGCTGCAGGTGGTGCCGCTGTTGATCGTCACGCCGCTCACCTTTTTAGGCGGCAGTTTCTATTCGATCAAGATGCTGCCGCCGGTGTGGCAAACCGTGACCTTGTTCAACCCCGTGGTCTACCTGATCAGCGGCTTCCGCTGGAGCTTTTACGGCATGGCCGACGTGGACGTGGGCATCAGCCTGGCCATGACCCTGGGCTTCATGGCTGTCTCGCTGGCCATCGTGGCCTGGATCTTCAAGACGGGCTACAAGCTCAAGCGCTGATGGAGACGACCGCCTCGCAGGTGTCGGGCCAGGTCAAGACCTTCCTGCCCTGGGTGGTGGCCACGGCGCTGTTCATGGAGCAGCTGGATTCGACCATCGTCAACACGGCGATCCCGTCGATGGCGGTGAGCCTGCAGGTCACGCCGCTGAGCCTGAAGGCGGTGGTCACCAGCTACATCCTGGCGCTGGCCGTGTGCATTCCCATGAGTGGCTGGATGGCCGACCGCTTTGGCACGCGGCGCGTGTTCATGGTGGCAGTGGGCACCTTCACGGTGGCCTCGGTGTTGTGCGGCCTGGCGGTGAACGCGCCCATGCTGGTGGCCACGCGCATCCTGCAGGGCATCGGCGCGGCCATGATGATGCCGGTGGGGCGCCTGGCCATCATCCGAACCTTTCCCAAGTCGGAGCTGCTCAAGGCGATGAACTTCGTCATCATCCCGGCCTTGATCGGGCCGCTGCTCGGGCCCACGGTGGGCGGGCTGATCGTGCATTGGTTGTCATGGCGCGAGATCTTTTTCGTCAACGTGCCGGTGGGCTTGCTGGCCTTGTACCTGATCCACCAGCACATGCCCGATTACCGGGGCGAGGCGCCGCGCCCGCTTGATGTGATCGGCCTGGTGCTGTTTGGCGCGGGCACGGCCCTGCTGTCCTGGTTGCTTGAGGTTTTTGGCGACCATCGCCTGGACGCGACCTCCGCTGGCGTGCTGTTCCTGCTGGCCTTCAGCTTGTTGGGGGCTTACTTTCTGCACGCGCGGCAATCGGCTTTTCCCTTGTTGCGCCTCGATCTGTTCAAGGTGCGCACCTTCCGCGTCTCGGTGGTGGGCGGCTTCATCACACGCCTGGGCATTGGCGGCCTGCCTTTCCTGCTGCCTTTGCTCTACCAATTGGGCATGGGCTTGCCCGCGTGGCAATCCGGCTTGTTGATGATGCCCACAGCGCTGGCCGCGATGGGCATGAAGCTGGTGGCCCCCCGGGTGTTGCGGCGCTTTGGCTACCGGCGTGTGCTGGTGAGCAACACCGTCATGATCGGCCTGACCATTGGCCTGTATGCCTTGATCACAGAATCAACGCCCGTGGCCGCCATCGTGGCCTTGAGCTTGAGCCTGGGCTTTTTCAACTCCTTGCAGTTCTCCAGCATGAACTCGATGGCCTATGCCGACATCGAGTCCAAGGATTCGAGCATGGCCAGCACCCTGGCCAGTTCGCTGCAGCAACTGTCCATGAGCTTCGGGCTGGCGTGCGGCTCCATCATCACTGCCTGGTACCTGGGCGATCTGCCACAAACCGAGCGCAGCTTTGTGACCGGCGCCTTGCACCACGCCTTCCTCACTCTGGGAGCGCTGACGATCCTGTCGTCGTTGTCGTTCTGGACTTTGCGCGCCAGTGACGGCGAAAGCGTGACCCGCGGCGCTGCGGCCGTTCCCGACAAAGCGTGACGCAGTTGGCGAATGCCTGACCTTGCGGGCGGTGCGCTCAAGCTTTGACGCGGGCGGCCGATAGCACCGTATGCGCATCACGCTTGACCGTCTGCTGGACAGCTCAACGCCCGCCAACCGGTGCCTGTTGGCGGTGGGCTTTTCCGTGCCGTTTTTCGGCGTGTTCTGGATGGCCAATGGCGTCGCCTTCCTCGATGCAGAAGTGGCGCGGGGTGTGCAGCGAGGCGTGTTGCTCGCCTTGCAAGCGTTTCTGAGCGTGGTGCTGCTGATCAGCGCGGTGATGGGCACCTGGCTGTGGCCCCGGCGCGGTTTGCCCGAACGCATGCCGCGGGCGACCCTCTTGGTCACCTTCAACATCGGCCTCGGTTACCTGGCGCTGGTGGTGGCCGCCGGTGCCTTCACCACCGGCATGAGCCTGGTGCTGCTGGGTGTGCTGGCCGTGGGGCTGTTGCTGTTCAGCGTGGGCACCATCTTGCGTGTCTTCATCGTGTGCGTGCTCATCCACGCCTGCCAGGACGGCATGGTGTTGCTGGGCTGGCTGCCCTATGCACCCTTGCTGAACGAGCATGCCTTTGACCCGGGTGGCGCGCCCACCTGGTGGTGGTCTCTGTGGCAAAGCGCCGTGTTCTATGTGGGCTGGGCCATCATCCTGTTCCTGATCTTCAAGCTGTTCACCCGACTTGATGGGCTGCACCAGCAGCTGGCCAAGCTGTCGTACACCGATGTGCTCACGGGCCTGGCCAACCGCCGTTATTTCATGGAGCGGCTGACCGCCGAGGCGCGTCGTTATGTTCGCGCCAAAACACCGTACAGCTTGATCCTGATTGATGTGGACCACTTCAAGAGCATCAACGACCGATATGGCCACCATGCTGGCGACGAGGTGCTGCGGCGCCTGGCCCAGGTGCTGATCGAAGGTGTGCGCACGCCCACCGACCAGTCGGCCCGCATTGGCGGCGAGGAGTTCGCCGTGCTGTTGCCCGACACCTCGCTGGCGGCCACCGAGATTGTGTGCCGGCGCATTGCCGAGGTGCTGCGCCAGCATACCTTCTCGGTCAACGGCCAAAGCTTCCACCTGACCATCAGCATGGGGGTTGTGGAGTGCCGCGGTGAGCCGATCGAAGACGCCCTCAAGCAAGCCGACCGCAACCTCTACAAGGCCAAGCAGGGTGGCCGCGACCAAGCCATCTATTCCCTGGCCACGGAGGTGGCGCGATGAGCTGGGCCGAGCAACTGAACCGGCTCACGGCCTGGCTGGCCGAGCAGTTGCTTGCGCGCCGGCCGGTCATCAGCTGCCTGCTCTTCGCGGCGGCGGGCATCCCCATGCTGCTGTTGTTCCTGGGCTTGCAGGGCTTTGCGCAAGTCCATGCTCCAGCAGGTGCGTTTTACCAACCGGCTGCCTTGGCCGCCATGCAGGCCTTGCTCACCGCGGTGGTGGCGGGCCTGGCCGGCGTGAGCCTGTACTGCTGGCAGCGCCGCAAGACCGAGTCGGCCTGCAACTGGCTGCCGATGCTCACCGTCACGCCCACCGTCATCACCCTGATCGGCCTGGCCATCGCCTATGGCCTGAAGGACACGCCGGTGAGCGTCGCGGTGCTGACCGCGATTCTGCTGGCCCGCGCCTTGTTTGATTTCAAAACGCTCAAGCCCAGTCTGGCCATCGGGGCCGCCATGGTGCTGCTCAACGAGGTGCTGGTCGCGCAAGGTTTGGTGCCTTATGCGCCCTTGCTCACTGCGCGCGTGTTCTCTGGTGGCGAGTTGGCCTGGTGGTGGCAGATCTGGTGCCGTGTGGTGCTCGACTTCAGCTTGCTGTCGTTCTCGGTCATGGCGTTCTTCCTGTTCAGCACCTTGGGCCAACGCCGGCGCGAACTCGAGAGTCTGGTCCGCACCGACATGCTGACGGGCCTGGCCAACCGCCGGACCTTCATGGCCCAGTTGGAGATCGAATCCCACCGTCACGCACGCAGCAAGCGTCCCTTCTGCCTGGTCATGTGCGATGTGGATCACTTCAAGAAGATCAACGACACCTGGGGCCACCCGGCCGGCGATGCCGTGCTGGTGGAGTTGGGCCGCATCCTGAAGAACACCACGCGTGAACAGATCGACACGGCGGCGCGCATTGGCGGTGAGGAGTTCGCCGTGCTCTTGCCCGAGACGGGCCTGGAGCAGGCCGAACGCGTGGCGCAGTTGATGTCATCGGGGGTGCGCTCCCAGATCTTCGTCTTCGATGGCCAGCAGTTCAGCGTGACCCAGAGCGTGGGCATTGCCCAGGCCTGTGAGGGGGACGGTGATGGCGCCATGCGCGTGGCCGATGACAACCTCTACATTGCCAAACGACAAGGGCGTGACCGCATCGTGGCCTCCGTGGCCACGTCCCCGGCAGCCCTGGATTCAAAGGTGGCCTGCTCCGTGAAGTGAGTCTCTTTCGCCGATACTGCCCGGGTGCAAATGCAAAAGGGATGAATGGTGGCGAGAGATGGTGAGTCGACCTTCGGGTCGCCAGAGAGCCAAGGCTGGGTCACGGCGCAAGCCCTGGAAGAAGCGCTGGTGCGCCGGACATTCTGGTTCCTGGCCGTTTGCAGCGTCCTCATCCTGGTCCCCGTGAAGCTGGCGTGGCTGCTGCAAGGCGGGCGCGTGGTGGGCTTGCTGGGCATCCTCGAACTGGTGACCGTGCTGTGGTGCGCGTGGCGGGTCTGGACCAGCCAGACCGGGGCCGCGCGTTTCCTGGGCGTGGGCCTGGCCATCATGTACCTGCAGGTGGGGGCGGTGGCCTGGATGCAAGGGGGCCTGCAGGCGCCCGCCTTGCGCTGGCTGGCCGTGCTGCCCATCATCGCCATCGTGGCTGGCAACCTGCGCCTGGGCTTGGGCTTCTGCGTGGCCTTTGCCGCGCAGATCCTGGTCATGGCTTTTTACGAACCACCTTACCTGGCCACCCTGCGGCCCATGGTGTTGCCCAATGCCCATGCGCAAACCCTGGTGTCCACCGTGGGCTCGGTGGTGTTGTTCTCTGCCTTTGGGTGGATCGCGGTGCGCTGGCGATCGCAGGTGCACCAGGTGCTGGAAGCCTCGCACCAGCAGGCGCGTCGCGGCAGCGAGGCCAAGCAGCGCTTTTTGGCCATCATGAGCCACGAGATCCGCACGCCGCTCAATGGCATCGTGGGCACGGCCTCCTTGCTGCGGCAGAAAAACATGGCGCCGTCCGAGCAGCGGCAAATGCTGCACCTGCTGGACCACAGCGCCCAGACACTGCGCAGCCTGCTTGACGATGTGCTGGACTGGGCCAAGCTGGAGGCCGGACAACTCGATGTGCGCCAGGAGCCGATGCGCCTGCGTGATCTGGTGGTAGACAGCGCCGAGCTGTTCGCCGTGACCGCGTTCGACAAGGGCCTGGAGCTGACTTACAGCTTCGAGGTCGGCGTGCCGCCCTTGCTGTTGGGCGACGAGATGCGCTTGCGCCAGACACTCAACAACCTGGTCTCCAACGCCGTCAAGTTCACGCGCCAGGGGGGCGTGCATGTGCACCTGGCCACCGAGCCTTCGCCCAACCCGCAGGACGCCCGCGTCTGGGTGCGCATCGAGGTGCAGGACACCGGCATCGGCATGAGCTCGGCCCAGTTGGCCAACCTGTTCCAGCCCTTCTCCCAGGCCGACCAATCGACCACACGCCAGTACGGTGGCACCGGGCTGGGCTTGTCCATCGGCCGCGAGTTGACCCGTTGCATGGGCGGGGACATCGTGGTGTCCAGCCGCATGGGCGTGGGCAGTTGCTTCGTGATCCGGGTGCCCATGGGCGTGGCCGAGGCCATCACTCACGAGCCGGCCGAGGCCGCGCCTTTGGCGGGCAAGCGCCTGCGCCTGGTGACCAGCAGCCTGGGCCTGCGCCGGCAAGTCCAGTCCTTGTGCCAAGAGCTGGGCCTGGTGCTGGCGCCTGAGGATGCCAGCGATGCAGAGGTCGACGCCGTGTTGGTCGACGCCGCGGTGGAGGTCCCTGGCGCCCCTTCTGTGGCAGCGTGGTCCTGGGGCGCCCCGGCGCAGCCCAAGGCCCTGGTCTCTTCGGCCATGGACAAAGCCCCTGCGCAGGTGCCCGCCGAAGTGCTTCACTTGTACAAGCCCTTGCGCGGCCATGCCTTGGCCGATTGGCTCAACGGCACCTTGGCGGCCACCGCCGAGCCACCACCCAGCACCCGGCCCACTGCAGCCCTGAAGGTGCTGGTGGCCGAAGACAGCGAGCTCAACCGCGCCTTGCTCAGTGAGATGCTGTCCCATTGCCGCGCCAAGACCGAGCTGGTGGGCACGGGCCTGGCGGCGGTCAACGCGGTCAAGGCCCAACACTTCGACCTTTTGTTGATGGATTACCAGATGCCCGAAATGGATGGCCTGGCCGCCACCCGCGCCATCCGCCAGCACGAGGCCGAGCAAGGTGGCCCCGCGCTGCCCATCGTGTTGATCAGTGGCGAGGTCAGTGTCGATAGCCACGCCGTGTGGCGCGCCGCCGGCGTCAACCACATCTTGTGCAAGCCCTATGCCTTTGACGAGCTGGCGCGTGTGCTCGCGACGATCACCCCAGTCGAAGCGAGCTGATCATGGCCTCGACCGCGCCGGCCAGTGACTCGGCCGCGCCAAAGGCCGCCTCGGGCTGGTTGCGGCAGCGCTCTTCCACATGGCTGGCCAGCCAGCGCAGGTCATTGACCAGCAGGTTGGCGGCCATGCCTTTGGTGTTGTGCGCGAGCGCGCGCAAGCGGCCGACATCTTGCTGGGCCGCGGCTTCGCGCAACTGGCGCGGCAGGTCCTGGCTGGTGTCGCGGATGGTCACGAACAGTCGGTCAATGAACTGCGCGCCCTGGGGGTAGTGGTTGATCAGCGCCTGCCGATCAATGCTGAACCCGGCGGCCAATGCGCTGACCGCCTCGGCCGCTGCTGGCGCCGGTGGCAGGGCATGCTTGGCGATGTTCTTGACCAGCTGGTCGATCATGTAGGGCTTGGTCAGGTAGTCGGTCATGCCCGCGGCCATGCCTTGCTGGCGCGCCACCTCGAAGGCGTGCGCGGTCAGGCCGATGATCGGCAGCTTGGAGGCCATGGCCCTGATCTGGCGCGTGGCCTCGTAGCCGTCCATCACCGGCATTTCGATGTCGCACAGCATCACGTCGAACGCCTGGCCAGCGCGCACCTGCTCGACCGCCAAGGCGCCGTTGTCCACGCAGGTGATGAGGGCGCCTTCCCCGGTCAGCAAGTCGTTCAGCACCATCTGGTTCACCGGGTGGTCTTCGGCCACCAACACCCGCAGGCCCGACAGCCGCGGGCCGCTGGCGGTGGTTTGTGTTGGGGCCTGCGCCGGGGGGGTGATGGTGCGCAAGGGTTGGCCGTCATGCAGGGCGCCCACCAAGGGCAGGTTGATCTCGAACGTGCTGCCCTGGCCGGGCGCGCTCCGGACGCGGATGTTGCCGCCCATGGTGTCCACCAGGCGCTTGCAGATCGACAGGCCCAGGCCCGTGCCGCCAATGCAGCGCGTGCGGGTGCCATCGCCTTGCACGAAGGGTTCGAACAACTGCGACTGCACCTCGGACGACATGCCGATGCCGGTGTCCTCCACCTGCAGGAACAACCAGTGGCCCTGGCCTTCCACGCGCAAGGTCACGCCGCCATGCTCGGTGAACTTCACCGCATTGCTCAGCAGGTTGATCAGCAACTGCGTGATGCGCAGCTCATCGCCTTGGAAGGATTGGGGCACGCTCGGCCCTTGCTCCATGCGCAAGTTCAGTCCCTTGGACTGCGCGCGCGCTGCCACCATGTTCATGGCCTGCTCGATGACCTGGGCCAGGTCCACGCGGTCGGCTTCCAGCTCGATCTTGCCGGCCTCGATCTTGGAGAAATCCAGTACGTCGTTGACCAATGCCAGCAAGTGCTGGCCCGACTCCAGGATGTCCTTGAAGGTCTGGGCCGCGCGCGGGTCGGTGGTGGCCCGTTCGCCCACCTGGGCCAGCCCCAGCACCGCGTGCAGCGGGGTGCGGATCTCGTGGCTCATGCTGGCCAGGAAATCGCTCTTGGCCTGGCTGGCCGCCTCGGCTTTTTCTTCGGCCAGCTTGATCTGCGTGATGTCGAAGATCATGGCGAAATAGCCTTTGACCTGGCCATCGACCATGTCGGGCACCAGGTGGACCTGCACGTGCTGGTTGCCCACCGAATTGGGCATGCGCACCACGCGTTCAAAGCGCTGGGGTTCACCCCGCAGCACGGCCTCGATGTGGGGCCGGTCCAGCTCGAAGCGTTCTTCGCCGATGACCTCGGTCAACCGTTTGGCGGTGATGTCTTCGCGGGAGGGGCCGAGCCAGTCCAGGTAGGCGCGGTTGCAAAAGCGGTTGCGCAGATCCTGGTCCCAGTAACTGACGCGGCCGGGGATGCCATCCAGGATGGAGCGCAGCTGCCGCTTGCGTTCGGTGAGTTGGTCCAGCGTGGCTTGAAGTTGTTGCGCAGAGGCGGCTGCCTCCAGGTGAACTGCTGAATCCATGCTGGTGTTCCCCCAGATCCGTCGGCATCAGGCACCACGCCAAGCGCGTGTTGGTTTACCAGTATGGACCGACGGTTGATCGCCCGCAAGTCGGCTTTTGTTCCTCAAAACGACAAATGCCGACGATGAGATCATCGTCGGCACCGGGGTTCACACCCTGCCCTGGTGAAGGCCTTTATCGGTGTCCGATGAAAAGCCAGGGCGGTGCCAGCCTGCGGTCAAGCGGGCCGGCCATTCCTTGCTCGAAAGGGTCAGTAGCGGTAGCTCACGCCCACGCTGAGCTGGGGGATGAAGCGGATATCGCCCACGTCATCGCGCAGCTTCTGGGTCTGGGCGTCCACATCGGCCTGCGTCACCACGCCGGGGTGGTTGGCCACCAGGTTCTGTGTGGTGGTGAGCTTGGCCTTGCCGATCATCACGCCCAGGTCGGCCACGAAGCCCAGGCCTGAGCCGCGGGCCTGGTGGCCCCAACCCACGCCCAGGTAGGGCATGACACGGGGAAACTTGAGCTCGGCGTTGAAATAGTCCGCCGCGGTGGGCACGAGGGTCTGGCTGCCCACAGTCACCGGGGTGCTGCCGTCAAATTGTGATTTCAGGCTGAGCCTGGTTCGGTTGAAGGTCAGGCCGCTGCTCAGGCGAAAGCCGCCTTGCATGGGAAAGTAGTCGGCGAACAGGCCCAGGCGCTGCGACTTGATCGTGCCCTGGTAGGTGATGCCCGATTCGGTGAACTCGCGGTTCAGGCTGCCCACCGTGGCCACATCGCCGCGCAAGCCCCATTGGCTGTTCAGGCTGTGCGCGTAGCCCAGCATCAAGCCCGGCACGCCCACATTGGCGTAGGACTCGCCGGCGTGGGCGGTGGGGGCGCTCAGGCCAGCCAGAAGGGCGGGCAGCGCGGCGGTCAATGCCAGAGCCAAGTGGCGGGTCAGGGTCATGGGGCCTCGTCCTGTGTGTGTTGTCAAGCTAGCCTGCTAGTGTAGGCAGACCTTGTGCTTTGCCAACGCCGCCGAAGCCCTGCAGATAACCGCCTTTTTCTGCGATTGGCGCCAACAATGTATGGGCTCAAGTCAGGGGCTTGCGCGCCGATAACAGTGAGCCTTCATGGCTGATGGGATCGATTCCCTCAGCACGTGCCCCTCGCCTTGCTCGGAAATACCATGAATTTCAATCAGATGACGGTGGGCAAGCGCCTGTACGTTGGTTTTGGCTTGGTGTTGGCCATCCTGGTGGTGGTTGCAGCAGTGGCCATCGTCAAGGTTCATGCGATCAACGAGGCCTTGCATCTCAACAGCGAAGAGCATGCCTCGATTCAGCGTTTTGCCATCAACTTCCGGGGTTCGGCGCATGACCGCTCGATCGCCGTCCGCGATGTGGTGTTGAGCGCTTCACCGGCGGACCGGCAAAAGGAAGTGGCGGCCATCGAATCGCTGGCAGCCTTCTATGCCAAATCGGCCGGACCTTTGGAGCAGCTGATTGGAACGGCCCAGGACTCGGCTGAGTTGAACCGGCTTTATGGGGCCATCAAGGACATCGAGGCGCAAGCCGTGGCCACGACGAAGTCCGTCATCGAGTTGGTCGACAAGGGCGATGCCGCCGGTGCCCAAGCCCAGTTGTGGTCACAGGCCAAACCGCAGTATGTGCAGTGGTTGGCCGCGATCAACAAATTGATCGACTTTGAAGAGGCGCGCATCCAGGCGCAAAACAAGATCGCCGAAAATGAGGCGGATGGCTTCCTCGCCGTGATGCTGGCGGCCCTGGCCGCAGCACTGGTGTGTGGCGTGGGCTTGGCGTGGTCTATTTCTCGCGGCATCGTGAAGCAGCTGGGTGCCGAGCCTGATGCCTTGGGCAACGCCGCCAAGCGCGTGTCGGAGGGTGACCTCAACCCGGTGCCCGGCGCTGCTCAGGCGCCCGATGGCAGCGTGCTCGCTTCGCTGGGTGCGATGCAGGCGAGCTTGGCGCGCGTGGTGGGCCAGGTGCGCGATGCGTCAGATTCGATCGCCACCGGATCGGCAGAAATCGCCATGGGCAACTCTGATTTGTCACAGCGCACCGAGCAGCAGGCGTCCAGCCTTCAGGTGACCGCTGCCTCCATGGGGCAAATGAACGCCAGCGTCAGGAACAATGCCGACACCGCGCGCCAAGCGACCCAACTGGCCACCTCGGCGAGTGCGGCCGCGGCCAAGGGTGGCCAGGTGGTCAGCCAGGTGGTCACGACGATGGATGACATCACGGCCAGCTCCAGAAAGATCGCGGACATCATCGGGGTCATCGATGGCATTGCCTTCCAGACCAACATCCTGGCGCTGAACGCGGCGGTGGAAGCGGCCCGTGCCGGTGAGCAGGGCCGAGGTTTCGCCGTGGTGGCGAGCGAGGTGCGCAGCCTTGCGCAGCGAAGTGCGGAAGCGGCCAAGGAGATCAAGGCGCTCATCGGCGCCAGCGTCGAGAAGGTTGAAGCTGGCTCGAAGCTGGTGGGTGACGCGGGCGTCACCATGGACGACATCGTGTCGCAGGTCAAGCGCGTGTCCGATCTGATCGGCGAGATCAGCTCTTCAACGATCGAGCAGACCAGCGGCGTGGGGCAGGTGAGCGATGCGGTGAGCCAGCTCGACCAGGCAACGCAGCAGAACGCCGCGCTGGTTGAACAAAGTGCGGCAGCGGCCGAGAGCCTCAAACAGCAGGCGACCCGTTTGACCGACGTTGTGCGTGTCTTCCAGCTCCGCTAGGAGGACAAGGGGCCGCGCGAGTCAGAGCTGGAAGTCGTAGTCGACGATCAGGGGCGCGTGGTCCGAGAACCACTGCCCCTTGTAGACAGAAGCTTGCCGGGCCAGCGGCGCCAGGCCTGGTGTGGCCAGGTGGTAATCAATGCGCCACCCCACATTCTTGGCCCTTGCCTGACCCCGGTTGCTCCACCATGTGTAGCACTCGTCGGTGGTCTCGGGGTGCAATTGGCGGTACACGTCGACCAGGCCGATGCCCACGGTGGGGTCTAGCAGCGTCGTCATCCAGGCGCGCTCTTCGGGCAAAAAGCCGCTGTTCTTGAGGTTGCCCTTCCAGTTCTTCAGGTCCTTCTCGTGGTGCGCGATGTTGACGTCGCCCACCAGGATGTATTCGCGCTCGGCCTTCAGGCGCGCCAAGTGCGGGGCAATCATGCCCAGGAAGCGGAATTTGGCCTGCTGGCGCTCTTCCGAGCTGGAGCCGCTGGGGAAGTAGCAGCTGATCAGCGACAATTTGCGCCCGGGTTTGTCAAAGCGCACTTCCACCCAGCGGCCTTCGGCGTCGAACTCGGTGGTGGTGTCGTGCGTGCCCAGGCCGATCAGCACGTCGGACGGGGTGTGCTTGCTGTACAGGCCCACGCCCGAATAACCCTTCTTTTCTGCATGGTGAAAGTAACCCTGCATGCCTGCCATGGCTGACAAGTTAGGGGTCATGTCGGCGGCCTGCGCCTTGAGTTCCTGCACGCCCATACAATCGGCCGCAAGCTCTTCAGCCCAGGGGATCAGGCCCTTGTTGGCGGCCGACCGGATGCCGTTCAGGTTGAGTGAGACGAGTCGAAACACGAGGTACTTTCAAGATGAGCAACACCCCTTCCAACAGCGCGCTGGCCCAGGATTTCGTGGCCTTCGCGGTTCAATCGCAGGTGTTGCGGTTCGGGGAATTCAAGACCAAGGCCGGGCGCCTGTCGCCTTATTTCTTCAACGCCGGCCTGTTTGACGATGGCGCCAAGCTGGGCCGCCTGGCGCAATTCTATGCACAGCGGCTGATCGACTCCGGCCTGCATTTCGACATGTTGTTCGGGCCAGCCTACAAGGGCATCACCCTGGCCGCCGCCGTGTCGATCGAGCTGGCGCGCCTGGGCAAGAACGTGCCGTTTGCCTACAACCGCAAGGAAGCGAAAGACCATGGCGAGGGGGGCACGCTGGTGGGCGCGCCCGTCCAGGGCCGTGTGCTGATCATTGACGACGTGATCTCGGCCGGCACCTCGGTGCGCGAGTCCATCGACCTGATTGCCAAGGCGGGTGCCACCCCTTGCGGCGTCACCATCGCGCTCGACCGCCAGGAGAAAGCCACCCTGAATGGTGAAGAATGTCCGGAAAGTGCCGTTCAACAGGTGGAACAGCACTACCAACTGCCGGTTGTTTCCATTGCGAGCCTGGCCGACCTGTTGCAATATCTGAGTCATCAATCGGACCCGGCGTTGGTCTCATTCCATTCTGCGGTGGCTGCGTATCGCCAGCGCTACGGGGTCTGAGGCGGCGCCCTACCTGGCTCACACAGCAACCCATGCAACGATCCGCGCGACACCTGTTCTGGCTGGCCTCTTTGGCCGGCACCTTGGCTTCGCCCGCCTTCGCCGGCACCATGTTCCGCTGCGGCAGCTCCTATCAGGATCGCCCTTGCGACGCGGGCCAGCCCGCCAAGGTGATCAACCGGAGCGGCGTGGCCCGCGATCAAGCCCCCCCAGTGGCCGCGCCCCCCGCCTCGGCGGCCCTGGTGCCTGCTGCTTTGCCGGCCCAGGCTGTCAAGGTCGATGCCGAATGCGCTGCCCTGGGCAACCGCGCCAAGCAGGTCGTGTGGGCCAAGGAGTCGGGCCGGACTGCGGAGGTGCAACTGGCCGCCGCGACCACCGACGACGACCGCCGCCTGATCGCCGATGTCTTCAACCGGCGTGGCTCATCCCTGGAGGTTCGCCAGGCGGTCGAATCCGACTGCATGTCTTCCAAGGGCCCCGGCGCCCTGGCCAACCTCTGCCAGGTGTTGAAGGGGCAGATGGGCGGCGAACAGACCGAGTCCAACAATCGACAGCGGCAAGCAGCTGCAAAGGCGTGGCGTGATGCAGGTTGCTGAACTCGGCTTGAAGCCGACATCCTGGGGCCTGGCCCTGTTGGGCGCGCTCGTGATGTGGGGTGCCTCGTCGGCACTGGCCGCGCCCGCCATCTATTCTTGCGACGACGGCAAGGGCCACAAGCTCACCTCGGATCGCCCGATCCAGGAGTGCCTGGACCGTGAGCAGCGCTTGCTCAACAGGGACGGCTCCCACCGCCAAACCGTGCCGCCGCGCATGACGGCCGAGGAAATGGCGGTTTACGAAGACCAGCAACGTGTGAAAGCCGCCCAAGAGGCCGCCCGCAAGGACGCCATCCGCCGCGACCGCAACCTGATGCTCCGCTTCCCCAACGAGCCCACGCACAACAAGGGCCGCGTTGCGGCACTGGATGACTTGCGCAAGGCCATCGCCATTTCTGAAAAGCGCGTGGCCGAACTGCAGGCCGACCGCAAAGGCCTGATGACCGAGGCCGAGTTTTTCAAGGGCAAGCAGCTGCCGTTCAAACTGCGCCAGCGCATCGAAGACAACGAAGCCACGCAGCAGGCCCAGCGCGACATCATCGTGAACCAGAAGGCCGAGATGGTGCGCATCAACGCCCTGTACGACGCCGAACTGGCCCGATTGCGGCGCCTGTGGGCGGGCGCGCCGCTGGGCTCGCAAGCGGCGGCGCCTTCGTCGGCGCCGCGCTGAGCCGCAGCAGCAGACTTCAGCCTTCCAGCTTTTTCTTCAACAGCTCGTTGACCGTGGCGGGGTTGGCCTTGCCCTTGGTGGCCTTCATGGCCTGACCCACCAGGGCGTTGAAGGCTTTTTCCTTGCCGGCGCGGAATTCCTCGACCGACTTGGCGTTGGCGGCCAGCACTTCGTCCAGGATGCGTTCCAGCTCGCCCGTGTCGCTCATCTGCTTGAGGCCTTTGGCCTCAATGATGGCGTCGATGCGCGCCGCGGGCGCCGTGGCTGAAGCCCCTTCCGTCCACAACACCTCAAACACCTGCTTGGCGCCGTTGTTGGCGATGGTGCCATCGGCGATGCGCGCGATGAGGGCGGCCAGCAGCTCGGCGCTGACGGGGCTGGCTTCAATCGTTTGTTCGGCCGCGTTCAAGCGCCGCGAGACCTCGCCCATCACCCAGTTGGAGACCAGCTTGGGCTGCCCGCACGCTTTTGCCGCCGATTCGAAGAACGTGCCCACGGCCTTGGACTGCGTCATCAACGCGGCGTCGTAGGCCGGCAGGCCATAGTCGGCCTGGAAGCGCGCGGCCATGGCGCGTGGCAACTCGGGCATCTCGCCGCGCACACGCTCGATCCACTCGGGTGCAATCACCAAAGGGGGCAGATCCGGGTCGGGGAAGTAGCGGTAGTCGTGCGCGTCTTCCTTGCTGCGCATGGCCCGCGTCTGGCCGGTGTCCGCGTTGAACAGCACGGTGGCCTGCTGGATGCTGCGGCCATCTTCAATCTCGTCGATCTGCCACTGGATTTCGTAGTCAATCGCCTGCTGGATGAACTTGAAGCTGTTCAGGTTCTTGATTTCGCGCCGCGTGCCGAAGGGCGCGCCGGGCTTGCGCACCGACACGTTGGCATCGCAGCGGAAAGAGCCCTCTTGCATGTTGCCGTCGCAGATGCCCAGCCACACCACCAGGGCGTGCAGGGCGCGAGCGTACTCGGCAGCCTCCACGCTGGAGCGCATGTCCGGCTCGGTCACGATCTCCAGCAGCGGCGTGCCGGCGCGGTTCAAGTCGATGCCGCTGGATTTCTCGCCGTTGAAGCCCGCGAAGTCATCGTGCAGCGACTTGCCCGCGTCTTCTTCCAGGTGGGCGCGCGTGAGTTGCACCGTGTGCTCCACATCACCGATGAAGAAGCGCACCGAGCCGCCTTGCACCACCGGGATCTCGTACTGGCTGATCTGGTAGCCCTTGGGCAGGTCAGGGTAGAAGTAATTTTTGCGCGCGAAGATAGAGCGCGGGGCCACGGTCGCGCCCACGGCCAGGCCGAAGGCGATGGCGCGGTCAACGGCGCCACGGTTCATCACGGGCAGGGTGCCGGGCAAAGCCAGGTCCACGGGGCAGGCCTGGGTGTTGGGGGCGGCGCCAAACTCGGTAGAGGCCCCCGAGAAGATCTTGGATTGCGTCGACAGCTGGGTGTGGGTTTCCAGGCCGATGACGACTTCGTAACCGCGGATGAGGGCAGGTGGGGTCATGGGGCGTTCAGCGTGAAGAATGGATTCAGGTTCAGGGGCGGCTGCCGACGGTTCGGTAGCTTTGGGCGTTCTGCTGGCGCCAGCGCTCGAGCAGGGCCTGGTTGTCGTGTTGCCAGGGATGAAAGCGCGGTTTGAAGTAGGCCAGCCAGTGGGGCAGGGTGTGCCAGGCGACGCCATCGCGGCCGAACCAGAAGCCCAGCGCGCTGCGGTGCGTGGACCACTTGAAGAGCAGGCCGTCGCGGCGCAGCATCTTGCCGGTCTGGATGGCCACCCAGATGTTGAACTCGATCGAGATCAACAGGAAGAGCGACACGCGCATCAAGTAGCCGCCACCGACCGCGTTGTAGGTGTCCATGGCCACGGCCTTGTGCTCGGACTCTTCGGCCGCGTGCCATTGCCACAGGGCGCGCATCATCGGCGTCATGTGCTCGGACCAGCTGGCACGGCGCAGCAGGCCATCGCCCAGCACCGCCGTGAAGTGTTCGTAAGCCACCGTGATGGCCAGCTTGAACTTGGGCGATGAGTGGCGCGTGAGGTGCATGACACGCTGAAGCGTGCGCTCCACCCAGGCGTCGTAGCCCATGGCCAGCAGGTGGTCGTTGTACTGCTGGTGCAGGTGGCGGTGCGTGGCCTCCTGGCCGGCGAACAGCTTGATGTCCTCGGCCAGCTGCGTATTGCCCTGGCGCTCCACCTCGGGCAGGAAGTGGCGCACCGCGTCGATGAAGAACTGCTCGCCCACCGGGAACATGAAGGACAAGGCGTTGAACAGCTGCGAACGGTAGGCATCGCCCCCGTTCCAATGCGGCTCGAAGCCCTGGCTCAAATCGATGTCCAGGTGGCGGATCGTCATGTCATGCGGTGACGCTGTGGCGGTGCTCATGGTCGCTTCAGGCCAGGCTTGCGGGCACGCGCTGGTGCCAGTCGGTGGTGTGCTGGAAGGCGTGCGCCGTGTGCAGCAAAGTGCCTTCCTGCCAGTAGTTGCCAATCAACTGCAGGCCCACCGGCAGGCCATGTTCGCCAAAGCCGGCCGGCACGCTCATGCCCGGCAGGCCGGCCAGCGAGGCGGGCAGCGTGAAGATGTCGGCCAGGTACTCGGCCAGCGGGTCGGTTTGGCGGCCACCTTCGGCGGCAATGGGGCGGGCCACGGTGGGCGCCACCGGCCCGGCGATCACATCGCAGTGTTGGAAGGCCGACTGGAAATCGTCGGCGATCATGCGGCGCAACTTTTGCGCTTGCAGGTAGTAGGCGTCGTAATAGCCGTGCGACAGCACGTAGGCGCCGATCATGATCCGGCGCTTGACCTCGGGGCCGAAGCCTTCGGCGCGGGTCTTGCGGTACATGTCGGCCAGGTCGGTGTACTGCTTGGCGCGGTGCCCGAACTTCACGCCATCAAAGCGGCTCAGGTTGGACGAGGCCTCGGCCGGCGCAATGATGTAGTACACGGGAATAGACAGCTCGGTGCGCGGCAGGCTCACATCGACCAAGGTGGCGCCCAGTTTTTGCAGTTGGGCCAGGGCCTGCTTGGTGGCGTCGAGCACGCCGGGCGCCACGCCTTCGCCAAAGAACTCCTTGGGCACGCCCACGCGCAGGCCTTGCAAAGGTTGCTCGGCGGTGGCGTGCGTGCGGGGTGCCCGCAGGCCGGCCACGAAGTCGGGCACGCCTTGCTGGGCGCTAGTGGCATCGCGCTCGTCGAAGCCGCTCATGGCCTGTAGCATCAGGGCGCAGTCTTCGGCGGTGCGGGCCAGCGGGCCGGCCTGGTCGAGCGACGAGGCAAAGGCGATCATGCCGTAGCGCGAGCAGCGGCCATAGGTGGGCTTGATGCCGGTGATGCCGGTGAGTGCCGCGGGTTGGCGGATCGAGCCGCCCGTGTCGGTGCCCGTGCTGGCCGCCACCAGGCGTGCCGAGACGGCGACGGCCGAGCCGCCTGACGAGCCGCCCGGGATGCGGTCGGTGGCCCAGGGGTTGCGCGCCAGTTGGTAGGCCGAGTTCTCGTTCGCGCCGCCCATGGCGAACTCGTCGCAGTTGAGCTTGCCCACGGTGACGGTGCCGGCCGCCTTCAGCCGGGCCACCACGGTGGCGTCAAAGGGGCTGACATAGCCGTGCAGGATCTTCGAGGCGGCCGTGGTCGGCAGGTCCCGCGTCACGAAGATGTCTTTGTGCGCGATTGGAATGCCGTCCAACGGGCCCAGGGCTTGGCCCGCGGCGCGGCGGGCATCGGCGGCAGCGGCTTGTGCCAGTGCGCCGTCTGCGTCCACGTGAAGAAAGGCGCCCAAAGCACTGTGCGCTTCGATGCGGGCCAAGGCGTGGCGGGTCAAGGCCATGCTGGTGGTCTGGCCGGCGGCCAGCTGCTGACCGGACTGCGCCAAGGTTAAATCATGTAAAGACTGTGCGCTCATTCGATCACCTTGGGCACCAGAAACAGGCCGTTTTCTTGGGCCGGGGCGTTGCGCATGTTGGCGTCGCGGTCGTTGGGTTCGCTGACGGCATCTTCACGCAGGCGCAGGGTCACGTCTTCGATGGCCGACAGAGGGGTGTAGAGGGGCTCCACGCCGGAGGTGTCCACGGCGCGCATCTTCTCGACGATGGCGAAAAAGTCATTCAATTGGGTCAGCATGGCGGTTTGCTCGTCATCGCGCAGTTCCAGGCGCGCGAGTTGGGCAATCCGGCTGACGTCAGCGGGGGTCAGGGCCATGGGTTCCATCCAAGGGTAGCAAAGGCGGCGCCCAGGGAGATTTCACCAGGGCTTGGGGTATTATCCTAGGTTATCCATCAGCGGTGAATGCACAACAATTGGGCATGTTGCCGTGGTGGGTTGAACACCATTTCTGATCGTCGCCGGCGCTGTGTCGCTGCGCGGCGCATCTTGTTTGCAAGGCTTTTCTCGGGTTGGCGGCGATTCGGCGCGTGCGGTCATGCGGCACGGCGGGTGGCCTTTCACCTGATGAGGCTAGCCGGAGAGTTGTCGCATGTACGGTACGTTTCGCAAGTATTTCTCCACCGACTTGGCCATTGACCTGGGCACCGCCAACACGCTGATTTTCGTGCGTGACAAAGGCATCGTGCTCGACGAGCCCTCGGTGGTCGCCATCCGCCACGAGGGCGGGCCCAATGGCAAGAAGACCATCCAGGCCGTGGGCACCGAGGCCAAGGCCATGCTGGGCAAGGTGCCCGGCAACATCGAGGCCATCCGCCCGATGAAAGATGGCGTGATCGCCGACTTCACTGTCACCGAGCAGATGCTCAAGCAGTTCATCAAGATGGTGCATCCGCGCTCGGTCTTGAAGCCCTCGCCCCGCATCATCATCTGCGTGCCCTGTGGCTCCACCCAGGTCGAACGCCGCGCCATCCGCGAATCCGCACTGGGCGCGGGCGCTTCCGAGGTGTATTTGATTGAAGAGCCCATGGCCGCGGCCATCGGCGCCGGTCTGCCGGTGTCGGAAGCCTCCGGCTCCATGGTGGTCGACATCGGCGGCGGCACGACCGAAGTCGGCGTGATCTCGCTGGGCGGCATGGTCTACAAAGGCAGCGTGCGCGTCGGCGGCGACAAGTTCGACGAGCACATCATCAATTACATCCGCCGCAACTACGGCATGCTGATCGGTGAGCCCACGGCCGAGGCGATCAAGAAGAGCATCGGCAGCGCCTTCCCGGGCTCCGAAGTCAAGGAAATGGAAGTCAAGGGCCGCAACCTGTCGGAAGGCGTGCCCCGCAGCTTCACCATCTCCAGCAACGAAATCCTTGAAGCCCTGACCGATCCGCTCAACCAGATCGTGTCCGCCGTCAAGAACGCGCTGGAGCAAACCCCGCCCGAACTGGGCGCCGACATCGCCGAGCGCGGCATGATGCTGACCGGCGGTGGCGCACTCTTGCGTGACCTGGACCGCTTGCTGGCCGAGGAAACCGGCCTGCCGGTGCTCGTGGCCGAAGACCCGCTGACCTGCGTGGTGCGCGGTTGCGGCATGGCCCTGGAGCGCATGGACCGCCTGGGCAGCATCTTCACATCGGAATAAGCTGGTGACACGGTGAGCACCGCTGACTAGCGCGGTGCCTGCCTTTTTGCGCGGGAACGCTGCATGCCCCTGGTCACACTGGATCGCTCACCACCGCCCTTCTTCAAGCAAGGGCCGTCGGCGTTCACCCGGCTGATGTTCTTCTCGGCCCTGGCTATTTTCCTGATGGTGGCGGACACCCGCTGGAAGATGACGCAGCCCCTGCGCGCCGTGTTGGCCACCGTGTTGCAACCGGTGCAAAGCGTGCTGCTGGCGCCGCAGGCCTGGTGGGCCGATGCCGGGCACTACATGTCCGGCCTGGAAGCGGCCCGCATTGACCAGCAGGCATCCCAGAAAAAGGCCGCGGCCCAGTCCGAACGCGTCATGCGCGTCGACCAGCTGGAGCGCGAAAACGCCCGCCTGCGCGAACTGCTGGCCCTGCGGCCCCGCGTCAATGTGCAATCCCAGGCGGCTGAAGTGCTGTATGACGCGCCCGATCCCTTCACCCGCAAAGTGGTCATCGACCAGGGCGGCCGCCATGGCGTGATCCTCGGTTCGCCCGTGATCGACGATGCGGGGGTGCTGGGGCAGGTCACGCGTGTCTACCCGCTCACCTCCGAGGTCACGCTGGTGACCGACAAGGACGCGGCCGTGCCCGTGGTCAACGGCCGCACCCGCCAGCGCGGCGTGGCCTACGGGACGCCGCAGGTGCTGGGCATGGAGCTGCGCTTCATGGCCGGCAACGCCGATGTGCAAGTGGGTGACGAGCTGCAGACCTCTGGCCTGGACGGCGTGTACCCGGCGGGCTTGCCGGTGGCCAAGGTGGCGCGTGTGGACCGCCGCGCTGATTCCGCCTTCGCGCGCATCGTGCTGACGCCCAAATCCCAGCCCGACAACTCGCGCCACGTGCTGTTGTTGCACCCCGTGGCCGACCAGCTGCCCGAGCGTCCGTCCGAGGTTGAAGCCCTGGCCGGAGGTGCTTCAGCGCCGGCTTCTGCCGCCAGCGCACACCATGCCAAACCCGCATCGGCCGTGCACGCGGCTCGCCAACCCAGCGCCGCCAATCCGGCCGCTTCAGGAGCCAAGCCATGATGCCGCGTGGCAGTCCGCTGCTGATGCCGGTCAACCCGGTGTTCATCTGGGTGAGCCTGTTGCTGGCGTTTGCCTTCAACCTGATCCCGGTGGGGCGCTCTGGCGCCATGCCCGACTTGCTGGCCGTGGCGCTGGTGTTCTGGAACGTGCACCAGCCACGCCGCGTGGGTGTGGGCGTGGCCTTCGCGTTTGGCGTGTTCATGGATGTGCACCAGGGTGCCCTGTTGGGCCAGCACGCGCTGGCCTACACGCTGCTCAGCTACTCGGCCATCGCGGTGCACCGGCGCCTGCTGTGGTTCACGGTGGGCTCGCAGGCTGTGCAGATCCTGCCTTTGTTCATCGCGGCGCACATGGTGTCGCTGATGGTGCGCTTGATCGCGGGCGCGGGCTTCCCGGGCTGGACCTTGATGGTCGCGCCCTTGCTGGAGTCCGCTTTGTGGCCGGTGGTGACCTTCCTGCTGCTGGCGCCGCAGCGCCGCGCGCCCGACCGCGACAAGAACCGTCCGCTGTGAGCCCGGCCTGACGCTTCCATGACTGAAATCAAGAACCTCGAACAGGAGCTGGGCCGCTTTCGCGTCCGCTTGTGGGCGGCGGTCGGGTTCGTGCTGTTCTGCTTTGGCCTGTTGGCTGCGCGCTTGGTGGTCTTGCAAGTCAATCGCCACGAAGAGCTGTCCACCCGGGCGGAGAGCAACCGCATCGCGGTCGTGCCCATCGTGCCCAACCGAGGCCTGATCGTGGACCGCCACGGCGTGGTGCTGGCCAACAACTACTCGGCCTACACGCTCGAGATCACGCCCTCCAAGGTCGACAACGTCGAGGCCACCATCGAGGCCTTGTCCAGGATCGTCGAAGTGGCCCCGCGCGACCGCCGCCGCTTCAAGCGCCTGCGCGAAGAATCCAAGAGCTTCGAGTCCATCCCCATCCGCACGCGCCTGACCGACACCGAGGTGGCCCGCTTCACTGCGCAGCGCTTTCGCTTTCCCGGCGTGGACATCCAGGCGCGCCTGTTCCGCCACTATCCCTATGGTGAGCTGGCCAGCCATGTACTGGGCTACATCGGCCGCATCAACCAGAAAGAAAAAGAAGCGATCGAGGAATGGCCCGATGAAGAGCAGGCCAATTACCGCGGCACGGATTACATCGGCAAGCTGGGCATTGAGCAAAACTACGAGCGCGAGCTGCATGGCCTCACCGGCGTTGAAGAGGTCGAGACCAGCGCGGGTGGGCGCGCCGTGCGCCGCCTGCGCTCCAAGCCGCCCACGCCTGGCAACACGGTGCACATGTCCATCGACATCAAGCTGCAGGCGCTGATCGAGCGCCTTTACGGCACCCGACGAGGCGCCCTGGTGGCGATTGATCCCCGCAATGGCGAGGTGCTCGCCTTTGTCAGTAAACCCACTTTCGACCCCAACTTGTTCGTCGATGGCATCGACAGCGAAAACTGGAAAGAGCTGAACGAATCGCCCGACAAGCCCTTGCTCAACCGGGCCTTGCGCGGCACCTACCCGCCGGGCTCCACCTACAAACCCTTCATGGCCCTGGCCGCGCTGAACACCGGCAAGCGCAGCGCCACCATGAGCATGTACGACAGCGGCGTGTTCATGTTCGGCGGCCACAAATTCCGCAGCCCCGAGAACGAGCAGACCGGCATGGTGGACATGCGCAGTGCCATCGTCCGCTCCAGCAATGTCTACTTTTATTCGCTGGCCAACGAGCTGGGCGTGGACCTGATCCACAGCCAGATGCAGCCCCTGGGGTTTGGCCGACTCACGGGCATTGACCTCAAGGGCGAGGTGACCGGCCTGCTGCCTTCGACCGAGTGGAAGCGCCGTGCCTACAAGAAACCGGAGCAGCGCCGCTGGTACGCGGGCGAAACCATCTCGCTGGGCATCGGGCAGGGCTACAACAGCTTCACCATGTTGCAGTTGGCGACGGCCTTGTCCACCATGGTGTCGGATGGTCGGCGCTATGAGCCGCGCCTGGTGCGCGAGATCGAAGACGTGCTGACCCGTGAAAAGCGCGTGGTCTCCAGCCAGGCCCTGGCGCCGCTGGCCTTCAAGCCCGAGCACACCGCCTTCATCCGGGAGGCCATGCACGGCGTGACCCAGGAGGGCACCTCGACCCGGGTGTTCATGGGGGCCAGTTATGCCAGCGGTGGCAAGACCGGCACCGCCCAGGCCGTGGGCCTGAAGAAGAACGAGAAGTACGTGGCAAACCGCATGGACGAATACCAGCGCGACCACTCCCTGTACGAAGCCTTCGCCCCTGTTGATCAGCCCCGCATCGCCTTGACCGTGATCGTGGAAAACGCCGGCTTCGGCGCGGCGGCCGCCGCCCCAATCGCCCGCCGGGTGCTGGATTACCTGCTGCTGGGCCAGTATCCCAGCGAAGAGGACATCGAAGCCGTGCGCCAGGGCAAAGGTGGGGCACCCATTGGCGTGCCGCGCAAGGTGGCTGAAGTGTCCATGCCCCATGGCCAGGATGCCTTCGGTGGCGATGTGCCCCTGCCCGCTTCGGCGTCTGCCCCTGTGGCCGCCTCAGCCACGTCTTCACCTGTGAGCGCGCCATGAACGGAACGTTTGGTCAGCCCTCGCTGTGGCAACGTGTCAAACCCATCTTCGTGGGTTTCGACCTGCCATTGTTGCTGGCGATCCTGTTCCTGTGCGGCCTGGGCCTGTTCACCATGTACTCGGTGGGCTACGACCATGGCACGCGTTTCATCGACCAGTCGCGCAACATGGGGCTGGCCTTCGTGGTGATGTTCCTGGCCGCGCAAGTGCCGCCGCAGCGCCTGATGGCGCTGGCCGTGCCGCTGTACGTGGCAGGCGTGGTCCTTCTGCTCATCACCGCCTTGCCGCACGTGGGCATCACCAAGAAGGGCGCCACGCGCTGGCTCAATGTGGGCATGGTCATCCAGCCCAGCGAGATCCTCAAGATCGCGATGCCGCTGATGCTGGCCTGGTGGTTCCAGCGGCGCGAGGGCCAGCTCCGGGGGCTGGACTTCGCGGTGGCGGGCCTGCTGCTGGCCATTCCGGTGGGCCTGATCATGAAGCAGCCCGACCTGGGCACCTCCTTGCTGGTGCTGTCGGGCGGGATCTACGTGATCTTCTTCGCCGGCTTGAACTGGAAGCTGATCCTGCCGGTGGTGTTGCTGGGCGCGGTCGGCATCACCACCCTGGTCTTGTCCGAAGAGAAAATTTGCCAGCCGGAGCTGGACTGGGTCGTGCTGCATGATTACCAGAAGAACCGTGTCTGCACCTTGCTCGACCCCACGGCGGACCCCCTGGGCAAGGGCTTCCACATCATCCAGGGCATGATCGCCATCGGCTCGGGCGGCGTCACGGGCAAGGGCTTCATGAAGGGCACCCAGACCCACCTGGAGTTCATCCCTGAGCGCACGACCGACTTCATCTTTGCCGCCTTCTCCGAAGAGCAGGGCCTGGTGGGTTGCCTGCTGCTGATGGCCGGCTTCCTGGCCCTCATCTTCCGGGGCTTGATGATCGCGGCCCAGGCGCCCACGCTGTTCTCACGCCTGCTGGCGGGCAGCCTGTCGCTCAGCTTCTTCACCTACGCCTTCGTCAACATGGGCATGGTCAGCGGCATCCTGCCCGTGGTGGGCGTACCCCTGCCTTTCATCAGCTATGGCGGCACGGCCATGGTCACCTTGGGGCTGGCCCTGGGGCTGCTCATGTCCATCGCCAAGAGTCGTGGATTGATGCAGCGCTAACATGGCCAACATGACACCTTCTTCAGCCCCAGCTTCGTCGGCCACCGTGGGCCGTGACCACTCCGCGGTCGATCAGGTTCTGATGGCCCTGGACTCTGCCTTGCGCACCGTGTTCGCGGACCACAGCGCCTCGCGCCCATGCCCGCAGCCCCAGGTGGTGGACACCACGCCCTTGACTGAGGCCGAGAAGCGCCACGCGGCGGCCCTCATGCGCGTCAACCACGTGGGCGAGGTGTGCGCGCAGGCCCTCTATGCCTCGCAGGCGCTGGGCACACGAGACCCTGCCTTGAAAGCCCAATTTGACGCCGCGGCCCGTGAAGAGACCGACCACCTGGCCTGGACCGAGCAGCGCCTGCGCGAGCTCGGCGGACGCACCAGCTTGCTCAACCCCTTGTGGTACGCCGGCTCTTTTGCCTTGGGCCTGCTGGCCGCGCGGGCCGGCGACAAGACCAGCCTGGGTTTCGTGGTCGAGACCGAGCGCCAAGTCGAGCAGCACCTGGACAGCCATTTGACCTCGTTGCCGGCGGGCGACCACCCATCGCGCGCCATCGTGACTCAGATGCGGGACGACGAGGCCGAGCATGCCCGCGCTGCGCTCGCCGCAGGTGCAGTGACCTTGCCGTCGCCAGTGCGGGGCCTCATGCGCCTGGCCGCCAAGGTGATGACAACCACGGCGCACCACATCTGATGCGCTGACGGCGGAGCCGCCGGGGCCAGCTCAGGCCGCGACGATCTCGAAACTGGTCGTGATCTCGGCGGTCTTGCCCAGCATGATGCTGGCCGAGCAGTACTTTTCGTGCGACATCTGGATGGCGCGCTGAACAGCGGCTTCGGTCAGGTTCACGCCCGTCACCACAAAGTGCATGTGGATCTTGGTGAAGACCTTGGGGTCGGTATCGGCCCGCTCGCTGGTGAGCTTGAGTTGGCAGCCGCGCACGTCATGGCGCCCGCGCTTCAGGATCAACACCACGTCATAGGCGGTGCAGCCGCCGGTGCCTGCCAATACCGTTTCCATGGGGCGGGGCGCCAGGTTGCGGCCGCCGCCGTCAGGGGCGCCGTCCATGGTCAGCACGTGGCCGCTGCCTGTTTCCGCCAGAAAAGCCATGCCCGCCGAGGGCTGCCAGTGAATGGTGCATTCCATGAGTTGGGTCCAAAGATCTCGAAAGGAGTGCATTTTGCACAAGGAAACAATTTATCGGGAAACCCCTTGTGTCACTTCCTGGTAAAGAATACAATTTGAAGCATGGGCATGGAACTTTTTACCTGTTGATCAGTCTCATACCCAGCTTGTTTCATTTGTCTCCTCCACTCCTCCATTTTTTGGCGGATTTCAAAACCCGGAATCGATGATCCCGGGTTTTTTTTGTCTGTGCGCTGGCTTTTTCTTGATCAAGGCATTGGGGGCTTGGCCGCCGCCGATTTGGCCGCCAACTCTTCGCGCTGACGCCGCAATTTCTCGCGCGGGTTCTCCACCGGCCCCCCTTCGCCCAGTTTCATCTCGGCGATGAACCGGCTGGGGATGGCCACGATCAGCTCGCGCCCCTTCTTGCGACGCTTCAGCGTGCTGACCGCCAAACTCAGCCGGGCTCGCGTGATGCCCACGTACATCAGGCGGCGCTCTTCTTCCAGGCGGTCGGGCGTGATCTCGTTTTCTTCGTTGTTGAACGGCAGCGAGCCCTCGTTCACCCCCGCCAGCACCACGTGCGGCCACTCCAGCCCTTTCGAGGCGTGCAGGGTCGACAAAGTCACCACATTGGGGTCGCCGCCCCGGTCGGCCAGGCTGGTGATCAGAGAGATGGTCTGGGCCACCTCGATCACGCTCTTCTTCTCCGTCTCGACCGTCATGCCGCCATCGTTCTCGATCTCGCCGCCGCAGCGCTTGGCAATCCAGTCGATGAAATCCAGCACATTGGCCCATCGGCTCGCGGCGATCTTCTCGCTTTCGGCCTCGTCGTACAGGTGCTGCTCGTAGCCGATGTCCTTGAGCCACTCCATCAACAGCGCCTTGGCGTCCTCGCTGCCCGAGGTGGTGCGGGCGCGGTGGTCCAGGTCATTCACGAATCGGCCGAACTCGTGCAGCGAGCCAATCGCCCGGGCGTTCAAAGAGGCCGACAAGGACTCCGCAAACAGTGCCTCGTACAGGCTGACTTTCCATTTGCCCGCGAACTCGCCCAGCGTGCCCAAGGTCTGGTGGCCGATGCCGCGCTTGGGCGTCGTCACGGCGCGCAAAAACGCGGGATCGTCGTCGTTGTTGACCAGCAGGCGCAGCCAGGCACACAGGTCCTTGATCTCGGCGCGGTCAAAGAAGCTCTGTCCGCCCGACACCTTGTAAGGGATGTTGGCCTTGCGCAGGGCTTTCTCAAAAGCTTTGGCCTGAAAGTTGGCGCGATACAGGATGGCGAAATCGTTCCAGGGCGCGGCCACGGTCGAACCAGTGGCCCCCGCGTGCAAAGCCAAAATGCGCCCCACGGCGCGCTCGGCCTCGTGCTCTTCGTTGTCGCACTCCACCACCTTCACCGGCTCGCCTTCGCCCAGGTCGCTCCACAGCGTCTTCTGGTACAGCTTGGGGTTCAGCGCGATCACGTGGTTGGCCGCCCGCAGGATGGCGCTGGTGGAGCGGTAGTTTTGCTCCAGCGGGATCACTTTCAGCTGGGGGAAATCCTGCGGCAGGCGCTTGAGGTTGTCCAGCGTGGCGCCGCGCCAGCCGTAGATGGACTGGTCGTCATCGCCCACGGCCGTGAAGATGCCGCGTTCGCCCACCAGCAGTTTGAGCAAGTCGTACTGCGTGGCGTTGGTGTCTTGATACTCATCGACCAGCACGTGGCGCAGGTTGCGCTGCCACTTGGCGCGCACGTGCTCGTGGTCGGCCAGCAACTTCATCGACAGACCGATCAGGTCATCAAAGTCAACGGCCTGGTAGGCCATCAGGCGCTCTTCGTACAGGCGCATGACCCGGGCGCAGATGCGTTCGTCGTCGTTCTCGGCCACGGCTTCGGCTTGTGCGCTATTCAGCCCAGCGTTCTTCCAGCTGCTGATGGTCCATTGCCAGTTCCGAGCCTGCTTGGGATCGGTGGTGCCGCCTGCATCGCGAATGATGCCCAGCACGTCATCGCTGTCCAGGATCGAGAACTTGGGTTTGAGGCCCAGGGCCTCGCCATCTTCGCGCAACAGGCGCACGCCCAGCGAGTGGAAGGTGCAGACTAGCAGTTTGCTGGCCGCCTTGCCACCGATCAGCGCTTTGGCGCGCTCGCGCATCTCCAGCGCGGCCTTGTTGGTGAAGGTGATGGCCGCGATTTGAGAGGGCGCCAGGTCGGCACCGTGCCCTGGCTGCAGCAGCCGCGCAATCTTTTGCGTGATGACGCGGGTTTTGCCCGAACCGGCCCCTGCCAAGACCAGGCACGGGCCATCAAGGTGCAGCACGGCGGCCATCTGGGCCGGGTTGAGGGTGGAGGCTGGGCTGGGAGATGCGGACACAAAAACACTGATTCTCGGGGGACACAGGCCACACAGCATAGTGCAGAGTTGCACTGGTGCTTTGGCGGTGAAATGGCCGCTCGCAGGCCCTGGTTTGCCTCTTGGCTCCCCTTGAACAGGGGGTCGGCAAAACCCTCTTGGTCGTCGGGCGTTGCACAGCTAATATTTACAAAGTCGGGGCCTTTATCACGAAACGATTCCAGTCACCGCTTCCGACATCTTCCGCGAGGAGAGGAGCCTTTTTTATGATACAAAATCTGCGAAAAATAGCAGTGGCGACGGGGCTGGCGGCATTGGCAGTTGCCTCTTCGGCAAACGCTGCCGTGACACAGCAATCCAGCTATGTCTATGATTTCAAGACGTTCTACGACACGTCCACGATCGCCAATTCGTTCGACACCAAGACGCTGAACTATTCAGTGGCCTCGATGACCATCAAGGACATCTCGGGTGGTGTTGAGATCTCGATGAAGCAGAACAGCACGCTGTTCCCTGCCAAAACCACCTCTGGCACCTTGCTGGACGGTCTGTGGTTGAACGGCAATTGGGGCGCAGTCGCTGGCGGCGGTGTTTCCGGCGGGGCGTCAACGCTCTTCGGTCTGCCAACACTGATCTTCAGAGATGGCGGCTACCTGTACAACGGCAGCATCAACTTTGCCAGTACAGGTCTGGCTGAAGGCGGTTCAGCCACCTTCACCATCAAGGGCACAGGCGTTTCCGCCTACAACTTTGCCAAGTCGAGCAATGTGCCCATGATCGAGCTCTCGAACGTGGGTAGCCCGTACAACACTCTCTTCTCGGGTGGCAAGGTGTCCTTCGTGGGCTCTGTCACCAATGTCCCTGAGCCAGGCACTTACGTGCTGATGGGTCTGGGCTTGGTTGGTGTGGCCATGGTCAGCCGCCGCGCTCGTCGCGCAGCCTGATCAAGTTGATCCCAGCGGGTTCGCCCGCTCGGCAAAAAGCCCCGCTTTGGCGGGGCTTTTTCAATGGAGCCCAGGATTTTTCAGGCGAACCGCTCAAAGGCTGGCCACGAACTCGCCCACCAAGTCAGAGAAGGCTGAAGGATTCTCGGCCGCGCTGAGGTGCGCACAACCACTCAGGGTCACCAACTGCGACCGGGCAATGCCCCGGGCCAACGCCGAGGCCATGTCCAGAGGCGTGTTCTCGTCCCGCTCACCGGCAATCACCAACGTGGGCACGCGGATCTGGTTGAGTTGCGCGGTGGTGTCGATCTCGCAGATGGCCACCGCGCAGGCGATGTAGCCTTCCGGGTCGGTGGCCTCCAGCAGGCGCTGGTGGCGTGCCACGGTGGCGGCGTGCGTCTGGCGGAATGATTCGCTGAAAAAACGCATCATCGTGTTGGTGCTGACCGCGCTCAGGCCATGGGACTCGACCGTGGCGATGCGTTGCCCGATGGCCGTGCGCCCCGACTCAGGGTAAGCGCTGGTGGTGTTGGACAAGACCAGGGCCTTGACCTTGTCGGGGTGACGGATGGCCAACTCCTGGCCAATCATGCCGCCCATGGACAGGCCGACCCAGATCACCGGCTCTTGCGCTACTTCGTCGATGAGGCGGGCGGCGTCGGCGGCCAGTTCGGCCAGGCTCAGCGGGTCGTTGGGGATCTGCGAGCGGCCATGTCCGCGGGTGTCCGGGCAGATCACGCGGCAGGTCGCCGCCAGGTCGTTGGCCACGGCGTCCCACATGCTGCTGTCCTGGCCCAGGGCGTGGCTCAGGACCACGGTGTGGGCTTCCTCGTCGCCATTGCGCGGTTCGCGCACGGTGGCGTGCAACTTGGGGCGGGTGCTGGTGAAAACAGAACGGCCGACGCCCGGGTGCCAGGCTTCGGTGGCGGGGTGTGGCGGGGGCTCGATGCCCAATTCCTTCATGATGCCCAGCGCCCGCGAGAAACCGGTGTTGGCGGCGGGCACGCCCGCGTAGATCGAGATCTGGATCAAGGCTTCGCGCACTTCTTCCACGCTCAGGGTGTGGGCGTTGCCGGGTGTCAGCGCCCCCCGCAGGTGGATCTCGAACTCGTCCCAGCGGCCCAGGGCGCTGGTCACGGCCAGCACGATGATGCGGCGGGTTTTCCAGTCCAGGCCCGGTCGGCCCCACACGCCGTGCCACGCGTAGTCGGTGATGAAGTGCTGGAATTCAGCCGTGAAAGCGTTGGCCTTGGCCACCGATTTGTCCACCCAGGCATCGCCCAGGGCGGCTCGGCGGTTGCGCATGCCCCTTTCAAAAGGGTGATCGAAGGGGTGTTCGAGAGCGGAAGACATGGGTCACATTTCAAAGTTCTGTGCGTGAATTGTGCCGCGCTTGGGGCCGATTTCGCGCCTGATGAAAACCCCTCTGGTGCATTTGCCGTGCCAGTACCGGATGTCAGAAGCAAGTCGTGTATGGTCCGGGCCATGCTTGTTCTTGCCTTTCGCTCACCCTGGCAGCTGTCTGCCGTCCTTCTGATCGTGTCTGTATTGACGGGATGCGCCTCAGGGCCCGGTTCCCGGTCTCCGACGGCCGAGCGTGATGGGCCCCCAGCAGCAAGCTCCCCTGACTTGGCCAAAGTCCCCGATCCAGAACCTCGGGTCGAGCCGATTCGCCAGGGTGGGCCCAACAAGCCCTATTCGGTCATGGGGCAAAGCTACGAGCCCATGGCCACCGATGTCCCCTGGCGGCAGCGTGGCCTCACCTCCTGGTACGGGCAAAAGTTCCATGGGCGGCGCACGGCCAGCGGCGAGCTTTTCAGCGTTCACGGCTTGACTGCGGCCCACCGCACCTTGCCCATCCCCAGTTATGTGCGGGTGCGCCACATCGCGTCGGGCAAGGAGGTGATCGTGCGGGTCAACGATCGGGGGCCTTTCCACTCCGCCCGGGTGCTGGACTTGAGCTACGCCGCCGCGCTGAAACTGGGCATCGTGGCCATGGGCAGCGCCGAGGTGGAGCTGGAGCGCCTGACGTTTGACGACATTCGAACCGGGGCATGGCGGCGCGGCAAGCCTGCGGGCAACCAGGAGCCCGGCGCGAGCTCCGAGCAGACCTTGGCCTCGGCGAGCAACACCGAGCCACCGCCCGTGCCGCCTTTGGGCATGAGCGGTGGCTCCGACACCATGGCAGCGTCACCTTCAGCCGAAGCCCCTGGTCGCGCCTACACCCCGGCGGCCCGTGGCTTCTGGGTGCAGTTGGCCGCCATGGGCAAGCGCGAAGGGGTTGACCAATTGCAGCAGCGGGTCAACACCGAACTGGCCTCGCTGACGCCGCTGATGGCGGTGTTCAAGGAAGCCGCCTTGTTCCGCTTGCAGGTGGGCCCTTATGAGAGCCGTGAGCAGGCGCAAGGTGTGGCCCGTTCCGTGCGCGACGTCCTCGCCTTGAAACCCTTGGTGATTGAGCGGCGCTGATGCCTTACCTTGCCCTGGTGTGCAACGCGATGATCTGGGGCCTCTCCTGGTGGCCCTTGCGGCAATTGCAGTCCATGGGCTTGCACCCGTTGTGGACCACGTCGATCTTCTTCGTGTTGAGCACGGCCTTGATCATGGCGTGGCGGCCCACCGCCTTGGCCCTGCTGCTGCGCTCGCCTGCGCTGTGGTGCCTGGCCTTGGCGGCGGGCAGCACCAATGCCGCGTTCAATTGGGGCGTGAGCATTGGCGAGGTGGTCCGCGTGGTGCTGTTGTTCTACCTGATGCCGGTGTGGGCCGCCTTGCTGGCCTGGCTGGCCTTGGGTGAACGGCCGACATCGGCCGCGGCGTTTCGGGTGATCCTGGCGTTGCTGGGCGCCGTGCTGGTGCTCAAGCCGAACGACGCGCCCTGGCCCGTGTTCGCGGGGTTGCCCGATGTGTTGGGCTTGGTGGGCGGCTTCGGCTTCGCGGCCAACAACGTGATCCTGCGTCAGCAGGTTCATCAAGACACGGCCGCGCGTGCGCTGGCGATGTTCATCGGCGGCATCTTCTTGCCGGGTTTCCTGGCGGTGGCCCTGTCAAGCCAGGGCATCATCCCGCCTTTGCCGGCGTTCGATGTGCGCTGGTTGATGGGGGCCTTGGGCTTGGGCCTGGCCATGTTCTGCGGCAACATGGCGCTGCAATACGGTGCCTCGCGCGTGCCGGTCAACATCAGCTCGGTGGTGATGCTGACCGAGATCGTGTTCGCGGCTGGGTCGGCGGTGTGGTGGGGTGGCGAGGTGCTCACCCCCATGGTGATGGCGGGCGGCGGGCTGATCCTGTTGGCCGCCGTTCTGGCGGCACGCGAAGGCACGGCCGCCCACGCTGCCTGAGCCGGTGTTCAGCCGCGCTGCTGGCGCGAATAGGCGTGCACCGTGTCCACCAGCACCGACACGTGCTCGGGCGGCGTGAACTGGCTGATGCCATGCCCCAGGTTGAAGATGTGCCCATGGCTTGCGCCGGGCACGCCAAAGCTGTCCAGCGTCTTGATCACTTCGGTCTTGATCTGATCCGGCTGGGCGAACAGCACATTGGGGTCCAGATTGCCTTGCAAGGCCACGCGGTCGCCCACGCGGGCACGGGCCTGGCCCAGGTTCACGGTCCAGTCCAGCCCCACGACATCGCTGCCTGCATCGGCGATCTGATCGATCCACAGGCCGCCACCCTTCGTGAACACGATGTGCGGGATGCGAAAGCCCTCGTGTTCTTTCTTGAGTTGTGACAGCACGCGCCTGGTGTAGGCCAGGCTGAACTCCTGGAAGGCACCATCGGCCAGCACGCCGCCCCACGAGTCGAACACCATCGCGGCCTGCGCGCCGGCTTCGATCTGGGTGTTGAGGTACAGGGCCACGGCATCGGCGTTGATGGCCAGGATGCGGTGCATCAGGTCAGGGCGCTGGTACATCAGGGTCTTGACCAGGCGGTAGTCGTCCGAGCCGCCGCCTTCGACCATGTAGCAGGCCAGCGTCCAGGGGCTGCCCGAGAAGCCGATCAAAGGCACCCGGCCCACGCCGTTGGAATCGCTCAGGGCTTGGCGGATGGTGCGCACCGCGTCGAACACGTAGCGCAGCTTGTCCATGTCGGGCACGGCCAGCTTGGCCACGGCGGCTTCGTCGCGGACCACGTGGGCGAACTTGGGGCCCTCGCCAGTGGCGAAGCTCAGGCCCAGGCCCATGGCGTCGGGCACGGTCAGGATGTCGCTGAACAGGATGGCGGCGTCGAGGTCGTAGCGCGCCAGCGGCTGCAAGGTCACCTCGCAAGCGGCCTCGGGGTTGGTGGCCAGGCCCATGAAGCTGCCGGCCTTGTCGCGCGTGGCGCGGTACTCGGGCAGATAACGTCCGGCCTGGCGCATCAGCCACACGGGCGTGGCATCAGTGGGCAGGCGCAGGCAGGCCCGCAGGAAGCGGTCATTGGCCAGGGAGGGGAGCTTGGGCGTGGCGGATGTCATCTGTGTATTGTAGGCAGTGCCCTGACAGCGCAGACACAGGGCCGGCGCCATGAATGCGGGCGGACCTCCGCACAAGCCATGAGGCGGTGCGGCCTGCCTTCTGTCACGATCAAGCCATGCGCCCCGCCGTCAAAGACACCACTCATCCTCTGAACCGGACCGAGCACGCCTACGCGGCCATCGATGGCGCGGCCGGGACCATGGTCCAGCCCTACCTGATCCGCCTCAACACGCCGGTGGCCGAGGCTGAGGTGCGGCGCGCGATGCGCTCGCTGGTCACACACCACCCGCGCTTGCGTGGCGTGGTGGCGCCCGGCAAATACTTCTATCGCCTGCGCATCCTGCCGGACGATGAACTGGTGGACCAGCTCTTCAACGTGGCCTGGCGGGTCGAGGCGCACATCGATGCGCTGGACGGCGCCGCGCTGGAGGCGTATCAAAACCAGATGCTCAACGAGGTCATGCCCATGGAGCGCGGCTTGAACTTCCACATGCGTTTCATCCCGCACGCGTCCGCGCCGGTCATGTTCATCTGCCTGCACCACCTGTTTGGCGATGGCCGCACCTGCATGCAATTGGTGGCTGATCTGCTCAGCCTGCTCAATGGCCGGGCCATTGAGATGCAGCCGGTCGAGACCCCGTCGATGATGGGCGCCGTGGCGCCACCACACTGGTGGCAGTGGCCGGCGCACATCTGGCGTTCGCGCCAGCACAAGGTGGCCGAAGCCAAGAGGCAGGCGGGCCTGCACATCCAGCAGTTGCCCATGTGCGCCACAACGCATTTCTCGGTCAACGCCATGCGCCATTACCGGGTCAGCGTTGGTTCCGCGGTGCTGCGGCAGGCCGCGCGCAAGCTGGGCGTGTCGCTCAATACCTTCATGGTGTCGGCCGTGGCCCAAAGTTTTTTGGATCTGGCCGCTGATGATCCCAAAGCCGCCGCCGTGATCCGCGTCTCGGTCGATCTGCGCAAGCACTATCCGGAGTCACGCGGTTTCGGCCCTTTGTGGGGCAACCATGTCGGCGCTTTCCTGGTGATCGAAGAAGATCCACGCAAGCCGTTGCCCGACCGCGTGCGCTCGGTGGGTGCGCACGTCAAGGAAGGCCTGGACCGCTTCGCCCGGCGAGAGATGTTCTGGACCTACCTGCTGGAAGAGTCCATGCCCTTGCTGGGCCGCACGCTGATTGGCCACATCGCCCACCAGCTCAAGCGCAAGAACAAGCTCCCCAAGATCAGCTGCCACTGCACCAGCTTGGGCGACGTCAGTTACATCAACGCGCCGGGCGCTGCCATCAAGGCCACCGAGTTCATCCCCATCGTGACCAGTGTGGCCTTGCTGATGGTGATGACCGAGCTCGACGGTGTGTTCACCATGCCCGTGTCCTGGCAGCGCAGCGACAACACGGTCGAAGAAATCGACGCCTACATCGCGCGCCTGGACCAGACCTTCATCCGGCTGGTGCGCGAGGCGGGCATCGACCCGGCGGCTGGCTTACAGGCGGCCTAGCTCCACGTACAGCGGGCGGTCATCAATGCCCGGGCGCGGGTCTTCGCCATAGCTCAGCCAGAAGTGGCTGGAGAACAGCTTCTGGCGCTTGTACCGGCGCGGCACCTCGGCCAGCGGATCGGTCTGCGTGATGCCGATGGCCAGCGCGTCGTACTTCTGGCCCTGGTTCGCCATGATCCAGTCGATCAGGCCTTGCAGCACTTCGGGATCGTCCTTGGCCACCAGGATGTTGTACAGCGACAAGTAGTTCAACTCGCCGCCAATGGCGGGCAGCTTGAAGCCGCCCGTCAGGCCCACGTACAGGTTGTACAGCGGGCGCAGTACCTTCACGATGGGCTTGAAGCCCACGATGCGCGTCTGCTTGTAGGCCTTCTGGTTCCAGCCGGCCAAAAAGCCGATGATTTCGCCATTGCGCGTGGCCAGCCCGAAGTCACCGATCGACAAGCCAGCGTAGTAGGGATCGCCCGCCACCAGCTTGCTGAAATCGTACACCGGATAGCCATTGCGGCGGGGTGCCTCGCGGTCAAAGAAGGCCTGCATGGCCGGCACATCGGCCTTGGTGGCCGCGCGGATCTGCACGCCATTGGGAATGCGCGGCTTGATCTTGCGTGTGAAGATGAAGCTGGTCTCGATGGCGTGGCTGATCCAATAGCGGAACAGCACCCCATCGGCCGAGTTGGCCGCAGCGTCCAGCGGGGCCGTGTTTTCTTTCAGCACGATGCCTTGCAGCAGGTCTTCGGTCGAGCGGAATTTCTTCTGCTCGACGAACAAGTTGGACGCGATGCCGCGGCGGCGGTAGAACGGATCAACACGCGTGTCGCCCGAGTAATACACACGGCGCTTCTTGCCGCTGATGAACAGCTCGCGGCCCGAGATCACCGTCAGGCCGGCCAGCACATCAGGGCGCTCCGAGTCATCGGCCACGGTCAGCACAAACTCATCGCCGATCACCTTGGCGCCCACGAAGAAGTCCGGGGCGCGCTGAAAGCACATCTGCGCCACACCCGGCATCGTGATCTTGGTGATCAGGTCCTGCATCTTGGCGTTGTCGGCGGGTGTGCCCAGTCTTACGGTGATGGCCATGGTCGGTGAAAGTGGTTGTTCGGGTGAAGACGATTCTGAAGCAAGCGGTGGTCAGGCGGAGACGGCGTCCAACACATCGCGCAGCACGGCCGGTACTTCGCCACGCCAATGGCGCAAGGGTTCGATCTTGATGTTGCCTTCGATCATGCCGCGCACACGGCATTGGTCCAGATAGATCTCGCGCATGTGGGGCAGGGCGATGCAGGCGGCAGGCTGCAACTGGCCTAACTCGCGCGCCAGCTTGTAGTGGAAGTTGCCCAACAGGGCCTTCTCCAGATGTGCCGACAAAGAATGTTGCAGGGCCGTGCGGTTCGCCTCGGGGGCGCATTCCACCAGCAGCACATAGCCCGGCGACTGGTGCGTGCTGTGGTCCAGCGCCAGCAAAGTCACCGGCAAGGCATTGCCCAGGGGCAAGCCATCTTGCACCTGTTGCGCGGTCGTGGCGCTGATCTTCTCGCCCACCAGATCCACGCCATCGTTGCGGCCCAAGAAGGTGAAACAAGGCACCTGCCCAAGGTGGCCGTCCACGCGGATCACGTCACTCATCTTGTAGCGCGCGAAGCCGCTGCCGGTCGTCATGATCGGGATCACGTCCTGGCCTTCGCGCAGTTGCCAAGGCGCCAGCACGCGGCCGTCCTGCGCATCCTGGAACTCGTAGAAGTGGCTCAGGTAAGACAGCGGATACCGGCCTTGGAACGGGAAGGTCACCACCCCTTCGGTGGCCCACAAGCCCTTGCCCTGGAAGTTGGCATGCGGCATCAGCGACTTGAGCTTCTGGGCCCAGGGCGCTGCGGCGGCCGTGTCCCAGGCGCTGAGCACGGCCAGCTGTGGCCACAGCTTGGCAAAGAACTCGGAGTTCATCGCGCCATCCCACTCGCGCAGCAGCTGGGCGGCGCGCGGCGATTGGGGGCAGGGCAGCCCGGCCATCCGCGAGGTGCGGCTGCCCCACTGGCCCCGCGACAAGGCGTCAGCCAGCTCTTCACGCCAGCGGCCCATCTGCTCCAGCAGGCCCAGGCCAAACGTGGGGCTCCACACAGAGATGAAGCCCAATGCCTCATCGGCCACCAGGTAGGCCAGAGTGGCGAACAGCGAGTCGTCCGAGGTCTCGGCCAGGGCAATCTCTTGCGGCGCCGCTTGCGTGAGGTAAGCCAGCAGGCGCTTGCCCCAAGACAGCATCTTCATGTCGTCGTTGATGTCGCCCGCCGTCTGGCCGCGCATGTCGGTGGGGATCCACGACAGCGACCAGTAATGCGTGCCATTGGCCTGACCGGGGAACTGGCGGTACAAATCGCCCACCCACGCCGTGATCACCTGGTCCAGCTCATCCAGGAACATCTTGGTGTACGGGACCCATTTCACCGCCGAGGTCGAGCCACTGGTGGGCTGGTAACGCATCACCGGCGAGTCGATCAGCAGGTTCTGCTTGCGTTCACGCTGCTGCAGCAACAACTCGGCATAGTCGCTGTAAGCCGTCACCGGTTGCTGGCGCGCGAACTCTTCCCACGACCAGTCCGCGCGGATGCCGCGGCGTTGCCCTTCGGGGGAATTGGATGCAGCGGACAGCCAACGCGACAGCCTGGCGCGCTGGATCGATTCCAGTTCGCCAAGATGCCGTTCAAAACGGCGCCGGCCCGGGGCGACCAGCAGTTTGAGAAGGTGGTGTCCTAGGGTATGACTGGCCCCCATGTCAGGAGGCCTTGGTCCGTTCGATCGCCTCGTCGGCGTCAACGTCCAGCCATGCCTGCTTGTTGTGGTCCACGTTCGATGTCGCTTGGCGCTTGGCCAGTTCCAGGCCTTCCGGGCGGTGCGTGCCCAGGATGTGCTTCTTGATCCACTTCCACGGCACGTCCACGATCGAGCGGAACAAGCTCTCGTAGTCGCAGGCGGCCAGGCAAGGCACCTCGGTGCCACGGCGCCAGCTGGGATTCACCTTCTCGAAGAAGGCAATGTGCGGATTGGCCGCGACCAGTTCGGGCGTGATGGTGGCCACGTCGCCCTTCAGGCGCACATAGGTTTCGCCAAAGTCCAGCAGCATCTTCTCGCGGTCAAACGCGTCGGGGAACAACTGCTGGCAGTACGCCTCGGTGACGCGGCGGTACTTGTCGTCCTTGCCGTTCACGTTCGGGTAGTAGTTGTAGAAGTTGTTCGTCATCAACAGGTACGTCTTGTAGCCCTTGGAGATGAGGAACCAGTAAAAAGGCACGAAGGGGCGCTTCAGGCGCTCGATGATCAAACGGCGGTAGAAGGTGTTGGCCAGGGCGTTGTTGCCCCAGTAAGCCTGCTCGATGATGGTGTCGCCACTGAAGATGCCGCGCACGCGCTTGCCATCAACCTTCAAGTCGAAAAACGTCTGCGTCGAGAAGCCCACGATCTGGTCGTCCACGGCGCGGGTCACCAGGATCACGCCAGACTTCTTCGACAGGTCGGTCAGGAAAACGTCCAGCGATGTGTTTTCGTAGTACTTGGCGTACAGGTCATACATCTGCTTGATGTTGGTGACCGTCACGGAGCTGATGGGCCGGAAGAAGGTGCTCACCTTCTCTTTTTTGCTAGTTGCAGACATAAAAATACTCCACCGGGGCGCCCAAGGCCTGGACAACAAACCCGGCAACCCTCCGAAACGGGGAGCGTTGAATGGGTTGGCTGAAAAACAAAATGTTGCAATTACTTGCCTGTTGATCAGGATGCCGGTCTTGGCCAAAATCGAGCATGGGGCTTGCCCGAGGAGCCCCCCCAATCAGGGGGTGCTGCGATATACACTGACCATCACACATGGACGACTACACCCCTTCGATTTCGCTGTGCGTGGCGCAGGCCCCGCAAGACTGGGAGCAGGCCGCGGCCATCCTCGCCGAGTATGGGGATTCACTGGGGGTGGACCTGTCGTTCCAGGCGTTCGGCCAGGAGTTGGCCGACCCGGCGGCGGCCTATGCCGGCGGCGACGAGGTCTTCTTGTTGGCCACGGTCGACGACGCAGTGGCTGGCTGCTGCGCCTTGCGCCCCCTGCTCGATGCCAGCGAAGCCAACGCCTGTGAAATGAAGCGCTTGTATGTGCGCCCCGCTTTCCGTGGCTTTGGCTTGGGCCGCATGTTGGTCGAAACCTTGATGCAGCGCGCCCGCGAGTCCGGCTTTGGCACCATGTTCGTGGACACCTTGAGCGACATGGAGGCGGCCCGCGAGCTGTACACCAGCCTGGGCTTCGAGCCCACCGAGCCCTATTACTTCAACCCGCTGCCGGGCGCCCACTACTTCCGGGCTGATCTGGACGGCGTCGTCAGTCGCTATTGAGCCTGCGATCTCCTGGTGTGCTTCGACCCGCGCTTGAGGGGTTCTTGTCTTGTGTATGACGCAAGACTGGATTCGACATAAGTAAGCGCGTATAATCTTTAGGTTTTGTCGACACCATGAACTCGTCAGCCTTGGATGACAACCGGAAAATCGAGGACGTCTTTGAAGACTCCCCCGAGGATTCGGAACCTCCTATCAGGCAATGGACACGCGATGAAGTCGTGGCCCTGAAGGCCCGGCATCCCGCTTTGTCCTTGTGGCGGGTTGTTGCAATCCAGGCGCTGGTGGGCTTGCTGCTCGCTTTGGTGTCCTGGTGGCTCGGTGGGTACCGCAGCAATGTGGTTTGGTCAGCGTTATACGGTGCAGCCTGTGTGGTGGTGCCTGGTGCGCTGTTCGCCTACGGAATGAGCCGGCAGGTGTCTGCAATCAATCCCGGTGGGGCCGTCTTCGGCTTCATGCTGTGGGAGTTTGTGAAGATTGGTGTGGCAGTCATCATGTTGGTGGCTGCCATCAAAGTGGTGCCGCAACTGAGTTGGCCTGCCTTTCTGGTGGCGCTGGTGGTGTGCATCAAGCTGAATTGGCTGGCCTTGTTCATGCAAGGTCGGGTGAAGAAAAACGTCGCGAGCGACAACCGCTAACTGAGATCAACGATGGCAGCTGAAGGACAAGAAGAGCACGCCCTGACCGCCAGTGGTTACATCACGCACCACTTGCAGCACTTGCAAAAGAACTTTGACTGGGTCAGCGTCAAGCAGTCCAAGATTGTCGACTTCAGTGTCTTCAACATTGACTCCCTGTTCTGGTCACTGATCATGGGTGTGATTGGTTCGTTCGTGCTGTGGTCGATCGCACGCCGTGCCACCTCCGGTGTTCCCGGTCGTGCGCAGGCCGCCATCGAAATGCTGTTCGAGATGGTCGACAACCAGGCCAAGGGCATCATCAAGAATGCCAACAGCCGCAAGATCGTTGCGCCGCTGGCCTTGACGGTGTTCGTCTGGATCTTCCTGATGAACTTCATGGACATGCTGCCGGTCGATCTGCTCCCGCAAGCCTGGCACATTGCTGGCCCCGCGCTGGGCTACGACGAGTACATGCGTGTGGTGCCCACGGCCGATCTGTCCACCACCTTGGGCCTCTCGTCCAGCGTGCTGCTGATCTGCCTGTTCTACAACATCAAGATCAAGGGCTTGGGCGGCTGGTCGCATGAGCTCGTGGCCGCGCCATTTGGTGACCACTTCCTGCTGTACCCCATCAACTTCCTGATGCAGTTGATCGAATTCACCGCCAAGACTGTTTCACACGGCATGCGGTTGTTCGGCAACATGTTCGCCGGCGAGCTGGTGTTCATGCTGATCGCCTTGATGGGCGGCGTCTGGTCCTGGCAGTTCAATCCCACTGAAGGTTATTTCTGGTTGGGCGTCGGCCATGTGGCCGCCGGCACCATCTGGACCTTGTTCCACATCCTCGTGATCACGCTGCAAGCCTTTATCTTCATGATGCTGACGCTGATCTACGTGGGTCAGGCACACGATCATCACTGATCGATCTGTCAGCAGTTTTCTGGTTTTCCCTTTCGTTCTCTTTCATTTTTCTACTTAGGAGTCATCATGGAACATGTTCTCGGTCTCGTGGCACTGGCCTGCGGCATCATCGTTGGTCTGGGCGCTATCGGCGCTTCGATCGGTATCGCTTTGATGGGCGGCAAGTTCCTCGAATCGTCGGCTCGTCAACCTGAGCTGATGAACGACCTGCAAACCAAGATGTTCATTTTGGCTGGTCTGATCGACGCGGCCTTCCTGATCGGCGTGGCCATTGCCCTGCTGTTTGCTTTCGCCAACCCGTTCGTGCTGGCTTGAGTCACCCCGAACCTTTCACGACTGAAAGGCTCGCGCCGTGAATATCAACGCAACACTCTTCCTCCAGGCCATCGTTTTTGCGATCCTGGTGTGGTTTACCACGCGTTTCATCTGGCCGCCTCTCACCAAGGCGCTGGACGAACGTGCTCGCAAGATCGCTGACGGTCTGGCTGCGGCCGACAAGGCCAAGTCCGAATTGGCCGTGACCAACAAGCGCGTCGAAGAGCAGCTCGCCCAGACCCGCATCGAGAGCACCCAGCGCATTGCTGACGCTGAAAAGCGTGCCCAGGCCATCGTCGAAGACGCCAAAAAGCGTGCCGAAGACGAAGGCGCCAAGATCATCGCTGCTGCCAAGGCTGACGCCGAACAGCAAGTGATCCGGGCCCGTGAATCGCTGCGTGAGCAAGTGGCCACACTGGCTGTCAAGGGCGCTGAGCAGATCCTGCAAAGAGAAGTCAACGCTGGCGTTCACGCCGAGCTGTTGAACCGTCTCCAGACGGAGCTCTGACATGGCTGAGCTGGCAACCATCGCGCGCCCCTATGCCGAAGCCCTCTTCAAGGTCGCCCAACAAGGCGACGTGAAGAGCTGGTCTGGGCAGGTGGAGGCGCTGGCCAACGTCGCGGCTGATCCTCAGCTGCGAGAGTTCGCTGACAACCCTAAGACCCTGCCCGCGCAGGTGTTCGATGTGTTGACGGCCGCTGCCAACCAGTCGTTTGATCCCAACATGCAGAACTTCCTGCGTGTCGTGATCGACAACGGCCGGCTGGCCGCGTTGCCTGAAATCATCGGGCAGTTTCACGCCTTGGTGAACGCCAGTTCCGGTGTGTCCGATGCCAAGATCTTCAGCGCTTACCCGCTGGATCAGGCTCAGCTCACCAACGTGGTCAGCGCGCTCGAAAAGCGCTTTGGCCGCAAGCTGGTCGCCACCGTGGAAGTCGAGCCCGAATTGATCGGTGGCATCCGTGTGGTCGTCGGTGACGAAGCCCTGGACACCTCGGTCAAAGCCCGACTGGAACGCATGAAGGCCGCATTGATCGCCTGATTGACGCTACTTGCGCCGCATCGACACAACTGGATCGACCTTATCCGTCGGGTTGTCTCAGGTGTGCACTTGAGACAGATTGACCCAACTGGGAGCTAAGCATGCAATTGAATCCCGCCGAAATTTCTGAACTGATCAAAAGCCGCATCGAGGGCCTGAGCGCATCGGCGGACCTCCGCAACCAAGGCACCGTTTTGTCGGTGACCGACGGTATCGTCCGCGTCCATGGCTTGTCCAATGCGATGCAGGGCGAAATGCTGGAGTTTCCAGCCACCGCCAACGGCACCCCGACCTTCGGTCTGGCCCTGAACCTCGAGCGCGACTCTGTCGGCGCCGTGATCCTGGGCGAGTACGAACACATCTCCGAAGGCGACACCGTGAAGTGCACGGGCCGCATCCTGGAAGTGCCCGTGGGCCCTGAGCTGGTTGGCCGCGTCGTCAACGCGCTGGGTCAGCCCATCGACGGCAAGGGTCCGATCAACGCCAAGAGCAGCTCGCCCATCGAGAAGATCGCCCCTGGCGTGATTGCCCGCGAATCAGTGTCGCAACCTCTGCAAACCGGTCTGAAGTCCATCGACTCCATGGTGCCCGTGGGGCGTGGTCAGCGCGAGCTGATCATTGGTGACCGCCAGACCGGCAAGACCGCTGTCGCCATCGACGCGATCATCAGCCAAAAGGGACAAGGCGTCACCTGTATCTATGTCGCGATCGGCCAAAAGGCCTCGTCGATCAAGAACGTGGTGCGCTCGCTGGAAAACGCTGGCGCGATGGAATACACCATCGTGGTGGCTGCCTCGGCGTCCGAATCGGCCGCGATGCAGTTCGTGTCGCCCTACTCGGGTTGCGCGATGGGCGAGTACTTCCGCGACCGCGGTGAAGACGCCCTGATCGTGTATGACGACCTGTCCAAGCAAGCCGTGGCTTACCGCCAAGTGTCGCTGCTGTTGCGCCGTCCTCCCGGCCGCGAAGCTTTCCCTGGCGACGTGTTCTACATCCACTCGCGCCTGCTGGAACGTGCAGCCCGCGTGAACGCCGACTACGTCGAAGCCTTCACCAAGGGTGAAGTCAAGGGCAAGACGGGTTCGCTGACGGCACTGCCGATCATCGAAACGCAAGCCGGTGACGTGTCGGCCTTCGTGCCCACCAACGTGATCTCGATCACCGACGGCCAGATCTTCCTGGAAACCAGCCTGTTCAACGCCGGTATCCGCCCCGCCATCAACGCCGGTATCTCGGTGTCGCGCGTCGGTGGTGCTGCCCAGACCAAGCTGATCAAGAACCTGTCCGGTGGTATCCGTACCGACTTGGCCCAGTACCGTGAACTGGCTGCCTTCGCGCAGTTCGCTTCCGACTTGGACGAAGCCACCCGCAAACAGCTGGACCGTGGTGCCCGCGTGACCGAACTGCTCAAGCAGGCTCAGTACTCGCCGCTGCCGATCTCGCTGATGGGTGCCACCTTGTTCGCCGTGAACAAGGGCTACATGGACAACGTCGACGTCAAGAAGATCCTGGCTTTTGAATCTGGTCTGCACCAGTTCCTCAAGACCAGCCACGCTGCCCTGTTGGCCAAACTCGAACAGACCAAGGCGCTCGACAAGGACGCTGAAGCCGAGCTTCAGTCGGCCATCGTGGCGTTCAAGAAGTCTTTCGCCTGATCAGGAGCACGTCATGGCGGCAGGCAAGGAAATACGCGGCAAGATCAAGAGCGTAGAGAACACCAAGAAGATCACCAAGGCCATGGAAATGGTCGCGGCTTCGAAGATGCGCAAGGCGCAGGAACGCATGCGTTCCGCCCGCCCTTACGCTGAAAAGGTGCGCAACATCGCGGCTCACCTGTCCAAGGCCAACCCCGAGTACGTCCACCCCTTCCTGATCGCCAACACTGGCGCCAAGAAGGTGGGACTGATCGTGGTGACCACGGACAAAGGCCTGTGCGGTGGTCTCAATACCAACGTGCTGCGTGGTGTGACGACGACGCTGAAAGAGCTCGACGCTCAGGGCAAGACCGCTGACATCGTGGCCATTGGCAACAAGGGCTTCGGCTTTGCCAACCGCATCGGTGCCAAGGTGGTGGCGCACGTGACCCAGTTGGGTGACACGCCTCACCTTGAAAAACTGATCGGCCCCGTCAAGGTGTTGCTCGACGCGTACGCGGCGGGCGAACTGGCCTCGGTGCAGATCTGCTACACCCGTTTCATCAACACGATGAAACAGGAAGCGCTGGTCGAGCAGTTGTTGCCCTTGAAGGCGACCACGCTGGCCTCCGAGCCTGCCCACCAATGGGACTACATCTACGAACCCGACGCCAAGTCGGTGATCGATGACCTGTTGTTGCGCTACGTCGAGGCGCTGATCTACCAAGCTGTGGCCGAGAACATGGCGTCCGAGCAATCGGCGCGCATGGTGGCCATGAAGTCCGCAACCGACAACGCTGGTTCTGTGATCGCTGAGCTCAAGCTCATCTACAACAAGACCCGCCAGGCGGCGATCACCAAAGAATTGTCAGAAATCGTGGCCGGTGCGGCTGCGGTCTGACCCAGATTTAATTGATTGAAGGAACCAAAATGGCTGACACTCAAGCTGTAGGTAAGGTCGTTCAGTGCATTGGCGCCGTGGTGGACGTGGAGTTTCCCCGTGACCAGATGCCCAAGGTCTACGACGCCTTGAAGATGGACGGCTCTGCCCTGACGTTGGAAGTCCAGCAACTGCTGGGCGACGGCGTGGTGCGTACCATTGCGCTGGGATCGTCTGACGGTCTGCGTCGCGGCATCATGGTGTACAACACCAAGGCTGCGATCACCGTGCCCGTGGGTCCTGCGACCCTGGGCCGGATCATGGACGTGCTGGGCGCGCCCATTGACGAACGTGGTCCCGTGGACCAGGCTCAAACCGCCTCCATCCACCGCAAGGCCCCTGCGTACGACGAACTGTCGCCTTCGCAAGAGCTGCTGGAAACCGGCATCAAGGTGATCGACTTGGTCTGCCCGTTCGCCAAGGGCGGCAAGGTGGGTCTGTTCGGTGGCGCCGGTGTGGGCAAGACCGTGAACATGATGGAGCTCATCAACAACATCGCCAAGGCCCACAGCGGTCTGTCGGTGTTCGCTGGTGTGGGCGAGCGTACCCGTGAGGGCAACGACTTCTATCACGAAATGGCCGATTCGGGCGTCGTGAACCTGGAGAACCTGGGCGAGTCCAAGGTTGCCATGGTCTACGGCCAGATGAACGAACCCCCGGGCAACCGTCTGCGCGTGGCGCTGACTGGCCTGACCATTGCCGAGTCGTTCCGTGACGAAGGCAAGGACGTGCTGTTCTTCGTGGACAACATCTACCGCTACACCCTGGCCGGCACAGAAGTGTCCGCACTGCTGGGCCGCATGCCTTCCGCCGTGGGTTACCAACCGACGCTGGCCGAAGAAATGGGCCGCCTGCAAGAGCGCATCACCTCGACCAAGGTCGGTTCGATCACCTCCATCCAGGCCGTTTACGTGCCAGCGGATGACTTGACCGACCCATCACCTGCCACGACCTTCGCCCACTTGGACTCCACCGTGGTGCTGTCGCGTGACATCGCTTCGCTGGGCATCTACCCCGCCGTGGACCCGCTCGACTCGACCTCGCGTCAGCTGTCCCCGAACGTCGTTGGTGAAGAGCACTACAACGTGGCCCGCGCCGTGCAAGGCACGCTGCAGCGCTACAAGGAACTGCGTGACATCATCGCCATTCTGGGCATGGACGAGCTGGCCCCTGAAGACAAGCTGATCGTCTCGCGCGCTCGCAAGATCCAGCGCTTCCTGTCGCAGCCTTTCCACGTTGCTGAAGTGTTCACGGGTTCGCCTGGCAAGTACGTGCCCCTGTCTGAAACCATCCGCGGTTTTAAGGGCATCGTGGCTGGCGAGTACGACAGCCTGCCGGAACAAGCGTTCTACATGGTCGGCACCATCGACGAAGCCGTTGAAAAGGCCAAGGGCATGCAATAAGCCGGCGAGGGGGCAACCCCCTTCCAGCTTGTTGATGATCCCCGATCCGATTCACTCCTTCGAGAAAGCCCGTTATGTCCACCATTCACGTTGACGTTGTTTCGGCAGAAGAGTTGATCTTCTCCGGCGAAGCCACGTTGGTGTCGCTGCCCGGTGAGTCCGGCGAGCTTGGCATCCTGCCCCGTCACACGCCTTTGATCACGCGCATCAAGGCAGGCGCCGTGCGCATCCAGCGCGCCGACAACAACGAAGAAGAGTTCGTCTTCGTGGCTGGCGGCATCCTGGAAGTGCAGCCTGGTACCGTGACGGTGCTTGCCGACACGGCCATCCGCGGCAAGGACCTCGACGAGTCCAAGGCCAACGAAGCCAAGCGCCTGGCGCAAGAAGCCGTTCAGAACGCCAAGGGCGACCTGGACCTGGCCAAGGCCCAGAGCGAACTGCAGATCATGGTTGCCCAGTTGGCGGCCCTCCAGCGCTTGCGCAAGAAGTGATCTGAAAGGGCGTCACAACGCCCTGCCAAAAGCCCGCCACTGTGCGGGCTTTTTTCATGGCCGCGGTGGCTTGTTGGGGGCGCCGTTGCCGGCTTCGCGAACGGCCATGGGCGTCATGCCCGTCCAGCGGCGCACGGCGCGGTGGAAGGAGCTGGTCTCGGCGTAGCCGGCCTCGGCTGCGATGCGGGCCAGAGGCAGGTCGGTCAGACGCAGTTGCATCAAGGCGCGCTCCTTGCGGGCGTCTTCTACCAGGCCCTTGAAGTTCAGTCCCTGCGCGGCCAACTGCCGCTGCACATGCCTGGCCGGGCCAGGGCTGAGTCCATTCTCAAGCAGCCCGGTGCAGATGAGGTCCAGCGTGGGGCTTTCACCGCGGTCCAGTGCCAGCAAGATGGCTTGCTGAAGCCAGGCTTTAAGAGCGTCTGCGTCCTGGGTGCGGGCCTGCAACTGGCGCCGCGCCATGGTGCTCATGAGGTCGTGGATCGGCGGGTCGGCGTTCGGGTTGGCCCAGCCCAGCCAATCGGCGGGCATCAACTCCCGGCACTGGGCGGCGCGGAAGTTCACTGGGCCGCCAATGAAGTCCTGGAAGGGGCGGACGTTCGCTGGCGGCTCGCAAGGCAGCTCAACCAGCACCGGCACCAACGCGCGGCCAGATACCCAGCGTGCGAAGCCCAAGCGCGAGGCGGTGAAAAAAGACCAGAAATGGTAGTCGTCGGGCAAGGGGCCCAGTGCCTCGTGGCGCGCTTCCAGGTGGGATCCAGTCACGGTGAAGTGGCCTCGCAATTCGGTGCACAGCAGGCTTTGCAATTGCTCGAACAAGGCGAGGCCCTCGCCACCCAGATTGCAGCTCATGAGGGCGTAGCCCAGCGAGCCGAGGTGGGTAGGTCGCACCAGGCTGGCCACATGCAGGCCAATGTGCTCATCGCCCAGCCGTTGGGACGCCTTGGTCAAGGCCTGGCTCAAGCGCCATCCGGGCACACGCCGGCCCTCATCCTGGGCGGGCGAGGCGGGCAGGGCCAGGATGTCGAGGATGGCTTGGGCATCTTGCCCCTGCGCCTGCATGTAGTCGGCCACCACGCGCACAAAGGACGCGCTGAAGCCGGACACGGTCGAGCTGCCAGGGATCAAAGGTGGGGTGACTGCAGTGCTCATGGGTGACCGATGTTAGCGGGTCGTGCTGGCATGTGCGGCCACTGCGGTGGTGTCTGCGGTCAGTGACGCGCTGACCTGGCCGCATCAACATCCAGAGACAGTTTCATGACCCAAGGTCCACCCGATGATGTCGTCTCTGCAGTCTGTGTCCGCTTCGCCCCTGCCTGTGCAACCCCCCAGCCGCCATGGGGCAGACCTGGCCGTCAGCCGCCGCATGGCGGCGCGTTTGAAGATGACGATTTCCGGACCTTGCGAGCCAAGCGGGGCCGAATGGGCCGCCATGGGCGCGGCCTTGTGGCGCGGCGATCCCCTGGCCGACGACGTGGCGAGTTGGCTGCACGAGGTGGGCATGAACGAAGGGCGCGGCCAATTGCAGCGTGCCATGGCGCAAGGTGTGTCAGCTGACGATGGCACGCCGCCCGCCTTGCGGCGCTTGATCGAGCAGGTGCAGGCCGTGCCAGCTTGGGTCGACCCGGCTTTGATGGCCCGGGGTGCGCGGTTTCTGCAAAGCACCGGCTTGCACGGCATGCGCGTTCTGCGTGACGCGGGCCTGATGGCCGGCTACCAGGCCTCGGCCATCAACCAGACCTTGGTGCAGACGGGGGCCTTGAGCCGGGGTGCGCAGAAGCGGGTGTCCGAGACCACGTCGTGGTGGCTGGATTGCACCGCCGATGGCGGGCTGGCACCCCATGGGCCAGGCTGGAAGGCCACGATGCATGTGCGCGTGATGCATGCGCTGGTGCGCCAGAACGTGCGCCAGCGCCCTACCTGGGATGCCGCCCGCTTTGGCTTGCCCATCAATCAGCTGGACCTGCAGGCCACCTACCTGGCATTCAGCGTGGTGCAGTTGCTGGCCCTGCGCACGACAGGCTTCGTGGTGACGAAGGCGGATGCGCGCGCCGTCATGCACTTGTGGCGCTACATCGGCTGGCTGATGGGGGTGGACGAGGCCTGGCTGTGTGATGACGAGATGCAGGGGCGCATTCAGCTGTACCACAACGTCGTCAGCCAGGCGCCCCCCGATGACAGCAGCGTGGCCTTGGGCCGGGCCTTGATGGACGAGCCCTTGCACCGGAACTATGCCTGGGGCCGTGCCTGGCGGGGCCGCTTTGACAAGGCGCGCCACCTCAGTCTGATTCGCTGGTTTGTGAGCCGCGAGGGCATGGGGCACCTGGGTCTGCCCCCGGCCTTGCCTTGGTACCCTTTGCTGACATTCCTGCCTTTGTTGATTACATCGGGCCTGCCGCGCCTGCTGCCGGGATCGCTGGGTGAGCGGTCCGCCCGCATCCGACGAACGCAGCTGGCCTACTGGCGCCAGGAAATGGGTGGTGGCCAGCCGCGGGAGCATTGCCCTAGACTGTAGGGCTATCCCACGGAGACCCCACGATGTCCACCGCGCGCCCCGCCGCCACCAAGTCCAGCGTCAAGAAGACCCCCTCGAAGAAAACCGCCGCGCCCTTGAGCGTTCAGGACTATCTTCAAAAGATCCTGACCAGCCGGGTGTACGACGTGGCCATTGAAAGCCCGCTGGACGAGGCGCGCGGCCTGTCGCTGCGACTGGGGCACCACGTGTTCTTCAAGCGGGAAGACAAGCAGCCGGTGTTCAGCTTCAAGCTGCGGGGCGCCTACAACAAGATGGCCAAGCTCGATCCCAAGGCCCTGGCCAAGGGGGTGATCTGTGCCTCGGCCGGCAACCACGCGCAGGGCGTGGCCATGGGGGCCCGCCGCCTGGGTTGCCAGGCCATCATCGTGATGCCGGTGACCACGCCGCAAGTGAAGATCGATGCGGTGGCGCGCTTTGGTGGCGACAACGTCCAGATCGTGCTGCACGGTGAGAGCTACTCCGACTCGGCCCTGCATGCCAAGGCGCTGGAGCAGAAAAAGGGTTTGACCTTTGTCCACCCCTTTGACGACCCGGACGTGATCGCGGGCCAGGGCACCGTGGCCATGGAGATCTTGCGCCAACACTCGGGGCCCATTGACGCCATCTTCGTGGCCATTGGTGGTGGCGGCTTGATCAGCGGCGTGGCCGCCTACATCAAGGCGGTGCGGCCCGAGATCAAGGTCATCGGCGTGCAGACCAACGACTCTGATGCGATGGCGCGCTCGGTCAAGTCGGGCAAGCGCATCACCTTGGCCGATGTCGGCCTGTTTGCCGACGGCACCGCGGTCAAACTGGTGGGCGAGGAAACCTTGCGCCTGACCCGCGAGCTGGTCGATGAGTTCGTGGTCGTGACGACGGACGAGGTGTGCGCCGCCATCAAGGACGTCTACCAGGACACGCGCTCGATCGTGGAGCCCTCAGGGGCGATGGGCGTGGCAGGCCTGAAGCAATACGCGGCGCGACATGGTGGCCAGGGGCGCACTTACGTGGCCATCAACTGCGGCGCCAACATGAACTTCGACCGCCTGCGCTTCGTGGCCGAGCGGGCCGAAGTGGGCGAGCAACGTGAGGCCCTGCTGGCGGTCACCATCCCCGAAGAGCGTGGTTCATTCAAGCGCTTTTGCGAGCTGATCGGCCCGCGCAGCGTGACCGAGTTCAACTACAGGATTTCGGATGAGCAGGAGGCGCATGTGTTCCTGGGCGTCAGCGTCAAAGGCAAGGGCGAATCAAGCCGCCTGGCGCACGAGTTCGAATCCCACGGTTTTGCCGCGGTCGATTTGACGCAGGACGAACTGGCCAAGACGCACATCCGCCACATGGTGGGTGGGCGTTCGAGCCTGGCCGAAGGCGAGCGCCTGTTCCGCTTCGAGTTTCCGGAGCGGCCCGGCGCCCTGATGAAGTTTCTGACCAGCTTGCCACCGGGCTGGAACATCAGCCTGTTCCATTACCGCAACCAGGGCGCCGATTTTGGCCGCATCCTGGTGGGCTTGCAGGTGCCCAAGCAGGACACCAAGGCCATCAAGCCCTTGCTGGACGCGCTGGGCTATGTATACGCGGACGAGACGCGCAACCCGGTCTACCGCTTGTTCCTGCGCTGAGCGATCAGAGCGGGCGGTTGCCGCCTGGACGAATCGGGCGGTTGCCGCCGTTGTTGTTCATCTGGGGCTGCTCTTGCGATGGCATGGGCATGCCTTCCGGGGAGCCGGCCATGCCGGAGTTGATGTCGGGCCGGGCGCCTGGCATTTGTTGTGGCGCAGGCGCCTCGGCGGTGAATCCGGTGGGCGGTGGCAGGGATCCGGTGGCGGCGGCAGGCAGCAAGGGCAGGTCGAGCCTGACGGTGGCCGGGCCTGCGGCCGGGCCGATTTCGGCGCCGCGCTGGTTGACGGTGAGCAGGACCATGTCGCCATCGACGGAGCCACCGGCGCGCACGGCGCGGGCGGGTTTGCCATCCACGGACAGCAAGGCCAGGCCGCCCTTGTCGCCGTCGTTGCGCGGAGCGACCACGCCCAGCAGCTTGATGCGTTCGGCGAGCATGGAAGCAGCGGTGGGATCGGGTTGCCCCGGATCGGCCGCCGCGGCGGGGCCGGTCAGCAGTTTGCGCATGTCGCCACGGGCCGCGTTGTCAAGGGACACCGCGGTGGCGTTGGCCGGAACGGCCGTGGGCTGCGCCAGCCAGCGCAGGCCCCAATAGGCCAGGCTGGCCGCGACGGCGGCCCAAATGAAGAGGGCTAGGATGCGAGATGCCATATTCCGGCCATTATCATCGTTGTTGATCAGTCCGAGGCGTGAAAACAGGGCCCAAGACCTCGGGTTGATCCCGCATAGGATGCTCCTCAAGCTCGGGCATGCTTGCGACCTCGTCCGCGCTGGGGAACCTCCCTGGCGTTCTGGGCTCTAAACTTTCAGTCAAGTCACCACACGGATCTCCGCATGAAGATGTTTGCTCGACCCACTCAGCACCACCTCCGGGGCGCGGCCCGGGCCCTGTCGCGGGGCTTTACCCTGATCGAACTGATGGTCGTGCTGGTGATCATTGGCCTGCTGGCCGCCCTGATCGTGCCCAATGTGCTGGAACGCGCTGACGACGCCCGCGTCACGGCGGCCAAAACCGACGTGAGCAACCTGATGCAGGCGCTCAAGCTGTACCGCCTGGACAACCAGCGCTATCCCACGGGTGAACAAGGCCTGCAGGCCCTGGTGAGCAAGCCCACCGCCGCCCCCGTTCCGCCCAACTGGAAGCCTTACCTGGAAAAGCTGCCCAATGACCCTTGGGGCGCGAACTATCAGTATGTCAACCCGGGCGTGAAAGGCACGGTCGATGTTTTCAGTTTTGGCGCTGACGGCCAAAGCGGTGGTGAAGGCAAGGATGCCGACATCGGATCCTGGCAGTAAGTTGCCCCACCGGCCCCAATCAGCGCGCGGCTTCACGCTGCTCGAACTCATGGTCGTGGTCGCGTTGATCGCGATCACCACGGCCGTGGTGTCTTTTGCGGTCCCCGATCCCTCGTCCACCCGCCTGGAGCGCGAAGCCGCGCGCCTGACCGCCATCCTGGAATCGGCGCGGGTGCAGGCGCGTGCTGGCGCCATGACCATCCGCTGGGTGCCCGAGCCCAACAGCAAGGGCGACGACTACCAGTTCATCGGCTTGCCCGAGGCCTTCATGCCCCCTTCTTTGAAGTGGGACGCGCGTGAGATCAAGGCCGAGGTGGTGAATGGCGGCATCGGCATCGGCATGAAGAAAAGCATCGTCCTGGGGCCCGAGCCCGTGATCGGTGCCCAAAGCATCATCTTGCGCCTGGAAGACCGGCAGATCATCATCGGCACCGATGGGCTCAATCCTTTTGACGTGATCACAGGGGCGCCTGGCGAAGCCGACCAGGATGGGGGTGACCGTGCGCCAGCTTGACAAGCCGCAGTCCATGGGCGGCATGACGCTGATCGAAGTGCTGGTCGCCTTGGCGATCGTGGCGATCACCTTGTCGGCCGGCATCAAGGCGGCGGGCGGCTTGACGTTGAACGCCCAGCGCGTGAGCGACCTGACCGTGGGCCAGTGGTGCATCGAAAACCAGTTGTTCGTCTTGAAGGCCAGCGCCACCTTCCCGGACGTGGGCGACAGCGAGTTCAAGTGCCAGCAATTGGGGCGCGAGTTCAAGGGCAAGCAATCCGTGCGGCCCACCGTCAATGCTGCCAACTTCAGGCGGATTGAGGTGCAGATGCTGGACGAGGAGGGGCAGTCGGTGGTCAAGGTGATCACCGTGCTGCCAAGGCCATGAAGCACGTTCGCGCCAGCGCTGGCTTCACGCTCATCGAGGTGCTCGTGGCCCTGGTGATCCTGTCGGTCATGGCGGCCACGGCCTTCAAGGGCATGGACAGCATCAGCCGGGCCCGCGAAGTGGCCGAGGGCAAGCTCAAGCGCACCCTGCGTTTGCAATCGGTCATGACCCAATGGGACGCCGACATGGCCTCGGTGATCGACGTCCCCACCTTGAACACCGGCTCGATCCAAGGGCAGCGTGCGTTTCTGTTCAACGGCAACTACCTGCGTTTTGCCCGACAGGCGCCGGGTGGCGTGCAGGTTGTGGTCTGGAGCCTGCGCGATGGACGCTGGGAGCGCTGGGCCGGCCCCCCCGTCACCACCGTGGGGGAGCTGGATGCCCAGTGGACCACCGCCCAGCAGTTGAAGGGCACCGAGCCGGGCACCTTGACGATGCTCAAGGGCGCATTGCAGTGGCAGATGTATTTCTACATTGGCGTGAGTGGCGGCAGCCTGACCCCCACCAATCCCCAATCCACGGGCAACAACCAGCTGCCGGTGGCGGTGCGTTCCGTGCTGACCCTGGGGCCTGCCAGTGGTTTCGAGGGCGTGGCCATGCGCGACACGTTCCTGGCCGCTCACTGAGGCAATGACATGAAGCACACCCGGCCTTCGAACCACCTCACTCGACAACGCGGCGCGGCCCTGCTGATGGCCATGGTCATCGTGACCGTGGTGGCCACCATCGCGTCGTCGATGGTGTGGCAGCAGTGGCGCGCCGTCCAAGTGGAATCGGCCGAGCGGGGGCGCCAGCAATCAGAGTGGCTGCTGGTGGGCGCCCTCGATTTCGCGCGCCTGGTGCTGAAGGACGACGGCCGCCGCATCCAGACCGGCGGGCAGCCCGAGCCGACCCACCTGGCGCAGCAGTGGGCCCAGGATTTGAAGGAAATGCGCCTGTCGACCTTCCTGGCCGTGGACAAGGACAACACCGACGACGCGCCCGACGCTTTCCTGTCGGGCAAGGTGCTGGACATCAACGCGCGCTACAACCTGCGCAATCTGCTGCTGATCAGCACCACGCCCGGCTTGGTCGACATCGACCCGGCGCAGGTGAGTGTGCTGAGGGCCCTGTTTGTCAACATCAACCTGCCCCCTGATCTGGCGCTGCAGATCGCCGAGGCCTTGAGAAAGGCGACCTTGGCGGCCATGGACACCACCCAGTCGTTTGCTGCCCTGGGTGGCGCGGCGGGCCGGGGTGCTGCCCCCGTGATGCCGCAGCGGCTGGATCAATTGACCTGGTTGTTGCCCAAGCTGGGCGCGGACACCGTGGAGCGCATGCGCCCCTACGTGGCCTTGCTGCCTTACCTGAATGTGCCGCAAGGGGGCATCACGGCGATCAACGTCAACACCGCCCCCAAGGAAGTCATTGCGGCGGTGTGGGGCATCGACACCGCCACCGCCGAGCGCATCGTGCGGACCCGGCAAAGCCATTATTTTGAAGAGGTGGCCGAGGCCGGGAAGCAAGTGCCCACAGTGCCCGTCCCGGCCGACGCGATCGATGTGACCTCCAAATATTTCGAGGTGACCAGCATTCTGCGGCTGGAGAATCAGATCATGAAGAACCGGCACCTGGTCAGGCGCGAGGGCCAGGCCAGGCAGATTGAGGTGATTGTGATGAATCAGGAGCGCTTTTCCGGCGTTGATCCTGGAAACTGACAAGACAGTATCTATCCTTAAACGTGTCTTATTTCGCGCCTCCTACAATGCCAAGGCATCTACCCTTGATGTGCTGTTCCCTTTTCGACCCCTTTGACTGCCGGGCATGAGCATCCTCATCCTTCAACTACCCGCGCGTTCGCGCCTGAATGCCGACCTGGCCGTGGCGGAGCCGACCTCGTCTGCGGCGCAGGCGACCAAGGAATACGCGTACGTTTTGAGCGCCGATGGGCAGACCGTGGCGCGGCAAGGGCGTTGTGCCTTGTCGATGGTGCCGCGCGCCGACACGGTGGTTGCGGTGTTGGCGCCCACCGACATCAGCTGGCACCGCCTGACAGTGCCCAAGGCCCCGGCTGCGCGCCTGCGCGCCGCGCTGGCCAGCATGCTGGAAGAGGCCATGCTGACCGACCCCGAGGACATGCACCTGGCCCTGGCGCCAGGCGCCAAGGCCGGCCAGCCCGCCTGGATCGCGGCTTGCGACCTGACCTGGCTCACCAGCCAGTTGATGCTGCTGGAGAAAGCCAAACTGCGCGTGGACCGTGTGGTCCCTGCCGTGTGGCCCGATGAGCCCGCCACGGGTTATTTCCATGAAGTTCACGAAGCCGGCAGCGGTGCCGCGCCCGATCGCGGCCTGGAAATCGTCCTGACCTGGTCGACCCTGGACGGCGTGGCCAGTTGGCCCTTGACCGGCGGCCTGTCGCGCGCGCTGGTGCCCGAAGCCTTGCCGCCACAAACCCGCTTCTTTGCCACACCGCAGGTGGCCTCACCCGCCGAACGCTGGTTGGGCCAGGCCGTGACCGTGCAAACCCAATCCGAGCATTTGCTGCAGGCCAACCGCTCGTTGTGGAACCTGTTGCAATTTGACCTCACCCCCAACAGCAAAGGCTTCAACGCAGTCTCCGACCGTTGGCGCCAGTTCCTGAGCCCCCAGTGGCGCCCGGTGCGCGTGGGCATGGCGGCCTTGGTGGTGGTCCAGCTGCTGGGCTTGAACCTGTGGGCCTTGCAGCAAGAGCGGCAGCTCAAGCTCAAGAAGGCCGAGATGACAACGATCCTGAAGCAGGCCTACCCGCAGGTCACCGTGATCCTGGACCCGGCCGTTCAGATGCAGCGCGAGACCGAAGCCTTGCGCGCCGTCGCGGGCCAGCCGGGCGACAACGACCTGGAGGGCTTGATGTCCCTGGTGGCCAGTGCCTGGCCCAACGAGATGCCTTCCACCAATCTGCAATACGACGGCACCACGCTGACCTTGGCGCCGCCGCCGGCCTGGGGCCCTGCGGACATCGACCAGTTCCGCAGCAAGCTGTCGGCCACGGGTGCCCAGGTGGAGGTGGCCGATGGCCGCCTGACCGTGCGCCGCGGCCCACGCGGTTGAGCCGATCGACATTGACACAGACCTATGAGCACTGAATCAGAAGCCACCTCCTTCAACGTCCTGCGGCAGCAGTGGCTGGCGCGTTGGACCGCGATGGCGCCGCGTGAACGCCAGATGGCGCAGGCGGCCGCCGCTTTGGTGTTGCTGACCGTGCTGGTGCTGGTGTTCATCCGCCCCGCCTTGAAAAGCATGCAGCAAACGCCGGTGCAATTGCGCGAGATCAGCACCCAGGTGGGCCGCATGCGCGCCTTGGCGGACGAGGCCCAGGTTTTGCGCCAGCAGCCCCCTGTGCCGCCCGTGCAGGCTGAAGCCGCCTTGAAGGCGGCCACCGAGCGCTTGGGCACGGGCGCCCGGATGAGCCTGCAGGCTGATCGGGCCACGGTTGAATTCACCAAGGTGAGTGGCGGTGCGCTGGCCGATTGGCTGGCCGAGGTCCGTGTGGCCGCCCGCGCGCGGCCCCTTGAAGCCAATCTCGCGCAATCGGACCCGGGTCATTATTCGGGCACGGTGGTACTCGGCCTGGCCCCTGGGCAGGCTTCGCCTCGCTGAGCAGGAACACGCCGCGCATGTCGATCCTCGCCAACTTGAAATCCCCCGCCGCCTGGTGGTCTGGCGGCATGGCCGCGACCACCCGCTGGATGGAATCCACGCTGGAGGTTGCGCGCTGGGAAAACATGCGCAAGGCCGGCCGGCGGTGGGGCTGGTGGGGCGCGGTTTTGGGCGCTTTGCTGGGCTTCATCTTGTATGCGCCGGCCAGTTGGTTGGCCCAGGGTGTGGTGGTGCTGAGCGAAGGCCGCTTGTTGTTGGCCGAATCTCAGGGTACCGTGTGGAATGGTGACGCCGTGGTGGTGTTGACTGGCGGGCCCGGAAGCCGCGATGCGCGGGCCTTGCCAGGCCGTCTGGCCTGGAAGCTGCGGCCGCGCCTGACTGGTCTGGGCCTGACGGTGCAGCAAGATTGCTGCATGCCCACACCGGTGGTGATTCATGTGCAACCGGGCTTTGGCCGCGCGCGGATTGCGGTGTTCAGCCAAAGCAGCGCTTCGGCGCCGCTGTCGCCCGCGGGGCCGATCGGCCACTGGCCGGCCGCCTGGTTGACCGGTTTGGGCACACCCTGGAACACCTTGCAACTGGGCGGTGTGGTGCGCATGAGCAGCAACGCTTTGGTGGTTGAATGGGTTCATGGTCGGGTGCGCTTCGAAGGGCAGGCGCAAGTTGATTTCAACGATGTGTCCTCCAGCGTCACGACGCTGGACCGGCTGGGCTCCTACCGGCTTGATTTGCTGGGCGACCCGCAAGGGCGTGTGAATGTGTCGCTGATGACCTTGGACGGTGCTTTGCAGCTGTCGGGTCAAGGGCAAATGGGTTTGAATGGTTTGCGCTTCCGGGGCGAAGCGCGGGCCAATGAAAGCGAGCGCGGCGCGCTCGACAGTTTCCTGAACATCATCGGTCGTCGCATGGGCGACCGTTCCGTAATCTCGATCGGATAAGTCATGACGACCCATCCTCTGTTGTCTCGTCCCCGCGCAGTTGCGCTGGCCACGGCTTTGGCCTTCACCTTCGGTCCAGGTTGCCTGATGCCTTTGGCGCTGGCAGGTGCGGCCCAGGCGGCGCCCGTCAAGAAGGGCGGGCCCACCGTCACGCTCAACTTCGTCAACGCCGAGATTGAAGGCGTGGCGCGGGCCATGGCGGCCATCGTGGACCAGCAGATTCTGGTTGATCCACGCGTCAAGGGCACCATCACGCTGTACAGCGAGCAACCGCTGACACCGCGCGAGGCTTACCTGAACTTCCTGGCGGCCTTGCGTGGCCAGGGCTTTGCGATGGTGGAAGTGGCCGGCCTGCTCAAGGTGGTGCCTGAAGCCGATGCCAAATTGCAAACCGGCACCGTGGAAGTGGGCAGTGCGGTCAAGCGCTCGGGTGACCAGATCCTGACGCAGATCTTTCGCCTGCAGTACGAAAACGTCAACAGCCTGGTGACGGTGCTGCGGCCGCTGATCAGCCCCAACAACACCATCAATGCCAACCCGGGCACCAACACCCTGGTGATCACGGACTACGCGGACAACCTCAAGCGCATCGGCCAGATGATCGCGGCCATGGACGTGCCCTCGTCAACGGACATGGAGGCCATGCCCTTGCAATACGCCATCGCGTCTGACCTGGCGCCCATGGTGCAGCGCATGGCCGATGGCGGTGGCGGTGCCGCGGTTCCTGGCGTGGGGGGTGGTCAGTCCACCATCGTCATGGCCGACCCGCGCACCAACACCTTGATGGTCCGCGCTCCCAACCCTGCGCGACTGGCGCTGGTGCGCAATTTGATCCAGCGTCTTGACAGGCCCGGCACTGCAGGCCTGGGAGGCAGCGGCATCCATGTGATCTACCTGAAGAATGCCGATGCCGTGAAGCTGGCCCAGGTGCTGCGTGCCTCCTTCCCCGGGGCGGGTGGTTCGTCGGGCGGCGGCTCTGCTTCGAGCAGCAGTGGCAGCGCGGCCAATGCCTCGCCCATCCCAACTGCGCCCAGCAGCCAGAACAGCGGCTCCAGTGGCTCGGCCTCCACCCAATCCACCACCCCGGTGGCTGGTTCGGTACAGCCTTCCACGGGGGGCTTCATCCAGGCTGACCCCAGCACCAACTCGCTCATCATCACGGCGACCGACGCGCTGTACAAACAGCTGCGTGCCGTGGTGGACCAACTGGATGGCCGTCGGGCTCAGATTTACATCGAGTCCATGATCGTGAAGGTTGATGCCGAAAAAGCGGCGCAGATGGGCGTGAATTGGGCCGGGGGGACGAACCTGAGCAGCAGCGGTAACACCGTGCTGGGGGCTGGCACCAGCCTGGGCGCCAACACCTTGGGTTCAGTGGCGAGCCGTGTGACCGATAACGTGTTGCCCACTGGCTTCACAGTGGGGCTGGCCCGCGCCATTGGAGATGGTAGATACAGCTTGGGCGCCTTGGCCACGTTCCTGGAGACGAATGCGGGCGCCAACGTCTTGTCGACTCCCAACATGGTGGCGCTCGATAACGAAGAAGCCAAGATTGTGGTGGGCGAGAACGTGCCCTTTGTGACGGGTTCTTATTCGAACGCTCAGACGACCTCCAGCGGCACCGTCAACCCTTTCCAGACCGTCGACCGCAAGGACGTGGGTCTGACCTTGCGCGTGCGACCCCAAGTGGGTGAAGGAGGCACCGTGCGCATGACCGTGTTCCAGGAAGACTCTGCCGTCAAGCCAGGGGCCGATTCCGGGACCGGCCCGACCACGACCAAGAGCTCCATCGAAACCACCGTCGTGATCGACGATGGGCAGGTGCTGGTCTTGGGCGGTCTGCTCAAGGATGACTACCAGGACAACGACAACAAGGTGCCGTTGCTGGGCGACATTCCTTATCTGGGCAACTTATTCAAGAGCCAGTCGCGTGCGCGCAAGAAAACCAACCTGATGGTGTTCCTGCGGCCAATCGTGATGCGCAGCCAGGAGGCCGCCAACGCCTTCACCCTGGACCGCTACGACTACATGCGCAACAAGCAGATCGAAAGCACGCCGCAGCAAAGCACCACCATGCGCATTAACGACGTGCCTGTGCTCGACCCGCTGAAATTGTCAAATCAGCTGACCATGCCGTCGGTGAGGCAGCCCTTGGACGATCCCAATGCGCCTGCGCCGACCGTCGTGATGCCGGCGGACTCTGGCTTCGCGCCGAAGATGACCCCGGTCGTGCCCGCCCAACCTGCCACGGAGAAGTGATCATGGCCGCCCGCCATCCCTTGCCCTACGCCTTTGCCAAGGCGCACAGCCTGTTGCTGGAAAGCGATGGCGAACGTGCCACTTTGTGGGCCAGTGAACAGGTGTCGCGCTCGGCCTTGTCCGAGGTGATGCGCCTGTTCGTGATCGACACCCTGGAGCGTGAGCCCGCCGAGTCGCTGGGTCAGCGCATTGCCGCCGCCTACGCAGGCGGCGAAGGCAGTGCTGCCGCTGTGGTGGGCGAGGTGGAAAACGCCGTCGACCTGTCGCGCATGATGCAAGACCTGCCAGCGGTCGAAGACTTGCTGGAAGCCTCGAATGACGCGCCCATCATCCGGATGCTGAACGCGCTGTTGACGCAGGCCGCCAAGGATGGCGCCTCCGACATCCACATCGAACCGTATGAGCGTTCATCGGCCGTGCGCTTCCGCGTCGACGGCACGCTGCGCGAGGTGGTGCAGCCCAACAAGGCGCTGCACGCTGCGCTGATCTCGCGCCTGAAGATCATGGCCGAGCTGGACATCTCTGAAAAGCGCATGCCGCAAGACGGTCGCATCTCGCTGCGCATTGGCGGCCGCGCGGTCGACGTGCGGGTGTCGACCCTGCCGTCGGCCCATGGCGAGCGCGCCGTGCTGCGTCTGCTTGACAAGGGCGACGCCAACAAGTTCACGCTTGAATCCTTGGGCATGAGCGGCGAATCGCTGGACCGCTTCAAGCGCTTGCTGCGCCAGCCGCACGGCATCGTGCTGGTCACGGGCCCCACTGGCTCGGGTAAAACGACCACGCTGTACGCGGGCCTGAGCACACTCGACGCCACCACCACCAATGTGCTGACGGTGGAAGACCCGGTTGAATACGAGCTGCATGGCATCGGCCAGACGCAAGTCAACGCCCGCATCGATCTGACCTTTGCGAAGGCCCTGCGCGCGATCCTGCGGCAAGACCCGGACGTCATCATGATCGGTGAAATCCGCGACTTTGAGACCGCCCAGATCGCCGTGCAGGCGTCGCTGACAGGTCACTTGGTGCTGGCCACCTTGCACACCAACGACGCGGCCAGTGCCGTCACGCGCTTGACCGACATGGGCATCGAGCCCTTCCTGCTCAGCTCCAGCTTGCTGGGGGTGATGGCCCAGCGCCTGGTGCGCAAGCTGTGCGTGCACTGCAAGCGCGAAGACGAATACCACCGCTGGCACCCGGTGGGTTGCGCCGCTTGCGGCATGACCGGCTACAAGGGCCGCACTGGTGTGTACGAACTGCTGGTGGCCGATGACAACATCCGCGCCCTGATCCACGCCCAAGCCTCTGAGGCCCAGCTCTTTGAGGCCGCGGCCAAGAACGGCATGAAGGTCATGCGTGAAGACGGTGACCGCCTGGTGGCCGAAGGCGTCACCTCGCTGGAAGAAGTGTTGCGCGTCACGCGCGAATAAGGCCGAAGAGACCGCACCATGCCCGCCTTCCGTTTTGAAGCCTTGGAGACCAGTGGCAAGACTGTCACGGGTCTGGTTGACTCCGACAACCCCAAGACCGCGCGCGCGCAATTGCGATCACAGCAGTTGGTGCCGCTGAAGATTGAGCCGGTGCAGGTCACCGAGGCGCAAGGCCAGCAGCAAAGCATGTTCACGCGGCGGGCGTTCAACTCGACCTCGCTGGCGATCTGGACGCGGCAACTGTCGGGCCTGGTGTCAGCAGGTTTGCCGCTGGAGCGTGCGCTCACGGCCCTGGCCGATGAATCCGAAGACCCGCAGCAACGCGAGTTGGTGGCGCACCTGCGCTCCGAGGTGAATGCAGGCTCGCCCTTCGCGCGTGCGCTGTCGGGCTCGCCCAAAGAGTTCGACGAGGTCTACCGTGGCGTGGTCGCCGCAGGCGAGCAAAGTGGCCAGTTGGGCACCGTGCTTGAAAAGCTCGCCGATGACCTGGAAGAGCAGGGCGCGCTCAAATCCAAACTGATTGGCGCCACCTTGTACCCGGCCGTGGTGTCGGTGTTCGCCATCGTGGTGGTGGTGGCTTTGCTGGTGTTCGTGGTGCCGCAGGTGGCCCAGGTGTTCAGCAGCAGCAAGCGCGCTTTGCCCATCCTCACCCGAGTCATGCTGGGCCTGAGCGCTTTCATGCGCGAATGGGGCTGGCTGATGATCTTGCTGATGATCGGTGGGTTCACCTCCCTCGTGTTTGCCTTGCGTGGCGAGGCTTTCCGCCGCAAGTTCGATGCTTTCACGCTGGGCGTGCCCGTGATCGGCCGCTTGATCCGTGGCTACAACGCGGCGCGGTTTGCCGGCACCCTGGCCATGCTGGCCGGATCGGGCGTGCCCATTTTGAAAGCTTTGCAGGCGGCCGCTGAAACTTTGTCCAACCGCGCCATGCGGGCCGATGCCATGGAGGCCCTGGTGCAGGTGCGCGAAGGTGCGCCGCTGGCCTCGGCCCTGGCTGCCAAGAAGCGCTTCCCGGGTCTGCTATCGATGTTTGCGCGCCTGGGCGAGCAGACCGGCCAGTTGCCGGTGATGCTGCAACGCGCGGCCAAGCAGCTCAGCACCGAGGTGCAGCGCAAGGCCCTGGCCATTGCCACGGTGCTCGAGCCCCTGCTGATCGTGTTCATGGGCCTGATGGTGATGCTCATCGTCATGTCGGTCATGATGCCGATCATGCAAATGAACACCTGGGTGAAGTAAACACGATATACGGCTGGGGATACCCCTTGTTCGGGGTCTCGCAAGCGGGTGCGTTTGTTGCATGATGGTCTCAGCGTCTTCGTTGTCGGAGGTTGAGCATGAACACTGGTTGTGAACTGGTCACGGTGCAAAACGAGGGATCGCGTCCGCGCATCCCGATCGCGCACATGCGCCATGTCTATCGGCTTGCAGAAGTCGAAAAGCGTTTGGGCAAGCTGCCGCCCCGCGAACACGAAACCCTGCGCGCCACCTACGAGCGCATGCTGGAGATGGGCCCCGACCGCTTCCAGGTCAAGCCCTCCGGCTTGCCGGCGATGGACTACCTGTACGAAGACCTCCCCAATTTTCACGAAGCGCTGGATGACTTGAAGCGCCAACTGGCCTTGTGCGCCGACAGCCGCGATGCGCTCGAGATCACGCCCATGTTGTTGCTGGGGCCACCGGGTGTCGGCAAGACGCACTTCGCCCGCGAGGTGGCGCAACTGCTGGGCACCGGCATGGGTTTTGTATCCATGAGCTCCATGACGGCCGGCTGGGTGCTGTCGGGTTCGTCCAGCCAGTGGAAGGGCGCGCGGCCCGGCAAGGTCTTTGAAACCTTGGTCGAAGGCCAATACGCCAACCCGGTGATGGTGGTTGACGAGATCGACAAGAGCGGCGGCGAGCACGCCTACGATCCGCTGGGCTCTCTTTACAGCCTGCTGGAGCACGACACCGCCGGCAACTTCACCGATGAATTTGCCGAGGTGCCCATCGATGCCAGCCAGGTGATCTGGGTGGCCACGGCCAACGAGGCACGGGGCATCCCCGACCCCATCCTGAACCGCATGAACGTGTTCGAGATCGAGATGCCCAGCGAGGAGGCGGCGCGCAAGATCGCGTCCAAGCTGTACCGCAGCATCCGCGCCGACCACGATTGGGGCCAGCGGTTTGACCCTGATTTGAGCGAGGCCGTGCTGGCCAGCCTGAGCCATTTGGCGCCGCGTGAGATGCGACGCGCCTTGATGACGGCGTTCGGCAATGCCAAGCTGGATGGCCGGCACCGCCTGGAAACGCGCGACCTGCCCGATGCACAAGGCCGCCGCACGCCGATGGGCTTCACGCAATGACGTTGTACTGACGACCAGCCCGCAGCCCGCAGCGCGCCGCTCGGCGATACTGGCCCCTTCAATTCCAATGATTGCAAGGGTGCATCCAGATGGCCGTCAGTTTGTCAGGGCAGTTGGTGGTGGCGATTTCATCGCGCGCGCTGTTCGATTTCGAGCAGGAGAACCTGCTGTTCGACCAGGGCTCGGGCGACCGCGCCTACATGAAGCACCAGCTCAAGCGCCTGGACGAGCCGGCCAAGCCCGGCGTGGCCTTCTCGCTGGTGCGCAAGCTGCTGGCCTTCAACTCGCCTGATCAACCGCGCGTCGAGGTGGTCATCCTGTCGCGCAACGACCCGGTGTCGGGCATGCGGGTGTTCCGCTCGGCGCGGCACTACGGCCTGCCAATCCAGCGCGGCGTGTTCACGCGGGGCGAATCACCCTACCGCTATCTGCGGCCTTTGCGGGCGCACCTGTTCCTGTCGGCCAACGAGGCCGATGTGCGCTCGGCCCTGCTGGAAGGCGTGCCCGCGGCGCGCGTGCTGCCCCACTCGGCCCATGCCGGTGAAGCCCACCCGCGTGAGGTGCGCATTGCCTTTGACGGCGACGCGGTGCTGTTCTCGGACGAGGCCGAGCAGGTTTTCCAAAGCTCGGGCTTGGATGCATTTCAACTGCACGAGCAGGAGCGCGCGGCCAAGCCTTTGCCGGCAGGGCCCTTCAAGCCGCTTTTGCAGGCTTTGCATGATTTGCAGCAACGCGGTCAGGTTTTGGAAGGCGAGGGCGGCATGCGCATCCGCACCGCCCTGGTCACGGCGCGCAGCGCCCCGGCCCACGAGCGCGCCATCCGCACGCTGATGGACTGGGACATCGAGGTGGACGAGGCGATGTTCCTGGGCGGGCTGCCCAAGGGCGAGTTCCTGCGCGAGTTCGAGCCTGATTTTTTCTTCGACGACCAGACCGGTCACGTGGACGGGGCGGCGCCCCATGTGCCTGCGGGCCACGTGATGAGTGGCGTGTCCAACGCCATCATCGAGACCCTGGGCTGATGAGGCGGGCAATCAGGCAAGTGATCAGGATTTGCGCCGCATGTGGGACTTGAACAGTTCCGCGATGCTGACCTCGCGCTGCCCGGGGATCAGCTCGTAGCTTTCACCGGCTGCGATGGTGCCGGGCACCCGCACCGCCAGGTAAAAGCCGCAGTAGCCCGATTGCGCCATCATCTTGACCGCCTGGTTGAAGCCCATCACCGCCGCGAATTTGAAGCAAGGGTGGCGCGGCTCGCTGATGGCCAATGTGCAATCCGGGAACTTCAGCACATCGCCAATGTAGGCGTCGCTTTCAAGCAGGCCGGTGATGGTCAGGTTCTCGCCCAGCATGCCGTGGGGCAGGGCCTCGTCCCAGGTTTGCGACTTGGCTTGAGCGCGCACGGTTTGCCAGAAAGGGTAGTGCTCGTGAGGGTAGGCGTAGACCGCCTTGGACAGGCCGCCGTGCACGGTGGGGTCGGCTTGCTCGTCCAGGTGCAGGCCCATGGCCTTGACCTCGATGCGCTGGGGTGAGGCCAGGGAGCTGACCGAGCGCTTGCCAATGGCCGTGAGCACGGACTTGCCGTCGATCAGAAGGGGCTGGGCTTGCGCAGTGTTGACGGACAAGACACGGCGATCAACAACGGCAGACATGGGCGACTCCTGGGTGGCAGCAAGGTGATGTGGGCCGCCCAAGCATATCAACTTCAGCGCCAGGTTCAGCGCCAGGACGAGACCGCCACCGACATGGCCTTGAAGCTGGCCACGCAAGGCTGGCCGGGCGCCAGGTCCATCTGCTGGATGGAGCGCCGGGTGAGCAAGGCCCAGATCTGCACACCGGGTTGGATGGAGAAGTCGCCGGTTTCGCGCACGTGGTCCAGCTCGACCCCCACTGCGCCGTAAGAGCCGTTCTCGCCGGCCAGCATGATCTGGGTGATGCGGCCGCGCAGCTGGTTGCTGGCACTGCTGCCTTCCAGGATGTCGGGGTGCAGGCTGATGTCGCGGGCGCGGATCTTCAGGCGCACCTTGCGGCCGACGGCGTGCAGCACGGCGGGCGCCGTCACGCGTTGGCCTCCTACGTCCACCTCACTGAGCAGCCATTCGATGTCGTGCCGCTTGACTTCGCCCTCAATCACGCTGCCCGCGTTCACGCCCTCCAGGAAGGTAGACAAGGACACGTCCGACAGGATCTGGGTGACGGTGCCGCCACTGGTCATGCGCCCCTCGTGCAGCACGATCACGTCATCGGCCATGCGGATCACCTCGTTCATGCGCGGGCTGATCAGCACCACCGGCAGTTTGGAGCGGGTGGGGATCTGGGCGAGCAAGTCCAACAAGGGCGGCTGGTCGTGCTCGGGCACGCCGCTCAAGGGGTCGTCCAGCAGGATGGCCCGGGGCGCGGACAGCAGTGCCCGGCCCAAAGCCACCTTGAAGCGCTGCGATGGCGTCAGGCGCGCAGGCCTTGCCTTGAACAGCGAGCGCAGGTCCAGCCACTGGGTCACGGCGTCGAAGGTGGGGCCGTTCACGGGCTTGGGCGCGCGGGCCAGGCCGTATTCCAGGTTGCCCTGCACGCTCAGGTGGGGAAACAGGTGGGCGTGGCCGTCCAGCCAGGCCAGGCGGCGTTGGTGGGGCGGCAGGTTCACGCCCGATGTCGAGTCATAGATGGCCTGGTGGCCCAGCGCGACCCGCCCGCCCAGCGCGGGGTGCAGCCCGGCCGTGGCTTTCAGCAGGGCCGATTTGCCCGCCCCACCGCGCCCCACGATGGCGCACACGCGCCCCGGCAGGACGCGAAATTGGGCCTGGATGTCGAGCCCGGGTTGCTGCACGCGCAATTCCACGCTCAGGGGCAAGGGCAGCGTCTTGGTCGGCTTGCTCGTGTCGCTCATGGACGCGACCCTCGGCGCTGCTGGGCGGCCGTCCAGCGGCTTTGCCAGTGGCGGCGCCCGGCTTCGCTCAGCAAGACTGCGACCACCGCGACGCCCACCGACACCAGGGCCAGGCGGGTGGCGGCGCCCAGGTTGTCGGGTGAACGCAGGGCCTGGATCAGGGCCAGGGGCACGCTGTGCTCGGGGCGCCCCACGCGGGGATTGGGTTGCAAGGCCGCGGACAGCACCAAAGTGGCGCCGGTCTCGCCCCAGGCCGCCGCCAAGCCCAGGGCCATGGCCGACAGCACAGCCGGGGTGGCCAGGGGCAAGGTGACGCTCCACCAGGCGCTCCAGGGCGAGGCACCCAGCGTTTGGGCCAGGGGCGCCATCATGGGGTCGATGGCCTCGAACGCGGGCCGCAGCACCCGCACCATCAGGGGCACCGTGACCAAGGTGGCGGCCAGCACCGCGCCGCTGGGGAAGAAACTCAGGGTCCAGCCAGTGAGGCGCCCGATCCAGCTGCCCATTTCGCCATCGTCGCTCAAGCCCATCAGCAAGGCGAAGCCGACCACCGCGGGCGGCAAGGCCATGGGCAGCAGCACGACGGTGTTGAGCAGCCAGTGGCCATGCCACCTGGCCTTGGCCATCACCGAGGCCAGCACCACCGCGGGTGGGGTGCTGATCAACAGCGTGAGCAGGGCAATCTGCCCGCTCAGCCAGATGGCGTCGAGCTCCCAGGCGCTCACGGCCTCAGCCCTGCGGTTTTTGCCACACGGATCCGGGGGCGGTGACGGCCTGTCGCCCCAAGGGACCCTGCAGCCACTTCACCAGCAGCTTGCCAGCGGGGTGGGGCGTCTTGAACGAACGGGCCACTTGGCAGTTCAGCCAAAGGCGAGGATCCTGGTCAACGAGGACCTTGCGGGCATTGCGTTCGGCGCGGGACATTTTTTGCCAATCAGCCAAGGTCAACCATTGATAAGGGGGCGGCGCGACGCCCGCCGACGAAGCGCCCGTGCTGGCGGCGCGGGCGGGCAAATGCTGGGCGCCCAAGGTGCTGGTCAGGGTGTCGCTCAGGCCGGCCAATGCCGAATCCTTGGGAGCGGGCAACCAACGGCAGGCGCCCGCCGCCTGGCCGGCCAGGATCTGATGCAAGGCGCGGACCACATCGCGCTCGCCGCGCACACCCGCCGGGTCAGAGGCCGGCCCCACCAGCAGGACCTGGGTGCGGGCCAGCGTTTGGCGATCGTGGATCAGGCCCTGCTGCTCAAGGCGATCGGCCAATGGTTGGCTCAGGAACAGCCCGATGGGCAGCTCGCCAGATTCCAGCTGCCGCAAAATGGTGCCTGAGGGCTCGCGCACCCAATTGGCCGCCAGGCCCAGGTCGCGACCCATGGCGGCTTTCCAGCGCCCGGCCAAGCCGGTGTCCTGCAGCAGGCCATCGACCCCCAGGCGCACCGGCTCGGCGGTCTGTGCCCACAACAACCCCGGCAAGCTCAGCCAGCCGGCGGTCCATCCCATCCAATCCCGTCGATTCATCGTTCCACCTTATCAAGGGCCTGGCCTATTGTCGCGTAGTGGAATCCAGAGCTTGCCGTCGGGCTGGCGCGGTGTTTGCTGTGTGACAGAGTTGGCACCCCGGCGGAAACCCCTCGGAAAGGGGGGGAACTCAAACCGAAAGTGCTGGACTAAACTACGAGGTTTCGCTGTTTGGCATTCGTGCCAACCGGCAGGGTGTCGAGAGCGCAGCCCCGCAAGCTGTTGCCGCGCTGTCGAGACCCTGTTTTTTACTTTTGGAGCCATTGTCATGAACCAAACCGTCTCGCAGGGGGTACCTTTGAATACCCCCGCTTACGTCAAGAATGCCAAGCTGATCGCCTGGGTGGCCGAAATCGCTGCCCTGACGCAAGCCAAGGACGTCTACTGGTGCGATGGCACTGAAGAAGAATACAACCGCTTCTGCAACCAGCTGGTGGCTGCTGGCAGCTTCAAGAAGCTGAACCCCGAACTGCGCCCCAACAGCTACCTGGCCGTGACCGACCCGTCGGACGTGGCCCGCGTGGAAGACCGCACCTTCATCTGCTCTGACCGCAAGGAAGACGCCGGCCCCACCAACAACTGGTGCGAGCCCGCTGAAATGCGCGCCAAGCTGCAAACCGGCGAAAGCGCTTTGTTCAAGGGCTGCATGAAGGGCCGCACCATGTATGTGGTGCCTTTCAGCATGGGCCCATTGGGTTCGCCCATCGCCCACATCGGCGTTGAGCTGTCTGACAGCGCCTACGTGGCCGTCAACATGAAGCTCATGACCCGCATGGGCAAGGGCGTGATCGACGTGCTGGGCGCTGATGGCGAGTTCGTGCCCTGCGTGCACACCGTGGGCGCCCCGCTGGAAGCGGGTCAAAAGGACAGCGTCTGGCCTTGCAACCCCACCGTCAAGTACATCGTTCACTACCCCGCCACGCGCGAGATCTGGTCCTACGGCTCCGGCTACGGTGGCAACGCGCTGCTGGGCAAGAAGTGCTTTGCCCTGCGCATCGCCTCCACCATGGGCCGCGACCAAGGCTGGTTAGCCGAGCACATGCTGCTCTTGGGCGTGACCGATCCGCAAGGCAAGAAGTCGCACATCGCGGCGGCCTTCCCCAGCGCCTGCGGCAAAACCAACTTCTCGATGCTGATCCCGCCCGAGGGCTACGAAGGCTGGAAGGTCACCACCATCGGTGACGACATCGCCTGGATCAAGCCCGGAGCCGATGGCCGCCTGTACGCTATCAACCCCGAAGCCGGTTACTTTGGCGTGGCCCCTGGCACCAACGACCTGACCAACCACAACTGCATGCAGTCGGTGTTGCGCGACACGATCTTCACCAACGTCGCCCTGACCGACGACGGCGACGTGTGGTGGGAAGGCATGACCGACACGCCCCCCGCCCACCTGATCGACTGGCAAGGCAAGGACTGGACGCCCCAGATCGCCAAGGAAACCGGCGCCAAGGCCGCCCACCCCAACGCCCGCTTCACCGTGGCCGCGACCAACAACCCGGCGCTCGACCCCGAGTGGGACAACCCCGCTGGCGTGGCCATCGATGCCTTCATCTTTGGCGGCCGCCGCTCCACCACCGTGCCCCTGGTGACCGAGGCCCGTGACTGGACCGAAGGCGTCTACATGGCTGCCACGATGGGCTCTGAGACCACCGCCGCCGCCTTTGGCGCGCAAGGCGTCGTGCGACGTGACCCCTTCGCCATGCTGCCCTTCATGGGCTACAACATGAGCGATTACTTCCAGCACTGGCTGAACGTGGGTGCCAAGCTGCAAGCGGCTGGCCACAAGGTGCCCCCGGTTTACTGCGTGAACTGGTTCCGCAAGGGCGCTGACGGCAAGTTCGTGTGGCCTGGCTACGGCGAGAACATGCGCGTGCTGGAATGGATCCTGGGCCGCATCGCCGGCACCACCAAGGGCGTGGAAAACGCTTTTGGCCTGAGCCCCACCTACGAAGACATCAACTGGAAGGGCCTGAACTTCACCAAGGATCAGTTCCAGTCGGTGATCGGCATCGACACGGCGGCCTGGCAGCAAGAGCTGAAGTTGCACGACGAGTTGTTCCAACAACTGTCGTACCACTTGCCAGCCGAGATGCCCGCCACCAAGGCCAAGATCGAGCAACGCCTGGCGGCTTGATTTTTCGCCTGACAACAAAAATGGCCTTTCGGGGCCATTTTTTCATTTCCGTGACAGGCGTCGTGCGCCATTTACCCTATTTGTAACCCCAATGACCTAGGGTTGTTACCTTTATCCCCCGGGACAGGGGGTATGCCCTTGCACCGCATGCACATATAAAAGAGCAGTCGCGGTCCTGAAGCTATTTGGGTCAGCGATCCGTTAGATAACTATTGGAGGTTGCTTATGAAATTGAAAATGTTGGTAGCTGCTGCTTCCCTCGTGGTGGCAGGTTCGGCAATGGCTGGTGCGCCAGCTTTGCCCGGTGGCGATCTGGGTGCTTTGACACCCACGCCCGCTCTGTTCCTGGGCACTGGTGCATTCGCCACTGGCGGCACGATCGCTGACACGTACACCTTCTCGGTGGGCGGCAACAGCGATCTGATCGGTTCGATTGGTGGCTATGGCGCCACCTTCAGTTCCGTGCTGATCGATGGTGTGGCCACCTCGTTGACGTCGACCACGACGGGCTACGGGTTCAGCTTCGCCGGTTTGACAGCTGGTTCGCACACCCTGAAGGTGGAAGGCGCTTTCCCAAGCATCTACACCTACATCGGCAGTGTGTATTCCACGCCTTCCGCCGTGCCTGAGCCAGAGTCCCTGGCCCTGATCTTCGCGGGTCTGGGTGTGGTGGGCCTGGTGGCTCGTCGCCGTCAAGCAGTCTGATTCTTTTCCGCAGACTGGTTTAAAAAAAGCGCCCCTCGGGGCGCTTTTTCTTTGGGCCTCAGCCTGTCAAGGGATCAGAGGCGCCAGCCAGTCGGCGAACATGTCGCTCAGCAAGACGCGCTGGGTGGTGGGCTTGGTTTCGTAGGCACGCATGACCGGGCCCTTGCCGTCCAGCAGGTTGTCGATGAACTCGCCCACGTGGTTGAGCTTCTTCTCGACGATGCTGGTGCCACCAAAGGTGACGATGGTGGTGCAATGCGAGCCGTTGATGTCACGCTTGTTGGGGATGTAGTAGCCCACGTTGGTCGGTGTCATCTGGGCAATCCAGGGCTCGATCTCCTGGCGCCACTTCACGTTCAGCATCTTCAGGCGCTCTTCGTTGGTGGCCGCGTTGGCGATCTCGGGGTAGAACTTCTGGTACGAGAAGGCCGAGAAGTTGGTGTCCTCCTGGAACATCGTGTAGCCGATGCGGTCGTTCGGGAAGATCTTGCCCAGGCCGGCGGTGATCGAACCCATGTTGTTCGCATCGCCCGCGCCGGGGTACTTGGTGATCAACTGGGTGACCAGGCCGTCAGGGCCGTCCAGACCCCAGACTTCGCGGATCTTGTTGTGCAGCAGCACGGACGGGGCTTGCTCAGGCGTGGCGGTGCGCGGCACATTGAACAACGGGCCGGAATCGGCGGCCAAGGCCATCTTCTTGGGCTTGAGGGTGGTGCGGAAGGTGGGGTAGAGGGCTGTGGAGCCTACGCCGCCCGCCGAGAAGCCGGTCAGCAGCAGGTGGTCGGGCTGGGGCATGTTCTTGGCCATCCAGTTCGCCACGGCTTGCGCGTTGATGGCGCCGCGGTGGAAGTAGGTCATGGGGTTGGCCGGGTCGGTGTTGTTGTACACGTTGACCTTGTTGCCGGTGTGCACGTCGCCGGTGCAATAGGTCAGGTAGACCATGTTCCAGCTTTGGGTCTGCACAACTTGCAGGGGGTGGATGCGTGCAGTGAAGGGCGTCACCAGGCCGAGGTGGGCCTGGCGGTTCCAGTCGCTCATGTAGTTTTCAGGGATGCCGTCGGGGTTGACCGCGTTGAGCAGTGACCCGCCCTTGCACGCCGCCTGGTCCCAGCAGGCGCCGCCGCCTTCGAACATGACCACGGCCTTGTTGTTGAAGGGCGTGCGGTTGACGAAGAAGCGGTAGGGCGTGCCGTTGCCGCAGGTGGCGCCTGTGGAGGCGGGCAACTCGACCATCTCCCACTTGAAGTAGGCGGCGTGCGCGGCCAGGCTGGTCAGCAAGGTGACGCCAACGGCCTTTGCCGTGGCCACCATCAGGGATTTCAAATTCATGTCAGCGCTCCGTGGATGAAAGGTGTCTTCCAATGACATGCAGTTTGAAACACACTGTTTTTTCAGGCCCTGGGCATTCCCCTTGGGTGTTCGCCGCCCCCCTGGAATCAGGGGTCGCCAACTGTCAGTCGCCTGACGGTTTGAGCGTTTAACGCCGCGGGTTGACCCTCGGCCGTGCGCCTCAGGCCAGCCACTCGATGCCGGGCAGCTTGGCGCACTGCTGGCGCATGATCTCGGCCATGTCCTGCATGTAGGGCTGCGTGGCCAAAGCCTTGGGGCTGATGGCGTGCAGTTCGCTCCACAGGCCCTTGGGGCCGATGGGCACGGCCTTGACGTAGTCGTGCTCCAGGTAGCTTTGCAGGCCCCAACTGGGCAGGGCGGCGATACCACGGCGGCTGGCCACCAGTTGCACGATCGCCACGGTGAGTTCGGCCGTGCGGCGGGTGGGCTCGATGCCGGCGGGCTTGAGGACTTCGCGGATCAGGTCGATGCGCTGCTCGGGCACCGGGTAGGTGATCAAGGTTTCGCCATCGAAATCCTGCGCGCTGAGGTGGCGCTTGTGGCGCAGCTTGTGCTCGTTGGCGACCACGGCCAGGATCTCGAAGCGGAACAAGGGCGAGACGGACCAGGGGCGCTGCGTCTTGGGCTTGGAGCCGATGACCAGGTCGGCGCGGCCTTCTTTCAGCAGCGCCAGCGGGTCGGCGTGGAAGCCGGCGACCAGGTCGACCTCGACCTCGGGCCAGCGTTGGCGGAACTCGTGCATCACGGGCATCAGCCAGTCGAAGCAGGTGTGGCATTCGAGCACGATGCGCAGCTCGCCTTTGGCGCCACCTTGCAGGCGTTGCAGGTCGCGCTCGGCGGCGCCGATGTCGGCCAACACCGTGCGGGCCAGGGCCAGCAGGCGGTCGCCGGCGGGGGTGAAGCGCAGGCCCTGGCGGGTGCGCTCGAACAGGGCCAGGCCATGGTGCTCTTCCAGGGCGCGGATCTGGTGGGAGAGGGCGGATTGGCTGAGGTGCACGCGCTCGGCGGCGGTAGCGAGCTTGCCGGTGTCGGCGATGGCGACCAGGGACTTGAGGTGGCGAACTTCGATCATCGCGGGGCGGTGCTCATCGGTGCGTTGGTCAGGTCGAAGCCTGCGAGCGGACGATGCGGACCGGGGCGGGTCTTGGCTTGGCCGAGGCGGCTGCATCGCGGGCGCGCAACTGGCCGCAGCCGGCGTCCACATCCTGCCCGGCGGATTGGCGCAGCTTGGTCAGGATGCCGCGCCGGTGCAGGCTGCGCGCGATCTCGGTGGCGCGCTCCCAGCTCGGGCGCTTGAAGTCGAGCTCGTCGACCGTGTTGTACGGGATCATGTTCATCAGCGCGTACTTGCCCTTGAGCAGGCGCACGATGCCGTCGAGCTCTTCCTCGCTGTCGTTGAGGCCATCGATCAGCGTCCACTGGTACTGGATGGGGTAGCCGGTGGTGCGGGCGTAGTGCTCGCCCATGTCGACCAGATCGGCTGGGTCGATGCGGGGGGCGCGGGGCAGCAGTTGCGCGCGCAACTCGGGCTTGGTGGAGTGCAGCGACAAGGCGAGGGCCGGTTTGACAGGGCCGAGCGGCAGGCGCTCGAAAGCGCGTGGGTCGCCCACGGTCGAGAAGACCAGGTTCTTGTGGCCGATGCCACCGCAGGTGCCCAGCAACTCGATGGCCTCCAAAACGTTGTCGAGATTGTGCGAGGGCTCGCCCATGCCCATGAACACGACCTTGGTGACGCGGCGGCGGGCGCGGGCCAGTGCCACCTGGGCCACGATCTCGGCGCTGCCAACCTGGCGCAACAGGCCGTCTTTGCCGGTCATGCAGAACACACAGCCGACGGCGCAACCCACCTGGGACGACACGCACAGGCCATCGCGCGGCAGCAACACGCTCTCAATTGTCTGGCCATCGTTCAGGCCGATCAGCAGGCGGGACGAGCCGTCTTCGCCAGGGTGCTCGGAGCGCACATGCGCCAGGGCGTTCAGGTCGGCCAGCAAGGCCGGCAGGGCCTTGCGCACGTCCAGCGGCAGGAAGTCTTCAGGGCGGCGCTTGCCGCTGTCCATGGGCAAGGCCTGCGACCACAGCCGCAAGATCTTGTCTTCGTGGCAGGGCTTGGCGCCGTGGGCGCGCAAACGCTGGCGGATGTCGTCAATGCGCATGGGGTGGCAGTGTAGGCGCGGCCTGCCGCCAGGTGCTGGGCGATGAGCCCGTCCAGCGCTTGAAGGCGCGGGTGAAGGCGCTGACCTCCGAGAAGCCCAGCAGGAAGGAGATTTCGCCGACGGAGTAACGCGCGGCGGTGAGGTAATCCAGGGCGAGCTGGTGGCGCGTCTGGTTGAGCACGTCGCGGTAGCTGGTGTCCAGCTCGGCCAGGCGGCGTTGCAGCGTGCGCAGGGTCATGGCCAGGCGTTGGGCGACGTCGTCCTGGCGGGGCTCGCCGCTGGGCAACATCTCTTTCAGCACGGCGGCCAGTTGCTGGGGCAAGCCGCGGTCGGGCCAGTGCGAGCGGTAGCGGTCCATGGCCTCTTCGCTGGCCTTGACGACTTCTAGGTTGGCGAAGGACAGGGGCTTGTGCAGGGTGGCCTGGTCGACCACCAGGGCGTTGTCCTCGCAACCGTACAGGGGTGTGCAGCGCAAGACCTTTTCGAACCGGGCGTGGTCCTTGGGGCGCTGGCGTTGCAGGCGAAGTTCCAGCGGCATGAAATCGCGGCCATAGAGGATGCGCGAGCCCCGCATCAGCGTGAGCATGGCGTAGTCGAAGATGCTCCAGACGGTGGCCGGCTCGGCGGTGCCCAGCAGGGCCTGATCGCCAGTGATGGTGATGTGGCCGGTGCCTTCGCCCTGGTGAAAGCGCACATCGGCGGCGTCGGTGACCACGTGGGCGTAGCGGGCCAGGCGCAGGTACATCTGGGCCAGGTTTTCAGAGGCCATCAATGCGTAACCCAGGGCGCTGAAGTTCAAGGGCATGAACTGCAGGGCCAGGTCCACGCCAAGCAACTCTTCGCCAGTGGCTTGCAGGGCCTTCTGCCAGAACGCCAGGCCAAGATGCGCGGGGTAGCGTGCCATGGGGTCGCTCAAGGTCGACAGGTCTAGGCCCACCTCACGCAGCAGGGCGTCGGCGTCCACGCCGCGCCGCTCAACCGCGCCTTTGGCGGCCAGCAGCCAGCTGCGCAGGGCCGAGGCGTCAGAGGCGGGAGGGATCGGGGGCGGCAGGGGGCTCATGCGGGCTTGGGGATGGAGCAGGGCGAGGCAGACCGGGTCAAGTCGATTGGCGCGAAAGGGCAAGTATCGGCGACGGCGGGGGCGCAAGATGGGCGGATTCCTCTTTTCACGCTCACTTCAGGTGGCCACATGACATCGCTCACACGAATTGGACTGCGCACCCTCAGCCGCATGGCGGGCTCGACCAAGCTGGACGCCCTCAAACTGCGCAAACCGACCGAGCAGGTGCTTTACCATGGCACCAAAGCAGGCTTCAAGGCCGTGACGGCGGCCAACCGGGCTTTCAAATCCGTGAAAAACCTGGGTTCGCCGCAGCGCCTGTCCAAGCGCGGCACTGGTGACTTGTTTGACCTGGCGCCCACCGACGAGCAGCAGATGCTGCAGGAAGCGGCGCGCACCTTTGCCATGGAGCAACTGCGCGAGGCCGCCGGCAAGGCCGACATGGCCTACGCCGCGCCGCCTGAGTTGCTGGCGCAGTGCGCCGAATTGGGCATCACCTCGCTGGGCATCCCCGAATCGCTGGGCGGCATGGGCACCGAGCGCTCGGCCGTGACCAACGTGCTGATCGCCGAAGCCATGGCCGAAGGCGACATGGGCCTGGCCTTCGCGGCACTGGCGCCCTCGGCCGTGAGCACGGCCTTGGTGCTGTGGGGCAATGCCGAGCAGCAGGCCGACTACCTGGGCGCCTTCACCGGCGAGAACGTGCCGCCCGCGGCCCTGGCCATCCAGGAGCCCACGCCCTTGTTCGACCCGTTTGAATTGAAGACGCGCGCGGTGGCGCAAGGCGGTGCCTATGTGATCAATGGCGTGAAGTCGATGGTGCCGCTGGCGGCCACCGCCGAGCTGTTCATCGTGGCCGCGCACATCGAGGGCAAGGGCCCGGCGCTGTTCTTGATCGAGTCGTCCACCACCGGCTTGTCGATCGAGGAAGACCGCGCGATGGGCCTGCGCGCCGCCGGCACCGCGCGCTTGAAGCTGGACGCCGTGTCGGTGCCCGCCAAGGCCTTGCTGGCCGAAGGCGCTGCCGAGGTTTACCGCGAGTGCATCCAGTTGTCGCGCCTGGCCTGGTGCGCCCTGGCCACGGGTTGCGCGCAAGGCGTGCTCGATTTCATCGTGCCGTACGTGAACGAGCGCCAGGCCTTTGGCGAGCCCATCAGCCACCGGCAATCGGTGGCCTTTGCCGTGTCCAACATGTCGATCGAACTGAACGCGATGCGCTTGTTGACGTGGCGCGCGGCCAGCCTGGTCGATGCCGACGTGGACTTTTTTGAGGCGGCCGCCCTGGCGCGCCGGCTGTGCACCGACAAGGGCATGCAGATTGGCAGCGATGGCGTGCAACTGCTGGGCGGGCATGGCTTTGTCACCGAATACCCGGTGGAGCGGTGGTACCGCGATCTGCGTGCTGTGGGCGTGATGGAGGGCGGACTGCTGATCTGATCCGCGCCCGCTGTCACCCTCCATCTTTCAAGAGACGACGACCATGATCAACCTCGAAATCCCCCGCAAGTTCAAGCCCCTGGTGCGCCAAGCCCACGAGACCGCCGCCGAAGTGCTGCGCCCCATCTCGCGCAAGTACGACCGCGCTGAGCACAGCCGCCCGGTCGAGCTTGACATGATGGCCGCCGTGATCGACGGCATGAACGAAGGCAACAGCGATGTCGGCGGCACGGGTGCCACCGGCGTGCGCCGTGATGCCTCCGATGGTGCCCAAGGCAACCGCAACGGCACCAACATCTCCACCTGCCTGTCCATCATGGAGCTGTGCTGGGGCGACGTCGGCATGTTGCTGTCCATGCCGCGCCAGGGCCTGGGCAATGCCGCGATCGCGTCGGTGGCCAACGACGAGCAACTCAAGCGCTTCAAGGGCCGCTGGGCCGCGATGGCCATCACCGAACCGGGCTGCGGCTCCGACTCGGCCGCCATCAAGACCAGCGCCAAGCTCGATGGTGACCACTACGTGCTTAACGGCGAAAAGATCTACGTGACCGCTGGCGACCGTGCCGACCTGGTGGTCGTGTGGGCCACACTGGACAAGAGCTTGGGCCGGGCCGCGATCAAGTCCTTTGTGGTCGAAAAGGGCACGCCTGGCTTCGAGCTGGTGCGCCTGGAGCACAAGCTCGGCATCCGTGCGTCAGACACCGCGCACTTCATGATCACCAACTGCCGCGTGCCCAAAGAGAACCTGCTGGGCGACCCGGAAGTGAACCCCGAGAAGAGCTTCGCGGGCGTGATGCAGACCTTCGACAACACGCGCCCGCTGGTCGCCTCAATGGCCGTGGGCCTGACGCGCGCCTGCATCGAAGAGATGGGCCAGATCCTGAAGGACTGCGGTTTGAGCGTGGATTACAGCCGCCCGTTGCACCGCCAGCCCTCGGCCGTGGCCGACTTCGTGCGCATGCAGGCCGACTATGAGGCGGCGCGTTTGCTGACCTTGCAAGCCGCCTGGATGGCCGACAACGGGCGGCCCAATTCGCTGGAGGCTTCGCTGGCCAAGGCGAAGGCGGGGCGCACTTGTGTGGATGTGGCTTTGAAGTGCGTGGAGCTGGCGGGCTCGATTGGGTATACGGAGACCTCGCTGCTGGAGAAGTGGTCACGTGATGCCAAGATCCTCGACATCTTTGAAGGGACGCAGCAGATTCAGTTGTTGATCATTGCGCGGCGGTTGCTGGGCAAGAGTTCGGCGGAGTTGAAGTAGGGGGCAACCTTATGTCGGCTTTAGGCTGATTGGAGATGTTCCGCAGAACCGTTCAGACAGCTGCAGTGCGCCCAAAGCGGTCGCCGTGTCGGGAGGATGTGCCGAAGGCCAGCTTCTGGCCGGGCGTCGCGTTTCTTGCTACGGAGTTGCCCTGAATCCTTTGAGCAGCGCCTCGGGCATGAGGTAGAGGTCTCCACGTGCCCGGGTGCAGGCCACGTAGAGCTTGTTGCGGGAAAGCGCTGCAAGCCGCGGGAGATGGCCTGCCTTGTATTCCTTCCAGGATGTCGGATTGAGCACGACGCAAACATCCTGGTAGTGGTCTTGCCCCTTCGACGCACCCCAGGTCTGGGAGTGACAGGCGTACAGGTAATGCTCCCTCAAAAAGAGCTTCACCGTGGCATCTTGGGCGAACAGGTCCGCGGCCTGTTGCTTGTCCTCAATCACCTGGATCTTGGATTGCCGGTCTTGTGCGGGTTGAATGTCCACGCCGACATGCTCCCGGACGAATGAGCAGACGGTCGTGCTGCATCGGTGACTCTTCAAGAGCGCCTGGGTATCCACAATCAAACCGGCATCACGAAGGCCTCGCTGAAATCGCTCATAGCTGTCGTGTAGGCCCTTGTTGACGTTGCCATCCGTGCTGGTCGAGTAGGTGTGCTGGTAGAAATCGCCGACAAGAAGAATCTCTACGGGAGCACGCACGATGTGCTTGAGCAAGTTGAAATCGTGGCCACCAAAATCCTGGACCTCATCCACGCACACCTTGTCGTAATACCGTGCGATCCGGTTTAACAAGGCTGGAATGCAACCCATGGCATCGAGTGCCTTGGCCATGCGTGCGTGGTAGATGCGAGCGCCCGGCGTGACATAGCGCTCGCGGCTGTTGATCTTTTGACGCGAGGAATATTCGCTAGGCCGGTCAAAGCTGATGCCCTTGGTTTTCAGGTCGACCAGGAGCAGTGGGCGGTAGCAGAAGGAGTTGAGAAAGGTGAAGTAGGTGCAGACGGTGATGTTGGTGGGCACGTGACCGAATCTTGCAATCACGCGTCGCCTAATCTCCGCGCAATTGTTCTCGGTGTAGGTGATCAGCAGGATGCGCTTTTGCAGGTCCAGCTCATCGATCAGGCGTTTCGTCTTGCCGGATCCCGCGACGGCAAAAACTACGCGCTTATCCATTGGATCGCTTCTTGGATGTACATCGGGGCGACGAGCTCTGCCTCCTTCTTGATGAGGAGTTCGAAGGCCGCATCCGCCTTGTTTGCCAGCATGTAGTCCAGGACGTCGAGCTTTCGTCGTGGCGTGAGCAATACATCATCGCAGAGTGCCTGATTGTCCTCGTACAGGCAGATCTCGAAGGTGGTGCGCCGGGCGCCGTCCGGATCGGCAAAGATCCTGGCGTTGGGCATCACATGGCCCGTGTAGTTGTCCACGCAGTTCTTCTGGTAGTTGCCATCGTTGTCACGGATCACCGCTACCTTGATGCCCAGCAGTTTGGCGAGGTCCAAGTAGCGTTTGAAGCTCGTGCCACCGACGGAGATCACATGCACGCCTTTTGCCTGCAATGTTGCTCCCGCATGTTTGCGGAAGAGGGCGTCCATGAGGATGAATTCCGCGTCGCCTTCGACCAGGATCACACGCTTGGAGAGCACGAATTCCAAGACGTTGTTGTCCGGCGCCTTCATGAAGAACTTGGCTGTGTCGTCCGGCAGGCCGTCCAGCCGGGTCTTCTGGCCGGCGGCCCCGAGCAGGATCGCCTTCTTCAAATTCAGCCTAGCCGAAATCAAGCTGCTGTGTGTGGCGATGAAGAGCTGCTTGTTGGCGGAGCTCGAAATGCGATCCACGAGCTTGTTCATTGTCGAGTGGCTCAGGTGGTTTTCCGGCTCTTCCAGAAGGAGAACGTCCAGCTGTCTGTCCGCGCCGCGTCGCTGCAGAGCGAACTCGGTTTTAATGAAGCATTGGCGACCTTTGCCTTTGCTTTCGATCGGTATATCGTCTTCCGTGATGACCAGGTCGGATTCAAGGTTCGACTTCGCGCTGGTGCGAATGGCGAATTGATAGTCAGCGATCAGTCCATTGAGTTCGGCCAACTGTTCGCCGCGGAAGCTTCCCTTGTTCTGTCGGTAGGCATTCTCCAGCCGACTTCTGGCGCGTACATCTGCGTGGAGCGAAAAGACGGTCTTGGTGTATTCACGCGCGGCGTATTCACTGTCGATGCGCGAACTGTCGATGGCTAGATGGTGGACATGCCGTTTGACGCTGGAATATGCCTCTCCACCAAAGGTCATGAATTGGACCCCGTAATACTCGTAGGGGAAATTGGTCGGGTCTGCAGCCAGCGCCTCGGCGATATCCTTGCCGAATTCTTCCATGGGCTTGAAGGTCATCTGCAAACCATCACGCTCCCTCTTTTCCGAATTGTTATTTCCATTCAAGCCAGATTTCGCGCCAGGAGACAGGAAGACTTCCACGAGCAATTCCGGCAGATCGGCTACTGTGCGGGCGCCTGCAAGAAAGGCCTTAACGGCATCACTGTTCAAAAGCGTTTCGATGCCGACTGCTTCCACTTTGCTTCGGCTGCCGGCCATGGCAAGTTCCAATGCCAGCAGTACGGAACTCTTGCCTGCTTCGTTGTCGCCGAGCAGCATATTCAGATCAGGGGAAAAGTCCAGCTGTAGCTTCTCGAATTTCTTGAAATTGCGCAGTACCAGTTTCTCTATAGTAGGCATCCCTTAATCCCTCATAACTTCTAGACGTGAGTCAAGTTGACTTTTGCGTTGGAGCTGTCCAGTGCACTATCTTTTTGCAGGCCGATGTTTACGTTTCTTGAGGGCGCTTCAAGGATCGTCATTGAGCTCGTAGCTTAATCGGGAAAGCCTGCAGCCCTAGGTATGGGTTGCACCTGGGCGGCAGATCAAGCCGCGAATCCGTATGCGCTCCCGGTTTTGCCGAGCCGACTTCTTCAGGTTTGCTGGCGGCCACGGGCCGAGTGCGCGTTAGCGACGTCCCGAATTCACCGACTGTCGGGAAGGTCAGAGACATCCTGCATCTCTTCTTCAATATCGGTTTTTTGGGCCCCACAGCCGAGGTCTGCGCCCGACCTTCGGTCGGCAGCACGCGCTGCATCGGAGCCATCCATGCTCGATGCCGCCCACCCCAGGCCTGGTCAGGCCTTGGCCTTCGGCTTGAATATATGAACGGTCTCACCCCGGCCGAGCATCTCCACGAGTTGGGCTATTCGCCTCGCACGCGTCTCGGCTTTCACGGCCGTTTGAATGCGCCACAAGACCGCATAGCGATTGGTCGCGTTGATCGTCGAGAAGAACGCTTTCGCTTTCGGTGCAGCGTCGAGCGCCGCGATCAGGTCTTCAGGGACCACGGACGTGCGCGCGCCGTCGTACGCCCGAGCCCATCGGCCGTCGGCCTTAGCGGCCTCGACCTGCACGAGGCCCGGTGCCTGCATTCGGCCCGCCTGGATGAGCGCCGCGACCTTGTCGACATTGATTTTCGACCAGACGCTGCGGGCGCGCCTGGGCGTGAATCGTTGGAGGAAATATTGCTCGTCCAAGCCCTTCTTTTGACCATCAATCCAACCCCAGCAGAGCGCGATCTCCACCGCTTCAAGGTAGGTGACGCTGGCATCAATGGCACCGCGCTTGGCGATCTTGAGCCACAGGCCTGCGGACGTGGCGTGGTGCTGCCTCAACCAGGTTTCGAACGCCTTGGCGTTCTTGAACACGGTCGGGGTGTCAGCAGGCTGGTCGATGGACATGCGCGAAGTATGCTTGCATTGCAACCGCGCTGATCTTCATCCCACCCCTGCCCCTAAAATGGCGCCCCGATCCCAGCCCCAGCAGTACCTGCCCCGATGAACATCACCGTCAAAGAAGAACTGCGCGCCTACATCGACCCGTTGACCCCGGACGAGCACGACGCGCTGGAGCGCAGCATCCTGGCCGAAGGTTGCCGCGATGCACTGGTGCTGTGGGGCGATGTGCTGGTCGATGGCCACAACCGCCATGGCATCTGCCAGAAGCACGGCATTCCCTTCAACACGGTGCAGAACGCCACGTTCAAGTCGATGGATGATGTGCACCTGTGGATGATCGACCAGCACCTGGGTCGGCGCAGCGTGTCCGACTTCCAGCGTGGCGTGCTGGCCTTGCGCAAGAAGGACATCATGAGCGCCAGGGTGCAGGCCAGCAAGGCCGCTGCGCCTGAGGCCTCGGCTAATGATCAAGCGCCCACTGCAGATCATCCTTCCACTCCCCCTTGGGATGTCGATCCCTTGCCCACCCGCGAAGCCATTGCCCGGGCCGCGCGCATCAGCAGCACCACCGTCAGCCAGATCGAAAAGATCCAGAAGGAGGCCACGCCCGAACTGGTGGCCGCCGTGAAGGCCGGCGACATCTCCATCAACGCGGCCGCCGCCGTGGCTTCGCTGCCGGTGGACGAACAAGTGGCCGCCGTGGCGGGCGGCAAGAAGGAGCTGCGCCAAGCGGCCCGGCAGGTGCGTGAAGCGAAGGCCCAGGCGCGTGCGGCGAGTGCACCGGCCGACCCATCAACCGACGAAGGTGAGGCTTCTGAATCGCCTGACGCCATGATCGCCCGCCTGAAGAAAACCGTGGCTGAGCTCACCATCGAGAACGCCATGCTCAAGGCCCGGATTGCCGAACTGATGGCGTGAAGCACGGAGGCCGGCCATGGCTTTGGACTACCTGATCTTTGACCACAGCGAGGACACCGAGGGCATCGGCACCTTCGAGGCCATGGCCTCGGTCACGGCGGACCACCTGGAGGCGGTTCATGCCGAGGTGGCTGTGGTTCTGGGTTGGGCCTTCGCGACCTTTCCCGATGAGCATGGCCCCTTGGACCAAGGTTTCGAATGGGACCATGACCTGCAAGTGCAGCAGGAGTCCACCACGCTGCGCACGGTGACCCTGCTGCTCAGCGGCGGCACGGCCTTTTGCCAGGCCTTCGCCGAACGCTTTCCAGCCGATTAGCGGATACTCGGACTTCACCCTTTGGAGTCCCCATGTCGCAAGCCCCCTTTTTCCACGAAGCGACCGGGGCCGTCAGGTTCTGGGTCATGGTGAACGATGCATTGGTCGGCGCCAGCGTCAGCCGTGAAGCCCTGCACCACCGGTATCGGCCCGATGGCCGGGGTGAAGCCCCCCTGGAAACCTACAAAAACCACTCGGCCGACATTGATGAGGTGGTGCGGCGACGGGTGGCACAGGGCTCGATCGAGCCGGTGATGCTGCGCGAGTTCGACCTTCGCCCGGTGGTGCCCAAGGCCTAGCCGCTAGGATGCAGGACCCGCCGGTCCCCGGCTTTCTCATCCTCTTGCGCTATGCCGTCAACCGCCCAACCGGTCCTCCTCATCGCCAACCGCGGCGAGATCGCCATCCGCATTGCGCGTGCGGCGCATGAGCTGGGCTGGCGCACCGTCGGTGTGGTGGCCGAAGACGACCAGCAGGCCCAGCACGCCTTCCACGTGGATGCGCTTCAAATCTTGCCTGGCAAAGGCGTGCCGGCCTACCTGAGCATTGACCACGTGGTCTCAGCGGCGCAGGCCGAAGGTTGCACCCATGTGCACCCGGGTTACGGCCTCTTGAGCGAGAACGCCGATTTCGCCCGCGCCTGCGCCACCGCGGGCTTAACCTTCGTGGGCCCCGCCCCCGAGGTGCTGGACCTGCTGGGCGACAAGGCGCAAGCCCGGGCCCTGGCCCAGCGCTGCGGCGTGCCGGTGACCCAAGGCATCGACCACGGCGTGTCCCTGGCCGAGGCGCAGGCCTTCTTCGCAGAGCTGGGGCCGGGCGGCGCCATGATGATCAAGGCGCTGGCGGGTGGCGGTGGCCGTGGCATGCGGGTCGTTGAAGCCGAGCAAGACATTCCGGCCGCCTTCGAGCGTTGCCAGTCCGAAGCCCTGGCCGCCTTCGGGCGTGCCGATGTCTATGTGGAGCAACTGGTGCGCCGCGCGCGCCACATCGAAGTGCAGGCCTTGGGCGATGGCAGCGGTGCGGTCAGCCATGCCTGGGAGCGCGATTGCACCGTGCAGCGCAACCACCAGAAGCTGGTCGAGATCGCGCCCGCGCCAGACCTGGACGCTACCTTGCGACAACGCCTGCTGGACGACGCCCTCAAGCTGGCGCAAGCGGTGAAGCTGCGCGGCCTGTGCACCTTCGAGTTCCTGGTCGACCTGGACCACCCTGGTCACCACTTTTTCATGGAAGCCAATCCGCGCTTGCAGGTCGAACACACGGTGACCGAAGCCGTGACCGGGCTGGACCTGGTGCAACTGCAATTGCACTTGTCGCAAGGCGCCACGCTGGCCGAGTTGCAAGCAACCCAGGGCGACATCGCATCACCCCGCGGCACCGCCATCCAGGTGCGCGTGAACGTCGAGCGCATGGGCGCCGATGGCCGCGCCTTGCCCGCAGGCGGCACCGTGCGCGCTTACGAGCCGCCAGGCGGGCCGGGCATCCGCGTGGATGGCCATGGCCACATCGGCCTGCAGCCGCACCCCGGTTTCGACACCTTGCTGGCCAAAGTCATCGTGCACCACCCGGCCGGCTTTGGTCCGGCCTTGCAGCGCAGCCGCCGGGCGCTGGGCGAGTTCAGGCTCGACGGGGTCGACAGCAACATCGCGTTCCTGCAAGCCTTGCTGGCCCACCCTGATCTGGCGGCCTACCAGGTGAGCACGCGTTGGTTGCAGTTGCACGTGGCTGCCTTGCTGGCAGCGGTGCGGCACCAGCAGCGGCCGCGCGAGCTGGCGCATGCGGCGCAACACCCTGGCGCGGCGATCCAGCTGGCAGGCGTGGCCGAGGGCTGCGTTGCTGTCAGCGCCACCGTGCCTGGCTCGCTGGTGAGCCTGCACGTTCAGCCTGGCGACACCGTGCGGGCTGGCCAACGCGTGGCCGTGATCGAGGCCATGAAAATGGAGTTCGAGGTCAACGCCATACAAGGCGGCCAGGTGGCGGCGGTGTTGGCCGAGGTGGGCCATGTGGTGGCCGAAGGGCAGGCCTTGTTGGCCCTGGACCCTGCGGACGATGATGGCCAGGCCCACGCCACCAACGACCATGTGCTCGATCTGGGCCACATCCGTCCCGACCTGGCCGAAGTGATTGAGCGCCATGCCGTCACGCTCGATGCCCGGCGCCCCGATGCCGTCGCCAAGCGCCATGCCAAGGGCCACCGCACTGCCCGCGAAAACGTCGACGACTTTCTGGACGAGGGCAGCTTCCTGGAATACGGCGGCCTGGCCTTGGCCTCGCAGCGCATCCGGTTGAAAGAGCCTGAGCTGATCGCACGCAGCCCCGCCGATGGCTTGATCGCCGGCCTGGGCACCGTCAATGCTGCGCAGTTTGGCGAGCAAGCCGCGCGCTGCATGGTGCTGGCCTACGACTACACCGTGTTCGCCGGCACGCAAGGCATCATCAACCACAAGAAGACCGACCGCATGCTGCACTTGGCCTTGCAGCGCGCGCTGCCGCTGGTGCTGTGGGCCGAAGGTGGCGGCGGCCGCCCCAACGACGAATACCCCGGCGTCAGCCTGCTCGACAACATGACCTTCCTGGGCTTGGCGCGCCTGAGCGGCCTGGTGCCTTTGGTGGCCATCGTCAATGGCCGTTGCTTCGCGGGCAATGCCTCGCTGGCGGGTTGCTGCGACGTCATCATCGCCACCAAGGACACCAGCATCGGCATGGCCGGCCCCGCCATGATTGAAGGCGGAGGCCTGGGCAAGTTCACGCCCGAAGAGGTAGGCCCGGTCAGCATGCAGGCGCCCAATGGCGTGATCGATGTGGTGGTGGATGACGAGGCGCACGCCGTGCGCGTGGCGCGCCAATACCTGTCTTACTTCCAAGGCAACACCACCGGTTGGCAATGTGCCGACCAGCGCTTGCTGCGCCACGTGGTCCCCGAGAAACGCACCCGCGTCTATGACATGCGGGCGGCCATCCACACCTTGTTCGACACCGATTCGGTGCTGGAGCTGCGCCGCGAGTTTGCGCCCGGCATGGTCACCGCGCTGGTGCGCGTGGAAGGCCGGCCGATGGGCGTGATCGCCAACGACCCCCGGCACCTGGGCGGGGCCATCGATGCGGACGGCGCCGACAAGGCCGTGCGCTTCATGCAGCTGTGCGATGCCTTTGATGTGCCCTTGGTGTCCTTGTGCGACACGCCCGGCTTCATGGTGGGCCCCGATGCCGAGCAGACCGCCACGGTGCGCCATTTCTCGCGCATGTTCCTGATGGCCGCCAGCATCACGGTGCCCTTCTTCACCGTGGTGCTGCGCAAGGGCTACGGGCTGGGCGCGCAGGCCATGACGGCGGGCAGTTTGCTGGCACCCGATTTCACCATCTCGTGGCCCACCGGCGAGTTTGGTCCCATGGGCATTGAAGGTGCGGTGCACCTGGGCTTTGGCAAGCAACTGGCCAGCATCGAAGACCCCGCGCAACGCCAGCAAGCTTTCGACCAGTTGGTGGCCGCCGCCTACCAGCGTGGCAAGGGCCTGAACATGGCCAGCCACCTGGAGCTGGACGACGTCATCGACCCGGCTGACACGCGCCGCTGGTTGGTGCGTGGGCTGGCCGCCATGCCCGCCACCCCGCACCGTGCCGGACGAAAACGCCCATTTGTGGACGCTTGGTGAGATCTTTATAGAAGCAAGCGGTGTCAATGATTGCGAGAGGTAACGCAGGTTGAGTTATGGGCCCGTGTCCCGATACATTGCCTGTCCGCATTCGATACAAGACATTTGATGGCCGCCCTAGAAGTTGAACCCTGCGACCCTTCCGTCCTCCCCTCAACACCCGATTGGCATGGCGCCGGCGTGGCGCTGTCCGTGGCCGCTGCGGCCTCGCTGGTGGCCTGCGGTGGCGGCGCCCAACCGTTCGAGCCCATGACCGAGGCTCGCGCGGCCCGCCTGCTGAATCAGGGCGGATTGGGGTCCACCCCGGAGCAAGTGGCAGTGCTGGTGCGCGATGGTGCCGATGCCTGGATGACGGCCCAGCTGGCCATGCCCCTGTCGCCTTCCGTGTGGGACTGGGCCCGCGCGCAGGGCTTTGACAACCGCGCCTATGCGCGTGGCGACTTTGGCCTGGACCAGGCCTTGTGGTGGCGCCTGTGCACGGCCAAGGATGTGCTGCGCCAGCGGGTGGTCCTCGCGCTCAGCGAGATCTTCGTGGTCTCGCCCTTGAACATGGTGGCCTATTACAAGCAGTTCGCCTGCCTGGCCTGGTGGGAGCTGCTGGAGCAGCATTGCTTTGGCAACTTCCGCGATCTGCTCACGCACATCACCCTGTCGCCCGCCATGGGCGTGTACCTCAGCATGCGCGGCAGCAGCAAGGACGACGGCCGCGGCCGCCACCCTGACGAGAACTATGCGCGCGAGCTGCTGCAGCTGTTCACCATCGGCCTGAATACCTTGCAGCCCGATGGCTCGCCCACGGTGCCCGCCAAAGACACCTACGACGGGCACACGGTGTCGCAACTGGCCAAGGTGTTCACCGGTTGGGATGTCGACGGCTTCAACCCCTTCGACCCCGAAGGCCCTTGTGATTATTTGCGCGTGCCCATGGGCTTCCATGCCGATCGCCACGCCGACACCGACAAGAGCGTGCTGGGCGTCAACATCCCCGGCCAGACGCCCGGGCCGGAAGCCATGCGCCTGGCGCTGGACGCGGTGTTCAATCACCCCAATGTGGGCTTCTTCATCGCGCGCCAGCTCATCCAGCGCCTGGTGACCAGCAACCCCAGCAAGGACTACGTCTGGCGTGTGGCCATGGCCTTCAACAGCAATGGGGCGCCCATGCCCGTGCGCGGTGACCTGGCCGCCGTGGTGCGCGCCGTGCTGGCCGACCCGGAAGCCCGGCCCGAGATCACCCTGCCTGCGGCCAGCCAGCCCGCGCCCACGCAGCCAACCCAGACCGATGGCAAGTTGCGCGAACCCGTGCTGCGCCTGCTGCAGTGGCTGCGCCTGGTGAACGTCACGTCCACCGATGGGCAATGGCGTTTCCCTGATCTGTCGGGCAGCGACCAGTTGGGCCAGGCCCCGCTGCGTTCACCCTCGGTCTTCAACTTCTTCCGACCAGGTTACGTGCCGCCCAACACGGCCATGGCCACCAAGGGCCTGGTCGCGCCAGAGTTCCAGGTCACCAACGAATCCAGCGTGATGGGCTACGCCAACTTCCTGTTGCGCATCATGCCTTTTGGGGGCAACGGCATCTTGCCCAACTACGAGCCCTGGCTGGCCATGGCCGACCAACCCGCCCGCCTGGTGGATCAGCTCAACCTGCACCTGACCGGGCGCGTGCTGTCGCCCACCACGGTGGACACGGTAGTGGTGGGTGTCAACTCGATCCTCGGCACTTCGCCCAACGAACGGCTCAACCGCGTGGTGGCCGCGTTTTTCCTCATCATGTGCTGCCCCGAGTACCTCGTGCAGCGCTGAACGGTGTGACCATGACTTCCGATTCCATCAGCCGCCGCGCTTTCCTGCAACGTGGTGCGGCCTTGTCGCTGGCAGGCAGCGCCGCACCTTTCGCCCTCAACCTGGCCACCATGGCCGAAGCCGCCGCGCAAACCTCTGGCGGGGCCGATTACAAAGCCCTGGTCTGCGTTTTCCTGCAAGGCGGCAATGACCATGGCAACACGCTGATCCCGTTTGACGAGGCCAGCTACGCGGGCTATGCCACGGCACGGGGTGGCGTGGCCCTTGGGCGTGACGGGCTGGCCGCCACGGCCTTGTCCACCACGCTGGGCGGGCGGCAATTGGCCATGGCACCCAGCCTCGCGCCCCTCAAGCCCTTGTACGAATCGGGCCGCCTGGCCTGGTTGCTCAACATCGGCCCTTTGGTTCAACCGACCACGCTGGCGCAGTACCAGGCCCGGTCGGTGCCTTTGCCCGCCAAACTGTTCTCGCACAATGACCAGCAGTCGGCCTGGCAGTCTTACGGGCCGGAAGGCACGCTGGCGGGCTGGGGTGGTTTGTCCACCGATGCCGTCATGTCGGGCAATGGTCGGGCATCGCTGACCTGCATCAACACGGCGGGCAACGCGGTCTACCTGTCGGGCCGCTCGGCGGTGCCTTACATGGTCAATCCGGCCGGGGTGCCTTCGCTCTACGCGCTCAATGGCGGCCTGTTCGGTTCGGCCGCGTGCGAGGCGGCTTTCCGCCAGCTCGTCACCCAGACCTCGCAAGCGCATGTGATGGCCAGCGAGCATGCGCGCGTCATGGCCCGCGCCATCGATGTCAATGCTCAGTTGCAGACGGCTCTGGCCGCCACACCCGCCTTGGCCACGGCGTTTGACGGAGCCAACCCCTTGGCCAACCAGCTGCGCATGGTGGCCCAGTTGATCGCAGCGCGCGGCCGCCTGGGCATGCGCCGCCAGGTCTTCTTCGTGTCCTTGTCCGGTTTTGATCTGCACGACAACCTGCTCAGCCGCCACGCGCTGTTGCTGGGCCAACTTGCCTCGGCGTTGGTGAGCTTTCAAGGGGCACTGGACGAGTTGAACGTGGCGCCCAATGTGACCACATTCACCGCCAGCGACTTCGGCCGCACGCTCAGCAGCAACGGCGATGGCTCGGACCACGGCTGGGGTGGGCATCACCTGGTCATGGGCGGCGCCGTGCGTGGCGCCAGCCTGTACGGGCAGTTGCCCGGCGCGGGCCTGGGCGGCGAGAACGACACGGGCCAGGGCCGCTTGCTGCCCACCATGGGCGTGCAGCAGTTGGCGGGCTCCCTGGGCCGCTGGATGGGCGTGTCGTCCACTGACCTCAATGTGATCAATCCTGGCCTGGGTGCTTTCAATGCCGGCACGCTCTCCAGCTTGCTCACCACCTGATGCCGCAAGCCCTTGATGCGGCTACCATGCGGCCTCGTGTTCACCTGGAGTCCGCATGAGCAGCAGCGCCAAGCCCAATCAACTCAGCCGCAACATCGCCCGCTTCCAGCGCTTGCCCGCCGGTTTGCGTCCCTGGCTGACCAGCTTCATGCTTGGCAATGTGGTCCCCATGGTCGGCTCGGCCGGCCTGCGTTTCGAGGAGATCTCGAACGAGCGCGTGGTGGTCACCATCCGCAATCGTCGCAAGGTGCAGAACCACATCAAGGGCTTGCACGCCGCGGCCATGGCCTTGCTGGCCGAAACGGCCACCGGCTTTTGCGTGGGCATGAACGTGCCTGACGACAAGCTGCCCCTGATCAAGACCATGAAGGTGGATTACCTCAAGCGAGCGCAGGGTGACATGAAGGCCGTGGCGCAGTTGCGGCCCGATCAGATCCAGCAGATCCGCACGCAGGACAAGGGTGAGGTCACGGTGCCGGTCAGCATCACGGACGAGTCGGGTGGGGAGCCTATTCAGTGCGAGATGGTGTGGGCTTGGGTGCCGAAGAAGCGGTGAACCCTTCAAGCGTGCTGCTTGAGTGCGTTGTTTTTGCAGCGCGGGGTGGGGGATTCGGCGGAGGCGGGCGGGGCTCCTATGGTGGCGGTCCACCGCGTTGCGGCGGACTGCTCTCGGTGCTCGGCCACGGCGGGCGGCTGCGGAACTCGCGCTGCGCGCTCAAACAGTCCTCGCCGACCCCTCGCGGTGCGAGGGGCAACCCGCCATGGCCTGTGCGCCTCGACGCCCCCGAAGTCGCCCCGCCCGCCTCCGCCGAGTCCCTGATCCACCCCGCTGGTGGCGCAGCACGAAATGCGGCCGTGGCGGGCCACCAGCGGGGCGAAACAAGGGT
>PNKV01000005.1 GCA_013822685.1 Leptothrix sp. (in: b-proteobacteria)
ACCAGCCGCGCGGGGCCTGGCATGTCCAGCGAGGTGGGCCACGGCCTGCCGCGCAGCCCGATCAAGCTCGGGTGCCACAGTGCCCTCCCCGCGAACCGGGGGCGGGCCACCGGCCAGGGCCTGATAGTGCCCGATCAGCACTTCGTGCCGCAGCCCGTGCGCGGTGACCCCCAACTCACGAACCGTGATGCCGAACTTCGCCACCACGTAGTCAAAGCGCCTCAGGTTCTTGCGCAGGTCATGGGCTGGTTCGCCCATGTGCGCATCCTGGCTGCATACCACGCCCTGCGCAAACTCAACCGCCAGAACCCTGCTTGGGCGGTCCAGCGGGATGTAGCGCACCCGCCCCCCTTTGCCCTTGACCCACGCATACCGATCCGCTTCCTGCTCATCGGGCGACAGGCCGGTGGCCTCAAACGGCACGATGCTCTCGAAGGGCCTGAACAGCACCGATTCCTTGCGCCGCAGCCCCATCGCGTGGATCAGCCGAAGCGATGCACCCACATAGCGGTCGTGCTGGCACACCTGATCGATCAGTGCGTCGATGTCCACCCCTTGCGCCGACCAACTCTTGTCCCGGCTGGCGTATTCATGCCGCTGGTATTCATCCAGGCTCAAGCCATAGTGGCTTGGCGCTCGCACGAAGCCATGCTTGCCCATCCACATCGCCAGCCCACGCAGAAAACTCAGGTAGGTCTGGATCGTGGCCGGTGCCAGGTGCTCTTGCTGCCAGACCTGCACCATGGCCTGGATGTGCTTTTGCCCCAGGTTGCGCGGGTCGGGCACGGTCTTGAACCCGGCCTTGGCCTTCAGCTCACGAAAGAAGCGCCGCAAGAACTGGGCACGCTCCTGACGCGTCTTGTGCGAGACGGTTTTGGCCATCGATGTGTGCAGGGCGTTGAACAGCTCGATCAACACCTCCAGCACCTTCAAGGGTGGTGTCTGGCCTGCGGGGTGGCGAGCCAGGATCTCTTGGGGTGTCTTGCCCGCCCAGCTTTGCCGTCGCGTGGGCTGATGCTGGCTTGAGCGCCCGGGGCTGGAGGGTTCCTGAATCCTGCGCCTGGAAGGTCGAGGGGTGGATGGCTTAGACATGATGTGAATTCCATGGTCAGGCAGCCCGCTGCCCGAACAGCGGGTTGGGGTTGTACAAACATGCGCACGAAGGTGTGCGTGAAAGTGGAATCCCATTGAGATCGCCGATGGCACGGATTCCGTCGCCCCATCGGCTCGTGGTCAAAGATTCAGCGCGCTACGCGACCACGATGAGTGCTGCGCCTACCCAAGAGGTTTGCCGGTCGGTGTGCCTGCTGTGAAGCATCGACACCGGCCCGCTCGGTCTGTCTTAAAAACGAACTAGTTGATCCGGCCCACTTGTGCATTTCTGCAGCCATGGGGTTGGTGATGCCAAGGTGCCTCAGGGGCATGAGTGGCATCGGCGCGCAGGTCTGGCCTCACGCGTCTGTGGTGGATCAGTTCTGGATTCGGAGCGCCATCCACTCGCATGGGTCCACCCCTGACCGAAAGTCCAGGGCGGTGTCGAGTTCATGAGCGAGGTCGCACGGGGAGCCTAAAAAGGCAAACACAACCGTGCGGTGCGCCAAGGCGCGTGCTCAAGGGATGACGGGAACAGCGGTGCGGCATCGGGTGCCGACTGCGTGCTCGAAGACCATGGCGCGTTTCAGGAACGCCCAGCGCGAACGCTGGCCAGGCCACTGGTGCATGCACTGCGAAAAAATCCTCACGGCCATCACCTCAAGGGGCGATGACAGATCCGGCTCAAAAGGCCGGAGCTTGAAGGGCAGGTAACGACTGCGACGCCTTTTGCTCCATCAGGAGCAGGGCCAGGACGGCCCTCGGGAATCTGCAGTTGACGCCGATGGCAAAACCAGGTCAAGGCAGGCCGCCGCAATCGCCCCGGATCGTGGGGCCATGCGGGTGGCGAATGTGGGTGTCGGGATGCACCCTTGAGCCGTGCTTATTTACCGATAGGGCCGCAGAGCCAGGCTGCATGCGGGCTTGACAGCAGATCGGCTTGCCTCTGGTTCCTGAACCCGCTCACTCGGCGTGGGTTCGGTGGATTGGCGATGGGTCGGCTCCGGCGACTTGTGGGGTTGACGACTGTCATTCGAATGAGAACGTAGTGACACACGTCAGCTCCCCAGCCGATGGTCAAGGTTTCAGGTGACAACACAACGTCAACGCAATGCAGTTGGGCTGTCACCTGCGTGAGACCAATGCCGAAACGAGGCATTTTGAGCGGGGGTTTGGCGTGGCGGGATCGCAGCGGCTTGCCGATGCTGATCGCTCATGAACCCATGCCTTGGAGGCTCATCATGGAATTTGTCGTCAGAGCGGTGGATGTCGGATCCGGCAACACCAAATACGTTGTGAACACGGACGGCAGCGAGATTCGCTGTGCCAGCTTCCCATCGATTGCCTATCCCAGCGCCAGCGAGACCCAGGCCTGGGCGGCATCCGAACGCCGCAAAACCTTGTCCATACCGATTGGCAACCTGTTCTATGAGGTCGGGCCAGATGTTCATTTGGTGGCTGACTCCGTTCGTGCCACCCAACTGCACGATGACTACACCGACAGTGCCGAATACATGGCGTTGCTGAGAGGCTCGCTCCACCTGATGAAGCAGCCACGCATCGATCTGCTGGTGGTCGGGTTGCCGGTTGCTTTGCTCCACCTCAAGAAGGCCTCGTTGGAAAAAGCCATGGTCGGTACGCACGACGTGGGTAGCGGTAAGACGGTGACTGTGGCCAAGGCGCTGGCCGTGGCGCAGCCTCAGGGGGCGCTGGTGCACTATGCTTCCGTGCACAAGAAGATGGCGACGATTGGCAATGAGCAGAGCTTGATCATTGACCCAGGTTCACGGACTTTCGACTGGCTGGTTGCGAGGGGCATGCGACAAGTGCAAAAACAGAGCCACTCGTTCAACCGCGGTATGTCCGACGTGTTGCGCTTGATCGCCGCGGAGATCACCAAGGACATTGGAAGCCCCTACCGGGATATGGATGCCATCGACTTGGCGCTGCGAACAGGCAAGCAGTTGGTCTTGTTTCAGAAGCCCTATGACATCAAGCGTTTCATGCCCATGGCTGAGGCCGTGGCGCATCAGGCGGTGTCAACGATGAGGCAGTACATCGAATCACCGCAGAGCCTGCAGAACATCATCCTGGTTGGGGGCGGGGCCTTCCTCTTCAAGAAGGCCGTGAAGGCGGGGTTTCCGAGCCATCGCATCCATGAGGTCAAGGAGCCGATGTTTGCCAATGTGCGTGGATTTCAGTTGGCGGGACAGAACTATGCGCGCACGGTGATTTCAGCAACAAGGCCAGAACGTGAGGCTGGGGCTGGGGGTGAAGAATGAGTGGTAATGCACTGGCTCAGGCCGAACCTATTCGCATGGTCTTCGAGTTGTCTCGTGAAGATCATCCCCGGCTTTACGACGAACTGATACGCTTTCCGAAAGGGACCAAGATAATCAATCGACTGAGGGTGCTTGCCTATGATGGCCTGTTGGTCCAGGTCGGTCGCGCGATGTCTCCCGCGAGGAATGAGCATGACGAGCCATCTGATGGCGAGGTACCCGAGGGAGGCGCATCGCTCACCAACGACCTGTTTAGGCCGGCTATTCGTGATTGATGGACACATCGACATCACTTCCTGCGAACTTGCTTGTGCTCACCAGTCCTTCTCGTACTTGATTGGTGACATGCGAGGTGCGTCCTTCAGCAGTTGGCTCAACATCTTTCGAGCTTGGTCGTATGTTTGTTGGGCGCCCATGTCTTGGGTGATCAGGCCATCGAAGTAAAGTGCGATGGCGCAATATGTGGAGTCGATCAGATCGCTTCTGTGGGACCGGCTACCAATGTCTTTTGGGTTGCCTTTGGCGCTTCGGTGAACAGCCCTGATAGAGAAGCACAACGGAAACGCAAAGTTCATGGAAAGCAGCAGGTCCTGCAGAGTGTCTGGACACGCTCCAGGATGGGCACGCTGCAACATGATGTCCGACTGCTCAATGATGTTTTTGAGAAAGGTATGCCTGAAATCGGGCGTCCATTCATTCTCTCTTCGAAGAATTTTGACGTCGTTCTCGCTGAAGGTTTGTAGCCATCCGCTCAGCACATCCTTCACCGCGTCCCCAGCTGGAGACAGATTTTCTAGAAAGAGCCGTGCCGCATGCATCCTTTCAAGGATGCCCAACTGAACTCGTGGGTCTGTATGCATGCGCCCAATCTGCCTGCCAAGTCGAGCGAAGTCCTTGGTCGATGGATTGTCGATGAGATTCTTCGGCTTGCGCAATTGTTTGGGTGCCAGTTGGCACAGTGGGTTCATTGGTTTTGAAACCAGAACTTGGTCGGGATAGTTGCGAACGATCTGAAAGTTCGCAGCAACACCATCCTGATCGCGCGCGTTGAGGGCCTCCACGGCAAAGTACTCGGTCAGCACCACAAGATGCTGCTTGCTTTGCTTTAACCAATCGTTCAGTCGGGGATCCTTGGCGCAACTGATGTCGAGGACTTTCCTACAAACCGTCATGGAGTTATTTAAACCGTCTGATCGAGTGGGAGTGAGGGGCGGATAAGCTTTTGAAGGTTTAAACGGCACGATGGAATACCTCAAAACGGCACAGGTCGTCCATCGCGATGTAAAAGCCCCCGCGCCATGGCATCAATGTCTTCACACATGTACAGCTGCTTGCGCCAGTGCTGCGGAATGTCGTCCATACCATAGAACGCCCCTGCGACCTGACCTGCTATGGCAGCGGTGGTGTCGGCGTCATCTCCCAAGTTCGCGGCCGCGAGGACGGCAGCTTCGAATGATTCGGTCGTCGCAAAGCTCCAAAGCGCTGCCTCCAGGGATTGGACGCAATAGCCACTGCCCTGAATCTGACCGCGATCTTTGTTCAGGTAGCGGACATCGGCAATGTCCTGTACGACCGAACTGCTCAAACCAGCTTGAGAAATTTTGAGGACCGCCGCTTTTGAGGGCGCACCATTCAAGGCGTTGGAGATGATCTCGGCCAGAACTGAACAACACTCTATGGCTTCTACGGCGCCGTGGGTGGTTTGTGAGCTTAGCTGCGCATACTGCAAAATGGCCACAAGGTCTGGGAAGTACCTCAGCACCACGGGCGCTAGGCGCATCAGAGAGCCATTGCCAGCGCTATTGGGGTCCGTCGATCCAGACAATGGGTACCCAGTCGCACTGAATCGAAGCAGCGCATCCTGAACGGTCATCCCGATGTCAAAGCATTCACCGGTGGGGCTTGGATATCCCCAGCGCCACCAGTTCATGTACCGGTTCATCTGATCCATCGCATCGAATCCATCGCGATGTAGCAGACTCTGAGCCAGGCAAATGGCCATGGCCGTGTCGTCGGTCCACTGCCCCGGCTTCAGATTGAACGGGCCGCCTCCGACCATGTCGGTGATGGGTTCAAAACTCCCACGTGGGCTGAACTCCAAGGTGGTGCCGACGGCATCTCCGCAGGCCAGGCCAATCAGGCATCCCCTGTAGCGACTCTCTAGATCCATATGCTTGCCAATGACGGTTGTGTGAGCGGGTCTGGTAGATGGGTGGCTACCGATTGGCCAGCAATTGCCGACGCACTTCCATCAATGCGAAACCAAGAAGGTTGAGCCCTTGCCACATCGCAGGGTTTTCAATCTGTGGATGGTCTTCGGCCATGCCGATACCCCAAACCTTGTCAACCGGACTGGCTTCCACCAGGACACGGTCTTCGGTTTTGAGCAGGAAGTCTTGCAACGAAGCATTCTGAGAAAACTTGGCCAGGTTGCCCTCGACCACGGCATCGAAACGACGTGCGTCCCAGAGGCGATCATCGAAGTTTCGAATCTCTCGACCGAGCTTCTTGGCAAGCGCTGGGCTCTTCGCCGCGATGATCTGATTCCAGGTTTCCTGATCATCGAACAGCCTTGCTTTCTCCGCCATCATGTAGTGCTCGGCAGTCAAATAGGTGATTTCACCCAAGGTGAAGGACGACTCGAACCATTGGCTAAAGCAAGTCTTTCCGATGGAGCCATCCTTCTTTGGCTGATGGCCCCAGAAATGGAGGTACTTGAGCCGTTGCCCTTGCTTGGCTTGCTCAATCAACTGGCCGATGTGGTCGGTAGCGTGCATGGGTGATCCCCTTGATGTGATTTTCAGCGCAGCAGCGCTTGGTAGATTTCCAGATCGCTTAGATTGAAGCAACAGAAGGTGATGTCAAGGCTGGTGTTTGCCGCGTGCTCTCTGGCAGTTGCAACGGCGATCTCAGCTGCAGCTTGCGATGGAAACCGGTATGAGCCAGTACTGATGCACGAAAACGCCAATGACTGAATGTCGTGCTGGATGGCCAGCGCAATGCATTCGCGGTAGCACGCAGCCAGCAACTTCGCCTCATCCTTTGCGCCACCTTGCCAGACTGGTCCGACAGTGTGAATGACATAACTGGCTGGCAGCTTGAAACCGCTGGTCAGCTTGGCCTGTCCAACCTTGCAGCCGTAGAGCTTGCGACAGGCTTCCAGTAGTTCGGGGCCGGCCGCACGATGAATTGCGCCGTCCACGCCACCTCCGCCAAGCAGGGACGTGTTGGCAGCATTGACGATGGCGTCCACAGTCAACTTGGTGATGTCGCCCTTGATTGCTTGAAAGGTGGCCATGTTGCGTGAACCTCAAATTCTTGTTGACTTAGTTTAATTGATGAACTTATGATAGTTGCACAACGACACGAAGTCAACAATACACCACTGAAAGGGGAAATCGTATGCTGGGAATTCGCTTCATCAAGTCACAACCGACGATGCATCTGATGCAATTCCGTCGTGGGCAGGTCGTTCGCGAAGGTGCTGGCTTGTCATTCTTCTACTACGGACCTACATCCACGTTGGTGGCAGTGCCGATCGGCAGTCAGGATCGGCCTTTCATTCTTGAACTCGTGACGTCTGACTTTCAGAGCATCACCGTTCAGGGGCAGGTGACCTATCGTGTCGCTGATCCTGGGCGCATTGCGGGCCTGATGGATTTTTCCTTGTCGGCAGACGGAAAGGCTCATATGTCGGAAGACCCCAAAAGGCTGGGCGAACGGGTGGCCATGCAAGCTGAAGTCATCGTGCGTCAATCTGTTCAGCAAATGGATTTGAAGCAAGCATTGCGGGCATCAGCCACGATTGCGCAGGAAACTCATAAGCGTCTGGCGTTGCAGACCGAAGTGGCCGCTTTGGGCCTAGAGATCCTGGGAGTATCTGTGCTGGCCATCAAGCCAACACCAGAGATGTCTCGGGCACTGGAGGCGGAGGCCAGAGAATCGAACCTCAAGGCCGCAGACGAAGCTGTCTTCGGCCGTCGAATGTCTGCCGTTCAAAACGAGCGCGCGGTGCGTGAAACCGAGCTGGATACGGAAGTAGCCGTTGAGCACAAGAAGCGTCAGATCGGCGAGGCTCAGATGGATGCGAAGGCTGCAGTGGCGCGTCGGGAGAACGAACTTCGAACCGAGCAGATGGAGTCTGACGTCACGCTGGAGGAGCGGCGTAAGTTGTTTGTCGAGGGTCAGGCGGAAAACAGTCGCACCATGGCTGATGCAGAAGCGTATCGACTGGGCGCCATCATGCAGACCATGGAGAAGGCCGATCCTCGCATCGTTCAGGCACTGGCAGCATCGGGCATGCAACCAGGTCAGTTGATCGCTCAGGCGTTTGGTGGGATTGCCGAGAAGGCACAACACATTGGGCAACTCAACATGTCGCCGGAGCTGTTGCAGTCTTTGATCCGCGATAACAGCGGTGGGCCACAGGGAGCCAATCGTGGTCGCGCCAACTGAACGCAAGGTGGTGCTGGTCACGAGGCGGACCAGGTTGGAAGATCTGGTCTCTCGTTACCACACCCTGGCTCAGGCGCGGTTCTATATCGAGCACTTGGGGGCGGACTTGTCCGACTACCTGCGAGAGAACGAAGCATACGCAAGGAGCCTGCGCGTAACGGTTGAGGTGTTGCAAGCCTGGGGGCGGTATCAGATCATTGACCGTGGCTACTTGCCCAACTTTGTCTTTGCGCCTGACGATATCGTTGTGGCCCTGGGGCAGGATGGGTTGGTGGCCAACACCATGAAGTATCTGGAGGGGCAGCCGTTGATCGGTTTGAACCCGGAACCTCAGCGGTGGGACGGTGTGTTGTTGCCTTTCGATCCTGAACAACTTCGCGGCTTGTTGCCAACAGTCGCGCAGGATCGCAGGCCGACCAAGCAGATCACCATGGCGGAGGTTGTCTTGTCTGATGGGCAGCGCCTCAGGGCCGTCAACGACTTTTTCATCGGGCCGCGTACACATACTTCCGCGCTGTATGAGATCGAGCAGGGCAAGACGAAGGAGTTTCAGTCCTCGTCTGGCTTGATCGTCTCGACAGGTCTGGGGTCAACAGCATGGATGAAGAGTGTCATGACAGGCTCTATGGCTTTGGCGCAAGCCAGTGGCATGGTGAGCGGGAAAAGCGGCTACAAGCCCTTGGCGTGGGACGCCGACAAGCTGAGCTTTGCGGTGCGAGAGCCTTTCCCAAGTCGATCATCGCAGGCGACTTTGGTCTATGGCGATGTCGCACCAGGTCGATCGTTGAAGGTGCGATCGAGAATGCCTGAGAACGGCGTCATCTTCTCGGATGGAATCGAGGCCGACTTTCTGGCGTTTACCGCTGGCATCGAGGCGACGGTCAACGTCTCGGCAAACAAGGGGCAGTTGATCATGTGATCGGCGGCCGAATCAATAAGAAGAGAAATAGAAGGAATAGAAAATGGGAACGAATAACAAAGTGGTGTCCACCAGCAAGCTGTTGAGCTTGATCCTTCGGCATGAGCCGCAGCTCGTTGGGCTCACCTTGGGCGATGGCGGATGGGTGCGGGTCGATGAATTGCTTGCCCGTTGCGAGCAAGCCAACAAGCCCATCTCGCTTGAACTGCTCAAGGAGGTGGTGGAGACCAGCGACAAAAAGCGATTTGCTTTGAGCGACGATGGTTTGTTCATCCGAGCCAATCAGGGGCATTCTGTCGAGATCGATTTGGGCCTTAGCCCGACGACGCCACCACAGAAGCTGTATCACGGTACGGCGTCTCGCTTTCTGGATGCCATCTGGGTGAAGGGTTTGCAGAGGCAAGCCCGACACCACGTGCATCTGACCGCGAGCTTGGATGTGGCCCTCTCAGTGGGGCAAAGGCATGGTCAACCAGTGATTCTGGAGGTTGACTCATTGCAGATGCATCTGGACGGGCAGCAGTTCTTCCAGTCAGACAATGGCGTTTGGCTGGTTGAGACTGTGGGCACGCAATACATGCGCCTGATGCGCCAGGAATAGGCGGGAGCCAGCTATGACAAAGACAATCACGCTTTATCGACCAACAGGGCCGCAAGAACTGGCCTTGGTTGCTGCCAGCGACTTCAAGCGTTGGCCGCCGAGGTTGCCCGAGCAACCCATCTTCTATCCGGTGACCAATGAGCAGTACGCCATTGAGATTGCACGCGACTGGAATGTGCCCGCCAGCGGTGCCGGATTTGTGACGCGCTTTGAAGTCGATGCGGATTTCATGAGTCGCTATCCCATACAGCAGGTCGGTGCCTCGCGTCACACGGAGTGGTGGGTGCCTGCCGAAGAACTCGAAACATTGAATGATCACATCGTAGGTGTGATCGAAGTTATCCATCAATTTAGAAATGAATCTACCAACTGAACTGTATTCAAGCCAATGTGCTCGCTGGCCAAGCGAAGGCGAGCACATCCTGGCCCACCATGATGACGAAACCATCGTCGTTTATCAGGCTTATCGGCCTTCGATCGGCAACTACGCCATAGAGTATGGCCGCTTTGGCGGGTCCGATTTCAGCCTTCAGCGCATGAGTTGGATCAAGCCCAACTTCCTGTGGATGATGTACCGGTCTGGATGGGGCGCGAAGGAAGGCCAGGAAGTGATCCTGGGCTTGCGAATTCGCCGCGCCTTCTTCGATAACATCCTTGCGCAGGCAGTGGCGTCAACTTACCAACCTGATCGCCACGCGAGCCGAGACGCATGGAAGGTGGCGGTCGATGCCTCAGATGTAAGATTGCAATGGGATCCAGATCACGATCCGCAAGGTGCAAAGCTCCCTCGACGAGCCGTTCAGTTGGGTCTGCGGGGGCATGCCCTGGAGGCCTTTGCAGGCAGTGAACTGTTAGAGGTCATCGACATGACGCCTTTTGTGTCGGAGCAAAGGCCATTTGCTTTGGCCGGTGATGCAAGGTTGCGTACACCCACAGAGGGCATCTACTTGCCTGATCAGCCTTCGCGGTTATTGGTTGTCAACCCCAAGAAGTGATCCAGCATATGGAAGTGGTCATCGTGGAACTGATCCTCGATTTCACTGATTTGTTCGATCGCGAACCATTGCGCTGACTGCGCATCATCGTCCGCTTCGATCTCCGGCAATGAGCGTTCACCCAAGTCGAAATAGAACGCATGTGTGATCGTCCTGCCCCGCTGACTTCGATCCGGGTGATCAAACACGGCTGAGGCTTTGAGTGCCGCACGCATGGTGGACTCCAACAGGCTCAGGCGAGTTTCTTCACGCAATTCGCGAACAGCAGACTGGTAGGCAGTTTCTCGTTGTTCAATGAAGCCGCCTGGCACGGCGTAGAGTCCTACACCGGGTGGCTGTCCTCGCTTGATCAGCAAGATCTTGCCTGCACATTGCACAACCGTGTCTACAGTCACGAACACGGGTGGATAGGGCGCACTGGACCACGCTTCTTTGTAGCGGCGCAGGGCCAACCATTCCTTGTGGAGCGAGTCAAAGAATGGCAGGGCCACCCATGCACGCAGAAAATCCAATGTTGTCTGTGGTGCGACCGAGGACAGCGCAGAAAGGGTGGCGTCAAGGCCATGGCCTGCGCTGCCAAACAAGGCATCGCGAATGTGCGCTGCATCTACGGGGCTGGCGCGTTCAACCGAGCACAACTCCCAGCCTTCAAACCGGCGCAGATAGTCGCTGGTCGCATCTTTGAAGTGGCCGACCAGGGCGATGCTCGGCTGCGACGTCGAGACCCGCTCGGTCACCAACTGCTCGACGCCTTGTCGAACGGCGTGAACCCAACGTACATCGTCATAGTAGTCATGCACAGGCAGAAAGCTGATCCGGGATCGCTCGGCATCTGTCAGCGCCAGTTTGATCATCTCGCATCGTTCTGGCCATGTGAACGGGTTCTTGGGTGTCCGGGCCTGGTTAGCCGATCCGATCACCACGACCACGTGCTCTGCCTTGTTCAGTGCTTGCTTCAGCAGGGCCAAGTGCCCGTTATGAAATGGCTGAAAGCGCCCGATGTAGACGGCAAGGTCCTTCCTGATTTCGGTATTCATGTGCTGGCCTGGTTGAGGTCAATAGTGCTTGGCTGCGATGGGCATCTGTCTGCCCGATCCAAATGCGCGCGAACGTACCCGGATGATGGGTGGTGCCTGCCTTCGCTTGTATTCGTTGCGTGCCACCATTTGGCGAATGCGATCGATTAAGGCCAGGCCCTCCTGCCGGGTGCGCAGTTCTTCCACAAACTGCCGGGCGCGCTCGTACTCCGCTTTGGCCAGCCGCTCGCCTTCCACAACGAATCGCAGGATTTCGTCGAGCACTGGATACGGCGGCAGGCTGTCAGTGTCCTTCTGATCGGGGGCCAGTTCGGCTGAAGGCTCCTTGTCGATGATTGCCAAAGGAATCAACTCCCGGCCAGCGGCTTCATTGACGTACCTCGACAGCGCGAAGACTTCGGTCTTGTACAGATCACCAATTAGGCCGAGGCCACCATTGGTGTCGCCATACAAGGTGCAGTATCCGACCGAGATCTCGGACTTGTTGCCGGTGGTCAGCAGCAGGTGGCCAAAGCTGTTGGAGTGCTCCATCAGCACCGTACCGCGTATGCGGGCCTGCAGGTTCTCCAGGGCCAGGCCTTTCAATGGCTGACCATAGGTGACCTCAAACTGCTGGGCATAGGCTGCAACGGTATCGGCAATCGGGTGTGTGTACAGCTGGATGCCCAGGTTCTGGCACAAAGTGACCGAATCGTCCACCGATCCGGCAGATGAATAGCGCGATGGCATGGTCACGGCGGCCACGTTGTCCGCCCCCAAGGCTTCAACGGCCAGGGCCAGTGTCAGCGCACTGTCAATGCCGCCGGATGACCCAACGACAGCCTGTTTGAAGCCGCAGCGACGTGCGTAGTCACGCAGGCCCAGCAGAATCTGCGCCTTGTAGAACGCCATGGTGCTCAGGCCCTCGGCACTCACCCGAGGAGGTTGTTCACCCTGAGCCGTCAGGAAACGGCCATGCTCGAACCTGAGGGTGGTCACGTCTTCGGTAAAGCGCTGGGCTTCATACACGATGCCACCTTGAGGCTCCACGGCAAACGAGGCGCCATCGAACACGATCTGATCCTGGCCGCCAACCTGGTTGACGTAGAGCAAGGGTAGGCCGTGACGCTTGCTGGCTTCGGCAAAGACCTTGTGCCGCAGCTCGCGCTTGCCAACGTCAGAGGGGCTGGCGTTGATGGAGACGACCAGATCCGGGGCTGCATCGCGCATGCGCTGGAAGGGGTTGACCTCGTAGTCCTGGCCACTGTCGTTCCAGCCGTCTTCGCAGACCATGAAGCCGATGCGAGCTTCACCAACCCTCAGCACAGGCGCCACATCCGGCCCCGGTTCGAAGTGACGCCGCTCGTCGAAGATGTTGTAGGTGGGGAGCAGTTGCTTGGCGTAGCTCAGCACCACCTCGCCCCCTTTGAGCACCAACAGCGCATTGCTCAGGCGCTTGCCCGGGCCTTCATGGGCAAGCGGTACCCCGACCACCCATGCAAGTTGCCGCAACTGGCGTGAGGCTTGGCGCAGTGACTCCAGTCCGGCTGAGGTTCTTTGCAGGAAGGCGGGGTCATCCAGCAAGTCGCCAGGGTAGTAGCCAGTCAAAGCCAGTTCAGAGAACACCACCATCTCCGAACCATCAGCCCAGGCCTGCTGTGCAGCGCTGACCATCTTGGCCACATTGCCATCGATGTCGCCCACGGTGTAGTTCAATTGGGCCACGGTGAACTTGATCATCATGCGCTCCTGACCTTGAACACCTGGCGCAAGTAGGCCAGGAAGGTTTCGTCATGGCACAAGGTCTTGCCGGGCGTGTCAGACAGCTTGGCAACGGGTTGGCCATTGGCCTTGGTGATCTTCATCACGATGTTGAGCGGCTTGATGCCCGCGTCGTTGCTCAGATTGGTGCCGATGCCAAAACCCAGTTGTGTGCGGTCAGCGAAGTGTCTGTAGAGCGACAGTGCAGTGGGTACATCCAGACCATCGGAGAACACCAGGCGTTTGGTGCGCGGATCAATGCGCAACCTGGCGTAGTGCGCCAGTGCCTTTTCTCCCCACTCGACAGGATCCCCTGAGTCGTGGCGCAGCCCATCGAACAGCTTGGCAAAGTAAAGGTCGAAATCTGCCAGGAAAGCGTCCATGCCCACCACGTCGGTCAAGGCCGTACCCAGATCGCCACGGTATTCCTGCACCCAGTCCTCCAGCGCGGCTTTCTGGAAGTCACGCAGGCGCACGCCCAGGGCCTGATAGGTCTGGAGGTACTCGTGCGCCATGGTGCCGATGGGAACCAGCCCCAGGTCTTTGGCCAGCAGCACATTGGAGGTGCCTTTGAAGAACTGCGGCAGCTGGGCCTTCAAGGCCGTGACCACTTCGCGCTGCCACGCGCCGCTGAAACGCCTGCGCACGCCAAAGTCGAAGAACTCGAACGGGTGGGCACGGGGCGCTTCCTGCTCAAAGGCTTGCAGCAGTTCGATCTTGCCTGCCAGGCGCTTGCGCCCTTCGATCAAGGCGGGCTCGGCCTCGAAGCGGCGGAAGTACAACTCGTTGATGATGGCCAGCACGTAGATCTCGAAGCCCATGACATGGACCTGCGGGCCGCGTGCGATGACTTCCAGTGTAGGGCCCATGGCCTTCACCTCGATGAAATCGCGCTGGAAGCGGAAGATGCGCAGGAAGTCCACAAAATCCGACTTGATGAAGCGCAGGCTGCTGAGGTAGGCCAGCTCATCGGGCTGGAAGCTCAGGGCGCACAGTTTGTCCAGCGCCAGGCTGACCTCACTGGCGAGGTCGGACAAAGGGTAGGCGCTGTCGTTGCGGCAGACGAAGGTGTACTCGGCCTGGGTCTCAGGGTGCCGATGCAGCATGGTCTGCCACATGGTGAACTTGTACAGATCGGTCTCTAACAGACTGGTGATGATGGCTTGCATGGCAGTCTCTCTCGGTATCAAACGTTGGTCTGGAGCAGGGGCAGGACATCGGCACTGGTTGCCAGTTGCACGCCACGGCTGCGCATGTCGGCCAGGAAGGCTTCGGCCTGGGCCTCGAAGCCACCGACCGGGCTCATGCAGTCCGTCAGCAGGATGACCCGATCGAGCCGCCCGCTTGGCAGGTTGTCGACAATGTGCTCGGTGGTGGCCTTGACGCAGTGGCTGCTGGCTTCGCCGCCGATCAGGAGCACGTCTGCGCGGTCCAGCTCGGCGATCAGGGCCTGGTTGAGCTGGGTGTCAGGGTCTGCCGCATCGGGCACCTCTGCTTGCATGGCGCTGTAGTGCTCGGTCCAGGGGTTGGCGCCTTTGTAGACTTGCTTGACGGTGCGCAGGCGCTTTTCCTCCCAGGCGTTGCAGGCCGATTGCACATCCGCATGCACATTGTTGCCCCAGGTGCCGATCTCGCAGTGGATGGGCCAGACCATCAGGGTGTAGCGGCCTCGGGCCTCCAGCTCATCCAGATAGGCCAGAACGCGGGGCAGGGCGGTGGCGTCTTTCGGCACGTACTGGCCATCACGCACTTGCCGGGCTGAGATCGTGGTGAAGGGTTGCACGGGCGAGCCACCAGCCTGGGCCCAGAATGGCGGGTGCGCGATGTCAACCCTGTGGTGAGAGTCAAGCGTGACAATGATGTCGGCCAAGGCATCCTGGCCTGCGCGGATCAAGGCGGCCAGGCGCTGCATGTCGGCGTGCGCGCCCGAGACGGGCAGGGCGGGGGCCGCGCGCTGGCCGTTCAAAGGGTTGGCGGCTTGCCAGGCGTCTGGCAGATCGCAGAAATCGTTCTGCGGATCGATGATCAGAAGTTGGATGTTGCGTTTCATATTGGGCCTCCGCTTTGAGTCAGTGAAGCCATTGTACATAACTTAGATTAACAGTGAAACTAACAAAAGCACCTTCTCGCTTGTTAAGCTACTTTGTTGCCAAATTGAACGAACCCAAGCGCTCAGCAGACACCCATGGCCTCCAAACCCGTTGAACCAGACTACCCGCCCGTCATCTGCACCGTTGACGTGGTGCTGCTGACGCTCAAGGATCAAGCCTTGCATGTGGTTTTGCTCAAGCGACAGAACGAGCCTTTTGCCGGCATGCCTGCACTGCCTGGTGGCTACGTCCACAGCCAGGAGGACAAAACAGCATGGGATGCCGCCGCCAGGGTGTTGCGGGACAAGACGGGCATCATCAGCCCCTACCTGGAGCAACTGGCGACCTATTCGGGCGCCGACCGTGACCCCAGAGGATGGTCGGTTTCGATCGTCTACTACGCCCTGATTCCCCTGGAGGTGCTGCCGCTTGACAACAAGGGCTTGCTGCTGGCGCCCGTGAACCGGCTGCCCAGGATGCCGTTTGACCACAAGGGCATCGTTGATGTGGCGGTGTCGCGTGTCCGCTCGAAGAGCCAGTACTCGTCCTTGCCCATCTACCTGTGCGGTGAGCGGGTGACCTTGCCTCAGTTGCAAGCGGTCTATGAGGCTGTGCTGGGTGAGCCGATCAACAAGGTGAGCTTCCGGCGCAAGATTGACGAGCTGGGCATGCTGGAGCCCATTGAAGGCGAGCTTGAAACGGGTGCCGCGCACCGGCCTGCTCAGGTGTACCGTCTGCGCGCCGCATACAAGCGGGCGCTGTCGTTGGTGCAAAGAGGGATCAATTCTTGAGCTTCATCCGGGTGCGTTGTTTCATGGTTTTGGCTGCGGCCCTGCTATCGGCTTGCGTGAAGGTGGATACCGTTCCGCCAGCGGCCTTCTCCAGCCATGACGAGGCAGTCGTGTTCGACCTCCGCATCGATCAGTGGGCGGGCAATATCGACTTGCAAGGGCTTCGCAAGCTCATGGCTTCAGATGAGGCTGTGATTGAAGCCGACTACATGCCGACCCGAACGCTGTGGTTGATCAATGCCCATCTCGCGGTGCACTGGGATGGGCAGGTCATACCCGTGCCGCGTTGGGTGCTGACGCCCGATGTGAAGACCGTCCGCTTGAAGCCGCAGGACTATCAGCTCACCGAAGCGGGCGGCCTTCGCTTCACAGCCAAACGCATCATGGGCACGGGCTACGCGTTGCACGGCGTCAGGGTCGTGTTGCCTGGGCTGCCTACATTGCCGAACGTGCCGGTTGAGCCGCTGCGTCTGGAGGTGGCACTGGCACCGGCATGGGATGCAGCACCCGCAGCGGCTTCGACCACGCTGACGTCCGACGTGCATTTTGTTTTTGATTCGAGCCGCTATGCCGTACGAGGCACGTTCAAAGCCAGCAATGCGTACCTGGTGATGAGCAGTGACGACAACATGGCGGTGGACACGGGCTCGCCTGCATCTCAAGCGGCCTTGGTTGGCAGCAGGTATGGCGCCTACCAGAAGGTGCTTCAGCGGCCGGATGTGGTCGATGCGCATGTAGCAGGGTTGAGCCGGGAAGCGCGTGCCATGGAGCCGGGCGATCGGCGCGCTGATGAATCGGCATCGGGCAATTGGGCGGCGATGTCGATCGATACGCCATACCCCGCGCCGCCGGATGCAACGGTATTGGAAAACCGGCATGTCCAGGCCAAGGCAGATGGGCACATGCTGGACAACGTGACGCTGGAGATCCGCCATGGTGAAGCCATACCCGTGGGGGCGTGTGGCCCATGGGACCGGTATGAGTTGTTCTTTGTCGACCGGAGGCTGGTCACCTACCAGCGCAGGCAAAATGCCTGCACCCATGCGGGCCAGGCGCACACAAGCTTGACCCATGCCAGGTGGAACGACCAGGGCGAGCCTGTGTATTTCCATCGGCTTTGCGAGCCGTGTGCCGGTATTGCCGGTGTTGGTGTTCAGGCCAAGGCAGATGGCGCGGCATGGGCTGCCATGGAGAGGTTTGGTGACGACGTGGCCACCAAGGTGCTGCGGTCAGCCGACGTGTTTCCAGATCATTAAAGGGAGAGGTCCGTGAGTGGACTGTGGGTGCCTGTGCTGCCTTGGCGTGCATCAATCAAAGCGATGCCAGTGAGGCGGCTTGCCCTTGACGGGGCGCCTTTGTCTGGCGCCCCGGTCTGGCGTCGGCCTCATTGCTGATCGCGGAGGTCGCTGCAACTGAGGGCGATGGGGGCGCCTTGTGCATCGAGCACCTGGATACGTGCCTGAATGGCGGGTTTGGCCTGAGACCAGTCCGCCAGCCAGAGGCCCCAGCTGTCATCGATGCCATCAGCCTTGTTGCTGCGGGCCATCGACGCCCATTGCGCAATGGCCTCGTCGTGGCGACCAACAACCCACAATGTGGCCGCCTGGTGAGCCAGGGTTTCAAGGTACATCGCCTGCGTATCAACCTCGCACAAGGTGTGGAAGGCCGCCAGTGCTCGCGTGTACATCTCCAGCGCCTCGGCATGTCGGCCCAGCTGATGCAGGGCCCAGCCCTGGGTGTCCAGGTTGTAGGGCGTGGCGTTCAGCGCAACGGATTGGTCGATCAACTGTTTGGCCAGTGGCAGGAACCGAGGCGGCTGAAAAGTCAGCAGGGTGTAGGCGATGCTGTTGAGCTGTTCGGCTTGCTCGGCCTTGCTGATGCCCCACGCCTTGTACACATGCGTTTGCACATGCTGTTCGATGTCGGGCTGGCTGCCTTCCCGCAAGATGATGGCTTGCAGCTTATCGCTCAGCATTTCTTGTTGGTCTGCCCATGCGGGATTGGCCATCAGGCGCCGGATACTCGCCACGCGCGCCTGCGTGGTGGGTGCCTGGACGATGGGGTTGAGCGCCTTCTGGAGCGCCTGGCATTCGCTCAGGCTGCCAACCTGATGCTGGAGGAGGTTGTGGCCCTTTGGCACTTGCAGGTAGGCTGAGTGGCCCGTTGGCAAGCTGAGGCCGCAGTAGATGGGCCCGGTGTCCACTTCCAGCAGGTAGGGCATGTCGGGTATGCCGCCACCGCGCGCGTCGTGGTAGAAAACCACGCTGCCCGCCGGACCTTGCCCCAGCGCTGGCAAAACGATCCAGTCGCTGGGGTCGCTGTCGGCATGCACGAGGATGATGTCGGTGCGCCCCTGGGCATCGGTGGTGCCCATGACAGCGGTGTCGCCGTTGGCCATCTTCAGCCCATCGGGCAGGCGCACCTGGTAGGCCGCCTGGAGATGCGGCTCATTGGGGCGCTCGGGGTGGCGCACCACAAAGCGCCAGGCATGCTCGCCCTGGCCCATGGTTTTGACACCTGGCGCGGCTTGCGCGGCGGCCTGTTTGAGGTAGCTGGTGTGGGCGGGTGCCGCATCGGCGTCCTGCGGCCCATCGCTGGTCTGGGCGTTCGCCATGGGGGCGATCAGGGTGGACAGCGCGCCGACCACCGGGAGGGCGATTGAGCAGGCTCGGAGCAGGGATCGGCTCATGGGTGGCTTCCCTTCTGTTTGGCGCTGGCACAGGCAAGGGTTTGCGGCGGCCAGCTCTGCTGGCCTTGGGCATTGCGCAAGACGAGTTGCTGGCATTGCACTTGTGCGGTGATCACGGCTTGGCCATGGGCATTGACAAAGGCTTGTTGGCGGCCGCGTTGCGTGAGCCGGAGTGCGGGCTCGGCAGAAGTGCGGGAGGGCCCATGCGTGGGTTGGGCTTCGAGTTCGTCGGGGTTGCCCGCCATGGCCTGACCTTCGGCGTTGACGAGCAGGGTCTTGCCTGCACGCGTCTCGACCGACAGCCATTGGTCCGGCCCGAATGGCCCGCTCAGCCGACGATAGCGGGCAGGCACATGCCATTGGCCTTGCAGGTCCATCACGCCCCAGATGTCGTCGATCAGCACGCTTGCCCAGTCGCCCTCCGTCTGGGCGCTGCCGCTCGGCCAGGGCTGTTGCAGCACGGTTTCACCGCGTGCGTTGATCACGCGGCTGCCTTCGTGCTCGGTGTGGACGCGGTAGCGGCCCACCCCCATGGCCTCGGGCTCCTGCAGATGCAGCGCGGTGAGCGGGTGGCCGTCTGCCAGGCTGATCAGGCGCCAGCGCTGCCTGATCGGGCCGCCGTTGTCGCTGACCGTTTCCAGGCCGACGTCCTCGTCCAGCAGGCGCAGATCCAGCTCATTGGCGAAGCGCGGCTGAATCCGCCATGCGCCCTGGCTGTCCATCAGCCCCCACAGCTCGCCTTGCTGGACGCGGTACAGGCCATGCGCCAGTTTGGTGAACTGCTTGATCGGGGCGATGTCCGTGCGCTGCTGGCGCAAAGGGTGCCAGAGGTAGTGCTGCAACCGCGGGCCTTGGTCGTCCACGCAGGCGAGCACCGCGCCGATCCAGCGGGTGCAGTCTTGCGATACGGCAGGTGGGGTGTTCAGCAACTGCCCGTCGCTGTTGAGCAGCACCTGGCGCCGCCCCTCGGCCACGTCGGCACGGCGGCCCAGGGCCAGCCCGTGGTTGAAGTCGTCCAGCCCTTGCCAGACAGGGGCGATGCGCCAGCGGCCCTGGCCGTCGATGGCGCCGAACAGGCCCTGGCGCGTCTGGACCACCCAGGGCGCGTCGTCGTCATAGCGGGCGCGGATGTGCAACCACTCGGCTTGGCTCACGATGCGTCCGTCCCGGGTGATCAGGGCGGGTGAACGCGTGCTGTCCAGCGGCTCCAGCAGGGCCAAAGCGATAGGGCTGCCCGCTCCGCTGAACCGGGCATCGTCCGGGTTCATGGGGGTGACCAGGTAGCCATCGAGTTGCGCGCGCGTGGCGGCATCCAGGAAGGGCGAGCCGTCTGGCCGGATGATCTCGTTGGTACCTGACGGCGAGGTGGGGTCGTCATGCTCACCGCGCAGCAGCCACAGCAGGTTCTGCGCGGTGTGAACGCGGCGGCCCTTGAGCGGCCAGTGCCAGGCCCGGCCTTGAGGCGCCACCAGCGCAACATCGTCTTGCGTCTTGATCACCACGCTGTCACCCAGCGGTGTGGGGGCGTGGAAGCGCAGGTTGGGCGGCAAGGCCATGACGCGCCGGGCCTGGGCATCCCAGAGTTCCAGCTTGCCGTCTTCGGGAGAGACCACCCACGAGCCCGGGCGCATCAGCTCGACCTCATGCAGCATATCGCCATGCTGGGCTTGGCCTTGCAGGTTCACGAACTGCCAGCCGCTTGGGCCGCGCCGGGCAACCAGGCCTTGGTCATGCAGGGGCCGGTCTGTGCTGCGCAGCAGGCGCGGGTGCATGGCCCATTCACCTTGCAAGTTCAGCAGGCCCCAGTATTCGGTGCCGCTGGGCAGGCGCATTTCGGCCGCGATCAGGCCGTCTTGCGGGGTGGAGACGTTGCTCAGCTTTTCGGGGATGGGCATGACGCGGCCACGTTGCAGATCCCACAGCTGGCCATATAGCTCCAGGCTGACCGACCAGCGTTGTTCGGCGATGTCCACCGGATCGTGCAGCACGGCGCGTTGGCTGGCGGGCACGATGCCTTGCGTCTGGCCCGAGCGATCGATGCGCAGCAGTTCGTCTGCGCGTGTGACCAGCGCATGGCCATCGGCGCCGAAGCTGGTGGCCTGGTCATAGAGGGGCTCGATCACCCAGCGGCCACTGGTATCGATGAAACCCCATTTGTAGCGGCGTTGTGCGGCCGCCAGGCCATTGGCAAAGGGGCGCACCTGGGTGTAGCCGGGCTTGACCACCATGAGGCCACGTGTGTCGATGAAGCCCCATCGGCCATCGCTTTGGCCGACGACCGGCACCAGCACGGCTGCCAGGCCTTCGGAGAAGCGCTGGAAGCAGACCGATTGGCCTTTCTCGTCGAGGGTGCAGTCGGGTAGCTTGGATGCCGCGGGCGCCAGGGTGTGCGAGACCAGTGTGGCGGCCGCGCAGAGGGCGCGTAGCCAGGGCATGTGCGATGTCTTGTTCATTCAGCGACCTCCTTCAAGCCACCAGACCATTTGCAGCATCTCGCGCGAGAGGCCAGCCAACTGAATGCCTTGGGGGCCGTGGGTGAAGGTGAGGAAGGGATAGGTGCCGCGTTGCAGCGTACCGGCGAGGGGCAGGGCATAGGGCTCCAGCAAGGGGGCATCGGCCGCATGCGGGCCTTTCAACCTGGCTTCCACGCCGGGTAACTGGAGGTACCAGACCTCGGCGCACAGCGCTGCCATCCTGGTGTCCGATTCGGGGTAGAGGCCACCTGAACGTACCGGCTGCGCCTTGAGCATCCAGTCGATGAGGCGCGCGGTGAGGGCAGCCTTGGGCGCTTGCGCCAGGTTCAGCCCCAGGCTGCGGGCAATGCTTTGCTCGTCGTTCCGCAACTGGACCAGGGTGGAGAATGCGCGCGAGTTGGGCGCGACCAGTTCGTCAAAGCGTTCGTCGTTGGACAGCGAATCGCCTCTCAGGATGGGGCGCCATTGGCGCGCCCACAGCTTGACCCACTTGGCATAGGCCTGGCGCACGGCCTGCTCGTTCCAGGCGGGCACAGGCTTGTCACAGCCGGTGGCCCTGGTGGGATCTTCGCTCACCCATTGCGTGGGCAGGCCCGCATCGCCGCAGTTCAGGCAGGTGAGCTGCTCGTCGGCCTGGCGCTGGAAGCGCAGCCCGCCTTGCGGATCCGCATTGCACGCCTGCTTGAGGTTCGTGTCGTCTTCCTCCTCCAGCCGGAGAAGCCGAAAGCCACCAGGCCAGGCACAGCGGACCATGACCGCAGGCCAGGTCTGGGCAGGATTTTTGGGTGTCAGGGCCGAGAACTGAACGTAGGCTTTGCGGTCACTGAGCTGGATGCTGGGCAGCAACGGCGCCTGCATGCGGCCATCCTGGAGGGCGGCCTCGATCTGATCGGCGGTGCGCAGTGCCACGGGCAGGTAGCGCGCATCGACCACGGCGCGGTCCTGGCGGGCCTGCGGGTGCTCGTCGTAATAAGCCACTTGCATGCGCGGCGGCGCAGTCGGGCTGGCCTGCCAGCGGCCATCGTCCTGATGCTTTAGGGCGAGCCACTGCCGTTGAAGGCCTTTGCGCACCGCCAAGGGTGGCTGGCGGCCTGAGTCGGGGCGCGCCAGGGCGATCTCGTCATACGCCAGGGGCAGGATCTCGTGGCCATGCAGGTCGAACAGGCCCAGCTTGCCTGGCTGGCCCACCAGCAGCAGTTGATCGTCGGCCCGATCGGGAACGAGAGGCTGCAGCCGTTGCTGGCCCAAGGCAAAGGGGCATGCGCCCGTGGCTGCATCGCACAGCGCCTGGCGGCTGCCCTGCTCCAGCAACACCATGGTGCCCTGGCCGGACAACTGGGCCATGTGTGAGAACTGCGGGGCAATCGTGATGCGGCCTGCCAGGTTCACGGCACCGATGCGGCCGCCACGCTGGATCTTGAACAAAGCCTGGCTGGGCGGATCGCCTGCCGCGTCATCGTCCTGCGGGCGTTGGAGCAGATCGATCGATTCCCACGCGGGCTCGACCAGCGTGCGCCCGGTTTCATCGATGATCCCGGCGCGCAGCGAGCCGCTGGGGCCTTCCACGCTGACGGCAAACCACGCGTGCGCACCTCGGCGCAAGATGCGCTCGATGTAGCTGTAGCGCAAAGGCGTGACAGGCCGTCCTAGCGCGTTGATCAGCCCGTGGCGTTCCTGGCGGCTGACCAGGGCCACCGATCCGAGAGGCCGGATCGACTCATAGCGGCCGGCGGGCACGATGATCTGCCCGTCAGATGCACGTAGAACGGCTTGGTCGGTGGTGATCTGAAGACCGGCGTCTGGCCACTCGCGTTCGATTTCCGCGTGGGCCGAGGTCAGCAGCGCAAGCAATGCGATACCGACCAGGCGATGGATGAACCATGGCTTGGACATGACGAAGAGGGATCCCTGTTGAATGTATTGGAGGCGGCCGTGATTGTCGTGGCGGATGAGGCCTAGCTGATGGCGGCACCGGGCTTTCGCTCAAGGCAACGGAAGGCTTTCTCACTCCCGATCTGGAGTTCCCTTTCCAGATCCGCGCCGATGAAGGGCTCGCCGCCGCCGACAGACGGGGCATGGCCGCTCACCTTGTCAATGACCTTGGCACAGGCCCCTTCTGGATAGGGCCTGGTGGTCTCCAGGCAATGGACGGCCTGGGGTGATAACTGTGATTCCAGGCCCAGTCGCAGCTTGCCTTTCTGGGTGTCGTTCAACTTCGCGAACTGATTCTGCCATGAAGGCGTTTCCCAGTTGTTGGCGATGCACATGTGAGAAGTCGTCATGTCCATGATGAAGGCGACCTGTGCCGATGCGGGAAGACTGGACAAGGCCGCAATGAGTGCCAGATGGGATGGGAAAAGTCTCATGATGAATTGTTTTCAATGTGCCTGAGGTTCAGGCTTGCTCGGTCTCGTGTCGGTCTCGTGGCTGGCGTGCCCAGACGATCAGCCAGGCAGCGATCGTGTGCACACCAAGCCAGAAGATGACGATGCACGCCTGGCCCAACGGGGTGATTGGCGCCATGAACATGCCTTCCTGGAAGCGACCAATGGTCGGTATGCCCAGATGCTGCAACAGAGCCGCCACAGAAAACCAGGAGTGGTAGGCGAGCCAGGCCAGGCATAGCGGTGCTTGTTCAAACTGTAGGGGTGCAAGCGACAGCGCAGCATGCAGGGTGGCCAGCGCGCCGACCACAACGGGAATGTATTTGACACCTCGCATGAGCAGGTAGCGTGCTTTGACTGATCGTCGGCTCGTGCGAGCTATGGGGCGGTGCGAGCGGAAGCGGACCCGGATAAGTTGATGCGAAGTCTTGACATGACCATGTTCCCTGAATTGTTCGTTATCGTCATATTTTGCCGTGCTTTTTGTGCAAGGCCGACAGGAAGAGCAAGCGACTGTGTCAGCGAGTCTCAGGCCGTCACGCCTTCTGGCGGTGGTTGCTCACGATTCGCTCCGAGCCAATGGCTGGCCATTCGTGCACAGGTGGTGGCAAGTTTGCAACATCCCACTGGGTGTTTTAACGTCTCACAAGGACCGGCCGCTGGTGACGGTAGAAAAGACGGTAAATGAAAAGATAAATGGCTTGAAACCCAGTATTCATGCGGGTTTCAAGCCATTGGAAATGATCGAGTGGGAGTGAGGGCGTTCCACACATCTATTCTGTCTGGGATTGGCGTTCGTTGTAAGGGCAAAACGACGCATATTTGATGGGGGTTTCGGCATTAGCCCGTTGACCGAGCGGGATAAGCACGCTGACTTTTACGGTATCTGGATCGATATCAAGTCCGGTGACCAGGACTGCTCTGCGTGCACTTACTCTAGTCGGCATGGCCTGCGATTGGTATCTACTTCTTGCAAACCGAATGGGAATTCTGGCTAGTGGCTCCGAGGCTGTGTGGAGGCTGATTGCTGCGTCAGTGAACGCAGCAATCAGCGTGCTGCTTCGATGCCCGTGAAGACGATGCCGCCGCCCTGTTTCTCGGCGCTGAATTTCCACTTGTCACCCATTTGACTTTGTCGAGCAGCGCGGCGTCCTCGCGTGGAATAACATGGTCATGCCGGCATCTGCAGGTTGGTGATCTTCACCAGCGGTGGCAATCCGTCGTGATGCGCAGTCCGAATATGTGGACGATCATTGGCCTGGTACTGAATCAGGCAGAATTGACGGAAGACAAACGAGACAGCAGGAACGCCCGAAGCCATGGACAAACGCCAAACTGTTTCACTGTGGTAGCTCCTTGCGGCACTGATAGTGCCGCTATCGATCCCGATCATGACGAGGGCCACTGTTTGAAGCAAGCGCTTCGCCGCATCAACCAACCCACGCGCCCCAATCCTCTGTACCTACCGCATAAACGCAGCTCCGGTTGATCGCACAAGTCGGCGCGCCATGCTATTCGAACTGCTTAAAGATGTCGTCAAGCTGATACTTCTGCTCATGAGTATCGATTTGCCGATTCGCGCTTGTGTGCGCGTCAAAGGCCCTGCTTGGGGCAGATCGCTGCAAATGCGCCGCGTGCAGATATTGTCGACCCTGATCTCGGCCGCGGCTGCCATCAAGGTCACCGAGGACGTGCTCGGGCAAGACTCAGGACCGATCGACGAGGCGATTTTGTGGAACATTCACCACTGGGTTTCACCCAGATTGAAAGTCGCGTTCGAAGTCATAACAGTTACCGGACCGTTCGCGACGCTCTTCCAGTTGTGGGCATGACCGCATTTGCTTTGCTCTGGGTGAAGCGCTTCGCTGAGGCGCGGCTGCTGATCTCGACCGCCGCGAGTGCGTTGCTTTTGATCGTCCTCATCAAGGCCATCGTCGGCCGCGCTCGGCCCGGGCTCTGGGAACCCAGCCCTATTGGGGATCAAGCTTTCCCAGTGGCCACACGCTTGCAGTCACGGCCATCGGAATCGCATTGGCGCTCTGCATTGGTCGACTACGAACACGGCTTCGCCGCGTGGCCCTTTGGCTCGCCACAATGGATAGCCCGCCACCTTTACCTGCTTCGAATCAGGTTAACGATGTCGCCGACATCCGCGGGCTTAAGCACGACGCGGCGACCGAACCGCCTCGACAGATCATGAGCCAGAGCGGGGTCCTTCTCTGGCACCAGCACGATGACTGGGATGCCGCCCCGGAACGAGGAGTACATGAGCGAGACGTGCGCCCAGCATCGTGAACGAATGCCTCTCTTTCGCCTCTGCTGCGTCGCAGGATCAGCCGGTCCGTCCGTCAAGGCGCGGTCGGGACAACATCGGCCATGCGCGGATCGCGTGCAGCGAGAATCCGGCTGACCAAAGTGCCGAAGAGGCCAGCACTGCTGCCATGGTTTGCGTTGGCAACGCCAGAGGCAACAGGACGCGAATAAGCGCAGCCAGGAGGACGAGCACGAAACAGGCGATGTCGCAACGGTCCGCGACCAGAGGGCGACCGGTGTGGCCGCGCGCCGTGCGGATCATCATCCCCATGATAAGACCGCCTATTGCGCCGACCGTCAAAGCATGCGTGGCCAAGGATGGCGATATCCAGCCTGGTTCGCCAAAACAGCGAAGCGCCAGGTGTATGGGCACCCACAAGTAGGCGGCATGCAGGACCCAAACCAGAGGCACGTGCAGTGTTTTCCACGGTTGCCACAATGACCATCGAATGGCGTGCGCGGCACAGGCCACGGCGGCGATGGCGACCAGCGGCGCGCCGCGAAGCTCGGCTGCATCGGCAACCACCAAGGCCAGCAAGGACGCAAGCGCCGTCTTCTCGATCCCTTCGTGCCTCTTGGCATGGGTACCTGGCACGCCGTTGTTGGTGAACATGGGAATGACGCGCCCGGCCATCACCGCAACGATGAAAAGAATGATGTCCAAGGCCACCTGTATCCCGAGCCACGTGGGCGCCTGGGCCCAACCCAGCCGGCTGGCATGGATGAACCCGGAGGCAATCGACAGCAGGGCCAGCAAGCCGACGAAGAAGTAGTTGCGCTGGCTTCGTGCCTTGTATAGAGGTCGTGCAAGCGCGATGGCGGCAAGCAATGGAAAAGCCACGTTGGCGAGGGCTGCTGGGAACGCGTAGGGTGTTAGCACAAGCACGCGGGCAGCCACCCACAGGGTTGCGAGAGTGGCCAGTTTCCAACCTGTAGGCGTGGGCTGATTGGTCCAGTTGCGGCCAGCGGTGAACAGAAAACCCACGATGACCGCCAGAGTGAATCCAAAAATCATTTCATGGGCATGCCACAGAGGCCCTTGCAGATAGGCTTGCTCAAGCAGGCCGGAAAACTGCAAAGCCCACAGCGGGATGGACAAGGCTGCGAACACACTCGCCAGCAGGTAGAAAGGGCGGAAGCCCAGCGCGAACAAGGCGAAGCCCGGCTGCGGCGGACGGCGGCCATTGTTGTTTCTCAGTGGTATTGACATGATTTTTTCATATTGGGACGCAAGCATCCGGTGGTCAATGAGGCAAGTCAATTTGCATGCCGAAGTGCCGCGGAATCCTCCGGCCAAAAAGGTAAGGTTGATGTAGCGCAAATCCAGCCTGCAGGCTCGGGGGGACACTGAGGCGTGCTTGCTGCGGAGGAGGTCATCATGCATACCCTGTCAAGAAGCGCTTCCAGCCTGAATGAGCCCAACTTTGCTGAGGTGCCGTTCAAGACGCTCTCCGTATGTCATGCCGATATTGCGATGATGTTGGACGAGATGAATGAATTGGCCGACCTGCTTGGACGCGAACGCTTGAGCGGTGTCATGATGGAGAAGGCAAGAGCGGCGCATCTCTTCTTCTCCGGACACGCGATCGAGCACCATCTCGATGAAGAGCGCCACGTTTTCCCAGCGTTGCTCGCGGCCGGCAAACCGGAATGGATCGGCATGGTGCGCAAGCTTCAACTGGATCATGCGCTGCTTGAAGCACGCTGGATGAAGCTCGGGCCGCTGCTCCACTTGCTGGCGCGAGGCTACTACTCGCAGCCAGAGCGTCTGCAAGACGAGTTGCGCATTTTCGTGGAGATCTATCGCCAGCACATGGCCTTGGAGGACTCCTTCGCATACCCGTGTGCACGCCAGCAGCTCAATGTCGAAGCGGTTTGCACGATGAACCGTGAGATGGCCCACCGTCGCGTCAAGGACGAAGCCGCCGACGATCAGGACGACGGATGGGTTTGAGCCGAGGCTTTCATCCCCCGATGTAGCTCATTTCCGCGCGTGGGGTACTTGCCGCTTGCAGGTGGTGCGCTCGCGCTTCTGAATAGCGATCGCCTCTTTCCTGCCATAAGCGTGCGACGAATTTTCGCAGCGCTTCATCGTCGTCGCCACGCCTGACTCGCGCGCGTAGATCGTGGCTGTTCGCCCCGAACAGACAAGTGTGAAGTTGGCCGTCCGAAGAAAGGCGAAGCCGAGTGCAATCGCCACAGAAGGGCGATGTGATGCTGGCGATGATCCCGAAGCGCGCACCGGAGGCCCGGTCGATGAAGCGCATAGCGGTGTCGCCAGACTCTCGGGGCAGTGGCACAAGATCGAACCGTTGCCGCAACACGGCAAGAATCTCCTTTGCGGTCGTCACCTCATCCGTCCGCCATCCATTGGTTGAGCCCACATCCATGTACTCGATGAAGCGCAGTTCCATGCCGGCGCGGCTGAAGTATTCAGCCATTGGCAGTATCTGGCGGTCGTTATGGCCACGGCGCACCACCATGTTGACCTTGACCGGGCCCAGGCCTGCCGCGTGGGCCTGGTGTATGCCTTCGAGCACCGTGTCCACTGGCGTTTCGGTGTCGCTCATGGTCCGAAAGACTTTGGGATCCAGCGCGTCCAGGCTCACGGTGACCCGGCGAAGTCCGGCGGCCTTCAATGCCGCCGCGTGCCTCGCGAGCAGTGATCCGTTGGTCGTCATGGCGATGTCGAAGGGGGGGCCTTCATCTTGCTGCATTGCCGAAAGCATGCCGATCAGCTGCGGGAGGTCCTTGCGCATCAAGGGCTCACCGCCGGTGATGCGCAGCTTGCGCATACCGAGGCCTGCGAACAGACGGGCCAGGCGGGCCAGTTCTTCGAAGCTGAGCAGGGCGGCATGAGGCAGAAAAGCGTGCCCAGGGCCGAAGGCAGTGCGGGGCATGCAGTAGACGCAGCGGAAGTTGCATCGGTCTGTGACCGAAATGCGGAGATCCGTGAAAGGCCGCGCCAGCCGGTCGCGCAATGGATCGCCGGCCTGGTGGTCGGGCGGATGGTCGAGCAGTACCGAGCTTGCGGCGTAAGGACGCTCAATGTGGATAGGGAAGACTCGCAATGTCAGTCCTTGATGGCCGGGCGAGTAGCCTTTGTCAACTGCTGCTGTGATGTGCGGGGGGCGCTGTCCTTGATGCGCGCGATGCCTTGCCGCGCCAGTTCCGTACCTTCCGAGCCGGGTTCGGAAAGGGCGGCAAGCTTTTCCCAGTGGAACCGGGCCTCGTCGAAGCGGCCCGCACGGTAGGCCGCCATGGCCGCCAGGGCGCGGCCCTTGAGGTGCTGCGGATCTGCTCGGAGAGCCTGCACGATCCACTGCATGGGCTCGCCCTCAAGCTTGCCGCCCTGCGCGCTGGCCAGGACGTCGGCCAGATCGGCCATCAGTTGGGGATCATCCGGGGCCAGTCTGAGCGCCTGCCGATAGGCGGCGGCAGACTTGCGCCACTTTTCCATGGCCTGGTAGGAACGGGCCAGCACGAACCAGGCTTCGAGGTCGTCGGGGGCATCTTGCAGTTTGCGCGCCAGGCGTTCGGTTGCCTGGGTCATGTCGCCACTGTTCATGCGATGCACAGCTGCAACTGGCTCAATCAGCAGGGTACGCGGTGCGCCCAGCAGCGCGTAAAGCGAGGTGGCAAGCATGGGAATGACGAGCGCGGCAACGGTGGCCATGCGGCGGCCTCCCGTGTCCGGCGCAGCTGCCATCGTCTTCTCGCCGAGCATGGGGCGGCAGAGGGTGAGGGCGACGAGCAGCGTGGCGACGCCCGCCAAAGCCACGAAGACCGCGAGGGACGTGTTCATTCATTGACCTCGGTGACTGTGGGATTCGCGGGGCCCAGGGTTTGGCGCCCCGCAGGTTCGCGACGTCGCGTCATGTACCAAGCCAGCCATCCTGCGCCCATCGTCAGCAAGGCAAAAGGACCAACCCAGAGCACCGTGGTATCGGCGCGCAGGGGCGGCTGGTACAGCACGAAGTCGCCATAGCGTCGCACCATGAAGTCGCGGATGTCGGCGTCGCTGCGGCCCTGCGCGATTTGTTTGCGGATCTCTTCCTTGAGGTCACGCGCGAGATCCGCGTTGGAATCCGCGAGCGTCTGGTTTTGGCAGACCGGGCAGCGCAACTCGCTGGCCAAGGCATGAAGCCGATCGGGTGGCGCGGCGGCAGCCAGATCGGCCAGGAGCACAAGCGCTGGCAAGACATGATGTGGCTTCATCATCCTCTGAGCTCCTTCAGAAGAGGCAGCACATGGCGATCCAACTGCTCTTGCGTCAAGGGGCCCGCATGGCGGTAGCGTACCCTGCCTTGGCCATCGATGACGAAGGTTTCAGGCAGGCCGTATACGCCGAAGTCCATGCCGATGCGACCGTCCGGGTCGGAGAGCGAGGCGCGATAGGGATCACCAAGCCGAGCCAGCCAAGCCTGGGCGGGCCCGATGCCATCCTTGTAGTTGAGGCCATAGACGGGAACGGGGCCGGTTGCCAGCTTCTTGACCAACTCGTGCTCCTGCTGGCATGCGCCGCACCAGGAGGCCCAGACATTCAGCACCCAAGGCTGCCCCAGCAAGTCACCGGAAGCGATGCGCTCGTCCAGCTTGCCCAAGCGCGCGGCAGTGAAGGACGGGACGGGCCGGTCGAGCAGGGGCGATGGCAGATGCCGCGGATCTTTGCGCAAGGCGGCCGCGAACATAAGCACCAGGCACAACACGAGTGCCAGAGGCAGCAGCGACCAGATGCGGGTGCGGGCCTTCATGGCGCGGCCTCGGTCAATGCAGGCACTGCAGCGGATGCGGGCATGATGTCCGGCACGTCAAGAGCATGCGGAGCAGGCTTGGGAAGCCGTCGCCAGGCCGCCAGCACCCCGCCTGCGCTCATCATGAGAAAGCCAATCCATACCCAGACCATCATCGGCTTGAACTGCAGGCGCATGGCCCATGTGGTGGGGCCGAGCGATTGGCCCATCGCCACATACACGTCGCGCCGCCAGGAGGTGTCGATGTCGGGCGCGGCCACGGTCATCTCCTGCGTGGTGTAGTTGCGGCTTTCAGGGTGCAGCGAGGCGATCGGCTTGCCTTCATCGAGCACGACGACCGTGGCGCGAACACCTGAGTGGTTGCCGGCCTCGAAGGCTTCCAATGCTTCGAGGCGGAGTTGATAGGGGCCGACCTGTGCAGTCTGGCCGACCGACATGGGCGCCTCTCTTTCCACCTCCTGGGACTTCAGCGTTGTGAGTGCCAGGATGAACACGCCTACGCCCAAGTGCGCGCAAACCATGCCCCAGGCGGCAATGCCCCGGGGCATGCTCCGCTGCCAAAGCGGCTGCAATGCCGTGAACACGGCCCAGACCCCCAGCAGCATGCCCCACGCGAACATCGCTTGGCCGTGACCCAGCCACAAGGCGACAGCGGCCGCGAGGATGCTCGCCAACAGCGCCCATCTGAGCCGCAGCGCAAGGGAGGGAAGGGCCATGGCTTTCCATTTCCCAAGGGGCGCCAGGCCCATCAGCATCACCGCAGGCGCCAGCAGGGGGCCCAGGACCGCCTCGAAATAAGGCGGGCCGACGGAGATCTTGGCCAGGCCGAACGCGTCCAGCGCCATCGGGTACAAGGTCGCCAGCAGCACGGTCGCGGCGGCCACGGAGAAGATCAAGGCGTTGCACAGCAGCAGGGACTCCCGCGACAGCGCGGCGAAGGTCCAGGGCTGACCGAAGCGGCCGGCGCGCATGGCGAACAGCCACAGCGAACCTCCCAGAGAAAGGCCGATCAAGGCCAGGATGAAGATGCCGCGCTCCGGGTCGGTGGCGAAGGCGTGAACCGAGGTGATGGCGCCGGATCTCACAATGAAGGTGCCAATGAGACTGAGCCCAAATGCAGCGATGCACAACAGCAGCACGGCGAGCTTGAACATGCCCGTGCGTGCCGAGGCGGCCACGACATGCAGCAGGGCCAGGCCCACCAGCCATGGCAGAAGTGAGGCGTTCTCGACAGGATCCCAGAACCACCACCCGCCCCAACCCAGCACGCGGTACGCCCAACTGCTGCCCAGCACGATGCCCAGGCCCAATGCCGCCCAGGCATACAGAATCCAGGGACGCAACCACGCAAGCCAGTTCTTGTCGAGGCTTCCCAGCCACATCGCCGCGACCGCGAAGGCGAAGGGCACGGCAAATCCCACGTAGCCGAAGTACAGCGCTGGCGGGTGAAAGGCCATCCCCGGGTCCTGCAGGAGCGCGTTCAGGTCAGATCCGTCCAGGGGGGCAGGCAAAAGGCGCGCGAAAGGGTTGGAGCTGAGCAAGACGAACAGCAAGAGGCTGGCCGTGATCCCGCCCAACACCGACATCATGCGAAGGCCCAGTTCCACAGGCAGGCCCCGTATGCGCCATGCCACCCCACCCATCCATGCGGCCAGGGTGGTCACCCACAAGAGCATCGACCCTTCATGGCTCCCCCACAGGGCGGCCAGTCGATAGCCTGGCGCCAGCGTCGAATGGCTGTGAGACGCCACATAGCGCACGGAGAAATCATTGACAAGGAAACACCACATCAGCGCGGCACATGCAAGCAGGCTCAGACCCAGAACCCAGGCAGACCCACGCTGCTGGACACGAAGCGCGGCGTCTTGACCCGTGATTCGCTCGGCCATGGGCAGCATCGCCATGGCAAGCGATGCGCACAGCGCCAGGATCAAGGCGAAGTGACCGAGTTCCGCGATCATGGATTGCCCGCGAGCCACGCAGGCCGAGAGGCGGCGCGACCATTTTTGTTGGCCGGTGGCTGGTAGGTCTCGTCATGCTTGGCGAGGATCTGGTCGGCGCGGAACACGCCTTGGCCGTCGAGGCGCCCGGATGCCACCACGCCTTTGTTCTCACCGAAGAGATCGGGCAGGAGGCCTTCGTAGATCACGGGGACACGGCGCCGTTCATCGACGACGACAAAGCGCACTGCGAGCGTGTCGGTTCGTTTGTGCAGGGATCCAGCTTCCACCTTGCCGCCCATGCGGAAGTGCTTGCCGGGCTGAACGCCATGCGCATGCACCTGAGAAGGCGTGTAGAAAAACGTGAGGTTGTCTCGCAAGGCCAGCAAGACCAGCGACGCGGCCAGAACCAGAAAGCCGGCCACGAAAGCCAGGCGCAGCAACCTTTGGCGACCAGAGCGGTTCATGCGGGCTCCTTTTCATGTGCCGCATGTGCCGCATGTGCCACTTGAGCCACTTGGCCGTGCATGAGGCGGTTGGCGCGGCGACGGGTCCACAGAGCCATGGCCTCCGCTGCAACCAGTGCGAGAGCCATGCCATAGCTGCCCCACACATAGGCCCCGTGCCCGTCCATGTGCCACAGCAGTTGCCAGTCGATCGTCATGATGTCTGGATCCTTTGTGAAACGCCCGCACGCGCTGTGCGGTTCGGATGCATCCACGTCCGCCCGGCTTCGCACTCTTCCATCAGCGCCATCGCCCGAACCAGGGAGACGGCAATCGCATGGCACCAACAGGCCAAGGTCATGGCGAGCAAGCCGGCCAGCATCACAGGCGCCATGCGCACACCGCCCGACACGGAAAGGCTGGCGCCTTGATGCAAGGTGTTCCACCACACGACCGAGAAGTAGATGACGGGCAGGTTGACCACGCCCACGATGGCCAGCAAGGCCGATGCGCGCTCGCCCCGTTCGGGGTCATCGAATGCGCCGCGCAACGCAATGAAACCAAGATAGAGGCACAGGAGCACCACCTGCGAGGTCAGCCGCGCGTCCCACGCCCACCAGGTTCCCCAGGTCGGCTTGCCCCAAACCGCGCCACTGACCAGGGCGATCACGCCATAGAGCAGGCCGGTTGGGGCCAGGGCCTTGGCCATCAGGCTCGACAGCCGGGTTCGCAAAACGAATCCCAGGCCGGCGTACACCGCCATGATGAAGTAGATGAACATCGACATCCATGCTGCGGGAACGTGCAGGAACATGATGCGATAGACCTCGCCCTGTTGCGCATCCGTCGGCGCGGCGAAGAAGGCGATGCCCAGGCCGATCAGGCAAAACACGAGCGCCGCGATGGCGAACACAGGCCACATGCGGCCGGCGAGCGGGTGGAAGACCGCAGGAGAGGCGTAACGCCAGATGCGGATCATTCGACGGCCACCTCTAATGCGCTCGCCACGCTCCAGGGGCCCAATGCGATGGCAGCGCATGCGCTTGCGCCAAGAAGCATCAGCGCACCATGTGCCCAGCCTCCAGCTGGGTCGCCCTGCGCAGCCCGGACGCCGAATAGCACGACCGGCAAGGCCAGCGGCATGCTCAGCAGCGTCAGCAGGAACATGCCCCCCCGGGCGCCCAGCGACAGGGCAGCACCGAGCGCCGCCACGGTGCTGAGTGCAGGCGTGCCCAGCAGCAGCGACGCGGCCAGCCAATGCAGTTGCTGCGACCTTAAATCGTAGAGCGCGGCCACCAGCGGCAGCGCCACCAGCAGCGGCAGGAGCGCAACGAGCCAGTGAGAGGCGAGCAGGCCGGCCACGGCGCTCAGCCCACGCTGGGGCGCCAGCAACATCTGCTCAAGCGTGCCATTGACCGCGTCGTCCTGAAAGAGCCGCAGGCTGCCCGACAAGATCGCCAGCAATGCCGCCACCCAGACCGCCGCTGGCGCCAGCGCCGGCAAGGTATCAGGACGAGGCGCCAGCACAAGGGGGATCAGCCAGGCGATCAGCAGAAAGAAGACCAGGGCCGTGCCGCCATCCACGCGTCTGCGCCATGCCAGGCGCAGACCACGCGCCAGCGCGAGGGCGAACGGCGTGCGGGTCAGATCCTGTGCAATGGGCGAGCCGGCAGCAACAGATTTTGCAGTGACGAGTGGTGAGGCCATGAATTGGTATGACAGCTCAGAAGTGCGAGGCCGCCCGCATGCAGGTGCCGGATCACGCAAGCGCGTATTTGCTGCTGTCCGGGCGCATCGAGTGCGGCGAGGGGTTCGTCGAGCACCCACAGCGGCTTGCGGGTGAACAGGAAGCGGGCGAGGGCGGTGCGCCTGCGCTGACCGCGTGAAAGCAATCGGGCGGGCTTGGCCGCCAAATCCAGCATGCCCATCTCGGCCAGCGCATGATCTATCTGATCGGATCGGGGCGCTTCGCCGCCCATGCCTGCAAGCCAGCTCAGGTTCTCCCTGGGGCTGAGGTCCTCATGCAGGCCATCCTGGTGACCGAGATACGCCAGTTCCTTGCGCAATGTTTCTATCGCCGCGCGCAGCGGCTGACCGCGCCAGGTGATTGATCCGTCGAAGCAACGCCGCCATCCGCACACGGTTCTCAGCAGCGTGGTCTTGCCGCTGCCGTTGGGGCCCCGCACCAGCGCGCCCTGGCCCGGTGCCAGCGTCAAGTTCAGACCATGCAGCACGGCGTCACCGGCTCGATACAGCGCCACATCGCATAACTGCAACATCAATGAACCCCCGACATATCAGGTAGGCGGTGTGCAATGCCCTTGTGGCAGTCGATGCAGGTCTTCTCGCCGTTCGCAAGATAAGTGGAGTGTGCGTCCGCCGCGCGCTTGCTCTGGCGCGTGAAGTCCATGTAGTCGAACTCGTGGCAGTTGCGGCATTCCAGCGAGTCATTGGCCTTCATGCGCTTCCACTCGTTCTCCGCCAGTTGCCTGCGCATGGCATTGAACTTCTCCGGGGTGTCGATGGTGCCGAAGATCTTGCCCCACACTTCTTTGGAGGCTTGCATCTTGCGGGCCATCTTGTCGGTCCAGTTGTGCGGCACATGGCAATCGGAGCACTTCGCGCGCACACCGCTTCGGTTGGTGAAGTGAATGGTGCCTTGCAGTTCGGCATACACATTGGTGCGCATCTCGTGGCAGCCGATGCAGAACTTCTCCGTGTTGCTGAACTCCAGAGCTGTGTTGAAGCCGCCCCAAAAAAGCACGCCGGCCACGAACCCTGCGACCGTCAGAAAGCCCAAGCTGAAGAACCGGCTGGGCCGGCTCAGCACGGTGAAATATCGCCGGATCAACTTGAACATGGGCGCCCTCCTGATGATTTACTTGCGGGGCTTGGCTGTGCCGGCTGGCGCGTTCAACATGGTGTCGACATCCACGAAGCGGTTCTCCACCAAGGGGTTCTGAGGCACCTGCGATACATGGCATTGCAAGCAAAAGTAGCGTCTTGGCGATAGCTCCGCGAGGAAGTTGCCGTCACGGTCTGTGTAATGCGAGGTGCTGATCATCGGCGCCTGGCTTTCCTGCGTCTTGGTGCGCGCATGGCAGAACATGCAGCGGTTGGCGTTCTTGTCCAACTGGTAGCCATCGATCTTGTGCGGGATGACGGGCGGCTGCATCGCATAGTTGCGCACACGCTTGATGTCGCTGTTGTCCGCATTGGTCAGGGGCGGAGGCTTGGTCGTCTGCTCGATCGGTGCGCCGCGCATGCGGTCCGTCATGTCTACGGCAATCGCGCCGCCGACCAGCGTCGCGCCCAATAGAAGTGCAATGCTTGTTTTCTTCATGGGGGGCTCCATGCACTAGGTTCGTTCCGTCACCTTGCGGATGGCGATGGCGCACTTCTTGAAATCCGTTTGCAGCGAGATGGGGCAGGTTGCATCCAGCGTCACCTTGTTGATGAGCTGGCTGGCGTCGAACCACGGCACAAACACCAGGCCCTTAGGCGGCTTGTTGCGTCCGCGCGTTTCCACGCGCGTGCGCATGGCACCACGCCGGGAAACCAGCTCGATGATGTCGCCACGCCGCAGATTCAGGGCGCGCGCATCTTCCCCATGCATGTAGCAGACGGCGTTGGGGAAAGCGCGATAGAGCTCCGGCACTCGCCTTGTCATGGAACCTGAATGCCAATGCTCGAGAACGCGTCCGGTGCAAAGCCAGAAGGGATACTCTTTGTCCGGCTCCTCGGCGGCAGGCTCATAAGGCAGGGCATAGATCACGGCCCTGCCATCAGGATGCCCATAGAAGCGCACATCCTCGCCTTTTTTCACATACGGGTCATGGCCTTCCCTATACCGCCACTTCGTTTCCTGGCCGTTGACCACCGGCCAGCGCAGGCCTCGTTCCCGATGGTAAACATCGAAGGGCGCCAAGTCATGCCCATGGCCTCGACCGAACTGCGCATACTCCTCGAACAAGCCTTTCTGTGCATAAAAGCCGAAGGCCTTGGCTTCGTCATTGTCGTAGGCGGGGTCTACGTCCTTCAATGTGAAGGCGTTGACCACGCCATTGCGGAAAAGCACCTCATACATGGTCTTGCCTCTGTACTCCGGCTTCTGGTCCAGGAGCTCCTTTGGCCAGACCTCTTCCATCTTGAAGCGCTTGGAGAACTCCATCAATTGCCACAGATCGGAGCGCGCCTGGCCTGGTGCCTTGACAAGCTGATGCCAGAACTGGGTGCGTCGCTCGGCATTGCCGTAAGCGCCTTCTTTCTCGACCCACATCGCGGTGGGCAGAATGAGGTCCGCCGCCATGGTGGTGACCGTGGGATACGCGTCCGACACGACGATGAAATTGGCCGGGTTGCGGTAGCCTGGCATGGCTTCCTGCATGATGTTCGGGGTCGCCTGCATGTTGTTGTTGACCTGCACCCAATAGGCATTGAGCTGGCCGTCCTTCAACATGCGGTTCTGAAGAACCGCGTGGTAGCCCGGCTTGTCAGGAATGGTGCCTGGTGGCAATTTCCAGATCTGCTCGGCCGTCGCGCGGTGCTTGGGATTGGTGACGACCATGTCGGCCGGCAGCCGGTGGCTGAAGGTGCCCACTTCGCGTGCGGTGCCACAGGCGGATGGTTGCCCTGTCAGCGAGAACGGCCCATTGCCGGGAGACGAAATCTTGCCCGTGAGCAGGTGCAGGTTGTAAAGCAGGTTGCTGCACCATGTGCCGCGTGTGTGCTGGTTGAAGCCCATCGTGAAGAAGGACACCACCTTCACCTTCGGGTCGGCATACATCTCAGCCAGGCGTTGCAGACGCTCCTTCGGAACCTGCGACAGCTCGGCTACGCTGTCGAGATCGTAGGCACTGACGAACTTCGCGTATTCCTCGAAGGTGGCTGGGCGTGAGCCACCAGCGTCCTTCGCGTTCTTGGCCTTGCGCTGGAGTGGATGCTCGGGCCGCAAGCCGTAGCCGATGTCGGTATTGCCAATGACGAAACGCGTGTGCTTGGTGATGAAATCCTTGTTCACCCGCTTGTTCTGAATGATGTAGTTGGCGATGTAGTTGAGGATGGCCAGATCCGTCTGCGGACGGAAGGTCAGTGCTGAATCCGCCAGCTCATAGCAGCGGTGCTCATAGACCGACAGGACCGCGACCCTGACATGCGGTGCCGACAGCCGCCGATCGGTGACACGCGTCCAGAGGATCGGATGCATCTCAGCCATGTTCGATCCCCACAGAACAAAGGCATCAGCTTGCTCGATGTCGTCGTAGCAGCCCATGGGCTCGTCCATGCCGAAGGTGCGCATGAACCCGGCCACGGCAGACGCCATGCAATGCCGCGCATTGGGATCGATGTTGTTCGAGCGAAAGCCGGCCTTGAAGAGCTTCGCCGCGGCATAGCCTTCCCAGATGGTCCACTGGCCCGAGCCAAACATGCCGACACCGGAGGGGCCCTTTTCACGCAGGGCTTTCTTGAATTTCTCCGCCATGATGTCGAAAGCCTGGTCCCAACTAATGGGCTCGAACTCACCATTCTTGTCATAGCGGCCATTGCGCATGCGCAGCATGGGTTGCGTCAGCCGGTCTTCCCCATACATGATCTTGGAGAGGAAGTAGCCCTTGACGCAGTTGATGCCACGGTTCACCTCGGCATTGATGTCGCCGTGCGTCGCCACCACGCGGCCATCCTTGACGGCCACGTTCACGCCGCAACCCACGCCGCAGAACCGGCAGGGTGCCTTGGACCATTTCAACTGCGTCTTGCTGGCGTCGGTGACGAGGTTGGCGGCGTCGGCCAGGGCAGGGAGCCCGGCTGCGGCGGCGGCTGTCGTGGCAGCGGTGTGGCGGATGAAGTCGCGGCGGGTGCTCATGGTCCCATCTCCTCATGCATGGCGGCAGCAGATTCAGCGTGTTGATAGACGAGCGCCACGTTCAGGACGCCCTCGATACCGCGCATTAGTTCAAGCACATCGACGACTCTTCTTGCCGAAGGGGCCTCGACCACGATCACCACACGCCCTTCCGGCGAAGCCTGAATGACTTCGGCTTCCGGCATGGCCGAGATGCATGCGCATGCGGCCAGCGTGTGAGGTTGCCGGGTGTGGGCAATGGCGCCAGCGATGTGAACCTCGGCATCGGCGCTCATCCTGGGAGGTCTCCCGTCACGAGCTGGTACATCCAGACAATGAATCCCCAGCCCCCCACTACGCCGACGGTCACAAGGGGAGCCATGACCGCTGTCAGAAAGAGGAAAGAGCGCCACTCTTCCTGCTTCGTCGATGGCAGGGCTTGATCAGTCGCTTCGTCCACGCGCTTCTCCTTGCGAAAGGAAGGTCGTTCTCGACGGTACACGTACTGCAATCCAGCTTGTCCTGTGGCTCATGCACGAGGCTTGGCACCGAAACTGGGCATTGACGCGATCCTATAAGAACTCGCTCAGCATGGAAATATGAATTTACAAATACGCTGTGTGATCCATATCCAACATGTCAAGCCATGTTCTGGACAGTACTTTTCTACAGAGTTAAAAAGACCGGCCATTGAGATTCGGTTTTTGTATCCAGCCATGCTGGCCATGCGCACATGATTTGCTCACGGCTGCGTCACGGCAAGGAATCATCCAACGCGTCGACCAGAAGGAGTGCCATGCAACGCACACTCAAAGCGCTGAGCTACCTCGTGTTGGGCAGCATGACAGCGGCCGTGGCATACGCGCTGTACATCTCGGTGACTTACTGGTCCGGCATCGGCGTTTGACCGGGAGGCATCAGATGAACAAACGACAATCGCGGCATTTCGCCATTGGCTCTACCATCATCGCCACGCTGGTTTTCCTCGGCTTGACGATTGACAGCCACAGGCAGTTTCCCAAACTCACCAACGCACAGAACATCACGCCAGCCGTGAAGATGGGCCAGGACGTCTGGCACAAGTACAACTGCATAAATTGCCATACGCTCTTTGGTGAAGGCGCGTACTACGCCCCTGATCTCACCAAGATCACGCAGCTGCGCGGCGAAGCCTATCTGACCGCCTACATGAAGGATCCGAGTCAGTTCTATGACGAGCAGAAGCATCGCCGACTGATGCCCAAGCAGAACCTGAGCGACAGCGAGATCTCAAACTTGCTGAAATTTTTGGACTGGGTCAGTAAGGTTGACAATCAAGGTTGGCCTCCTCGCCCGATTCTCGTGACAGGCGCGACCATCCCGGGGACGGACATGGGATCACCGGGGCCCGCAAAGAGCCAAAACGCCCCAGCGGGAGGCGCATCCACGCCATCGCCGCCGGGAGCGCGTCCTCTGTCGGGTAGCGAAAATCCGATCGCGCTGGGGGAGCGCTTGTTCCGGTCGGTTACCCCGGCTTGCAACGCCTGCCACTCCACTGCGCCAGGAGCGAACATGGCGGGCCCCACGCTTCATGGCCTGGCCGCAAGGGCTCAAAGCACTTTGGCATCGCCCGGCTACAAGGGACAGGCCAAGGATGTGGAGGCCTATATCCGAGAGTCCGTCATGCAGCCCAGTGCTCACTTGGTACCTGGCGCCATGTACTCGGCCAATGGCACATCTTTCATGCCCAACACGTACGGCAAGAGCCTCGCGCCTGAGGAAATGGACCAGCTCGTTGCCTATCTGTCATCGCTCAAATAAGCGGAGTGCCAGTCATGCGCTATCAATCCCAATCGGTCGCCTATTGGTACTTCGCGGTCGCAATGGTTCTCTTCGGTCTGCAGATCGTTTTCGGGCTGTTGTCAGCCACCAAGTACCTCGGCCCGGATCCCCTCTTGTACATCCTGCCATTCGATGTCACGAAGATGATCCACACCAATCTTCTCATCGTCTGGGTGCTGACCGGCTTCATGGGCGCAACCTATTGGATGGTGCCCGATGAGTCGAGGACCGAGATCCACAGCGTCAAGCTTGCCTACATCCAGCTCGCCATCTGGGTTGTGATGGGCGTCACTGCGGTGATCGGCTATCTGTTCCGTTTCGGCACGGGCAACAAGCTCCTCGAGCAACCGTTGCCGCATAAGATCGCGATCGTCGTGGTGATGCTGATGTTCCTCTACAACATCGGCATGACCATCAAGAAATCAGGCCGCTTCACGACCACAGAGGGCGTGCTCTTGCTTGGCATCGCTGGCGCGGCCGTCCTCTATCTTCCGGCGCTGCTCCATTACGAGAACTACGTGGTGTCCATCTATTACCGGTGGTGGACGATCCATCTGTGGGTGGAAGGCGTGTGGGAGATGATTCAAGGCGGCTTCCTGGCCTACCTGCTCATCCGCTTGTCCGGCGCGGACAGGGAAGTGATGGAGAAGTGGCTCTACGTCATCGTGGGCCTTGTATTCATAGCTGGAATACTGGGGACGGCGCACCACTATTACTGGGTGGGTGTGCCCAGCTACTGGCTTCCGATCGGTGGGATCTTCAGCGCATTGGAGCCTTTGGCGCTCGTTGGCATGGCCATCTATGCCTATTCGGCAATGCGCCGTTCAGGTCTGGCGCACCCCAACACGCTTGCATTGCACTGGACTGTCGGCAGTGCGGTCTTCACTTTGTTCGGCGCGGGCCTGCTGGGTCTTGCACACACATGGCCTTCGGTGAACAAGTGGACTCACGGCACATTGATCACGGCCATGCACGGACACGCGGCTTTCTATGGTGCTTACGCGATGATCGTTCTGGCGATGATCACCTATGCGCTGCCGCAGATCGCGCCGGGCCGGCGGGAGCAGGGTACCTCGATGGGGTATTGGTCTTTCTGGCTTCAGTTGACCGGCATGTTCGGCATGACGCTCTCGTTTGCGACAGCCGGCATTGGCCAGGTTTATCTCGAGCGCATCATGGGTCTCGGCTATCTGGATGCGCAACTGAAAATACAGGTGCACTTCTTGATGCTGATTGCCACAGGCACGCTGTTCACCTGCGGTGTGGCTTTGTTCATCGTCGACTTCTTCCGGCACGCACCACGTTTCGAGGTGGTTGCCGATAAGGCTGGCACCGATGCTGGTGGCATGGTCCGACCGGCGGGCGCGTGACCATGCGCGAGGATGGCAACGGCTCGCGCGCGGAGCCGTACTACGTTGAAACGGGCCGGGAGGTCGGCATATTCGAGCAAGCTCATCAGCAGAAGCTGGCCGTTTTGCTCAAGGGACCAACGGGTTGTGGCAAGACGCGATTCGTGGAGCACATGGCGTGGCGGCTCAAGCGCCCGCTCATCACTGTCTCGTGTCACGACGACCTGACCGCCAGTGACCTGATCGGCCGCTTCCTCATACGCCATGACGGAACGGCCTGGCAGGACGGACCATTGACCCGCTCGGTGCGAGAGGGGGCGATCTGCTACCTGGATGAAATCGTGGAGGCGCGTCAGGACACCGTGGTCGTCCTGCATCCGCTGACCGACTATCGCCGTGTGCTACCCATCGACAAGACGGGCGAGTTGATCGAGGCGGCTCCCGGGTTCCAACTGGTCGTGTCGTACAACCCGGGCTACCAGCGCATGCTGAAGGATCTCAAGCCCAGCACGCGTCAGCGGTTCGTGGCATTGGATTTTGATTTTCCTTCGGCCGAGCTTGAGGCTCAGATCGTGCAGAGGGAAAGTGGCGTGGAGGCGGCCGTGGCCAGGGCACTCGTGGCCCTCGGGCACAGAGTCCGTGGTCTCGCCGACAAGGGGCTGGCGGAGGTGCCCAGTACCCGCCTGCTGATCTCCACGGGCAGGTTGGTGGCCGGCGGCATCGACGTCAAGGCGGCTTGCTACAGCGCGCTCGTCTCACCTCTTTCCGACGAACCCTCCCTTGTTGCCGCCATGCGTGATCTGGTTAATGCCACATTCGTCTAGGCAGCGTCGTGCCTGAAGCAGAAGAAGTCATTCAGGATGTCGCCAAGCACGCGGCGATATTTGCCCGCGACCTCTGGCGCAGACGCCGGAAAGGGGCGCCCGGCACGGCCGAGATCCGCTTGCGAGACCAATCTCAACGGCTTGATCTCCTGCTGGCGGCCGTTTTCGGGCGCTCCTTTCCTTTGCGCATCGCCGAGCCGCCAGCACCGGCGACCTTTCTCACAAAGGTCTTCAGGCACCGCGAGGGCCCGCTTGTCATCGCGGCCGTTCCTGCGACGGATGGCCAAGCGATCTGGCTGCCCGCTGCTGTCCTGCGTGTTGGCGCGCTGCCAGGGCATGAGCTGTACACGGTCGCCGCTTTGCGGCAGGCGATGCGTGCCCACCGCGGCAGTCCTGCCGCGTGGCTGACGCTGTCCGACCCGTGGCAACAGGCCTACCTTCTTGCCCTGGAAGCTCATGCGGCCGACCTTGATCTGGTCAGATTGCTCCCAGGAATGGGGCAGCCTGTTCAGCAACTCCGAGCCGCGGCTTTGGCAGATCGTCCTCCTCTCGACGCGTTTCCAACATACAGGCAACCCGTTGAGCGGTTGATCCGTGATTTGCTTTCCGGCCCATTGTCTGAGGAGGCTCCACATTTGGACGAGATGATGGACCGGGCGCGGCGAATGGCAGCCGCGGCCCCGCAGACAGGCAAGGGAAGGATCCTCTATCGAGACTGGTGGACGGGAGAGTTCCGTGCTGCCAGTCAGACGTCCGCCGCGCACCGTTCGGTCGACACGGATTCATCGCGATCAGCCGACTCAGCACCGAAGAGCGCCCAGCTCGACCGAAGTCCCCAGGTCAGAGAGGCGCCCGAAGACGAGGATGACAACAAGTCTGGCACTTGGATGGTGCAGACCTCCCAGCCCCACGAGCAGGCAGAAGATCCCATCGGCATGCATAGGCCGACGGACCGTGATGAGTCCACCGCCGCGGAGGAGCTTGCCGACGCACTGTCGGAACTGCCGGAAGCCCGGTTGGTGTGCACGCCGGGTCGCCCGCGCGAGATCTTGCTGTCACAGGCGCCGCCCAAATCGCGTGCCAAGCAACTGGTTCAGCATAGCGATGCACAGGGAGAGCAGAGGGTGAGCTATCCGGAATGGGACTACCGCCTGCAGTCCTACCAAACCGATGCCGTGATGGTCCATCTGCGTGAGATGGCTGAAGGACCTCAGGACTGGATCGAGAAGGCAATGAGCCAACACAAGGCGATGCTGCAATTGGTGCGTCGCCGTTTCGAGATGCTCAAGGCACAGCGGGTCAGGCTTCGCAAGCAAGTGGAAGGCGACGACATCGACATCGAGGCCTATGTGGCGGGGATGGCTGACTTCAGGGCAGGGCTGCCGCTTACCGAGAATCTTTACCAATCCTGCCGTCAGGCGCGGCGGGACCTGGCCATGCTGATCCTCACGGACGCGAGCGGTTCAACCGACGGCTGGATTTCGAGCGACAAGCGTGTTGTCGACGTGGAGAGAGAGGCGCTTCTCCTCGTCGCCATTGCTTTGCAAGGCATGGGTGAGCCCTATGCGCTTCAGTCATTCTCGGGGGAGGGGCCTCGTGGCGTCGTGGTCCGCGAGATCAAGCGATTTGATGAACCCTTCGGACAAGCCATCACTCGCCGCATAGCCGCGCTGGAGCCAGAGCATTACACCCGCGCCGGCGCCGCTCTGAGGCATGCAACCGCCACGCTGATGGGGCAGCACGTCAGTCACCGATTGCTTCTGCTGCTTTCCGATGGCAAGCCCAACGACATCGACGACTATGAAGGACAGTATGGGACGGAGGACATGCGGCAGGCCGTCACCGAGGCGAGGCTGCAGGGGATCAATTGCTTTTGCCTCACGGTGGACCGACAAGCCGCAGGCTACCTTCCGGGCATCTTCGGGCCGCATCAGTACGGCTTGCTTCCCCGCCCGGAGCTGCTGCCCTCCGTCCTTCTCCATTGGATGAAGCGTCTGGTACAGGCCTAGTCCTAGAATACGCGAAGGCATGCAGGCATGGGTGCCAGATATCGAAAGGCAGGAATCGCGATGGGCTACGAAATCTCGCTTGAGGGCAAGAAGGGGCTGGTGATCGGCATCGCCAACTCCGACAGCATTGCTTATGGTTGCGCCAAAGTAATGAAAGGTCTTGGAGCCGAACTGGCCGTGACCTATCTGAATGAAAAGGCGGAGTCGTACGTCAGACCGTTGGCCGAGGCGATGGATGCTCCCATCATCCGGTGTTGCGACGTGGAGCGAGAGGGCGATTTGAAGGGCTTGTTCGATGAGCTGAATTTACGCTGGGGTCGACTGGATTTTTTGCTGCACGCCATCGCGTATGCGCCTAAGGAAGACTTGGGAGGGCGCGTCACGGATTCCTCCGCCAGCGGCTTTGCGCTCGCAATGGACGTTTCGGTCCATTCCTTTATCCGTGCCGCCAAGCTTGCCGAGCCTTTGATGACGCATGGCGGCGCCATGATCACCATGAGTTACCACGGGGCAAGAGAGGTCGTCCCTCAGTACGGGATCATGGGGCCGGTCAAGGCCGCCCTGGAGTCGGTGGTCAAGTACCTCGCTGTCGAGATGGGCTCGAAAGGCATTCGCGTCCTGGGCCTGTCGCCCGGTCCATTGAGAACCCGGGCCGCGTCCGGCATCCCTCACTTCGACACGCTGTTGGAGCAGGCTGCACAGAAGGCGCCTCTGCATGTGCCGGTGACCATCGAGGATGTCGGATTCCTCGCGGCCTTGCTGGTGTCCGACCGTGCGCGAGCCATGACGGGCAACATCGTCTATGTCGATGCCGGGTGTCACATCGTTGATTGAAGGAAGGGTGCGCATGTTCGAATCCGAGGATGGCGAGATGATCGAGAACCGCACTTTCGATGAGATTCGCATTGGCGAATCGGCATCTCTGTGCCACACATTGCTCAAGCGAGACATCGATCTGTTCGCGGTCATGTCGGGGGATGTGAATCCCGCGCACATGGATGAAGAGTTCGCGAAGAACGGGCGTTTCAGCGAGGTGATCGCGCATGGCATGTGGGGCGGCGCCTTGATCTCCACTGTTCTGGGTACTCAGTTGCCAGGACCGGGCACCATCTACGTCGGCCAAAGCCTCCAGTTCGCTCGGCCTGTCAGGGTCGGCGACACGGTCACAGTCAAGGTAACGGCGAAGGACAAGTTCGAAGAGACACGTCGCATCGTGTTCGACTGCCAATGCGCCAATCAGGATGGGCAGGTCGTCATCACAGGTAGCGCCGAAGTTGTCGCGCCCGTGACGAAGATCAGGCGACCGCGCATTGTCTTGCCGGAGGTACGTCTGATCGACAAGCACGCGCGCTACCGCGAACTGCTGGCGAAGACCGCCGCCCTGGAGGCGGTGGCGACGGCAGTCGTGCATCCGTGCGATGAGGCGTCCCTCGCGGGGGCGGTTGAGGCAGCCAAGGCGGGTTTGATCAAGCCGGTGCTGATCGGCCCGGAGGCCAAGATTCGCGCAGTGGCCGAAGCAGCCGGCATCGACATCTCGCCTTACCCCTTGGTCACCACTGCCCACAGCCACGAGGCCGCCGAGAAGGCCGCCCTGATGGCCAGCGTGGGCAAAGTAGAAGCCATCATGAAAGGTAGTCTGCATACCGACGAACTGATGGGCGCGGTGGTTCCCAAGAGGCCGGGCTGCGCACCAAGCGGCGGATGAGCCATGTGTTCGTGATGGACGTGCCAAACTACCCGCGCCCATTGCTCATCACCGATGCTGCGGTCAACATACAGCCGAGCCTGTCCGACAAGCGAGACATTGTCCAGAACGCGATCGATCTGGCACATGTTTTGGGAATCGAATCGCCACGGGTGGCGATCCTGTCGGCCGTGGAAACCGTGTCTCCTGAGTTGCGCTCCACCCTGGAAGCCGCCGCGCTGTGCAAGATGGCCGAGCGTGGCCAGATCGTGGGCGGCGTGCTTGACGGTCCCCTGGCCTTCGACAATGCCATCTCAATGGAGGCGGCGCAGATCAAGAACATCCGGTCGCCCGTCGCAGGCCAGGCTGACGTGCTGGTGATGCCCGATCTTGAATCTGGCAACATGTTGGCCAAGCAGCTGCTCTATCTTGCCGACTCGCAGGCGGCGGGCATCGTCCTGGGCGCGCGCGTGCCCATTATTCTCACCAGTCGCTCAGACAATCTGCTCAGGCGGATGGCTTCATGCGCGGTGGCCTTGCTGCTGGCGCATCGCTATCGGAGCAGCCCACCATGAGCGAAGCCGTGCTGGTGATCAATGCCGGATCGGCGACGCTCAAGTTCTCGGTCCATGGCATGGATGAGCTCACTGGTGAGCTGGTGCGGCGATGCTCTGGGCTGGCGGAATACTCGCCGGAGCGCGCGCGGCTTCAGGTCGTCGATGGTGCTGGCCAGAATATGGTGGAGCGGCCGATTCGGGTTTCCGGCACATCTGGAGCGGCATCAGACAGCCTGGCCGCTGTCATGAACTGGCTTGAAGAGCAGGGGAGCGCGCTGGCTTGGGGCGCCGTCGGCCACCGCGTCGTCCATGGGGGGGCGCGCCATGCCTCGCCGGTGCGGATTGACGCCGCAGTCATGGCAGATCTCGAGCGTCTCGTGCCTCTCGCGCCCTTGCATCAGCCACACAATCTGGCCGCCGTTCGGGCGGTGGCTGAGTTGCGTCCGGATGTGCCGCAGGTTGCCTGCTTCGACACGGCCTTTCACTGCGCACAGGCGCCCGTCGCACAGATGTATGCGCTGCCTCGGCGGTACTGGCATGAAGGCATCAGGGCATACGGCTTTCATGGCTTGTCTTACGAGTACATCGCAGGCGTTCTTCCCACATACCTGGGCGCGCAAGCGGGCGGCAAGATCGTGGTCGCGCATCTCGGTGGCGGCGCATCCCTGTGCGCGCTTCGGGATGGTCGAAGCGTCGCGTCCACCATGGGTTTCACCGCGCTCGACGGCTTGGTGATGGGGACGCGTTGCGGCTCGCTCGATCCTGGCGTGGTACTGCACCTGATGGCGGAGCACAAGATGGATGTACCGGCCATTCAAGAACTGCTGTATCGCCAATCCGGCCTGTTGGGCGTTTCGGGCTTGAGTGGCGATATGCGCACGCTGTTGGCTAGCGATGCGCCTGAGGCGGCCGAGGCGGTGAATCTGTTCGTATACCGGATCCAGCGTCACCTTGGCTCCTTGGTCGCGGCGCTGGAGGGTCTGGATGCGCTGGTGTTCACTGGCGGCATAGGGGAAAATGCGGCCTCCATCCGCGAAAGGATTTGCCGGCGCCTTGAGTGGCTCGGGCTCAGGCTGGACAAGGATGCCAACGATAGGGGTGGGCCCTGCATCAGTCTGCCAGATGGCCGTGTTTCCGCATGGGTCATACCCACGGACGAAGACGCCGTGATCGCGCGCCATACATTGGCGAATTTGCGAAAGGCTCCTTCAGGCTAGTGTCAACGCCGGGCCGGCGGGCGTGAGTCAGAACTTGTATGCCTTGTAGCAAGGGTCGAGGTCGGCATCCTTGGGCTTTGTCCGAACGATATCTGCCGCGCAAAGGCGGCGGGGTGTCATTGGAGCCATTCTCGGTGCATGACCTGAGGCGAACGGGATCGACATTGCTGTATGAGGCTGGCTTCAGGAGCGAGTGGATCGAGAAGTGCCTGGCGCACGAAGAAGGAAAAACTTCTCGCTCGGTCTACAACAAGGCTGAATACGTTGAGCAGCGACGTCAGATGCTCCAGGCGTGGGCAGACATGGTGGATGCCTGGGTTCAGGGTAAGCACGGCGATACCTTGCGGCAGGGATGCATTCCGGCTAAGTTTGCATGAAACTTCAATGAAACTCCTGTCGTGAAAGCTCTGCCACAGCACGCAGATCAGTCCGTCAGCGGCTCGGCATCGAGGCTGCTGGCGGATCTGCGTCCTGGGCGTGTGTATCGGCGGGAAGACCTGGCGGAAAAGACCAATGCCGTTGACCGCCATGTCCGTGAGCTGGTGGCTGCGGGGCTGCTGAAGAAGGTTGCGCAGGGCATGTACTACGTGCCCAAGCATCCAGCTTCGGGCCTTTGCCCCCAGAGGATGCCGAGGTCATCGGCAGCTTTCTGAGAGACAACGAGTTCTTGGTGTTCTCGCCGTCGGCTTACAACGCTGTTGGTTTGGGCACCACGCAGCGCTACAACCAGACGCTGGTCTACAACCATAAGCGCCATGGCGTGTTCAAGTTGGGGAACAGGCAATTCGACTTTCGGGTGAAGCCGCGCTTCCCGAAAAGACTCACACCGGAGTTTCTGTTCGTGGATCTGCTGAACAACCTTGAGCAATTGGCTGAAGACCGTGATCAGGTTCTTCGGCAAGCGCGAAGCAAAGTCTCTTTGTTTGATCCGGTCAAACTCAAACGCGCATTCACCAGCTTCGGCTCTGTGGCAGCGCGCAAGCGTGCCAAGGAGTGGCTCCTTGCCTGAGTTCCTGCATGACCGCAAAGACTTCGGCGACCTGTTGGCTGTCGTCGCAGATGAGAGGGGTATCGACCCAACCCTGGTCGAGAAGGACTACTAGATCATGCATTGCCTTTGGGGTTGCAGCGGCAAGGCGTCATCTTCGAGTTGAAGGGCGGCACATCGCTGTCAAAGGGCTTTGGGGCGATTCATCGTTTTTCTGAAGACATCGACATTAGGATCGAACCGCCCAAAGGGGTGGATGTCAAATCCGGCAAGAATCATGACAAGCCTGCGCATGTGGCATCGCGCCGGGCCTTCTATGACTGGCTTGGGGCGGAGATGTGGCCTGCTATGCCCCGACCCACACCTTCGTGGAAAAGCTTCAGACGATCTCGACCAAGTACCGCAAGCTCAAAGAAGCCGAGGCGTTCCCCGCGAATTTCCTGCGGCACTACTACGATGTGTACTGCCTGCTGGGCTTGCAGGAGGTGCAATTGTTCATGCGCGAGCCGACGTACCTTGAACGAAAGAAGCAGCGATTCCGATCGGGCGATGAACTGGTGATTGCGGATAACCCGGCGTTCACACTCTCAAGTTCTGAGGAGCGTGATCGCTTTGCTGGGGAGTACCGCAAGACGCAGGCGCTGTACTACCAAGGGCAGCCGGATTTTGAGGCTTTGATGGCTCGTATCCAGGAGAATATCCATGCGATGTAGGGGGCTGCTTGGTCAGCTAGTGCGCACCACGTTGGTCGGTAGCGAAAGTGCGCGGCAATGAGGTGACGGTAGATTTTCGAGCAGCACGCTAGACCCCAGGCTGGCCATCGATATCTACCGTCAGGCTACCGACTTCGAACCGATGAAGTGGGCGTGGTGAGGCGCGGGGACTGATATGTACAGATCAGGATGCTGGCCTGGTTGCCAGGTTGCTGCGAATGCTGAACAATGCATCCAGATCGCCGTGTTTTGACCGGCAATCATCGTTGCAATCAACTTCGTCCTATGCACGGTAGAAAAGACGGTAAAGGAAACCAGGAACGCTGCAAACCCAATAGCCATGCGTGTTTCAAGAGCTGGGAAATGATCGAGTGGGAGTGAGGAGTCTCAGCACTTCTATTCTGCAAAATTTGACGGTCGTCGTCCGGGGTGAATGACGCGCAATTGAGGGTGGTGCCGCGGTGGCGGCCTGACTTAAGCCAAATCGCCTCCACGAAACCCGGGTCGATTCAGATGGCAGCCACGCAGCGCCTCCATGAGTTATCCCCTCAAGACCCGCTTACTGGCATCTCTAACCGCCGCCAATTCGACAACGACTTCGAGCGCCTTTCGGACAAATGCATGCAAGATGAACGGCCGCTGGCCATGCTGCTCATCGATGTCGATTTTTTTAAGCTCTACAACGATGGTTACGGTCATTCTGCGGGCGATGGATGCCTCAAGGTGGTGGCAGCCACGATCAGCCAAGTAGCGCTGGCCGCTCATGCCCTGCCGGCCCGCATCGGGGGCGAAGAGTTTGGCATCTTGATGCAGGGCTGTGACATCAATCAAATTCTGGCGTTGGGTGAACAGGTTTGTAGCGCGATGCGCAAAGCGGCCATCGAACATCGTTACTCCAAGGTGCCCGGACACCAGATCGTCACAGTGAGCGTTGGTGCAGCAAGCATGATGCCGGTCAAAGGTACCGACCGACTGGCATTGATCGCCATGGCCGACGACGCCTTGTATCAAGCCAAGAAGCTGGGCCGCAATCGCGTTACAGCCATCTGCGCCTCCTGAGATCGACCAACGCTGGTGGCCCCTAGAAAATGCGGTGGTCGCCGTTATCCCGCATCGATTCATAAGTTTGTGCGCGAATGCGTTCTTCCGGCGCGCTGAACGTGGTGTTTCTCAAGGCGGTGATGGCCTGCTGCTGTTCGGCAACCGCGCCCCCACTCGCCAATATCTGTGCGCGCAGATCAAGGAATTTGCTCACGCGCTGACGCCAGTCCGCATTTTCAGCATCCAACTTTGCCAAACGCTCAGCCGCCTGAGCGCCAACGATGGATTCCCGCAGCGCATATATCTCTTGCGCGGAACCGCCTCGTGTCTTGATTTCATCGGTCTTCGATTGCAGCAAATTGTATTGCTGCGAAGCGCTCATGTTTTTTGCCAGCGTTGGCGGCAGTTGGGCTGCGAGGGTAGCAATTCTTCCATCTTTCTGTTGTTTGCTCAGGCTTGCATCATTGAGGATGGCCATGACCGCTATGTTGTATTGGTCGTAAGCTTCGTCATCGCCAAAAAAGGCGTTTGCTTCATCCCTTGTGAAGTACCGCAGACGCAGCCCTTTGAGCGATTCAAGCGCCATCCTCAGTGATTCGGGCGATTGATCTTCGAGATTCAATGCCGGCGGCACTTCGGAATGGCGGTATTGAACATATTTGCCTAACAACTCCAGGGCGTAGGGTCGCGCGGCCGGGGGAAGTTTGCTTTCCAAATGCTGACGAATGTCGAAAATCAGTTGAGCTTCACTTTTCTCACCCAAGGAGGAAAAGAAATAGTCAAAGCAACGGCGCACACCCAGTGTGGCCATCAACCTTCCCTGCTTGTCTAATTCCAATGAACAGTCAACCTCCGTACCCATCAGCGAAGGTGCCATAGTAGGCAGCACGCCCGAAATGGAATGATTTAGATCTGCGCCGGTTCCAGTTTCCGGCAAAGGCGACACGGCGCCCCCTTTTGCCGAAGAATAAGATTTATCGACCGAGTCTCCAGTGTTCGACTCCCGATACCATACCCAGCCGGAGAAAAACACGATGATAAGCAGAAGAACAATAAGAGGAGCAAGGCCACGTCTTTTTTGTATAAAAACTGGCATGAAGTAATTCCTTTCAATCACAAAACACAACCGGTTATCCCAATGGAAAAATAAAAAACGCCGCTTTGAGGCGACGTTTTTTTGGGGTGAAAAGCTTAAAGACCGAGGTTCTTCAGACGGTTGGCCTGTTCCAGCCAAAGTGTTTTGGGATTGACTTCGAAAAGACTGACCAACCCGAACACGTGGTTCATGGCATCCAAATGGTTCATGAAATAATCATCGCGGATGACTTGACCAAGATGTGACTCGCAGCGGCTAACCACACCATCAGTTTCTGGCGTACCCAGTGAACGACTCAAGATACTGGTCAAGGACAAGGCATAGCTCGTCGGGTCCAGCGCTGAAGTCAATGCGCCCTTACCGCCACTCCATGAGTAATAGCGAACGCCATTGACGACGGCAGCACCTTGGCCGCAAGGCGTGGTGGGCACGCCTGCCGGAAATTTCGCATTGAAAGCGGCAGCGCCTTCCGTGGTAATCTGACGAAGGTTGGCCAGAGAATCTTGCGGCAAGATGCCCCCTGAAGACAGCGCATTCGCAATGGTACCAATGGTGTTGCCAATCGTTTGCACTGCGGCGTTCAGGGCATCCCCGATCAACGGTATGCCAGCAACTTTCGTGTAGGTGTCCGCCAATTTATTGCCGTTATTCGTGCCATGGACGGTTGTCACGGAAGCAATGCGCCCTGGCATGACCGCGGCAACATAGCGAATGGTCGGTGCGCCAAAACTGTGGCCCAGCAAATTGAATTGCTTCACCTCTGGATGAATGGCCATGTAATTGGTCAGATAGGCCCGCAACTGCTCGCCACGTACTTCTGTTGACGCCAAGGATGAAACCTCAGGCACTAGCACCGTGGCACCTTCGCTGCGAAGCGCCTCAGGTATGCCGTAAAAATATGGAATATTGCCGCCAATATTAACGAAACCACCACCGCCATGCACCATGACGATGGGGTATTTGGTTTCGGCATACGTTCCAGCCTGGGCGCCCGGAATGCTAAATACTGCACATGCGGCCGCCACACAAAAATGCATCACTGACTTTTTCATATTGATTCCTTGAGGTTTATGCCATGCTTAATATTCGGGCAGGCGTAGATAGGCGAGTCGACATTCAACCCAGCCACGAATAAGCCTGCTCTATTAACGCCCCGTCGCGCTGTCGGGACGCAGTTATTGTGGTTTACCCTCAATGATCTGCAATAGTCATTTTTCTGCACTCAACTATCATTTGCTGTCAAGCGATGCGTTTTTTGTCGGCAGCCACCGCAATCACCAGCAGACTCAAGGCATGAGCAAAACTCAGAAAGTACCTGCGCGTTACGTTGCGCTGTTGATTCAGCACCTGGAAGAACAAGGCATCGATTGTTCACAACCCCTTGTCGAGGCGGGCATCAGCCCCGAAAGCTTGCGCCACATCGATTCCCTGCTGCCGTCGGACCAGGTCATCCTGGTCACTCGTTTGCTCACCGAAGCCAGCCAGGGGCAGCGCGATCTCGGCTTGCGAGTCGGCGCCAAGGTCAGCGCGGCTCAACTGGGTGACCTTGGACTGGCCCTGTTGACCTGCCCCACGGCCAAGGATGCCCTAGACCTGTGCGCCCGCTATCACGCGCTGGTCACGCCCGAATTCTCGATGCGCACCCGAACGGTGGGCACGCGGTATGAGGTGTGCTGGCAACCCATTCAGGCGTTGCCTTACGACGTCATTACCCTGGCCTTTGACTTGATGCTGATGAGCTTTCACACCTGGGCTCAAAACCTGTTGCGAGAACACATGGCCAGTTTCGACGTCTACCTCTTTTCTGCGGCCCCCACGGATCGGCAACGCTACGGCAGCCTCAAGATGGCACGCTGTCATTTTGGCCAAGGGGGGCTGCCTGCCTTGCGCATCCTCGTCGACGCCAAAGTGGTGGCTTGCACCCCCATGCCATTGGCGGACGCCAAGCACCTGGCGGACATCACAAGGCGCTTGGACGTGCAGCTGCTTCACCACCTCAGGCAAGAAAAGCGCGACTGGAAAGCCTGGATCACGATGATGCTCACCGAGGCGCAAGGCCACCACCCCACGCTGGATGAACTCGCCAAGATTGCCAACACGTCGGCCAGCACCTTGGCCCGCCATCTGGCCGCACAAGGAGCAAGCTACCGGGACCTGGCCAGTGAAGTACAGCACGAGCGCGCTTGCAAATGGCTTCGGGAAGGCCATCTGCAAGTGAACGATGTGGCCAACCTGCTCGGGTACACGAACTCAGCCAATTTCATCCGGGCCTTCAAAACCAGAACGGGCATGAGCCCTGGTCAGTACGCCAGGAAGCAGGCGAGCGAGTGAGGCCGCGTGCGTGGCCCCATCGCGTGCCCTTTGTTCAGGGCCGTGCCCACAAGTCGCAATGGTGGATGTCTCGGAGCTTGTCGACACCCGTGTTCGAGATGCCCTTGCTGTCCAACAGCAAAGCCGAAGCGGCGCTCGGCTGAAGTCTTGGCCACTTTGGCAGGTCAGCACCATTGGGATCGGCACTGCGCGCGAAGTTGCCCCAGTACCCGCTCATTTGGTCCGCCAACTTCTGCTGGGCACTGTTCAAGGGCCAGAAGATCGTTGGCCCAGGAAGTTTGGCCTGGAACAAAAAGCGCAGTTCAGCACCATGGAAAGCGCCCATGCTCATGTACGGGTCGATGACGCCAGGGGTGTTGGCCTCCGTGAACTCATACTGATAGACCGGCACATACTGGCCCAGTGCTTTGGCGTCGTTCGCGACATTGCAAGAGAAGTGGCCATCGGTCAGCGCAGCCCCCAACGCGCGGTCAAGCGTGAGGTAGTTCCACAGGGTGTACGTGGCGGCAAGCTTCTTCTGGAAGAGGCTGTCGCCGCCAGAGAGGGTCGACAGCGCCTGATCGAACTTCCCAAAGCCCAAAGGCAGCAAGTACGTCAGGTGCTGTTCTGTGGCCACGAAGAGGCGGCCTTCGTCCCGGTTGCTGCCCAGCAGCACGGGCACCCGATTGAACTGCCCTGTACGGATCAGTTCATCGGGCCTGCCATGGAGCGTGATGCCGTCGGGCACAGCGGTCCACTTGAAGTTGTTCTTCAGCAGCCCCCATTCGTCGCCCTGCGCGGCCAGGATCTCTGAGGCACTCTTGCTGCGCAGGCAGGCCAGCTGACCGGAGCCTGGCACACAGTCAGCCTCGGTGCTCAACTGGTTGGCAGCATCTTCCACATCAGCGGCCGTGCGCTGTGTGGAGAGCCGGCAGGGCCCGCTTTGGGAAATGGCCTTGTGAAACAGGTTCTTCGATTGCGGAGAAGCCAGATGCAAGCAGGTGCTGATGCCGCCCGCCGACTCGCCAAAAATCGTGACGTTGCCCGGGTCGCCGCCAAAGCGCTCGATGTCGTCACGCACCCAGCGCAGCGCGGCTTGCTGGTCCTGCAGGCCGAAGTTGACAGGTGCACTTTGCGCGGCGAGTTCAGGAGTGCGGAAGAAGCCGAACGGCCCGAGGCGGTAATTGACCGAGACCACCACCGCTTGGGCCTTCGAGGCCAGCGTGCGCATGTCGTAATCTGGCGCCGCCCCCGAAATGAACGCGCCGCCATGGATCCAGACCATCACGGGAAGCCGCCTGGACCCGATGTCGCTCGGCACATGGACGTTCAGGTAGAGGCAATCCTCCGTCAGCGACTCCGCCCCGAAGCTGGTCTTTGGCTGTGCGCACCGCTTGCTGGGCACCGAGCCATCCCGAATGCCAGGCCACGGAACCGGTGGCTGGGGTGGCTGCCAGCGCAGGTTACCGACTGGCGGGGCTGCGAAAGGGATCCCGAGGTACTGCCTCACGCTCTGCGAAAGCACCCCGGAGACAGCGCCGTGGCTGGTACTGACGATGGGGGCCGCGGTTTGGGCCAGGCCTGCGCTCGTGAAGACAGCCAGCAGCAGTGAAGAGATGAGGGCAGTACGCCTTGGCTTGCGCATTTAGGTTCTCCTGGGTTTTCTGAACTGGTGGTCAGAATGTCCCAGGAGGCTGGCGTGATGCTTGTCCCGATCACGCAGGGGATTGTCATTTCCCCTCACAGAAACAAATAGCACGGAGGCGGGGCCTGAGGTGTCTTGGTATGAACCCGATGCAGGCAAACGGCTATTTGTTGATGCCTGCTTTGGCCTGACGTCACGACGTTGGCGGGATGTCAACAGTCCTATGCCGGACGCCTATGAGGTGCAAGTCGGGTTAACTTTTTCAGTGTTTAACCGGAGAGGGTAAACCGCAGAGCCAGGGTTGCCAGGGGGTATTGATGGGCAGAGTTACCCCCAGTTTGTAGGTAAGCCGACATAACTCGTCGATCGAGGTCTCTAACCTTTTTGGGCATCAGGCTCTTGCGTTGAATGAGGCCTGCATCGTTATACCCATCAAATACCAGGGCCCCTCATGAAAGACGTTTCTTTAAGTCAAAGCTTACTACTCCGCACGCACATGAAGCGTGCCATGTCCGTAGTCATTGCGATGTCACTTGCGGTTGGCGCATCGGCATGCCTTGCACAAGCTCAGTTGAGCGCACAGTTCTTCGGCGTCTCGACAGTTTCAGTGTCTGACGGTGAACATACCGTGATGACCGATGGCTTCTTCTCCCGTCCTGACTACCTCCGCCTGGTGCTGGGTGTTTCGCCGAACGAAAGTCGCATCAACAGAGCCTTGGCCGCTGGGAAAATCACCTCACTCGACGCTCTGTTGGTGGTCCACTCGCATCACGACCATGCCATGGATGCCGGCGTGGTGGCAAAGAAGACCGGTGCCATCGTGATCGGCACCAGGTCCGTAGCGAACATCGCGGTTGGAAGCGGTCTGCCGGCTAACCGGACCAAGACCGTTGTGGGAGGCGAGACCATCGAGCTTGGCAAATTCAAGGTCCATATCATCTCATCGCCGCACTCTGCGAAGCCAGTCTTTCCGGGCGAGATCACTTCGCCGCTGAAGACGCCATCAGGGATCGTCAAGTACAAGGAGGGCGGAAATTTTTCGTACCTCATTGAACACCCCCAAGGCCGCGTTTTGGTCCATGCAAGCGCCAACTACAGGCCAGGCATGTACTCCGGCATTCGTGCCGACGTGGTTTTCCTGGGCATAGGTCTGTTGGGCAAACAGTCGGATGCCTTCATCAGGGACTATTGGCAGGAGGTGGTCCAGACAACAGGGGCAAAGATCGTTGTCCCGGTGCATTGGGATGACTTCACCGTTTCGCTCGATAGGCCCCTCAGGCCAACTGGACCACTCTTCGACAAGGTCAAGGAGGCACTCGCAGCGATAGGAGAGCTTGCGGCGGCAGATGGTGTGGAAGTCCGAATGCTGTCCCAGTTCCAAGCGGTGCAGATGCCGGCGCCGCGCTGAGGTGCGCGGCTTGTGAGGCCCCAGCTCTCCACTTGAGCTGCGCCGCCCCCACACGTGCGGTCATCCTGCGGACGCTTCCCAGCGTTGTGCGCCTTCAGCTAGTCCTTCGAACCATTGCCCACCGGCAACGTGACAGCCTGCAGGGCCGGCAAGAAGCGGATCGTCACACCATCTCGCTTCGCCAAAGCCTCCAGCCGTTCAAGGGCCACGGCCATGTTGTCCATGAAGCGCGGCAAGGGGACAAGCGGTTCGCGCAAGGAGCGCGCAAAATCGTCCCAATGGACTGGAAGCACCAGCTTGGCGCCCGTCTTGCGCACCACCTCATCCCAGTAACGCTCGGTGAACTCGGCGGATTGCTTGCCCAGCAAGCCCATGCCCAGCATGACCACTTGTGCATGGACACCATCGAAGGCATGCGGCTTGTAGTTGGCACTGGGCACGATCAGCACATTGCCCAGCCGATGCTCAAGCAGAAACGAGAAGTTGGCCCCCAACTTGTAAGCCGACAGCCTTGCCGGACCATCCAGGGGGTGGTCGATGTCGCCCACGTTGATGGGCTCGGGTGAATGCGGGGTTTCAAAAGCGGTGATCTTGAAGCCGCCTGCGAGCAAAGGCTGGCCGGTCTTGATCAGGCGCAATTGGGTTTCCGGCGTCTTCTGGCCTCGCGCGATGTTGAGCGTCGACGCCGACCCGTACACGATCGCCCCGGTTTTCTGGGCGACCAGCCCCGAGTCCATGGCGTGATCATGATGCGAGTGCGCCACCAGGATCGCGTCCACCTTCTCGACCTTGGCCTGGCGGAGCGCGAAATCGATCTCATCATGGTTGGACTGCAACCTGGCGAAGATCAGTTGCAACCAGGAAGGACGAGACAGGAAGCCGTCCGTCATGATGGCGTTCTTGCCGTCAGAAATGAGCACGGTGCTTGTGCCGAAGAACACCACGGACAGGCCAGGCCCGGCAACCTCATCCTGTCGGTAGGCCAGCCCTGGAGCTGATGGGTCGACGTCGGGCCGGAGCACGCCTGAGCATCCCACCGAGATGATGGCGACCATAAGCACTGCAAGGAGCGCAAAAAAATTTTTCATTCCCATTCCCACATGGTCAATCATCGATACAGCGGTGCCTGGCCTGCTTAGTCGAAACCAAGGCGCTCGCGCATGGCCTTGGGACTGACGCCGAACCAGCGCTTGCAGCTGCGCGACAGCCCGAGGCCTCAGCGTAGCCGAGAATGTGGGTGATCTGGATGAGGTCTGGGCCATCGGGCAGACTGATCAGTGCCTGGAACTGCTCCCGCTGCCGAGCAGGCTGCCGGCCAGGCGCTTCACCTGATCGCGCAGGCGTCCAGGCGCAGGATTGGCATAGCGCTGCCGGTAGTCCAGAGCGAGTTTTTTAGCCTGCGGGTCTTGTTCGGCCCCGACCACCTCCAGGTCGCTGGCCAGCAGCTGCACACTGGCGTTGGGCGCCATGAATCGCACCTCACAGCCGTAGGCGCGCAGATAGGCGGTGGCATCTTCCGGTTGCGACTGCGGTAGGCTGACCCGCAGCGGTTGGACGCGGTCGGCGCTCAGTTGCCGCAGGCACTGGCAGAGAATGCTCAGCGAGAGGCTGGCGACTTGTGGGCGGGCAGCCAGATTTACCCGGCGGATGTCCAGCAGCAGGTTGATCCTTTCCGGCTGCTGGGCATCGGCTTGTACTTGCAGGCGCAGTGCCGGGCTGTGCACGAACAGGTAGCGCACACCCAGCTCGATGGCTTCGCTGACATTGCGCGCCTGGCGCAACAGCACGGCAATCGCGCCGAGAATGCCAATGCCCTGGGCATGCGCAAGGCGCAGACCGAAATCCGGGCAGTGGCCAAGCAGCGTGGACTCTTCCAGCAGGTTGATAAAGGCCGAATAGGAGATCAGCCGGTCCGGGTCGTGCAGGGCGGCCAGTGGCAGTTCGAAGCGTTCAAACAGGCCTGGCACATCCAGCCCCAGACTTTGAGCCAGCGGCTGGTACTCAATTCGAGATGGGCAATGGTGAGTCGTCGTTGTTCCCAGAAGGGGGGCCGAGTTCTTCTGGTCGCTGTTGATCAGACCGGTTCAATGAGCCCAAGGTGACGGTAAAGAATCCAGACGAAGCGCAAGGCAATTACTTCGGCGCCTGAAGCCGAACTCCAAACGGGTGACCGAGGAGCGCGACATCCTAGAAAAAGACGCGACGTACTATGCCAAACAGGCAGAGTGACGTACGCGTTCATTAAGCGCCATCAACGCGAGCACGGCGTTTGGCGCACTCAAGCGGTTATGAGCCGTCCCTGTGGCGATTCGGTCCTGGCGATCACGAGGAACCCGTGGGTTCAATCAAGGCACATGTTCTGGCTCGCCGTGTACACTAGAAACCGCGTTGTGGCTGTCGGCTGACCGGCAACCATCGTTGCAATCACCACGCCGCCAGCGTCGGTAGAAATGACGGTAGAAAGAAATCTTGGAACGTCAAAAACCTAGTGTTCATGCGGCTTTCAAGGCGCTGGAAATGATCGAGTGGGAGTGAGGCTTTTGCGGCATGTCTGACAGCCCACCCACCCGCAAAAAGATCCCCAAGGCTTCGGCCACCACGCCTGCGGTCTCATCGTTCAAAAGCGAATATGGCCAAGGCCGGCGCAAGCTTCTGGAGGCGGTGACGCGCCTGGCCGCCAGAGAAGGGCACACGCGCTTTAGCCTGCGAGAGTTGGCCAAGGAAGCTGGCCTGGGCCACAACTCGCTTTACCGGCATTTCAGCAATGTCGATGAAATGATCCCTGAGCTGATGGAGGACTTCAGCCAGGAGTTGCGCGAGGGCTTGAGGCAGGCGCGCAAGACGGTGCCCCCCGGTGAGACGCCCGCCAAAACAGTCGTGTCTTGGTTGCTGGACTTTGCGCTGGTGCACCGCGATGTCTTCCTTTTGTCCATGCGCCAACGTGTGGGCCCGCCAGGTCCCGCCAGGGCGGCTTTGGAAAAGAATTTGCAGGCGATTCGCCAGGACATGCTCTCGGAATTGGGCGCGCTGGGCCACCTGCCAAGCAAGCTGCCCCCCCGCATGGACTGGGCCTTGGAGATGGTGATCGACCAGAGCTTTCGGCTGTGCATCGAACACATCGAGCAGCCTGATCAGCGCGAGGACATCCTGGTGCGGGCCCAGTTGTCCTTCGCCTGGATCATTGGCGGCGCGCTCGCGCCACCCCCTCAGTCCAGGTAGTCTGCCAGCGCGCGGCCCATGATCACGTTTTCTTCGATGTGGGCGCCAACCGTTTCGAAGTCACCGCTGATGCGCACGATGACGGTGTTCTGCTTGGGCAGCACATGGATGGCCTGGCCAAAGACGCCCAAAGCAGAGAAGTCATTGCGCTCGCCTTCCAGCGCCCACCAGTGGTAGCCGAATCCATAAAGGCCCAACTTGTTGCCATTGACAGGCACGGCGTGCCAATTGGTGGGATCACCGGCAAAGGTGGTGGAGCGGCGAACCCAGTCGCTTGACACGATCTGCCGGCCATGCAGGCGCCCCTCTTGTGCGTACAGAAGGCCGAACATCGCGTAGCTGCGTGTGGTCGCGTAAAGGCAGCAGAAGGTGAAGGTATCACCGCCTCGGTCAACGAGCACCTTGGCGCTGTTGGCCGTGCGCATGGGCTTCCAAAGCTTGAGCTCCAGGTAGCGCTGGTAGGGCATCCCGACGGCTTTCTCCAGCGCCATCGCGATGGCTTGGGAGTTGATGCTGGCGTATTGGTATTTGCTGCCGGGTGCATAGGCCTGCGTCAAGGCGGCGTCCGTCGTTTTCTCTCGCAAGCCGTAGCCCGAGCCGCCCAGGGTGTAGTAATCGGTGATGGTGTCCAGAAAGAGCTTGAAGCGATCGGCCTCTTCGTTGTAGGCGACGCCCGATGACATTTGCAAAGCCTGCTTGAAGGTCACGCCGGCAAAGCCATTGACGGCCAGTGCGGGCTCGTAGGCATCCATCCTGTCGTTCACCGAGCGGATGGTGCCTTCGTCGATGGCGATGCCCACCAGGGCCGAGAGCATTTGCTTGGCCATGGACCACGACTGGTGTTGCGAGGTTTTGCTGTACGGGAACTTGTTGTACTCGTACACGATTTTGCCGTCTTTGATCACCAGCATGGCGCGGACCTTGGCATCGCTTTGGTACTCCGTCAGGCTTTTGCTCACGCCCTCGTAGGTGTAGCGCAAGCCAGAGATTGGCGCTTTGGGCGCAGCGGTGGGCAGGGTCACCGGGAAGGTGGTTTCGTCCACCACCTCGCGCGGCAACACCAACTCGGGCAGGAACAGCGCGGGCGGCAGGGTTTGAGCCTGGGCCTGGCAAGCGACGATAAGCCCCAGCAGCAGTGTCTTCTTCATCTCACGCCCTTTTAATAGAATGAGTACAAATGTACGCATTCTATTTTGGCTAGCGAAGAGGTGTTTTCCCTGGGGCGGGCAGCTTCAGGTGGGCTGCTCGTCAACCGCGAACTTCATTTGCCCATGGTTGTGCAGGCGCTGGATCAGCTTGTCGGAGAAAATGCTGGCGGTGGTCCAGAAGCCGCCGGGCTTGTCAGTCTTGCTGATCTCCTGAGCCAGGCAGATGCCTGCTTCAGCTAGCATGCGTGAGGTGGCGTAGCAGGCCGGATCACCCTTGCCAGCAAGTCGAACGCGGACTGTCTGCCCTTGGTCGGTCTCGCCCGTCAGGCGCAGGTCAAAGGTGCATTTCTGGAGTGATTTGAGATTGGAGCCCTGGCCCGGCTTGGGCACCAGGAAGCGCTGCAGCAAGCGCCGTGTCCAGGGGGCGGCGGCCAGCGCGACGAAGGTGAGCATGACCCCTGTCACCACATAGGCGCCAATGAGGCCGAACACCGTGCGCCCCACCAGAATGGCTTCTTCGTATTTGAACTTGGCGCCATAGCGTTGGCCTGACAAGGCATTGCTTCGGTGCACCACCCGGGTGTTGACACCGGCCATCACAAAAGCGGCCGTCCACTGTTTGAAGTCCTTGTCGTGCATGGGCAGGTAGGCTTCGTTCTGGACTTCACTGAAGCCATGGCCGGGTGGGCACAGCAGATACGGGTCTGCAAGCGCATCGCGAAAGTCTTTGTCTTTGGCCGCTTTGCCGATGAAGTCAATCGCCGTGGCGTAAGTGCCCCCCGGCGGATTGCCCCGCGCATGGAACACGCGCATCCTCACTTGGGTGCAAGGGGCGTTGAAGCGGCGCAGAGATTCGTTCTGCAGAAAATGAACGCCCATGTCAGAAGGGATCGAGTCAAAGCCGCAGAAGTTGACCAGCCTGGCACCCGTCTGCTGCGCTGTTTTCTCGTAGCGCTTGATCATCTCGGCCACCCACAAGGTCTCACCGGTGATGTCGCAGTAGTCGGTGCCTGTTTCGGCGCAGGCCTGGATCAGCTTCTCGCCATACAGCGCGAAAGGGCCGGCCGTGGTGATGACCACCTTAGCTTGCGCGCACAGGCGCTTGAGCTGGTCAAGGTGATCTGCGTCGGCAATGATGATGGGGACATCTTTGGCCGATGGCGTGATGTCGTCTCTCAACGCAGCGAGCTTGGCTTGTGAACGCCCCGCAATCGCCCAGGAGACTGAGCGGCCCACGCCGTAGACCTCCAAGAGATGCTGCACGACCAGCTTGCCCACGAAACTCGTGGCGCCAAAAATGACGACGTCAAATTGCTTCATGTTTGTGACCATGCGATGGCTTACTCATGGCTCATGGTGGCTTGAAGTAGAAGGGGCTGGAGTCTGGCCAGAGCGCCGCTGCGATGGGGTCTGGCCGGTCACGCGTTTGAAGGCTCGGGTGAAGGCGGCGGCATCAGAAAACCCGGCGGCCTGGCTGATCTGGGTGATGGATTTGTCGGTTTCCAGCAGCAGGATCTCGGCAAACTCGACCCCCACTTCGGCCCTCAGTTGCGGGAAGCTGGTGCCTTCATCCTTGAGTCGCCGGCTCAGGGTTCGGGCCGACAGCGCCAAGTCTTTCACCAAGGCTTCGACATCCATGACCTGGTTTTGCCTGAGGGCGGCTTGCAGGCGCCGCCGCACCTCTTGCGTGATGGGCGTGACGTCGGTGCGGCTTTGGCTTTGCTGCTCCAAGGTGGCTTTCATCAGCATGTGCGATGCGCGGCTCGGTGCAATCAAGGGGATGTTCAAGTCCTGCTTGGAAAAGACCAGCTTGTTCTGCTTCGCGTTGAAAACGAACTTGAAGCCGAATGCGGCTTCGTAAGCGGCCGGATCACCGAGGGGGCTGTGCGTCAGGTTAACCACCAAACCAGAAACCGGGCGCGTCAGGAAAGGCACGATCTTCAGCGGTGCGGCCACCACGGTTTCGGTGAACAGGTCATGGACCTCGCCAAACTGGTACTTCGGCTCGATGATCATGTGCACCTCGTCACCCAAGTCTTGCCGGCGCATGACGTAGGCGGGCATCACCAACGAGGCGTATGTCAGGGCGCCCTGAAGTGCCTCCCCCAGCGTGGCCGACGTGATGGCCAGCAGCCCGATCGGCCCGTGCGCCGTCAATGGGAAGTGCGCCATGAACTTCACCAGCGGCGGTGTTCCAGGCGGACACGCGCGGAGAAAGTGCGCCAGTGCCAACTGCATCTGGCGGCCGTTCATGGTTTGCCAGGGCATGAACGGCCGAGGTAAATCGATGCCGCAATGCCTGAAGAAGGCATCGACATCCTGATTCATCTCGCGCGCGAGCGACTCTCCCACCTCCAGGTATTGAATAGGGAAGGTCAAGCTTTTGATGATGGCGGCTGAAGTGGCCATGGCAGTATTTTCGGCGATGGCAGTGAGGATCCGTCGATCCTATAAAAGTTGGGTTGATCTTTTCCGCCAATGCAATACCGCGTCCGCCAACCCGTTCCTCGCCAGGCATGCCACTTGCCGTTTTTGCGCCACGGTTTGTTCAAGCGCAATGGCGAGGTCACATGTCCAATCTGAAAGTCGTGATGATGCTGGGAGGTGGGGGCGCCTTGGGTGCCTTTGCCTGTGGTGTGTGGAAGGCGCTGGCCCCCTTGCTGCAAGAGGCCGGTGCGACATTGGTGGGGGTGGGTGGCGCATCGATTGGTGCCATCAACGCCGCTTTCGTGGCGCGCCATGGCCACGATCTCATGGCCAGCGCGCGCGCACTCGACCGTGTTTGGCGCCAACGCATTGCGACACCGTCGATGCCCTTTGCCGCCTGGTTTGGGCAAGGTCGGGATCTGCAAAGCTGGAATGGGGTTTTGACCGGGCTTCTCCTGGGTAGCCCGGGTCTTTACCGTGCTCAGTACCCGCATTGGAATCCGATCGCGGGCCTGGACCGGTTGCACAAGCCGCTCATGGACCGCAGCGCCATGTGGCGTCTGCTGAGTGAAGAGCTGGGTACTTTGCCGACGTCTCGCCCTGGTCAGCCACTGCTGGCGGTCGCCGCGGTGGATGTCATGAGTGGCCAACTGAAGCTGTTTGACAGCGATCAGGATGCGATTGGCGTGGATCACCTGGCCGCGAGCTCGGCGATTCCTTTGCTCTTCGAGCCAGTCTCCATCGGTGGCCGCCTGCATTGGGATGGCGACATGACCCGACAGTCCGCCTTGCCTTTGATGCTTGAGCGACTGTCGGCAACCGGCAGGCTGCCTCCTGCCCCCATGGAGGAGGCGCCGACCTTGCTAATCACCGTTGACCAGATGAGCCAGGAGTTGAGCCGCTTGCCCGCTTCCGGGCTGGAGGTGGCTTACCGTGCGATGGACCTGTTGCTTCAAGGGAAACTGGACGAAGAGGCGCGCGCAGGTCATGGCTTCACTCACGTGCTGGACATACGCCGTGCAGCGCTTCCCCATGACGCTGTGTCTGGCCAGTTCGACTACTCGCCAGAGCGTGTGATCGAACTCATGGAGCAGGGTGAATCTCAAGCCATCGAGAGCTGGCAGGGGTGCCTACAGTGCGAATTCACCACCTGAACTGCATATCGACTTGACCCTTGGGCGGCCGGCTCATGGACGGGCGCTCACCATCGGCGATGCAGCGTGGTGAGTTGTGCTGCCATTGCTTGCTGCTCGAAACCAGCCAGGGCCTGGTGCTGGTAGACACCGGCTTCGGCTTGAACGACGTGCGCAACCCGAGGGGGCGTTTGAGTGGCTTTTTCCTGAGCTTGCTCAGCCCGGCCTTTCGGGAAGAGATGACAGCAATTCGGCAGGTGCAGAGGCTGGGCTACCAGGCCAGTGATGTTCGCCACATCGTCCTCACGCGCCTTGCCGGCGACGCTTACTTCTACTACCGCGAGATGGACCTGCACTCGCCCTGGTGTGCTGCGAGCGCTTGAGGATCCTCAATGGCGAAGCTGGCCGTTCTAGCCTGCAGCCACTGAAGGCAAGCGATTTCCACAAGGTGCAAATGCTGCAGCAATTCGTGCAGCGGATGGGGCAACAGCGCAACTGCCATCGGGCCGATTGAAAGGCTGTGCGCAGGCATATCTCTTGCCGGTTTCTGACGATGCTTTCCTCATCAGCCAATCAGGAGATCCGAGCATGCAACCAACCACCCTGGGACACAACCGAACCGGCGCCGCCATGTCGCCAGCTGCGCTGCAAGCCATGAACGACGCGGCCGATGACTTGAGCCCAATGCAGGTCATCGACACGTCCAGCTTGCAAATTCAGAAGATGGCATTCATCAGCGAGTCGGAGGCCGTGGGCTCGGTTCCGGCACCCAGCTCTGCCAAGGGCTACATCAAGAGCGGCATGGCCAAGCTGAAAGGCGGTGAGCCCACCGTGCTGCTGGACAAGCTGGGCGAGCGCATCGCCTTCGAGCGTGCCGGCACACGCCTGTACGACGCATTGATCGCCAAGTACAAGGCCACGCTGGAGTTGGGCGACGACCCCTTGCTGCCCGCGCCACCTTGGGTTCAGGCCGCCGGCGCGCCGGCCGAGGTGCCCCTGAATACCCTGATGAGCATCCGTGCGGAAGAGCTGGCGCATTTCAAGATGCTGACCCAGGCCGTGATCCAGATGGGTGGCGACCCCACCTCGCAGACCCCCTCTGCCGACGTGACTGCCGTGGCCTCGATGGGCATCATGCAGGTCCTCAACGATCCGCGGACCACGCTGGCCCAGTGCCTCACCGCGATGATGACCGCCGAGTTGACGGACAACGCCGGGTGGGAACTGTTGATCAGCTTGGCGGAAGACGCTGGCGAAACCGATCTGGTGCGCCGCTTTGAATCGGCCTTGGTTGACGAGCAACGGCACCTTCATGTCATCAAGACCTGGCTCACCTCGCTGGTGACGACCACCGCCAAGCCAGCCGAAGCCGTCTGAACCCCGTTTGCCAAAACTGCACAGCAAGGAACCACCATGACCATCAACCTCCTCACCGACCGAGGCACCCCCTTGGAACGCCAGAACTTCACCTGGAAGGACCTGGTGCAAAAGCCCATCAGCAAGCTGGATGACGATGCCTTCACCCGTGTGCGCACCATCCTCATGAATGGCGTGGAGCTCGACTCTCTGCGCGTCAAGCAGGTGATCCTGCGCATGAATGGCCCGCTGCGCCGGCCCATCGCCCAGCTGATGCGCGCTGAGCAACACCAGGCCACCTTGATCAACTGGCTCATCGGCGCTGACCATTCGCCCATTGAAACCACCATTGGCTACGAGCAGACCGCCATCGAGGTGACCGCCTCGGTGGCCAAGCTGGAAAGTGATCCTTACCTGGCGCAGGGTTACCGCTACGCCCTGTTGGAAGACTTTGACCACCTGTACCGCTACAGCGCCTTGCTGGACCGGCTGGAGGGCAAGGACGCCAACAACATCACCCAGGGCTACACCGACATCGTGCCGGCGCGGCCCACCATGGTTCACCACCGTGCCCCTGAACACGACCTGCTGGAACCCTATCCCCTGGATGCTTCGCTGGCCACCAAGCTCCATGCCATCACCTTGACTGGCGGTGAGTACCAGACCCACGATTACTACATGAACATCGGGCCACTGTTCTCGGACCCGATGGCGCGCCAGCTCTATGCCGAGATCGCCTCGGTCGAGTCGCAGCACATCACCCACTACGGCAGCATGATCAACCCCGATGAGAGCTTGCTGGAGAAGCTTTTGCTGCAAGAAGCGTGTGAGGTGTGGAATTACGCCGCCTGCCTCGAGCAGGAAGATCATCCCCGCATCCGCGCCATCTGGGAGCGCTTCCTGGACTATGAGCTGGGCCACCTGAGCGCCGTCATCGAGCTGTTCAAGACCCACGAGCGGCGCGATCCCGCCGAGGTGCTGGGCGATGGCACCCTGCCGCCGGGCATCGCCTTCGAAAGCCACCGCGGGTATCTGCGCGAGGTGATCGCCAAGGAGACCCAGCTTCGCAAGAATGGCACCGAGTTCGTCAACGAGCAGCAGGAGGGCGAGAGTTCGCTGGCCTACCGCGCGCAGATGAACGCCGAAGGTTCGCCCTCGGAAACGGTGTCGGCCACCTACCGCTGGACACCGGGCACCGAGCTGGCGCGTGAGCCAGAGCTGGTGGCCTGATGACCAACCGATCCGAAAGGAGAAACCCATGGCATCCGCATCCGCTCCCAATTCATCCCAGCCGCTGGCCCTGGTCACTGGGGCTTCGTCGGGCATTGGCTTTCACCTCGCGCGTTGTTGTGCGGAGTCTGGCTTTGACTTGCTGATCGCAGCCGACTTGCCTGAGGTCCACCAGGCCGCCCAAGAGCTGTCCAGGCTGGGCACCCATGTGCGGTCCGTCCAGGTCAACCTGGACACCCGCCGAGGGGTCGACGACCTGCTGGCGGCCGCCGAAGGCCGGCCCATCGAGGCCTTGCTGGCCAACGCCGGCCAAGGCCTTGGACAGGGCTTTCTGGACCAGGACTTTGACGACGTGCGCAAGGTCATCGACACCAACATCATCGGCACCTTGTACCTTTTGCAGAAAGTTGCAAGGGAGATGCGAACGCGAGGCCAGGGCCGGATCCTGATCACCGGCTCCATCGCCGGCTTCCTGCCAGGGGCCTTCCAGGCCGTCTACAACGGCAGCAAGGCCTTCATCGACTCCTTCTCGTGGGCTTTGCGCAATGAATTGAAGGACACCGGCGTGTCGGTGACCTGCCTCATGCCTGGGCCCACCGACACGAACTTCTTTGCGCGTGCCGGCCTGCTGGACACCGAGATCGGGCAAGGCAAGAAGGACGATCCGGCCGATGTGGCGCGCACGGGTTTCGACGCCATGATGGCCGGCGAGGGCGACGTGGTCGCGGGCTTGAAGAACAAGCTGCAGGTGGCCATGGCCGGCGTCACGCCGTCATCGGTGCTGGCGGAACAACACCGCAAGATGGCCGAGCCCGGATCGGCCAAGCACCACTGAAGCACCCAATCCATTCATCAATCACGCAGGAGTCATCATGGAATCAAAAGCCAAATTGATGGGCCACCCCATCCACCAAATGCTGGTTGTCTTTCCGCTTGGTTTGCTGGGCGCGTCGGTGGTCTTCGACCTGATCTACCGCATGGCCGACATGCCAATCATGGCCGAGGTGGCCTACTGGACCATGGCCGGCGGCATCGTCACGGGCCTGGTGGCCGCCCCTTTCGGTTTGATCGACTGGCTGGCCATTCCCAAGGGCACACGTGCCAAAACCGTGGGCGCGCTTCACGGCGGCGGCAATGTGCTGGTGCTCTTGCTCTTCGTGGGCAGCTGGCTGACGCGCCGAGACTCGGAGATCCACATCACCACGGGGGCCACCGCCATGGCCATCGCGGGCCTGGCCCTGTCGATGTTGACCGCCTGGCTGGGTGGTGAGCTGGTCGACCGGCTGGGCATCGGCGTTTCCGACGAGGCGCATGTCAACGCGCCAAGCTCGTTGCGCCGTTGATCAGGTGTGAGACAAGCCTGGCGTGAGTCCTTTCGCGCTCAGGCAGTCGTGCATGCTCATCGCCTGCTTGAGCAGGGTCACGGCATCCGTGCAAGGCCCGTCGTGCATCACGACCTTGTCTGGCCTGACGATGGCCAGCCAGCCAACCGGCACCACTGACGGCATCAAGCACCCACCGAAGTCCTCCCACACGCTCTGCGTGGAGGTTCTCGCCATTTGGCCGCGGGGGTTGATCTGGATGAACTGGCCGCCGCGTGAAGTCCAAGCCTGGGTAAAGGCCGGCGCGAGACCCGCCGATGGATCAACCCCAAAACCCACCATGGCCAGCCCAGTGCCCAGGACGTCGTCGCTGAGAACCACCTCGCCGCCAGCCCCAGGCTTGAGCCACACCTGCGGCATTTGCGCACCACGGCGCAAACTGGCGCCTCGCAAAGGCTTGACGAAGCAGCCCACGCGGAAGTGGTTGGGTGGTTTGATTTCCAGGTTCTCGAACAAGCGCTTCAGCCTGGGGATGCGGGTCATCATGCTCATCATGCCGTGCGTGAGGAATGCCGTTGCATGGTTGCTGGGCATGACCAGCCGCCCCATCATCTTGGCCAGGTCGATCATGGCCTTGGCATGCGGGCGCCGCTCCTGGTCATAGGTGTCCAGCAGGCTGGGGGAGGCCCGACCATGGCAGACCCATGCCAGCTTCCAGGCCAGGTTGGCCACATCGCGCAGGCCGGACACCAGGCCTTGGCCCACAAACGGTGGCGTGATGTGGGCCGCGTCTCCGGCCAGGAGAACACGCCCAACCTTGAACTTCTCGGCGACCCGCGCATGGAAACGGTAGACCGCCACCCGCTCGATCTCGATGTCCTTGCCCTGGGTCCAAGGCTGAAGCAGTCGTTTGACCATGTCCGGGTGCTCCATCTGCTCTCGAGTCTCTCCCACCCTCAGTTTGAACTCCCAACGTTGGCGGCCCCCCGGTGCCACCATGTGCGGGGTGGGGCGGTGTGGATCACAGATGAACTCGACGTGGTCAATGGGGGTGGGCGATTGCTTGGCGTCGACCACCAGCCAATCCTCGGCAAAGGTCTTGCCCTTGAACTCCTGCCCCAGGATGCGGCGAACCAGTGAGTTGGCGCCATCCGCGCCCACCACGTAACGCGCTTGGACCTGATGCGACTGCCCATCCTCGGTTTGCAGTTCAGCGGTGACCTGATCGGCATCCTGGCTCAGCGAGATCAGCGACACGCCCAGTGCGGTGGTCACGTGGCGGCTGTCCTTCAAGCGGTCGCGCAGCACCTGCTCCAACTGGGGCTGGTAGAAGGTGACCAGTTTGGGGTGCCCATCGACCGAGCCGGCCGTGACCGCTCGGCTGTACTGGCCAAACAGCGGGGACCGCATGCGGACCTCCGGGATGGCCACCTTGTCGAATGCGTCCTCTTCCAGGCCGCACATTTGCAGCACTCGAAGGGCTTCGTTGTCCAGCGCGATGGCGCGTGGCGCCAGGAAGATGCTCGTGGCTTTGTCGATCACCAGCGTCTTGGTGCCGTAACGGCTCAGCAATTGCGCCAGAGCCGCCCCGACGGGCCCCATGCCAACGATCAGGACATCAACTTCAGAAGGTAGGTAAGACATGTGTGTTCCGGTCCACGGTCAAGCGGGGATGAGGATGGCGCGGCCTGGGCGTTGCTGCGCAACGTGTGCAAAGGCTTGCTGGCCTTGGGCCAGGGGGACGCTCAGGCCAATGGGCAATTGCAGGCCGATGTTGGAGACCAGCAGCCCGTGCAAGGCGTCCAGGGCTTCAGCACTGGGTTGGAAAATGATCCAGGCATAGCGGGTGCCTCGGCCAGCTTGGGCCGTGACCAGGGCCTTCATGGCGGACCATGCCCGGTACACCTTCCACCCGCCCTTGATCCAGCCGTGGACATCCATGGTGTCCAGCAGCGGGTGCACGGTGGTGGCGTGGCCCATGGCGCCTGGTCTGAGGCGGCTGATCAAAGTCGCTTCGTCCTGCCAGACTGCGAAGTTGAGGCTGACGTCGTAGCCCGTTCCCAGTGTTGGCAATGCACGGCGCGTTCTGTCCACGACCACGGCGGCGCCCAGGTTCCTGCAGGTCTGCACGTGCTTGGTACTGCACACGGCCGTGACCCGCGCATCCCATCGGCTTAAAAGCTGCAAGGCCAGTTGCCCCAGGCCGCCGGAGGCGCCATGAACCAGCACCTCTTTGCCCTTGGCGTTGTGCTGATCAAGCCCCACGCTTTGAAGCGCCAGCCAGAGCGTGGTGAAGGTGTAGGGCAGGGCGGCAAGCTCTTGCGCGGTGAGGTTGGCGGGTGATGCGCGCAGGTGCTTGGCCTGGGCCAGAACATGGCTGGCATGGGCGCCCTGGGGGCCGGTGGGCAAGAGGCCGAACACGCGGTCGCCTGGCTTCCAGGTGGTGACGCCAGGACCGACAGATTGGACAACCCCTGCCACGTCATTGCCCAAGGCCCTTGGAAAACTTGCAGCGCCTTTGAAGGCCAGGAGGCGCCGCCCATAGCCGGTCGAGCGCTTGGCATCAATGGGGTTGACCGACGTGGCCTCGACACGCACCAGCACCTGCTCTCGACCTGGTGCGGGTAACTCGCGTGGTCGAACTGCAAACCGGGCAGGGCTGCCAGGGGCAAGGCACAGCAATTCTTGCGCCGTGCTCATGCGGAAACGACCACATTGCGTTGCTGGCCCAGATCCAATGCACCGTCATCCGTGCGGATGCTCAGGTTCATCACATCGTTGGGCTGCAGGTAGAGCTGATTGCGCAGGCCACCCTTGACGAACATCTTCCACTTGGTCGGCTCGGACAAGATGCGGTTACCCACAAACATGGACAACTTGCCGGGGGCTTTGGCTGCACAACCGGCTGGGGTGCCGGTCGCAATCAGGTCGCCTGCCTGGAGGTCTTGCAGCGCCGAGAACTCGCTCACGGTCTGGTGCGGCTTGTACAGCATGTCGCGGCAGTAGTCTTCCTGGCGAACCTGGCCATTGACGCTCAACTGCATGTGCAAATCGGGCCAACGCAGCCACTCGGCTTGTTCCAGCAAGAGCAGCACGGGGCCTGCAGGCCCGAACGTCCGATAGCTCTTGCCCTTGTAGAACTGGCCTTGGGGCAGCTGCACGTCGCGGGCAGACACATCGTTGACGATGGTGATGCCCGCCAGCACCTCGTGCAGCCGGTCCGGCTTGACCTGGACCGCCGATGTCAGGTCACGGCCCACTACCAGACCCAGTTCGATCTCGTAGTCCAGCAACTTGACGTGAGCTGGGCGAACCACATCGTCGTAAGGCCCCGTGAGTGATGACGATGCCTTGGTGAAGAAAGTGTTGAAGGGCATGTCGGAGGGATCCTTGCCGGACTCGCGCACATGGCTGCCGTAGTTGGCGCCCTGGCAAAGAAACTGCTGGTTTGTCGTGACGGGCGACAGGATCTTGACCTCGTCGAAACTGATGGTGGCGTTGGCGGCCGTCATGGCGCGTGCCTCGGCCTGTCCTCGTCTGACAAAGTCTGCCGTGGTGGCATAGGTACCTGCGAGCGGGGCAATGCGCCGTGCAAACAGCACACCCCAATGGGCCTGCTCTGGTTGGCCTGGCAATGTGAAGCGAACAACTGAAGTGGCCATGTCGGACTCGTTTGATTGAATGGAGTTTGAGAAAGGAGTGGGGCGTCACAGCCACGGGCGCGCTGGTGTATCGACCACCTTGCCCATCTGCATCAGGCGCTTCAAGGTCACGCGGCCTGAGCGCAGCAGCTTGACCACGCGCCAGAACATCGCGGGCGTTTTGGCCGGGAACATGCTGGCGGGCACGTCATGGCCCCAGGCCCAAAGCGCACTGGTGGTGAATGGCCCATAGTGCGGCTCCCGGTCGGCGGTGAAGAGGTCACCATCGGTGTAATGCTCGAACGCCATGCCATCCGGGTCGCGCCAGTAGTCAAACAGCTGGCTGCCCAAAAGATGCCGGCCGATGCCCCACATGTGGTCATGTCCGTTGAAGCGCAGCACCTGCTGGCCTTGCCCCAAGGCATCCATGTCGGCCACCTCCCAGGCGCTGTGCTCGTAGCAGGCCTCCAGCCCTCCGGCGATGACCACGGTGTGGTGGTCGGCAGGGGTGTCACCCAGGTCCAGGCGGAAGAACGTGAGGAATGGGGCGCCGTCGTCCAGGTACTGCACGTCTGAAGGGAGCAAGCCAAGGTGGCGCATGTACCAGTCGGCCATGGTGTGAAAGTCCGTGGTCTGCAGCACCAAATGCCCCAGGCGGCCCACGGCGGCCGGTTCGATGTCGGTGCGAACAGTCACGTTCACGCGAACTGATTGCCCCAGGGCGTTCATGTGGTGGTGCTTGGGCTGGCGCAGGGGCAAGGGGTCGACCATGCCCCAGTCGGTGATCAGCCAGACCTCGTTGCCATCAGGATCGAGCAGGCTCACGCCGCGGGCGCCGCCAGGCACGGCATGAGCGGCCAGCGGCTGTGCGCCACTCTCGCGCTTCAGGCGCTCGAAATCGGTGTCGGGTGGCACGGTGAAAGCAGCCCCCACGTAACGAGACACCTTGGCTTTGCGCGCCGTCAGAACCGCAGGCGCCGAGCCCGTGCCTCGCATCACCAGCATGTCTTGCGTGCGCGAGACGGTGATCAGCCCGAAGTCCGTCCAGAAGCGCTGCGCCTCGTCCAGATTGGCCTTGTCAAAGCGCAGAAAGGCCAGTTGGGTGGCCTTCTGCAAGGCCGCAGGGCGCTCGAGCTTGCGCACATTCGCGGGCAGGTCGCTTTCGGGGTATTCGGGTGGGGTCCTCAAGACCTTGTTGTGGCTCATAGGTGTTTGTGCGGATCTGTTGGGCTTGCTGATGATCGCGATTTTGCATGATAATGACAAAAAAGTCATTATGACGATATTGTCGTTTTTACTGATCGAGATCCGCTAACCTGTTGCCATGAGTACACCCGATTTCCGCACCCGCGTGGCGGCAGAAAAACGCGAACGAATGCGCACCCGTCTGATTGAGGCTGCCATGGAGGTCTTTTCTTCCAAGGGCATTGATGCCACGGTCATTGAAGACCTGATTGAGCAAGCGCAGGTGTCGCGCGGCACCTTTTACAACTATTTCCGCACCACCGAAGAGGTCATGGCCGCGGTGCTGCAGGCCGTGGGCAACGAGTTGCTGCTGCTGGTGGACCTGGCCATTGCCGATCGAAGCGATCCGGCCGAGCGCCTGGCCTGTGGCGTGCGCATGGTGCTCCAGACAGCGAGGCACTTCCCGCACGCGGGCCGCTTCATCTCTCGCGTGGGTGTGAGCCGCAGCACGGACCACCTGCCCACGCTGGGTTACCTGCTGCGTGACCTGGTTGAGGCCAACGAGGCCGGCCGGTTCAACTTGGCCGATCCGATGCTGGGGCTGGACCTGGTGGTGGGCACCACGACTGCTGCGTTGTTCTCGCTGAGCATGCGCACCGACCTGGCGGACACCTACCCGCAAGAGATCACCTTTCAGATCCTGTTGGGCCTGGGCATGAACCGCGCCGCCGCTCGCAAGCTCGTGGACAAGCCCATCCAAGCCGTTCAACTCCCGCCCGAATCCCTGCTGGTGCGAACGCTGCACAAGTCAACTATCACTACTTGAACCACTCATGAATGCTCTCGTCGCAAGCCCTATCCGCAGTCTTCAGGATGTCGAAGCCATGGAGGCCAGCCTGCCTGACCTCATGGCAGGCCAGCAAAGCACTTATGCGCTGCTGTCCCAAGGGGCCAAGGTGCGGCCCAATGCGGCGGCGCTTTCATTTTTTCTGCGCACCGATGATCACCACCGGCCTTACGTCTGGACGCACCGCGAGTGGCTGGCCAAGATCACGCAGGCCGCCAACATGTTCAGGCAGTTGGGGGTGCAGCGTAATGATGTGGTGGCCTTCGTGCTGCCCAACTTGCCCGAGACGCACTGGACCATCTGGGGTGGTGAGGCGGCAGGCATCGTGTTCGCCATCAATCCGCTGCTGGAGCCCGCGATGATGCTGGACCTGCTCAAGGCCGGGCAGCCCAAGTGGATCGTGACCCTGGCGCCCACGCCGGGCGCTGATCTGTGGGAGAAGGTGGCGAGCATCGCCCCGCAAGTGCCTGGTCTGCAAGGGGTGCTGAGCATCAGCCCGCTGCGTTATCTGCGCCACCCACTGGCGCCGCTTGTGCGCTTGGTCAACTGGCTCAAAACCCCAAAGCGCATGGGGACAGTGCCCGTGCTCAATTTCCACCAGGCGCTTGAGCGCCAGGATGGCGCTGCGTTGGGCTTTGCGCCACCAGGCCTGGACGATGTGGCCTCGTACTTCTGCACAGGCGGCACCACCGGGATGCCCAAGATCGCCGTGCGCACCCACCGAACCGAGGTGGCCAATGCCCTGGAGCTGGCGGCCGTGGGCGCCTCTGAACTGGACGGCCCCGACGTGAACGTGTTCTGTGGCCTGCCGCTCTTCCATGTCAACGCGCAGATCGGCACGGGGCTGTCCCTGTGGGCAAGGGGAGGCCATGTGCTGCTGGCCACCCCTCAAGGCTACCGCGGCGACAACGTGGTCAAGCGGTTCTGGGAGTTGGTGGCGCACCACAAGCTGGTGTCGTTCTCAGGTGTGCCCACGGTTTACGCCGCTTTGTTGCAAGTGCCCCGCAAAGGCCATGACGTGTCCAGCTTGCGCTTTGGCGTGTGCGGCGCCGCACCCATGCCTGTGGAGATGTTCAACCGGGTCCAGAATGAACTGGGTCTCAAGGTCCTTGAGGGCTATGGCCTGACCGAAGCCGGTTGCGTGTCCAGCCTGACGCCACTGCACGCGCCGCCCAGGATCGGCTCCATCGGCTTGCGCATGCCCTGGCAGGACATGCGCGTGGCGCTCATTGGCGCCGATGGCGAATACCTGCGCGATGCCGAGGTGGATGAGGTGGGCACCATCATCATCAAGGGGCCCAACCTGTTCAAGGGCTACCTCAACCCAGCGCACAACAAGGGCTTGTGGGTGACGCGGCCCGGCCTTCAAGGGCAGCCCGAGCGCTGGCTCAACACCGGTGACCTGGGGCGCGTGGATGGCGACGGTTATTTCTGGCTGACGGGCCGCCAGAAGGAATTGATCATCCGGGGCGGTCACAACATCGACCCCAAGATGATCGAGGAGCCCATGTGCACGCACCCCTCGGTCGCAATGGCAGCGGCCGTTGGGCGGCCCGATGCTCACGCGGGCGAAGTGCCCGTGGTTTATGTGCAGCTGCGCCCGGGTTCCCAGGCCACGGAGGATGAGCTGATGGAGCATGCCCGCTCAACCATCGCCGAGCGTGCGGCACACCCCAAGATCATCCGGATTGTCGACATCTTGCCCACCACAGCGATCGGGAAGATCTTCAAGCCAACGCTGATCCAGTCCGAGGTGCAGTCCGTCTTCATGGAAGAGGCCGCCAAGCTGGGGGTGCGCGAGGCCAAGGGCGAAGCCTGCCAGGACGTGAAGCTGGGCCTGGTGTTGCGCTGGCAAGCCAATGGCGATGTGGCGGCGCTCAAGGCGAGCCTGGACCGCTACACCTTCCGGCACGAGCAGGCGGCCTGAGCATGGACCAAAGACAGTCGCGCCGTCAGGCGTTCAAGGCCGGGGCCGCGTTGCTGGGTACCTTGTCCTTGCCCACCGCATCTGTGGCCGCGCCAACGCGCCCTGCCAGCGGCCAAGCCGCCAAGCCCTCATCAAGTCATTCATCAAAGGCAATTTCCATGGCACTGCACACCGTTCGTTTTTCACATCAGGGCCGTGTTCAATGGGGCTTGGTTTCCAAGAACCGCATCACGCCTTTGCCCGGCGAGTTCGCCACCACGGCTGATTTCATCCGAGGCTACGACCTTGCTGCCTTGTCGGAGTTCGCGGCATCCGAGGCCGCGCGCAAAACAACGCTGGCTTTGGATGAGGTTCAAATCCTGTCCCCGGTGACCAGCAATCAGCAGTTCCTTTGCCAAGGGGCCAACTACCGCCAGCACATGATCGAGTCGGGCATGGACCCGGATGCCAAGTCCTACAACATGATCTTCACCAAGGCCACGAGCTGCATCGTTCCGGCCCACAGTGACCTCGTCAAACCGGCCCGCGTGCGCTTTCTTGACTACGAGATCGAACTGGGCTTGATCCTCAAGCGCGATGTGTTGGCCAAGACCGTGGTCACCAACGCCAATCTGCATGAGTTCGTGGCCGGGCTGGTCATCGTCAACGATTACTCTGCGCGCGACATCCAGATCCCGCAGACCCAGTTCTACAAAGGCAAGAGCTTTCGCACCTTTGGCCCGGTGGGGCCGTTCTTGTGCCTGTTGGCGCCGCAGGACATGAAGCACCTGGACAAGCTGCAACTGACGCTGACCGTCAACGGCCAGGTGCGGCAAAAGGACACGACCGCCAACCTGGTGTTTGGCCCTGCCGAGACCTTGACCGAACTGTCGGGCGTGCAGGACCTGTTCGCGGGTGACTTGCTGTCCACGGGCACGCCCGCGGGATGCGCCTTGTCGGTCCCGTCCCCGTTCAAGCAACGCATGGGCGCGCTGCTCCCCGAGGCCACCAAGTGGGCGATCTTCAACAAGGTGCAAGAAGGCCGCCAGCAGTACCTGAAGGCTGGCGACGTTGTTGAGGCGCGCATCCAAAGTGCGGATGGCGCCATTGACCTGGGCGTGCAACGCAACAAGGTGGTCAACGGCAGCTGATCGGCTGGAGGGTGGAAACCCCATTCATGCATTTTGGTGAGATGTGTACATTTGGACGCATCAATGAACCAAAGCGTTTTGAACGGAGAAAACCATGGCCCACGACCAGCAACCGCCCAACCACACCCATCGGCGTGGTCTTCTGAAAGCCGCGGTGAGCCTGGGCGTGACGGCGGTGGGCGGCTTGACGCCCCTCATCGCCAGCGCGACCCCGGCGCTGTCGCGCATTGACGTGCATGCCCACCTCATCCCTGACTTTTACCGGCAGGCCATGAGCGACCACGAGGTGGCAGGGGATGGCGGCATCCCCATTCCATCGTGGTCGCCCAGTGCCGCTGTGAACTTCATGGACAAGTTCGGCATCCAGACCCAGGTGGTGTCTTTGTCCGAGCCGGGCTTTGCCTTCTTGCCGGACCGTGCCTCCAAAGAGCAGATGGCCCGGCGCATCAACGATTACATCCGTGATGGCCTGATCAACGTGCCTCCAGCGTCATCGCTGTACCGACGCTTTGGTGGCTTTGCATCGCTGCCCTTGGGCGACCCGGACGATCCCGGCGAGGTGGCGGCTGCCTGTGCAGAAGCCGCGCGGGCCATCAACTTGCTGGGCTTGGACGGCATCGGGCTTTACTCCAGCTACAAAGGCATTTACCTGGGCGACCCGCGGCTTGATCCGCTCATGCGGACCTTGAACGAGCTGCGTGCCTATGTGTTCATCCACCCGGTGGCCCCGCCCGTGCGCCCGGAGTTGTCCATGCCCAATTTTGTGCTGGACTTCCCGTTCGAGACAACGCGGGCCGTGACCAACATGCTCTACAAGGGCATCTTCCTGAGGTATCCGTCCATCCGGTGGCAGCTGGCCCATGCCGGCGGCACGATTCCCTTCTTGTCGTACCGCAGCGCCTTGCTGGCGCTGAATTTGAACCCGCGAAACAGCTCCTACTCATCGCTCTTTTATGACACGGCCTTGTCAGCGGCACCGCCAGCCATGGCCGCCGTCCGCAAAGTGACCAGTGTGAGCCACATCCTGTTGGGCACCGACTATCCCTATGCCGGGATCGTTTACGCCCTCAAGTGGCCAGGTGATCCCAACTCGGAGTTGAACGACACCTTCAATGCATCAGAGCGCTTGCAGGTCGACCGGGGCAATGCGCTGGCCCAGCTGCCGCGCCTCTCCAAAAGGTTGGGCGTGGGCTAAGGGCCAATCCGCACCGGATCAGGGAAAACTCTGCTGCCCAAGCGTATGTACCACTTGGTACATTGCGCCCATGCCCAATGCTGAAGCCAATCCACGCGCCACCTCCGATCAAGCAACGACCTTGCTGGACCAGGCGATCGCGCATGTCCTTGAACATGGCTACAGCGACCAGTCATTGCGCAGCATGGCGGCCAGCCTGGGCACCAGCCACCGCATGCTCAGCTATTACTTTGGCGATGTCGATGGCTTCTGGGAGGCCGTGGTCAGGCGCCTGCGCAACACGGATCATCATCGGCAGGCCGGCATGGCCGAAGGCCAGGCGTTCACGGTCCCACCCATCGAAGAGGTCTGGCGGCACTTCACCTCGCCCAGCTACCTGCCCGTCTTCCAGCTGATGCTCGAGATCTACATCAAGGCCCTGCGTGACCGGCAACGCTTCGGCGACTTTCTTGCCCATGCGGTTGATGGCTGGATTGGCCGTGTGGCCCAGTCCCTGCAAACCCAGCATGGCTTGAGCAAGGCCAAGGCCCGCATCCGTGCCCGGCTTGAGCTGGCCATCGTGCGTGGCTTGCTGCTCGACCTGCTCACCACGGGCGACAAGGCGGGCACAAGCCAGGCCATCAAGCATTACGCCCAACTGATTCAACAGCCCCGCCAGGAGACCACACCATGATCCGTCGCAACACCGTGAAGGCCGCCTCGCTGGCCTGCCTGATTTTGCTGGGCACCCAGGCTGCGAGGGCCGACCTCATCGCCGACATCCCCGCAGGCACGGGCTATGCCGCGTGGGAGCTGTGCACGCGCACCCAGCAAAGCGGTGATGACTACCTGCGCGTGCGCTGGTTCTACACCGCCCCCAAAGTGCAGCCTCTGCCCGTGGTGTGGACCATCAAGTACGACCCCGGCAACAAGGTGGATGTGAGCAGCTTCATCCCCTTCATCACCAACAAGCGCACCGCGGTCTACCGCCCGGGCCTGGGTTGCACGCTCGTGCCCCCGGGTGCCACCGACGCCGGCGTGCGCGCCCAAGCCTTCAAGCCCGCGCCTTTGCCGATGCCCTCCGCGCAGCCATGGCCCACTGGCGAAGGCACCACCGAGGCCGCGCGGCTAACCCCGGCCCAGGCGGCCTTGCTCGCGGCCCATGGTGACCGCATCTTCACCGAGACCACCACCAAGCTCAGTCAGAAGCAGAACGCGCTGGCCTTCCTCGTGGCCCGCGATGGCCACCTGGTGTATGAGCGCTATGCCCGCGATTACCGGCGCGACCAGCCTCAACTGGGGTGGTCCATGACCAAGTCGCTCACGGGCTTGATCGCGGGCGTGATGGCCACCGATGGCCGGCTTGACCTGGATGCGCCCGTGGGCTTGCCGCAATGGGCCGGCAGCGCCAAGGCGGCCATCACCTGGAAACAATTGCTCAACATGGCCCCGGGCATGGCCTGGAACGAAGGTTATGAAGGTGCCAGTGATGCCACCCAGATGCTGTTCTCGCAACCCAATCAGGGGGCGTGGGCCGCTGAACGGCCCCTGACCTCGGCGCCGGGCACGGTCTTCAATTACTCCACCGGCTTTGCCACCGTGGCCACCTATGCCATCAAGTTGAAGCTGGGCGGCGGCCACCAGGCCTTGTACGACTACTACCAGCAACGCTTGTTCGCGCCGTTGGGCATCCGCCAGGGCGTGATTGAGCCCGACGCCAGTGGCACGCCCGTGGGCGGGGCGCGTGGTGTGCTGCGCCCTGTGGATTGGTTGCGGCTGGGGCAGTTGGTGGCGCAAGGTGGCCAATGGCAGGGCCAGACCTTGATCGCCCCCTCGGCGATGAACTTCCTGGTGGCTGCCTCACCGGCCAGTGCCGAATACGGCGGCTTCATCTGGCGTCAACCTGCCACCGCGATCCCCGAGTCCGTCCGCGTGCGCCTGCCTGCCGACCTGGTCTGGTTCGCTGGCCACATGGGCCAGTTCCTGGTGATCGTGCCCAGCCAGAACCTGGTGGTGTTGCGCATGGGCGTGTCGTTTGAAAAAGACCTGGCCCGTACGCAAGTGTTCGAGGCCGTGGCAGACTTGATCGAGGCCGGTCACAACTGAACAGATGCCAGGCCAGTTGCCCGTGGCCCGCGCTGCCACGCTCGCCAGGCCAGGAATGCGAGCAGGGCCGCGGCGCCCGTCGACAACACATCAATGAAGGCGAATCCCTGCACATAGGCCTTGGCCAACTCAGGCCACCAGCCAGCCAGGGCAAGCAGGCTGGTGCCTGGAATCAGCGCCGTGGTCAGGGCGGCCAAGCCCAGCAAACCTGGGGTTGCCGCTGTGGCGCCGCGCACAAACGCGTGGACCACGCAGCCAGTGAACACCATGTAGTAAACGCCATGGACAAGCACCTCGTGCGGCACTTGGCCACTGGCCAGCCAGCGGCTGCTGGCGATGGCGCTTGACAGGCCGGCCACGCAACCCAGGCACACGCCAATGTTCAACGAGGCCACCCATCGCACATGGCGCGGCTGTGACACTGCGGCGCCCGACTCGCGCAGGCGCTTGGTGCGCGTCTCGATCCAAAGCACGTTGCCCGTGTAGAAGAGCAGGGCACCCATCATGGCCAGCACGGCATACAGCACGCGCAGGGGCTCTCCGCCATAGCCGCCAAAGTGCAGCGAGAAAAAGCTGGACAACATGGCGCCCCAGCTGGACTTTTGCTGTCCCGGCAAATGGGTTGACTGGAAGACTTCGCCAGTAGAGGGGTCCATCAAGGCAAAGCCGGCACGCGCGCTGCGCTTGAAGTGCCTGTCGTCGGTGCCGGCCACTTGCGCCATGGCCTTCGGGGTGCCCACGCCACGGTAGTCCAACGCCGTGGGTTCGAAGCCTGGTGCGGCGGCCTTGGCGCGCGCCACCAGTTGCGAAGGGGGCAGCCAGTCGGTCGTGTCCTTGGTCACAGGCGTTCGCTTGGGGGTCGACTGGGTCTCCACCGCCTCCAGGCCCTTCGGGTAGATCAGGGCATCTTGCGCCGCGTAGATCCAGTCATGCAGGCCAAACACGGCCGCTGACAGGGCCATGACGATGTGAAACGGCAGGCTGGCCACACCCAGCAGGTTGTGCAGATCCAGCCACATGCGTTTGATGTTGCGGCCAAGGCGCAGCACGAACAGGTCCTTGACCAGCGAGGGCAGCAGCACCACCACTCCTGATATCAGGGCGATGGCGTACACCAGCGAGACGATGCCGATGATTGGCTCGGCGATGTCCAACGGCAAGGGCAGGCCGCCTTTGCGGTGCAGGTTGTCAACGAAGTCACCGGTTTCGCCGCCATCAACGGCCAGTGGGCGCAAATGGCCCGCAGCGTCGAGTTCCATGCGTTGCTCGCGCCCGCCCTGCTTGTAGCGCATGAACGGGGCAGCGTTGTCTTCGCCCGGCAGCACCAGTGTGACGCGTGCGGTCTTTGGGTGAGCCGCGAAGAAGGCGGCGGCCAGCGCATCGGCGTCCATGCTTGCCTGACCACGTTGGGGCTCGGCGCGCGCCCAATGCGAGATCTCGGGCTTGAACATCGAGATGCCGCCCGCGTAGAAGGCCACGAACAGCATCAAACTGCAGAGGATGCCGGCCCACGTGTGCACCACGAGGTATTTGCGAACGGTGCCGGCTTTCATCGAGACACCCCATGGACGAGGGCCGCGGCCACGGCATTGGCCCCGATCAACCAAGCCCAGCAGGCCAACTTGCCGCGGGCCATGAATGACAGCCCGACGGTGGCCGCCCACAGTGGCACCACGCTCCACATGGCCACCTGGTACTTGGCCGGATCGTCATGACCCGAGGTGAGGTGAAAAACGAGCAGCCCACTGAGCCAGACCGCCAGCGGGAAACCCAGCACCGCGCCCACCAGGCCATGGTGCAGCAGTTGCCAGGACGACAGGGCATCGTTACGCGCCATGGGGTGCCTTTGATTGTTGTTGGCGCCACCCGATCCAGGCTGACACGCCCGGTATGCCCACCATCAAGCCTGCCAGGGCCACGGCCAATGCGGTGGCAAGATCGAGGTGCTGGACGAGCGCCGCCACGGCGAGGGCAAAGAGGGCGAGCGTGAGCCCCCAGCCCAACACGGGGTTCAGCCGTGACGGAGCACGTTCGGTGGACAGGTTGGCGGTGAGCGCTGCCAGAAGCACCGCCAACGCAGCTGTGAGTAGGAAGAACACGAGATAGGCCCATTTGCCAGATGATTGCTCATTATAGTAATGCGAATCAGTCTTATTCAATAATCTGGCCGGCACACCGATTGCTCCTTGGTTTTTTCACCCCTTGGTGAGGATGACAGGAGCCGGTATGGACAATCCTTTGGACCTGGACGCGACCATCTCGCGACGCGATCTGCTGCTCGCGGGCGCCGCCTCTGCAGCGGCAGTCAAAATTCCACAGGCCAACGCCACAGAGCCAACGCCCACGCCGACAGCGGTTTTGCCGACACCCCACGCCAAAGTCTCGCTGAACGTCAATGGCCAAGCCCATGACCTGACGCTCGACACGCGCACGACCCTACTGGATGCCCTTCGCGAGCACCTGCACCTGACCGGCACCAAAAAAGGCTGCGATCACGGGCAGTGCGGTGCCTGCACGGTGATCGTAGATGGCCGGCGCATCAATGCCTGCCTGACCTTGGCCGTGATGCACCCCGGCGCACAAGTCACCACCATCGAAGGGCTGGGCAATCCCCGCCAACTGCACCCGATGCAGGCCGCTTTCGTCAAACACGACGGCTATCAATGCGGCTACTGCACGCCAGGGCAGATCTGCTCGGCCGTGGCGGTGGTGGATGAGATCAAGCGCGGAGTTCCAAGCCATGTGAGCGCCGACCTGACCGCGCGCCCGCTGTTGTCGGCCGAGGAGTTGCGCGAGCGCATGAGCGGCAACATCTGCCGGTGCGGGGCCTATTCCAACATCATTGATGCCATCACCGAAGTGGCTGGAGGTGCGGCATGAAGCCCTTCACGTATGAGCGGGTGGCATCGCCTGCAGAGGCTGCTGCTGCGGTGGCCAAGCACCCCGGCGCCAAGTTCATCGCCGGGGGCACCAATTTGCTGGACCTGATGAAGCTGCAGATCGAGACGCCCACGCACCTGGTGGACGTCAACGCCCTGGCCCTGGACAAGATCGAACCGACTCCCGATGGCGGCTTGCGCATCGGCGCCTTGGTGCGCAACACCGACCTGGCCGCCGACCAGCGCGTGCGGCGAGACCACGCCGTGCTGGCCCGCGCGCTGCTGTCAGGCGCATCAGGCCAGTTGCGCAATAAGGCCACGACCGCAGGCAACCTGCTGCAGCGCACGCGGTGCCCGTACTTTTACGACACCGATCAGCCTTGCAACAAGCGCCTGCCCGGCAGCGGCTGCAGCGCCATCGGCGGCATCACGCGCCAGCATGCCGTGATCGGTGGCAGCAAGGCCTGCATCGCCACCCATCCCAGCGACATGACGGTGGCCATGCGGGTGCTAGACGCGACCATTGAAACCGTGCGGCCCGATGGTGCGCAGCGCGTCATCCCCATTGCCGATTTTCATCGGCTGCCTGGCGATACACCCCACATCGAAACGGCGCTGGAACCGGGCGAGCTGATCACCGCCGTGGTGTTGCCCAAACCGGTGGGCGGCACACACATTTACCGCAAGGTGCGTGACCGCGCCTCGTATGCCTTCGCGCTGGTGTCCGTGGCCACCATCGTGCAGCGCGATGGGTCGGGCAGGGTGGCCTTGGGCGGCATGGCGCACAAACCCTGGCGCATGGAGGCGGCCGAAGCCGCGATGCCGCGTGGCGCATCGGCGGTGATGGCGCAGCTGCTGGCCGGGGCGCAGCCCACTGAAGACAACGCATTCAAATTACTTCTGGCCGAGCGCGCTTTGGCCGCGGCCCTGCTTCAAGCGAGGACCTGACCATGAAGTTCACCACGCCCGCCACCACCAACCCCATTGACCAGCTCAAGGTCATCGGCAAACCCACGGACCGCATCGACGGCCCGCTGAAAACATCGGGCCGCGCGCCTTACGCTTATGAGCGCCACGATGTCGCGCCCAATGCCGCCTACGGCTACGTGGTGGGCGCGGGCATCGCCAAGGGCCGCATCGCCTCCATGGACCTGAGCGCGGCCAGGACGGCGCCCGGCGTGATCACCATCGTGACCGCCCGCAATGCCGGCAAGCTGGGCAAGGGGGATTTCAACACCGCCAGGTTATTGGGTGGCCCAGAGATCCAGCATTACCACCAGGCAGTGGTCTTGGTGGTGGCCGAGACCTTTGAACAAGCGCGCGCGGCGGCGCAATTGGTCCGCATCGACTACGCCCGCTCGCTTGGCAAGTTCGATCTGGCCGCCGAGAAGGCGTCCGCTCAGTTGCCCAAGCCCACGGCCTTCGCGGGCCCGCCCGAGTCCAAGGTCGGAGATTTCACCGGCGCCTATGCTGCTGCGCCCGTGCAGTTGGACGCCACCTACACCACGCCCGATCAATCGCACGCGATGATGGAACCGCACGCTTCAACCGCGGCCTGGAAGGGCGACAAGCTCACGGTCTGGACCTCGAACCAGATGATCGCCTGGAGCGTGGGTGATGTGGCCAAGACGCTGGGCATCCCCAAGGCCAATGTGCGGCTGGTTTCGCCCTTCATCGGCGGAGGCTTTGGCGGCAAGCTCTTTGTGAGGGCCGATGCGCTCCTGGCCGCCTTGGGCGCGCGGGCCGCGAGGCGGCCTGTCAAAGTGGCGCTGCAGCGGCCTTTGATGGCCAACAACACCACCCACCGGCCGGCCACGATCCAACGCATCCGCATTGGCGCCACGCGCGAAGGCAAGATCACCGCCATGGCGCACGAGGGCTGGTCGGGTGACTTGCCGGATGGGCAGGCCGAGACCGCCGTCAACCAGACCCGCCTGTTGTACGCCGGGGCCCACCGGCTGACGACCACCCGTTTGGCCGTGCTTGACCTGCCCGAAGGCAACGCGATGCGCGCGCCGGGCGAGGCGCCAGGGATGATGGCCTTGGAGATCGCGGTCGACGAAATGGCGGAAATGCTGGGCCTGGATCCGATTGACTTCCGGGTGCTGAACGACACGCAGGTCGACCCTGAAAAGCCGGGGCGGCCGTTCTCGCAACGTCGCTTGATTGAGTGCTTGCAGATCGGCGCGCAACGCTTTGGCTGGGGCCAGCGCAAGGCCAAGCCCGCCCAGGTGCGCGATGGCCGCTGGCTGGTGGGCATGGGGGTGGCCGCCGCCTTCCGCAACAACCTGGTGACCAAGTCGGGCGCGCGGGTTCGCCTCGACAGCAAAGGCCTGGTCATCGTCGAAACCGACATGACCGACATTGGCACGGGTTCTTACACCATCATTGCCCAGACCGCTGCCGAAGTGATGGGCGTGCCCTTGAACCAAGTGGCCGTGCGGTTGGGCGACTCGGCTCACCCGGCGTCGTCAGGCTCGGGCGGGCAATGGGGCGGCAACAGCTCCACATCGGGCGTCTACGCGGCTTGCATGAAACTGCGCGAGGCGGTGGCCAAGAAGCTGGGCATCACCTCACCCGACGTGGTGTTCGCCGATGGCCTGGTCAAGGCGGGCGATCTCAACATTCCGCTTGGCGAAGCGGCGGGCGCGGAGGGCCTGGTGGTTGAAGACTTCATCGAGTTTGGCGATCTGGACAAGAAGTACCAGCAATCGACGTTCGGCGCGCACTTCGTGGAGGTGGGCGTGGATGCTGTCACGGGCGAGATCCGGGTGCGGCGCATGCTGGCCGTTTGTGCCGCCGGCCGCATCCTGAACCCCAAGAGCGCACGCAGCCAGGTGATCGGGGCCATGACCATGGGCGTTGGCGCGGCCTTGATGGAGGAGCTGGCCGTGGACAAGCGCCATGGCTTCTTCGTCAACCACGACCTGGCAGGCTACGAGGTGCCCGTGCACGCCGACATCCCCCACCAGGACGTGCTTTTTCTGGACGAGACCGATCCCATCTCCTCACCCATGAAGGCCAAGGGCGTGGGTGAATTGGGCATCTGCGGGCTCGCCGCCGCCGTGGCCAACGCTGTTTACAACGCGACCGGAATTCGCGTTCGCGACTACCCCATCACGCTCGACAAGTTGCTGGACCGCCTGCCCCTGGTCACTTGACCACAGGGAAGTGGGGCACGGCCAGCAAATCCAGGTGCCCGATTTCGAGAGACAGCAAACCATGGTGGATGTCGGCCGCTCGGTCGGCCAGCCAACTGGACACGGCGGGCTTGCAGGAAGGATCCGTTTCTGTGGCCACGGTGGCCGCTTCCTGGGCCATGTTCAGCAGCATGTCGCTGTGTTCCCGGCCAATGTGCCAATCGCTCGATTGGGTGCTGACCTGGTAGCCCGCAACGGCGAGATGGGCCGCGAGGTAGGGCGTTGCCCGCACGCCCAGCGATGGGCCAAAGCCCTTTTCACCGCCTTGATGGGACAAGAAGGCATCGGCGATGAGTTGGTCGGCAGGCCTGGTGGGAAACCATGTGCGCCGGCCATCCACGGTCAAAGAGGCTAGCAAAGGGCGTGGTGTCCGCACCAGCAGTGCGCTCAGCCGATCCAGCCAGGCGGCCGACACCAGGTCCAGAAATGCGGTGGTGACGAGGCCATCGCATGAGGCCAGATCGATGTCTTCGAGGTCGCGCGCCAGATCGAGCTGCTGGCTGCGAACCAGCCAGCGGGCAGGGCCCGCGTGGATGGCGAGGCCACCTTCGTGATCATGGCAGTGCCATCGTTGCCCGCTCGCCCACCGGGTGATCTCGGAGCGCTGGGCTGCGAGTAGCAGGGGGTCATGATCGACCAACCGCCATTCCTGGTCTTTTTCCAGCAAGGGCGCCAACGCCCGGAAGTTAGCGCCCGAACCCGAGGCCAGGTCAACGATGCGAAAGGCGGCGGGGTTCTGTGGCCCCAGCGCTGCCCGGAATCCAAGCGCGAGCGATGCACTGCGCGCGGCGAGATCGAAGGGTTCGCGTTGGCGCAGCCAGTCTGCGCTGAAACCGGTACTCGCCGCGTCACTCATCGGCTCACCTTGTTCGAGGCCGCCACCCAAGCTTGCACGGCGCTGTCCCAGTCAGGAAGGGCGCTGGCGGCTTGCTCCGCTGCGTTTGACAGCCGAGCGCGCAGGGCGCCATCGGTCAGGGTCTGCTGAAGGGCATCGCGCAGGGCGGGCAGATCACCCGGCGCAACGACCAAGGCGGCGCCAGCAGGCAGCGTGGCCGCGATGGCGCAGGCCGTGGTGGCAATGACGGGAAGGGCATGTGCAAGCGCCTCGGCGAAGACCATGCCGTAGCCCTCATGGTAGGACGGCAGCACGAAGATGTCGGCGCGCTGGTAGGCCTCCGTCAGCCGCTGATCGGGCTGTTCTCCCAGAAGCGCGATGCGGTTTGTCAGGCCATGGGTGGCGATGCGCTCTTGAAGCGCGGCCGAGGCGGCGGGGTCTCTCGTCACGCTACCGATGCAGGTCAGTTGCCAGTCAAGGTGGCGCAGTTGGGCCAGGGCGTCGACCAGCAGCAGATGGCCTTTGCGCGGCGTGACGCTTCCAACGGCCAGCAATTGCAGCGGCCCCTTGCTTTTGGCTTGGCGGATGGTGGTGGGGCGATGCGTACCCGGGGTGACCACGGCGACACGATCCGCTGGAAGACCCGCTGCCCGGAGCGCTTGGGCAGTGTGTTCGCTGGGGCAGATGGCGCCTTTCAGACATGGCCAAAGCTCTGCCTCAATCTTTGCGTAGTGAATAGCGTTCGCGGTATCCAGTCCGGTTTCCAGTGACAGCGGATGATGGATGAGGCCCACCAGGTTCAGTCGGCTTGCTTGGTCCTTCAAGCAGTCGGCCAAGCCAGGCAGCGCCAGTCCATCGATGATGACCGTGCTGTGGTCCGGCAAAAGGGCAAGTGCGGCGGCGGCGAGTGTTCGCGTGGGCTCATCTGCTTGCGGATACCGGCCCGGCAGCTCGACCACATCGACCACCTGGCCACGCACACGCAGGCCTTCAATGATGTGCCGGTCGTACAGGTAGCCACCGGTGAGCTGATTAAGCCGCCCGGGGACCAGAAAAGCCAGCGCCATCAGCGCAGCGCGCCTTCGAAGCTCGCCCAGGCCACCGGCGATTCACGCAAGACGACCCGAAGCGATGCCAGCTCGCCTGCCGTGCCGGGCCCCACGGCGCCCTCGGCCACGCGGGCTTTCAGCCGGGCAAAGATTTCACCGGCGAGCAACTCGGTGGTCGTGTTGCGGCCTTTGAATTGCGGAAGCTCATCCAGGTTTTTGTAATTGAATTCGCCGAGCACCTCGCGCAGCAACTGCAGCGCCAGCCCGATGTCGCACACCAGCCCGTTCTGGTCCAGCGCCGGGCGGCGGAAATCAATCTCGACGTTGTAGGTGGCGCCATGGAGTTGCTGGGCCGGGCCGAAAATTTCGCCGCGGAAGCTGTGGGCAATCATGAAATGATCAGAGACGGCAAGGCTGTACATGTTGGTGTTGATTTCAAAGAGAGGGGATGAGGCCGAAATCGCATTCGATCATGGTGTCGTCGCCCAGCAGGAAACGACGCGTGCGAGGGCGCAGGCTGAGCGCCAGATCGTGGATTTCTGGCAGCACGAGGCTGGGTCGGCCGGAGCCGAGGATGACCGGGGCCACGGTGATCTGCAAGCGATGAAGCGCACCTGCGGCCAGAAAGCGGGACACGGTGATGCCGCCGCCTTCCACGAACAGCCATGACAGCCCGCGCAAGGCCAGGATCCGACGGATTTCGAAGGGGTCAAGGCCATGTTGGCCGCGTGGCACGGGGACCACCTCGGCCTGGCCCCATTGCGCCTCAGCGCCGGCTTTGTCGGCGGCCACCAGCAGGAGGGTGGCCGCGCTGCCATCGCAAAAAACCCGCTGGCTGCCATCGAGCCGGTGCTCCGGGTCGACGATCACCCGCACGGGGTTGTCGCCTGCGCACAAGCGCACCGTGAGTTGTGGGTCGTCGTGCAGGATGGTGTTGGCGCCCACGAGCACTGCATCCGCGATGGCCCGCATGCGGTGGGTGTGCACCAGGTCTTCTTCCCCACTGAGCCAGCGCGACATGCCGCAGGTGGTGGCAATGCGGCCATCAAGGCTCTGCGCCAGGTGGCCCACCACGTAAGAGCCTTTTTGTCGCATGGCGCAGAGCGGGCCGTAAAGCCTGTGGACCAGCGAGCCGCCATGGACCGCACCGCTGTTGTCTTCACCGCGAAGCACGGCCTGCCAGTCGGCTTCATCCCCTCGTGGGGAAGTCGTGGTCGTCATTTGGCGCAACGGCCAGCGGAAGGCCCGGCGTAATCGATGCGGTGGCACAAGGTGGTGTCCAGGCTGGATGCCGACAAACGGGCGAGCACCGTCGGCAAGGCGGCAAAGGGCGAGGCATCGGTGATCAAGGCATCCAGCGCAGAGTCGCTCAGCAATGACAAGGCCAGCTCGAAGCGCCGGCGGTGACTCCAGCGAGCACGCTGTGCGGTGGCCACCTGGCCCACTTGTGAACTTTTGAGCGTGAGCCTGCGCGCGTGGAAGGCACCGCCGAGCGGCACGTTCACCTGGCGCTCGCCATACCAGCTCAGCTCCAGCACCGTGGCCTCGAAGGCAGCCAGATCCAGGGCGGTGGCCAGGCCTGAAGATTGGCCGCTGGCATGGATCACGAGATCGGCTTCATGGCGGGCGGCGTCGGGCAGGGCAAAGTCCACATGCAGGTGCGCAGCGACGGCGCGCCGGGCCTCTTGCGTGTCCACCAACTGGACTTGACAGCCCGGCAGTCGGGTCGCCAGCCATGCCACCAGCATGCCCACGGCGCCCCCGCCGACCACGGCAATGCGGTCGCCCACACGCGGAGCGGCATCCCACAGCGCATTGACGGCCGTCTCCATGTTGGCCGCGAGCACGGCCCGCGCTGGCGGCACGTCCGGGGGCAGCACGTGCACGGCCGTGGCGGGCACCACATAGTGGGTTTGATGCGGGTACAAGCAAAACACCGTGCGCCCCAGAAGATCATCAGGGCCTTGCTCGACCAGGCCAACGCTGTTGTAGCCGTACTTCACTGGTGCCGGGAAATCGCCTGACTGGAACGGCGCGCGCATGCGCTCGAACTCGCTGGCAGGCACCTCCCCACGAAAAACCAAGGTTTCCGTGCCTCGGCTGATGCCACTGTGCAGGGCCCTGACCAGCACTTGATCGGGCCCTGCTTCCGGCAAGGTTTCGGTGAGCAACTCGGCGTGGCCGGGTTCGGTCAGCCAGCAGGCTTGGGCAAGGGTATCGGCCATTCAAGCCACCGATCCGTGCGCCAAGATGAGCTGCCGCATCTGTGCCGTGACGCAAGCGCCGAGTGCCTTCGCATCACCTTGGTCGGCTTTCATCGGCGCGCCGAATGTCACCCTGGCGACCAGGTCTCGGTAACGGGGCAAGGCCACCTGCAATGCGGCTGCCAGCTTCTCCTTGTGGTGCGCCGTGCGGCGCAACAGGGTCAGCGGATGCCGCTGGGCGGCAGGTGAGATGACGTGGCTCACCAGCGCCGGCACGAACTGCGTTTGGGGTGCCAGGCGAGCAAACAAGGCATAGCTGTTGGACCAGTTCTGCAAAGAGGCCGACGCTCGCGCTGCGCCAAAGGTGGCGGGATCAGGCTCGATCTCTCCGGCCGGGAAGGTCAGCAAGGCGCCACCTTCTTTCAGGTGTTGGGCGCCGGCGCGAACCACGGCCATGCGACCAGACTCTTCCTCGGGCAAGAAGATCAATTGCCGCGCAACGTGGGGCAAGGCGCGCAGGAAAGGGCGATCCAGGGCGATCACCCGCAAGTCAGGGCGCGATGCCAGGCTGCAGAAAAGCGCCACCGTGTCGGTCATGCCAGGGTGGTTGGCCAGGATGAACACAGGGCCCTGAGCCGGGATGTTTTCCAGGCCTGTGGTGCGCACGCCAGCCGTCATTTGGCCAATCAACCAGGCGCTGCCTTGCGCCAGGCCATGGTCGCCCACACGGTTGTCGAACTCATTCGCCATCTGGGCAAAGCGGCTGGCCACGGGCCGAAACAACTGACGCAAAGGTGCGCATTGAAAGCGCAACAAGCCGGTCGAATCCAGCAAATCGGCGATGTTGATCTCCGTGAGCGTGTCCACTAACGATGGCGAGGCGGCAGGCATTGCTCGGTGAAGGGTTGGCGTTGTCGCAGTCTAGACCACTTCATTGCCACTCCCATGCTTGGGCGTCAGCGCCAGTTGACCGACCCTGACCCCACGGATTCCTCTGGGATAAACTGGAGCAGTCCCGTCGTTCGTTCCCGCACCCAGTCACATGTCTGACCAACTTTCCCTGATGGGTTTTGATGAGCCCCCTCGGCCGACGGACCGGCTGTTCTTCGCCCTGTTCCCGACTGAGGACGCCGCCAGGCGCATCGCCGACCTGGCCTTGCAATTGCGCAGCGAACATGGGCTCAGCGGCACCCCGCTTCAGGCCCAGCGATTCCACATCACCTTGCATCACCTGGGAGACTACGCAGGGTTGCCGCCCGATGTTGTGACCTTGGCCCTTCAGGCCGGACAGGCGCTTGACGTGCCCCCATTTGAGATCACCTTCGACCGTGTGGCCAGCTTCTCAGCCCATCCCAGCAAGCGGCCCTTTGTCATGCGAGGCGGTGACGATGGCCTGGCCGCGCTCATGGCCTTTCAGCAAACGCTGGCCATGGCCATGCGGAAAGTCGGTTTAGGGCGCCGGGTGGATGCGCGCTTCACACCGCATGTGACGCTGCTCTACGACTCGCGATTGCTGCCCGAACAAGCCGTGGTGCCCATCCACTGGACCGCACATGAGTTGGTGCTGGTGCACAGCCTGCTGGGCCAGACGCGGTACGTGCCGCTGGCCCGCTGGCCCCTGCAAGCGTGATCCGTTTGCCGTCGGCAAGGGGATAATCGCGCCATGAACCAACAAGGTTGACCAAGATGCGCGGTTTGTTTTCATGGGTGGGGTTGCTGGCCGTGTTGGCCATCATTGGCTTGTTGGCCAAACACCAACTGGGCTCCAAAGCAGTTCACCCGGTCAATGCGGCCTCGTCGTCTTATGCTGCAAGCGATGCCCCCAACGGCAAGGCGCCGCAGGTCGACACCCCTGCGCAGGCCAAACGGCTTCAAAAGCAGGTGCAGGATGACGTCAACCAATTGATGCAAAGCCGCCCGGCCGACGTCGATCAACAAACCGAGCCCAAGCCGTGAGCACGTCAGAACAAGGCTTTTCCCCGGCGGACGAAAGCGCCATGCGCATCGCGCTGGACCAAGCCCACAACGCCTGGCTGGCCGGAGAGGTGCCCGTGGGCGCGGTGATCATGCGCGAAGGCCAGGTGATTGCCACCGGCTACAACCGCCCCATCACCACGCACGACCCGACCGCGCATGCCGAGATCGTGGCGTTACGCCACGCCGCGCAATTGCTGGAGAACTACCGGCTGCCCGACTGCGAGCTGTACGTCACGCTGGAGCCTTGCGCCATGTGCGCCATGGCCTTGATGCACGCGCGTTTCAAGCGGGTGGTGTTTGCAGCGCCCGATCCCAAAACCGGCGTGGCCGGTTCGGTGCTGGATTTGTTCGGCCACCGGCAACTGAACCACCACACCCAGATCGCGGGTGGTTTGCTGGCCGAGCCGGCCTCCAAGTTGCTGAAAGCGTTTTTTGCCGAGCGCCGCGCGCAGTTCAAGGCAGAACGCGACGCGGCCAGGGAACTCGATGAGCCCATCCCCGTCGGGCAGGTCATCGAGCTGCCCGTGGATGACGGCAACAACTGAGCTTAGAGCTTGCGCACCACCACGCTGCCGATCGAGTAGCCCGCGCCAAACGAGCAGATCACCCCGATGTCGTCACGCTTCAGATCAGCGTGGTGTACGTGGAAGGCAATGACTGACCCAGCCGATGACGTGTTCGCGAACTCGTCCAGGATCAGCGGCGCGATGTCTGCGGTGGCTTCACCACCGATCAGCTTCTTGATAACCAACTGGTTCATGCTCAAGTTGGCCTGGTGCAGCCAGAAGCGGCGCACTTCCGAGGGCTGTGTCCCCAGGTCCTTGAGGTGGGCGTCGATGTGCGCGGCGGCCATCGGCACCACTTCCTTGAACACCTTGCGGCCTTCCTGGCGGAAGGTCTTGTCGCGGGCATTGGGGTCGGTGTCCTCGCAACGGTTCATGTACCCGAAGTTGTTGCGGATGGCATTGGAGAACTGCGTAGCCAACTTGGTGCCCAGCACTTCCCATTGGTCGGTGCTGGTGGCCGTGTCCGCGCGCTCCACGATGACGGCCGTGCAGGCGTCGCCAAAGATGAAGTGGCAATCGCGGTCACGCCATTCCTGGTGGCCCGAGGTGATCTCGGGGTTGATCACCAGCACGCAACGGGCGGTGCCCGCGCGGATTGCATTGACGGCCTGTTCGATGCCGAAGGTGGCCGATGAGCAGGCCACGTTCATGTCGAAGCCATAGCCGCCAGCGCCCAGCGCCTGCTGGATCTCCACGGCCATGGCCGGGTAGCCGCGCTGCATGTTCGAGGCCGCGCAGATCACGCCGTCGATGTCCTTGCCTTCCTTGCCAGCCTGTTCCAGGGCCTGGCGCGAAGCCTGGACGGCGATCTCGGCCATGAGCGACAGTTCGTCATCAGCGCGTGGGGCCAGGCGCGGGTACATGCGCTTGGGGTCCAGCACGCCGCCCTTGTCCATCACATAGCGCTGCTTGATGCCCGATGCCTTTTCAATGAACTCGACGCTGGAGTGGGCCAGGGCCGGGCGTTCGCCGGCCTCGATCTCTGCAGCATGCGTGGCATTTTGCTGATCGACGTAGGCGTTGAAAGACTCGACCAGCTCAGCGTTGGTGATGGTCTGGGAAGGCTTGAACAGCCCCGTGCCGCTGATGACGACTTTGGTCATGGTACTTCCTTACATGCCTGCGTAGTTGGGACCGCCGCCGCCTTCGGGCGTGACCCAGACGATGTTCTGGGTGGGGTCCTTGATGTCGCAGGTCTTGCAGTGCACGCAGTTTTGCGCGTTGATCTGCAGGCGATCGGTGTTGTCTTCGTTCTTGACGAACTCGTACACACCGGCCGGGCAGTAACGCGACTCGGGGCCCGCGTACTTGGCCAGGTTCACATCGACCGGGATCGAATTGTTCTTCAGCGTCAGGTGGGCCGGCTGGTGCTCTTCGTGGTTCGTGTTGGACACGAACACCGAGCTCAGGCGGTCAAACGTGATCTTGCCATCGGGCTTGGGGTAGTCGATCTTGGCGCACTCGGCCGCTGGCTTGAGGAAGGTGTGGTCCGCGGCCGGGTTGGGCAAAGTCCATGGGGGCACCTTGATGCCCAGCTTGGGCAGCACCCAGTGTTCGACGCCGGTCATGATCGAGCCGACGTACAGGCCCTTCTTGAACCAGGTCTTGAAGTTCTTGGCGCCGTTCAATTCCTCGTGCAGCCAGCTCTTTTCGAACGCGACCGGGTAGGCGTGCAGTTCGTCGTACTGGCGGCCAGACGTGACGGCGGCGAAAGCCGCTTCAGCGCACAGCATGCCGGACTTGATGGCCGCGTGGCTGCCCTTGATGCGCGAGGCGTTCATGTAGCCCGCGTCGCACCCGATCAGGGCGCCACCGGGGAACACGGTCTTGGGCAGGCTGGGCAGGCCGCCGTTGTTGATGGCGCGCGCGCCATAGCTGATGCGCTTGCCGCCTTCGATGTGCTTGAGGATGCTGGGGTGCTTCTTCCAGCGTTGCATTTCCTCGAACGGGCTCAGCCAGGGGTTCTTGTAGTCCAGGCCGACCACCAGGCCGAGCGTGACCTTGTTGTCTTCCAGGTGGTACAAAAAGCCGCCACCGAAGGTCTGCGAATCCATGGGCCAACCGGCGGTGTGCACCACCAAGCCAGGCTGGGCCTTGGCGGGGTCGATTTCCCACAGCTCTTTGATGCCGATGCCGAAGCTGGGGGGCGCCTTGCCTTCGTCCAGCTTGAACTTGCTGATCAGTTGCTTGCCCAGGTGGCCACGCGCGCCTTCGGCGAAGATGGTGTACTTGGCCAGCAACTCCATGCCCAGCTGGAAGTTGTCGGTGGGCTCGCCTTGCTTGTTGATGCCCAGGTTGCCCGTGGCCACGCCCTTAACGCTGCCGTCGGCGTTGTAGAGCACCTCAGCGGCGGCAAAGCCGGGGAAGATCTCCACGCCCAGGCTCTCGGCCTGCTGGCCCAGCCAGCGCACCACATTGCCCAGGCTGATGACGTAGTTGCCTTCGTTGTGGAAGTTGTTGGGGATCAGGGCCTGCGGGGTCTTGAAGACGCCGGTTTCGCTGGTCATGAACAGCACTTCGTCGGCGGTGACAGCCTGGTTCAAAGGCGCACCGAGTTCCTTCCAGTTGGGGAAGAGTTCGGTGATGGCGCGCGGGTCCATCACGGCGCCCGACAAGATGTGCGCGCCGGGCTCGGAGCCCTTTTCAAGCACGCAGACCGAGACTTCTTTTCCACTTGAGGCGGCCAACTGCTTCAGGCGGATGGCCGTGGCCAAACCACCCGGGCCGGCGCCGATGACGACCACGTCGTATTCCATCGATTCGCGTGGGCCAAACTGCTCAAGGATTTCCTGGGGCGTCATCGTGCTTCCTTCTACTGGGCGGATGAATGTTGTTGTGTTCTTGGACTCAAGTCCTCGATTCTAAAACGTGATGCGATTCCATTTCGCAAGAAAATAGCACGATCGTTCGAAAATCTGCATTTCGAGGCCAAACGCCATGTCGCGTGCTAAGGTTCCATGCGCTGAATCCACAAAAAACCCTTGAGAGACTTGCAGAGGAATTGCCACAGCATGAGCTACAACATTGACCTGGCTGGCCGCGTGGCCCTGATCACCGGCGCCTCCAGCGGCCTGGGTACCCAATTCGCACTGACCTTGGCGCAGGCGGGTGCCGCCGTGGTGTTGGCCGGTCGCCGCATCGAGCGCCTCAAAACCTTGCGCGCCGAGATCGAAGCCGCAGGTGGCGATGCCCACGTCGTTGGCATGGACGTGACCGACATCGACAGCATCCGCGCCGCCGTGGCGCACGCTGAAACCGAAGTCGGTGCCATCGACATCCTGATCAATAACTCCGGCGTCAGCACCACCGAGCGACTGCAGGACGTGACGGCCGACAGCTACGACTTCGTGTTCAACACCAACACGCGTGGCGCGTTTTTCACGGCCCAGGAAGTGGCCAAGCGCATGCTGGCCCGCGCCCAAGGCTCGGCACCCGGCACCTTCACGGGCGGCCGCATCGTCAACATCGCGTCGGCTGGCGGCCTGCGCACCATGCCCATGATCGGTGTGTATTGCATGAGCAAGGCGGCGGTGGTGCACATGACCAAGGTGATGGCGGCGGAGTGGGGCCGTTTCGGCATCACCACCAACGCGATCTGCCCTGGCTACATCGAGACAGAACTGAACTCGCGCCACTTCAACAGTGACGCCGGCCAGAAGCTGATCAACATGCTGCCGCGCAAACGCCTGGGTCAGGCCAAGGACCTGGACGCCTTGCTGGTGACCTTGTGTGCGCCGCAAAGCGACTTCATCAACGGCGCGGTCATTTCGGCCGACGACGGCATGACGGCGGCTTGAAAAGCTGGAGCCACGGCCCCATTTGAACCACATGAGACTCGACATTCCTGAACACAAGATCCTGGTCCATGATGTGACCTTGCCCGTTTACTGGGGCGACATGGATGCCCTCGGGCACGTCAACAACACGGTCTACTTCCGCTACATGGAGCAAGTCCGGGTGTCCTGGATTGCCTCCATGAGCGGCCCGGTAACCAGCGGGGTAGAAGGGCCGGTGATCGCCAACACCTTCTGCAACTTCTACCGCGAGCTGGAGTTCCCGGCGCAGGTGATCGCGAAGCTGTATGTGGCCAACCCAGGCCGCACCAGCTTTGATACCTACGTGACCATCGAGCGGGTTGATGAGCCTGGCGAAATTTGCGCGGCCGGTGGCGCCACCCTGGTGTGGGTCAGCTCGGCTGAAAGGCGGCCCATCCCCTTGCCACCGTTCTTGCGCGCCATCGTGGGGCCGGCGCCTGCCTTGCCCGGCACCGAGGCACCGCCCGCTTTACCGGGCAAGTAATTGGTGGGGTGGTTTTTCGTCCAATTCTCTGGATTTTTGCGGGTCACCCGGTGTACGCTGGCAATGTTGCGGTGCAGCGAAAACAAGGAGTGATTGGATGAACAAGGTCTATCCCGATGCGGCCAGCGCGTTGGCGGGCATCGTCAAGGACGGTCAGTTGATGGCGGTCGGTGGCTTCGGCCTGTGCGGCATTCCCGAAGCGTTGATCGATGCCCTGGCGGCGTCCGGCGTCAAGGACCTGACGGTGATTTCCAACAACGCGGGCGTTGATGGATTTGGCCTGGGCAAGCTGCTCAACACCCGTCAGATCACCAAGATGATTTCCAGCTACGTGGGCGAGAACAAGGAGTTCGAGCGCCAGTACCTGAGCGGCGAACTGCAGCTCGAGTTCACCCCCCAAGGCACCCTGGCTGAAAAGCTGCGGGCCGGTGGCGCGGGCATCCCCGCCTTCTTCACCAAGACCGGCGTGGGCACTTTGGTGGCCGAAGGCAAGGAAACACGCGAGTTCGATGGCGAAACTTATGTCATGGAGCGCGCCTTGCTGCCCCAGGTGTCCCTGGTCAAGGCCTACAAGGCCGACAAGTCGGGCAACCTGATTTTTCGCCGCACGGCGCGCAACTTCAACCCGGCTGTGGCCATGGCCGGCAAGGTCACCATCGTCGAGGTGGAAGAGTTGCTGGAGATCGGCGAGATCGATCCCGACAGCGTGCACCTGCCAGGCATCTACGTGAACCGCATCGTGGTGAACGCCCACCCTGAAAAACGCATCGAGAAACGCACCATCACCGAAAAGGCAGGAGTCTGACCATGCCCTGGACCCACGATCAAATGGCTGCCAAAGCGGCCGCCGAGCTGGAAGATGGCTTCTATGTCAACCTGGGCATCGGCCTGCCCACACTGGTGGCCAACCACGTCTCCCCTGACATCGATGTGTGGCTGCAGAGCGAAAACGGCATGCTGGGCATCGGCCCTTTCCCGACCGAAGACCAGGTTGATGCCGACCTGATCAACGCGGGCAAGCAAACCGTGACCACCATCCCCGGCTCGTCGATCTTCGGCTCGCACGACAGCTTCGCCATGATTCGCGGCGGCAAGATCAACTTGTCCATCCTGGGGGCCATGCAGGTGTCCGACAAGGGCGATCTGGCCAACTGGATGATCCCCGGCAAGATGGTCAAGGGCATGGGCGGGGCCATGGACCTGGTGGCCGGCGTCAAGCGCGTGATCGTGCTGATGGAGCACACCGCCAAAGGCAACGAGCACAAGCTGCTCAAGGCCTGCACCTTGCCCCTGACGGGCGTGGGCGTGGTCAACCGCATCATCACCGAGCTGTGCGTGCTCGATGTGACGCCGGAAGGCTTCAAGTGCGTGGAGCTGGCTCCCGATGTGACCTTGGAGCAAGTGCGCGAGAAGACCGGGGCACCTGTGCTGGCCGCCTGATCGCTGTTGGTTTGCGCTCGAACCAGGCCGCCTCCGGGCGGCCTTTGCCATGGTGCGTCTGAGACAATGCCAAGATGAACTGGATCAACTGGATTTTGCTGGCTTTGGCGGTGTTGAACACCTTGGTGTTGCTGTGGCTGGCCACGCGGCACGGTGATGACGCGCCTTTGAAACGCGCGGCGGATGAGCTCAAGCAGGAGCTGCGCAACCAGACCGACCAACTGGATCGAAACCTGCGCGACGAGGTCTCGAGAAGCGCCGTGGGCACGCGCCAGGAGTTGGGATCGACCCTGGCCAATTTTCAACAAACCTTGCTGGCCCAGCAGGGCGACGTGGTCCGCACGCAAAACGAGCAGCTGGACAGCTTCCGTGTGCAGCTGGCGCAAATGCAGCAGTCCTTGAGCGACACCTTGCGCCAGACCACGACCACCCTGGCCGAGCAGGCCCACACCACCCGTGAGACGCAAGAGTCGGCCTTCAAGCGTTTCTCCGACACGCTCAACGAGCAACTGCGGCAGTTGTCTGACACCAACGAGCGCCGCCTGATCGAAGTGCGGAACACCGTGGACACGCGCCTTCAGGCCCTGCAGGCCGACAACGAGAAGAAGCTGGAGCAGATGCGCCAGACGGTGGACGAGAAACTCCATGCCACCTTGGAGGCCAGGCTGGGCGAAAGCTTCAAGCAAGTGGCCGATCGCCTGGAGCTGGTGCACCGGGGCCTGGGCGAGATGCAGCGCCTGGCCAGTGATGTGGGCTCGCTCAACCGCGTGCTCAACAACGTCAAGACACGCGGCATCTTTGGGGAGGTGCAGTTGGCCGGCTTGCTGGAACAGGTCTTCACGCCCGAGCAGTACGCCGTCAACGTTGAGACCGTGCCCGGCAGTGGCGCCCGGGTTGAGTTCGCCATCCGGCTGCCCGGGCGGGGCGCACCCGGCTCGGCACCACTGTGGTTGCCGCTGGATGCCAAGTTTCCGCGCGAAGACTATGAACGCTTGCTGGATGCCCAGGAGCGCGCCGATGTGGGCGCGGTCGAGGCCGCGGGCAAAGCGATCGAGCAACGCCTGCGCGTCGAAGCCCGCACCATCGCCGAGAAGTACCTGGCGCCGCCACACACCGCCGATTTCGCCATCCTCTTCTTGCCGACCGAAGGCCTGTACGCCGAGGCCTTGCGCCGTCCCGGTTTGTTCGAGGCGCTGCAGCGCGAGCACCGCGTGATGTTGGCGGGCCCCACTACCTTGCTGGCCACGCTCAACAGCTTGCAGATGGGCTTCCGCACTTTGGCGCTGGAGCAGCGCTCGTCCGAGGTTTGGCAAGTGCTGGGTGCGGTCAAGACCGAGTTCGCCAAATTTGGCGATGTGCTGGCCAAGACCAAGAAGAAGCTGGAAGAAGCGGGCAACACGATTTCGTCGGTTGAAACGCGCACCCGCATGATGGGCCGCGCGCTCAAGAGCGTGGAGTCCATGCCTGATGCGCAAGCCCAGGCCTTGCTGCCCATCGAGAACCCGCTGGATGCCGACGAGGGCACGCCTGAACTACCCTGATCAAGTTCGCTGAAAAACTGCCGATAACCTGGGTTGCCTTCAACCAAAAGGTGTTCGGTGACGCGGATTTTGTGGGTGGTTTTCTTGTTCTGGTGCAGCACGGCCTTGGCCCAAGCTGCACAGCCTGGTCCTGCAATCGCCGATGTGTCGGTGCTGCAAGGACGTGGCGAACAAGTGCCCATCGCGATCTGGCGGCCGGCCCAGGCTGCTTCAGAAACGCAGCCCGTCCGTGTGCCGTCCGATGCTGAAAACTGGACAAACCAGCGCCTGGGCATCCGCCCTCTGGGTTTCCGGGGCGAAGGCGTGTGGACCTGGGCCCGGCTGTCCAACCCATCTCAAAATGCCACATCGGCCTGGCTGGCGGTTGCCGAGCCCTTCACCGATTGGCTGGACTGCGTGGTCAGCTCGCCAAGCCGCGCGCCCATCACCTACCGCCTTGGCGACCACCGGCCTTATGCCGAACGGCCTGTGCTCCATCCCCGATTCATCCTGCCTTTGAGCTGGGAGGCCGGCGAAACCCTGGACGTGCACTGCTACCTGCGCAACAAGGGCGCCAATCTGGTGGCCTTTGAGTATTGGCATCCCGACCACTTCTGGGCCATTGAGCGCACCGTGGCCATGACCAAGTTCCTGGGCTATGGCGCGGTGTTGCTGGTCGTGGTGTGCGGCGTGGTGGGCTTGCTGGTCAACCGCATCCCGGCTGCCATTCTCCTGGTCATCGAGCTGGTGCCCGTGCTGATGGGCACTTTGGCTGGTGAGGGCGATGCCTTCGAGTTCGTGTGGCCCACGCACCCTGAGTTGAACCTTCCGCCCTTCATGTGGACCTTGACCGCCTGCATCGCCGGGACGGTGGTGGTGGGCAAAATCCTGCCGCTGGCCCGCTTTGAAAAGATGCTGGTTCGAATAGTGGTGGCGACCGCGTCGACCCTGATGCTTTTGGCGGTGACCATCCCCATGAGCCAACCCTTGGGCACCGCGGTCAATGTGCTGCCCTTGGTCTACCTGTTGATGCTGATGACTTTGTGCCTGAGGCATTGGGGCGGCGGCCATTTGCCACGCATCCTGGCCGTGGGCGTGGGTGCCCAGGCGCTGGGTTTGATGGGGGTGCTGGGCGGGGTGCTGGGCTGGCTGGGGCCCAGTGCCCGACTGACGGCCTTGTTCGCCAGCGTGGTCAAGGCCTTGAGCCTGGCCGTGGCGCTGGCTTACCGCATGCGGGTGGAGCGCGAGCAAAGCGTCCGCACGCAACAAGCGCACACCCGTGAGCTGGAACAGCGCCTGGCCTTTGAGTCAGAGCTGCGCCATGTCGCCACCCACCACCTGCGTTATGGCCTGCCCAACCAGGCCTTGCTGGACGAAGCCCTTCGGCGCACAACGCTGTCGGCGCCGTCCTCGGTGCTGTCGCTGTGGGTGATCAGGCTCAATCGCTTGTCTTTCCTGGAATCCATCTTGCCGCGTGAGCGCCTGGCCCGGCTGGTGGAGGGCTATGCCCAGGACATCGCCCTGTGGCTCAAGGCCCGCAACGATCTTCACCTGCTGTCGGTGGAAGACGCTTTGCATGTGACCGCGCTGGACGATGGCACCTTGGCCTTCGCGTCCATCGGGCAGCCGCCCAAGGCCGTCATGGCCGAGCTGACGGCGTTCCTCACCCACCGCTATGAGCAAGACGGCCTGTTCATCGCGTGGGATCCGCATGTGGGGGTCTCGTGCACGCCATCCGACCAGACCTTGGCGCACGACATGATCGACGAAGCGCGGGTGGCTTTGCAATGGAGCACGGCCCACCAGCGCGTGGTGATGTTCGATGCCGAGCGCATGAAACGCGAGCAGCTGTCATATGGCCTGACGCTGGACCTGGAGGGCGCCATCGTGCGCGGCGAACTGGTGCTGCACTACCAGCCCAAGGTGGAGCTGCCGTCACGCAAAACCAAATCGTTTGAAGCGCTGGTGCGCTGGCGCCATCCGGTGCGCGGCATGATCCCGCCGGGGGCCTTCATCGCCGAGGCCGAGGCCACGGGCGCCATCAACCGCCTGACCATGTGGGCCATCCGCGAGACCGCCCAGTTTTTGCTGACCTTGCCCGATCCTTCCGTGCGCGTGTCGGTCAACATCTCTGCTTTCGACCTGGCCACGCCCCGCTTTGTGGAGCAGGTGCTGGCCATCTTGCGCGAAGAAAACTGCCCGCCTGAATGCCTGATCCTGGAGGTGACCGAGTCGGCCGCCTTGAGCGACCGCGAGCGTGCCCTGGGCACCTTGTCGGCCCTGCGCCACCATGGTGTGCAGATCGCGCTGGATGACTTCGGCACGGGCTATTCCTCACTCGCCATCTTGCAGGAGTTGCCGCTGGACGAGATGAAGGTGGACCGCAGCTTCGTGACCGACCTGGCCGTGTCAGAACGCAAGCAGGAGGTCCTCAAAGCCATGATCGATGTGGGTCACCGACTGGGCTTGACTGTGACCATCGAAGGCGTTGAGCAGGAAGACAGCGTGGAGTGGCTGGCCCAGCACGACTGCGATGTCATCCAGGGCTTTGTGTTCAGCCGGCCCTTGGAGGCCGCCAACGCGAGGCAGTGGCTTCAAGACCAACCGCCCCGCATTGACCACGCTCAAGCCGCCTTGCGCGACGTGGCCTCGGTGTGAATGACGCCTCGGTGCAGCTGGTACATCTGGCGCACCCATTGCAGGGCCTGGCGATCACGCCAGGGTGCGGTGGCCCCGGCCATGGTGCGCTGGTAGGCCGGGTCGCCATACACCGGATGCTGACTTGGGCAGGCAATCGGCGCCAGCAGTGATGCCGCGGTGATGTCGGCCGCCGTGAAGGTTTGCCCCACCAGGTAGGTGCGCCCGTCGCTGAGTTGCCCCTCCAGCCAGTCGATCACGTCGGTGATGCGCTTTTGAGCCCGTGCCGCGCCCTTGGCCGTGATGTTGAGCTTGCGCTTGAAACCCCATCGGATGATGGGATAGGCCGCGCGCACAAAGGCCGCCTTGAGCGGCGTGGCGTTGTCGGTCCACAGTTTGACGATGTGCGCATCGCCCGATCCAAAACTGCGGGCATACAGAAAGCGCGCCACATCCTTGCCAATGGCGTCGAAGTGCCGTTCAACAGCGTGGATGTCCTGGCTCGACACCTTGGGAATCAAGGCCAGGGGTGCCCGTGTTTTTTCCAGCCACAGCAGGATGCGGCTGCTGTCCTGGATGGTGATGTCGGGCGTTTTCAGGATCGGCAGGGTGGTTTGGCCACGCTTGCCCATGAGCAAGGCCGGCGCCATGTGGAAGACGGGGGTCATGCGCACTTCCTGGTAGTCGATGCGTGAAAAGTCCAGCGTCCATCGGATCTTCTCGCTGTAGTGCGACATGGCGAAGGTGTACAAGGTCCAGCTCATGATGGCTTCACTTCACGGATGCGGTAGCCCACGCGGGGGAAATGGATGTGCACTCGGCCAGCGCGTTCACTGTGCTGCACCAGAGTCAGGCGCTGCGCGTTGATGCCCACCAGCTCGCCTTGCACGGCCGTGCCATGGCCCAACAACTCAGGGGCGACGCTCACGCGCTGACCAATGGCCAGGCCCCCAGCATCGGGCGAGACGCTGTCGTAAGCGAGGGCGGCCGGTTCATGCGCGGCGGCCAGGGCAATGGCTTCATCGGCGGTCATGTCAGTGCGCTCACCATGGCCAAAAGCCTTCATGCGCTCCATCCAGGCGGCAGTGGCCGGGAAGCGGCCAAAATCAAAGCGGCCATTGCGCGCGAACCACAAGGTTGAATACAAAGTGAAATCGCCGCTGCCAGGCACCGTGCCGTTGACGAAAGCCTGGGCTGCCAAACCGCTTTCAACCCAGGCCACCTGGGTGGCCAGCTCTTGCTCGGCCAAAGGCACCGCACGCTTGAGTGCTTCGCGGTCCAGCGGCGCACCGCGCAGGGCGGCGCGGTCGGCCAGGAACTCGTCAGGCAGGTAGTCCACGTTCTTGCCAAAGGTATAGGCCACGGCCTTGCCGAACAGGTTCAGGTCCACCCAATGTTCGACGATGTCGTTCCAGCCTGGCCCCGCCTTGGCAGAGGGGGAGGGGGAGGGCGCCACGCGCTCCAGCTCCCAGGTGATCAGCCGCGTGTCGCAAAACACATCGGCGCCGATCTGCAGCACGGGCACTTTGCGGTAGCCACCCGTCAGCGCCACCATGTCTGGCTTGGGGGCGATGCGCGGCACCATCACCGAGCGCCAGCTCAAACCCTTGTAGCCCAGCAGGGCGCGGATCTTCTCGGCATAGGGGGATTCGTTGTAGTGGTGCAGAACCAGGTCGTTCATGGGGGGCCTTTCTCAAGTCGGGGCATTGTGGCCGTTGGCGCCTGTCTCTAGAATTGGCGTTTTGGACATCTTTGATGCTGATATGGTCAACGTGACAAAACGGGTTCACCGTGTGGGTGTTTACGTGTGCCGCCATCACAGCCTGGCCAGCGTCGGCTTGGTGTTCGACACCTTCCGCATGGCGAACCAGGTGCTCGGCCCCCACCGTTTTGCCTTGTCGCGCATCAGCCATGATGGCCAGCCCGTGCCGCATCCTGATGGCTCATTGATAATGGATAGTGACCTGGCTGCCATGGCCAGCATGGATGTGGTGGTCATCCCCTCCCTGTGGGCGCATGGCGATGCAGCCGTGGCCGACAACCCCTCCTTGATCCAGGCGCTGCGGGCTTTGCCGCCCAAAGTGATGGTGGCCACCATGTGCACCGGCGCCTACCTGCTGGCAGCCAGCGGGCGCTTGAACGAGCGCCAGGCCACCACCCATTGGATGCTGGCTGATGGCTTTCACGAGCGCTTTCCGGGCGTCCGCTTGACCCCCTCCGAGAACCTGACCCATGACGGCAACTTCATCTGCTCAGGGGGCTCTCTGGCCGCCGTTGACGCCTGCTTGTACGTGGTGCAACTGCTGGCAGGGCGCGACACCGCCCGAGAACTGGCCCGGATGCTGGTGACCGATGTGCAGCGCGGGCCGCAGACTTTGTACGCACCGCCCCAAGGCTGGCGCCAGCACGCCGATGCCGATGTGCGCAAGCTGGAGGCCCACATCACCGAGCGCCATGCCCAAAGCCTGACCCTGGATGAACTGGCCAGCCAGATCCACGTCAGCGTGCGCACCTTGCAGCGGCGCTTTCTTGCTGCCACTGGCATGACGCCCATCCAGTACCAGCAAACCGTGCGCATCGAGCGCGGCAAGGACTTGCTGGAGGCCGACAAGCTGCCAGTGCAGGACATCGCGGCCCAGGTGGGCTACCAGGACCGCGTGGCATTTGGCCGCTTGTTCAAGAAAATCACCGGCATGACGCCCGCGGCTTACCGTCAACGTCAACGCCGGGTGTAGAGTCCGGGCTTCCTTCTTCCCTCCCTCTCTTACGCCTCGTCCTGCATTGCCCATTCGTGGCGTCGTGCCTGTTCGATCCGAACGATGGGTATCCGACGTCAGCGGCCACCATGCCGCGTCTGGAGCCTTGCATGACTGCCGCCATTCCGCCCGACCTGGGTTACCAGGTCAAATTCCAATCCGTGGCCATCGAGGGCGGTGACGACTTGCAGATCCGATCCCTGTTGGATCGCCAGCAGTTTTTCGACCCGGATGGCGCGGCACAAGCGCAGGGCATCTCGGCGGCCACCTGGCCTTTGTTCGGCATGCTGTGGCCCTCGGCCCAGCGCCTGGCCGGGGCCATGCAGCAGCGCGATGATCTGGCCGGCAAGCGCATCCTGGAAATCGGTTGTGGCCTGGGCCTCGCCAGCTTGGTGGCCCACCGCCGCCTGGCCGATGTCACGGCCAGCGATTGCCATCCTTTGGCCGAAACCTTTCTGCAGGCCAATCTCTTGCTCAACGCCTTGCCCGTGATGAAGTACCTCACCGGGCAGTGGACCACCGCCAACGCAGGCTTGGGCCAGTTCGACCTGATCATTGGCAGCGATGTGCTCTACGAGCGCAGCCATCCGCAGCAGTTGTCTGAGTTCATCGATCGGCACTCAGCCGATGCGGTCGAAATCGTGATCGTGGATCCCAACCGCGGCCACCGCTCGCGCTTCACCCAGCGCATGCAGGCAATGGGTTTTGACTACGCCATGACCAACCTGGACAGTAACGTGTCAGCCACCGAGCCTTACCGGGGCCGCATGCTGCATTTCAAGCGCCAACGCTCACTGCTTGGCGCCTGAGGCCTGGGCCCTTTCGCGCTGCGCGGCCAGCACGGCCGGTGAGGGCTGTGCAGCGCGCTCGGTGGGCCAGCCTTGCAGATGTTTGCTCACCAGGCTGCTCAATGCCCTGATCCACTCCAGACGGTCGTTCAGGCAAGGGATGTAATTGAACTCCTGGCCACCGCTGGTCAGGAAGGCCTCTTTGCTCTCCATCGCGATCTCTTCCAGCGTCTCGATGCAATCGCCCACAAAGCCAGGGCAGATCACATCAACGCGTTGCGTGCCCGCCTTGGCCAGTGCTCGCAAGGTGGGTTCGGTGTAGGGCTCCAACCATTTCGCCTTGCCAAAGCGGCTTTGGAAGGTGACCACATATTCATCGGCTTTCAGGCCCAGGCGCTCGGCCAGCAAGCGGCCTGTTTTAAGGCATTCGCAGTGATACGGGTCGCCCAGGTGCAAGGTGCGCTCGGGCATGCCGTGGAAGCTCATCACCAGCTTGCCGGCGCGGCCATGGCTGGCCCAATGGGCCTGCACGCTGGCGGCCAAGGCATCGATGTAACCCGCATCGTCATGAAACCGCGCGATGGTGCGCAACTCGGGCAGGTGGCGCACGCGCTTGCCCCAATCAAACACATCGTCCATCACGCTGGCGGTGGTAGCACCCGAGTATTGCGGGTACAGCGGCACGATGAGGACGCGGGTTGCGCCTTCAGCCTTGAACGCATCCATCTGGCTGGCAATGCTGGGCTGCCCATAGCGCATCGCGTGTTTCACGACCAGATCATGGCCTTGCTCGCCCATGAAGCCCTGCAGCAAGGTGGTCTGCTTTTCGGTCCACACGCGCAGGGGCGAGCCGCCGGGGGTCCAGATGCTGGCGTATTTGGCGGCTGACTTGGCGGGGCGCACGCGCAGCACGATGCCGTGCAAGATGAGCCACCAGATCGCGCGGGGGATCTCCACCACGCGCGGGTCGCTCAAGAACTGGCCAAGGTAGCGGCGCAAGGCCGCGGGCGTGGGTAATTCAGGGGTGCCCAGGTTGACCAGCAACACGCCGGTCCGGGGGGCTTGTCCGTGTTGAAAACGGGGTTCAGTGGCAAACGTCATGGGGCTGCATTGTCACCCCTGTCCGCCAGTTTGCACAAAACCGAAGTCACCTGCTGGATGTCGATGGGCTTGGTCCAATAACCGGCAAAACCCGCTGCCTTGGCACGGGCCACGTCGTCGGGCATGGCATCGGCCGAGCACATGAAGGCGGGCGTATTTTCCAGCAAGGGCAAAGTGCGCAGGGCGCGCAGCACGTCAAATCCGGACATGCCGGGCAAATGGGCGTCCAGCACCAGCACATCGGGTGCTTTGTCTCGGGCCATGGACAGGGCCATCTGGCCGTCTTCGGCGATCTCCAGGCTCAGTTGCGGGTAGGGGCGTAGGGCCTCCTCGAACAACATCGCGTTGATGCGGTTGTCTTCGACGTAAAGCACGTGAAGGGGTGTCTGCTCCGCGCAGGGGGCCTCGCGGGGTGTATTGGCGATACTTGCATCGCCATCGGGTTTGTCCATGTGCGTATTGGTTGTGTCGCCAGCATTTGACAGGAGGCCATTGGCCACCGCTGGCATGACGATGTTGACCCGTGTTCCCGAGCCTGGTTGACTTCGAATTTCCATGCTACCCCCCATGGCTTCGATCAGCGAGCGCGTGATGATAAGTCCTAGTCCGGAACCTTCGATGGACGAGGTTTCTCGGCCCAGGCGTTCAAAGGGTTGAAACAACTTGCCCAGCTGCTGGGGGCTCATGCCTGGCCCATTGTCCCTGATCGCCAGGGCGATGGCGCCATCGCTGCGTTGTTCAGTGTTAAATCGCACCGAACCGCCAGCCTGGTTGTACTTGATGGCGTTCGAGCCAATGTTCATCAGGATCTGGCGCAGGCGTTGGCGATCGGCGTTGACCTGGTAAGTCGGATCCACCTCAACCTGCAAGGAAATGCCGCGTTGCGAGGCCAGCGGGCCCAGCATGGCGGCGCATTGCTGCACCTCGCCCAACAGGGTCAGGGGCTCGGGTTTGAGGGTCAGGATGCCGGCTTCCACCTTTTGAAGGTCCAGCACGTCGTTGACGAGAGCCATCAGGTGTTGGCTGCCGTGCAGGATCTGATCCACGAAACTGAGGTGCGGTGAAGCCGCGGCGGTGTTGGCCAGTTGCAGCTTGAGCAATTGTGCGAAGCCGTTCACCGCGTTCAGCGGCGTGCGGATCTCGTGGCTCATGCGCGACAGGAACTCGCTCTTGGCCGCGCTGGCCGCTTCGGCCGACTGCTTTTCGCGCAAGACTTGCTCGGCCCGCTTGATGGGGGTGATGTCGGAATGCGTGCCCACCAGGCGCACCGGATGCCCTTGCGCATCTCGGCTGACGATCTTGCCGCGCGACAGGATCCACACGTCATGGCCCAACTTGTGGCGCATGCGGAACTCGGCCTGGAACAGGCCTTGATCATGTTCCATGTAGGCGCTCAGGGCCGACACCACGGCTTGGCGGTCATCAGGATGGATGCTGTCCGTCAGCTCGCTGACCAGGTCGCCCATCTCGTGGTCTTCGTAGCCCAGCATGGCTTTCCAGCGCTGCGAATAAAAGATGCGGTCGGCGGTGGCGTCCCAATCCCACACACCGTCGCCCGCACCGTCCAGGGCGAACTTCCAGCGTTCTTCACTCAAGGCCAAGGCCTGTGCGGCCTGGCGTTCCTGGGTGATGTCCCGGAAGGTGGCCACCACGGCAAAAGGCTGTGCTTGCGTGTTGACCCGCAGCAGGTGGCTGCTGATCTGAACCCAGACCACGACACCATCGCGGCGGCGCAGGGGGTAAACGCGGTCATCCTGGCGCTGGCCTGTCCGGATGGTGGCAATCACCGGCCACTGCTCACGCGGCAAGGTCTGCAGCAAATCATCGGTCAACAGCTCGTAGCCCAAGACATCGCTGGTGTTCACGTTGACCAGCTCATCGGATTGCACGCCCAGGATGCGGCAGCCCGCCTGGTTGATGGCGACCACGCGGCCATCCAGCTGCACCACGATCAGGCCATCGCTGATGGACGAGGCCACTGATCGATAAAGCTCTTCGCTGACCCGCAGCTTCTCAGCGGCCACCATGCGCTCGGTCATGTCCCGTGTCAGGAAGAGGGTGTGCTTGTCGGGCATGGGCGTCAGGCGCGCCTCGAAATGCCGCAGGCCGCCGTCCAGCTCCAGGGTGTAATCAAGGCGTTGGGGCAAGCCCGTTTCATGTGCCCGGGCAATGGCGCGGGCCTCGCGCTCGGCCAGTTCAGGCGGCACGCTGGCACCAAAAGGCTTGCCCTTCAATTCGCTGAACGGGCGCACCAGCAAGGCATGCTCTTCATGAGCGGCCTCGTAGCGGCCTTGGTCATCAATCACAAACCACAGATCAGGCAAGGCCCGCAGCACCGAGGTCAGGCGAGCCTGGGATTCTTCAAGCGCTTTTTGTTGCACGGCCAGGGCCGCCGCATGCTTCTTGGTTTCGCTGATGCCAATCGAAAAATGCACGATGCTGCCATCGGGCAGACGTTGCTCTTTGGACAAGACCCAGCCATTGTTCAGGCGGATCTCTTGCGGCTCGGGCTGATCGACCAGGCGCATGCGCCACTCGAAGAAGTCGTCTTCACGCCCGATGGCATCGGGGTAGAGGCCCTCGGCAATGCGCTTGCGCAGCAGGTCAGCCCACAAGGTGCCCTCAACGGGATCTGCGCTCATGCGCCTGCGCCAACTGCTGTTGCTGAGCAGGATGCGCCCGTCTGGTCCGCGGATCATCACGCCCGCATTGAACGATTCGATGGCTTGCCTGAGCAGCAGGTCGGCCTGGCGGCTTTGCTGCTCTTCGTTGATCTGGCGGGTGATGTTGCTGCTGGCACCCCGGTAGCCCATGAACCGGCCTGCATGGTTGAACACCGGAGTGCCACTGATGCTCACGGTGATCAGGCCACGCGGGGTCATGCGATCCGCGATGGCGTGGCTGAAAGGTTCGCGCCGTGCGCGTGCAGCCAGGAAGCGATCCCAGGAGGCGCGGGTGTCGTCGTTGCGGGGGGTGTAGAGGTCTTTGGCCTTGAGGCCCACTTCGGTCGATGGGTTCAGGCCGGTGTGTTGCATCAGGCTGGCCGAGACCCATTGGATGATGCCCTGGTCATTGGTCTCCCACAGCCAATCGCTGCCCGCCAGGCTGGCGGTGCGAACACGCGCTTCCAGTTTGCGAAAGCGCTGCGTGTTCAGGCGCGCTTCAACCAGCGCGCTGGCGGCCAGGCCGAGATCCCGCAGGCTCTGCAATTGCTGGGTAGACAGCTCGCGGGGCTCAGAGGCCAGCACGCAAACCGTGCCCAGTGCCTGGCCTTGCACCATCAAAGGAACGCCCGCGTAAAAGCGGGCGTGTGGCGGTCCGGTGACCCAGTCGTTGTTGCTGAACCTCGGGTCGTTGCGCGCATCGGAGATGACCAGCACATCGGCCTGGCCAATGGTGGTGGCGCAAAAGGCGTCCAGCCGCGAGAACTGGCGTTGCTCGATCCCGATCCGGGCCATGGCCCACAGGCGGTGGCTGTCGATCAGGTTGATCATGGCCACGGGGCAGTCCAATTGGGCGACCAGCAGGCGCGTCAAAGCGTCGAACGCGGGGTCGACCTCGGAGTCCAGCAGCTTGCTGGCGCTCAACAGCGCTAGTCGCGCGGACTCATCGGGTGGAACTGCATTGAGGGTCATGCGGTCGTCATGGGTGGGACGGCAACGAATCACTCTAACCCATGCGTGCTCAGATGTGTCTAAGCGTCAGCACTGAGGCAAAGTGTCAGAAAAGCTCAACACTTCAAAATGAATCTGAGTGGCCGTGGCGTCCGTGGGGGGAGACCCCATGCAGATCACGCCACTGCCATGCAAGGTGCAGGTGCCGCGTCGCAAGGTCAGGATCTGGTCATCGTGGTCGAACTTGACGTGCGTGCCGTTGTAGCTGAGATCGCTCAGGTAGATGTGGCCGCTGTGTGATTCGATGCGCACATGTGAGCGCGACACGCGGGCGTCGCTGACGCAGAAGGAGGCTTGCGGGCTGCGGCCCAAGGTCAAGGGCATGCTGGCGGTCGAGAAGATGCGCTCGGTGCCCAACCAGGTCAGGCGCACGCCGTCGGGCATGTCGGTGCTTTCGGCGCCCATCATCATGGTCGATTCGGTGTCGCCAAATTTGCGGCTTTCCATGCGCAGCACGGGCACCGGTTCTTTGCGGCCGCGCAGATGAAGGCGGTCGATGCTGCGAAAGCGCTCTTGCTGGTCCGAAGGCAGCTCGCGGATCAAAGGGCCGGTGGCCAGGGTTTCGTTGTCACCAGCCAGGTCGATCAGCCGGGCGGCCACGTTGACGGCATCGCCAAAGCAATCGCTGTCCACCTCCACGATTTCGCCCCAGGCCAGGGCCACTTTCATTTTCAGGGCGGTGGCCTTGCTGGGCAGGCCGTCCCTGGGCAAGGGGGCCAGGCGTTCCAGCGAGTCCTGGGCGCTGGCGGCGGCCTCCACCGAGCGCTCGGCGTCGTCAAACACGGCCATCAGGCCATCGCCCAGGGTCTTGACGACCCGGCCACCGCCCTTGGCCACGATCTGGCCCAGCATGGCCAGGCTGTGCGTGACCACCGTGGCGGCCTCCTTGTTGCCAAGGCGCAAATACAAGGCCGTGCTGCCGCGAAGATCGGCAAACATGACGGCACATTCCTTGGTGGTTCCCATAGCTCGGTATGTTGGCTCAGGTGGTCAGCCAGTGGTGTGAAAAATCACACGGGTTTTGAGGCCTATTCGTTGGCATGCCTTGCGCTCGGCATCCGGTCAATGTAGTTGACTGGCGCGTGATCCGCCAGCAAAGCCGGGGGTGTGGTGCGCCAGGCCAACGGATTGACCAGGGCGCCGCGGCCGCGAGGGGCGCGCAGCCTCACTTCGCGGCCCACGTGCCTGAAGCCCATGAAAGCCGGTGGGACCATGGACACCAGGTCAATCGCATCGACCACCCGGTAGATGGGCAGGTGGCGCAGGGACCTGGCCAAGGCGGCGTTGCCAACGCGGGGTGCGCCAAAATTGTAGACGGCCCGGGGCGTGCGCCGGGCCGCGGCCAAGGTGGCCAGGGCCGCGCCCAGGCTGTGGCCGGTGTAAAAAATCGGACACTCCAAGGCGGCCAGTTCAGGCGCGATGTCGGACCAGATGGAATCAAGTGCGCGCCGAAAACCCCGGTGCAAACCGGGTTGGCGCAGCCTCAGAAATTGCCATCCCAAGGTGATGTCGGTGAGGCTGTCTCGGGGGGTGTCCGTGCCGCGAAAGGCCAGCACGGCGAACTGGGGCGGCGAGCCGGCCGTCACCAGCATGGCCTGGGTGTCGGTTTCGGCGCACAAGAAAAAACGCCGCTGCTGCAAACCCGCTTTGTCCAGAAAACTGCGCCGCGTGGGCCGGGGCGGCGGATTGCTTTCTTCGATGTCGTGGCGGTAGACCAGGCGGCTCAGCTCGGCCAGCCACAAGGCATTGCCTTCCACGTAGTCGCTGGTGCTGGGGTCGAAAGCGGGCAGGGCCACGCGCGTGAAAAAGTCGGTCGCATCGCCGGGGCGCAGCACATCTTGCCAAGTGGTCATCGGTGTCGTTGGTGGACAAAAAAAGAGAGCGCCATGAAAAATGCCCGGGGGTGCCGGGCATTTGGTCAAACTGGCTCAACCGTGGTCCGGGTGGATCACAGGTTGTCCAGGTAAGTGCGCAGCTTGTCGGAGCGGCTGGGGTGCTTCAGCTTGCGGATGGCCTTGGCCTCGATCTGGCGGATGCGCTCGCGCGTCACGTCAAATTGCTTGCCGACTTCTTCCAGCGTGTGGTCGGTGCTCATCTCGATGCCGAAACGCATGCGCAGCACCTTGGCTTCGCGCGGCGTCAGGCTGTCGAGGATGTCCTTGACCACGTCGCGCAAACCAGCCTGCATGGCCGCTTCGATGGGCGCCGTGTTGTTGGTGTCCTCGATGAAGTCGCCCAGGTGGCTGTCGTCGTCGTCCCCGATCGGCGTTTCCATGGAGATCGGCTCTTTGGCAATCTTCATGATCTTGCGGACCTTGTCCTCCGGCATTTCCATCTTGGCGGCCAGCGTGGGCGCATCGGGCTCGAAACCGAACTCTTGCAAATGCTGGCGCGAGATGCGGTTCATCTTGTTGATCGTTTCGATCATGTGAACCGGGATGCGGATGGTGCGGGCCTGGTCGGCGATCGAGCGCGTGATGGCCTGGCGGATCCACCAGGTGGCGTACGTCGAGAACTTGTAGCCACGGCGGTATTCGAACTTGTCCACCGCCTTCATCAAGCCGATGTTGCCTTCCTGGATCAGGTCCAGGAACTGCAAGCCACGGTTGGTGTACTTCTTGGCGATCGAGATGACCAGGCGCAGGTTGGCCTCGATCATTTCCTTCTTGGCATCGCGCGAGGCCTTTTCGCCCTCGTTCATGCGCTTGTTGATCGTCTTCAGGTCATCGATCGGCACGACGGCCTTGGCCTGCAGGTCGATCAGCTTTTGCTGCAACTCTTGAATCGCGGGCAGATTGCGCTGCATCACGGCGGCATAAGGCTTGCCGGTCGCGATTTCCTTTTCGGCCCACTTCAGGTTCAGGATGTTGGGCGGGAAGGACTTGATGAAGTGCTCTTGCGGCAGGCCGCACTTGTCCACCACGATCTTGCGCAGTTCGCGCTCGTAGCGGCGCACGTCGTCGACCTGCGAGCGCAGCACGTCGCACAGGCGCTCAATGGTCTTGACGGTGAAACGGATGGTCATCAAGCCCTGGCTGATGCCCTCTTGCGCCTTGTTGTAAGGCGAAGACTTGTAGCCGTCTTTCTCAAAAGCCTTGGCCATCTTCTCGAAGTTGGTGCGCAGCGTGTCGAAGCGTTCCAGGGCCTGGTTCTTCAGCTCTTCGAGCTTCTTGGTCAGGGCCTTGGAGCCGCCATTGCCGTCGTCGTCGTCTTCTTCGTCGAACTCGTCGAAGTCTTCTTCGGCCACGTAGTCGTCGGCTTCGCCCACGGACACGAAACCGTCGACCACTTCGGAGATTTTCATCTCACCCGAGCGGATCTTGTCGGACAGCGACAGGATCTCGGCGATGGTGGTGGGCGAGGCCGAGATGGCCAGCATCATGGCTTGCAGGCCACCTTCGATGCGCTTGGCGATTTCGATTTCGCCTTCGCGCGTCAGCAGCTCGACGGTGCCCATTTCACGCATGTACATGCGGACGGGGTCGGTCGTGCGGCCGAATTCGGAATCGACCGTGGACAGCGCGGCTTCGGCTTCTTCTTCGGCTTCTTCTTCGGTCGCGGTGCTGGTGGTGGCACTGGCCAACAACAGCGTGGCGGCGTCGGGGGCCTGCTCGTAAACGGCCACGCCCATGTCGTTCAACATGGAAATGATGGCCTCGAGGATTTCGGCCTCGATCAGCTTTTCAGGCAAGTGGTCGTTGATTTCCTGATGCGTCAGGAAACCACGGGTCTTGCCCATCTTGATCAGGGTCTTGAGTTCCTGGCGGCGCTTGGCAACTTCTTCTTCGGACAAGGCCGTCTCGTCGATGCCGAATTCGCGCATCAATGCGCGCTCTTTGGCGCGCGAGACCTTCATGCGCAAGGGCTTGGCCTTGGGCTTGTCGTCAGTGGTGCCGTCAGCGACCTCGGCCTCTACGGCCTCAGGTTCACCTTCGAGTTCGGCTTCGATGTCGCCGATGTCTTCTTCTTCAAAGGCGGCCTTCTTGGGATCCTTTTTGGCAGCGGCGGCGGGGGCTGCATCCACAGCAGCCTTGGGCTTGCGCCCACGCTTCTTGGGCTCGCTCGCGGCCGCACCCTCGGCTGCTTCGGCTTTGGGCACGCGTGTCTTGGCGACCTTCTTGTCGGTCGTCTCTAAGGCCTGCGACGCAGGGGTGACTTTCGCGGTTTCTGTCTTCGCGGTCTTCTTCGCGGTCATGCGGATCCTCGAAAGATGGGCTGGGGGCTTGTCGAACCCTCCATTATCCTTCATGCGGAGAGTTGCGTCAAAAATAGTCATGCTGGCGGTGTGCCACATGACCGGCGAAATCGACTGCTAGGAGGCAGAAGTGGGGCGCATTCGGCTGATTTCAAGCTTGAGCGTCAAGGATTGGCGGATCAGCTCGATCTTTCTGGCCTCGGCCGAGTCGGACAGCTCGCCCGACTGGGTCAACAGCTCCAGTTCGTCCTGCATCGACTGCAATTGCAGGTGCTTGATCTGTCCCAACAATTCTTCCAGCGACTCCTGGCCGGTCAGCACGTCGTGGAAATTGGTGATGCGCTGGGCCAGGGCCGAAAAACCGGGATCTGGCTCGGCAGAGTCGCTGTGGTCGGGGTTGTCATCGTCGCCCAGGGTGGCGTGGCGCATGCGGTCGATCAACTCCTGGGCACTCATCGCGCCCTGGTCATGCACCAGGCGGTCCAGCCACCTGAAAAAATGACCGTAGACGGCGGGCTGTTCGCACAGCAGGTCGTGGGCCGAGGCGGGCACCTGCTCCCAGAAGTCGCTGCGGGCAATCATCAGCCAAACGATGCGGTCCAGGCGCCCGGCGGCTTGGGGCAGGGGGCGCCGGTCCACCACCGGGCTGCCTTTGCGCTGCCAGCGGCTGTTGCCATCCCAGGGCTTTTTCCAGTCACCACGTTTGCCACCACCTTGGCGGCGGGGCTGGGGCGCGCCGTCGTCACCGTAGCTCTGGTAGCTGTGTTCGTCGGCGGGCTCGCCGGTGTAGCTGTTGTCCCAAGGGGGGGGCTGGTCGCCGTCGCGGTGCTCCTGGTGGCTTCTTTTGGGCGATTGCTTTGGCTCAGCCTGGGCAGCCAGGCGTCGGCGGATCTCTTCCGGGGCGGTGCGCGCCATGGCGGCCAACTCGTCGGCGATCTGACCGCGCAGGGCGCCTTCGGGCAACTGGCCGATCAGGGGCAAGGCCTGGGCTTGCAGGCGGGCGCGTCCTTCGGCCGTGTTCAAGTCGCAGTCGCCTTTGGCGTGCTCCAGCAACTGGCGCGACAAGGGCACGGCCTGCTGGACGCAGGCTTCAAAAGCCTCGGGGCCGAATGCGCGGATGTACGAGTCGGGGTCGTGCTCGGCGGGTAAAAACAGGAAGCTGATGCGGCGGGTGTCGCTGGCAAAGGGCAGGGCAGCCTCCAGCGCCCGCCCAGCGGCGCGGCGCCCGGCCCCGTCACCGTCGAAGCTGAACACCACCTGCTCAGTGAAGCGAAACAGCTTTTGCACGTGCTCGGCCGAGCAGGCGGTGCCCAAGGTGGCCACGGCGTTGCCAAACCCCCATTGGGCCAGCGCCACCACGTCCATGTAGCCTTCGGTGACCAAGGCATAGCCCTTGGTGCGCAGGGCGCTGCGGCCTTCGTACAAGCCGTAGAGCTCGCGGCCCTTGATGAAGACCGGGGTCTCGGGCGAGTTCAGGTATTTGGGCTCACCTTTGTCCAGGACTCGCCCGCCAAAGCCAATGACTTCGCCTTGCGGGTTGCGGATCGGGAACATGATCCGGTCGCGGAAGCGGTCGTAGCGCTTGGCCTCGCCATCGGCCCTGGGTTCGCCCTCGTCGGAGGTGATGACCAGGCCGGCTTCCACCAGCAAGGGGTCGTCGTACTTTGGATACACGCTGGCCAGGCCGCGCCAGTTGTCGGGCGCGTAGCCCATGCCAAAACGTGCGGCGATCTCGCCGGTCAGACCCCGCGCCTTGAGGTAGGCCACGGCTCTGGGCGTGCTTTTCAGTTGCTGGCGCCAGTGCTGCGTGGCTTTGGCCATCACGTCGGTCAGCGAGGTCTGCTTTTCCTTCTGGGCCTTGGCTTTTTCGCGGTCTTCCGGCTTGCTGTCGTCGTCGGGCACGGGCATGCCCTGGATCTGGGCCAGGTCCTTCACGGCTTCCACAAAGCCCAGGCCCGCGTTCTCCATCAGGAAGCCAACGGCGTTGCCGTGCACGCCGCAGCCAAAGCAGTGGTAAGTCTGGCGGCTGGGGCTGACGATGAAGCTGGGCGATTTTTCGCCGTGGAAGGGGCACAGGCCCTTGAAGTTGATCCCGGCCTTTTTCAACGTGACGTAGCGGCCCACCACCTCGACGATGTCGGTGCGGGCCAGCAGGTCTTGGATGAATGACGGTGGGATCACGGGGCGAAGCTTCGGTCTGAAGGGGCAAGAAAGACAACGGCCCCGACGCTGTGCAAGCGAGGGGGCCGTGGGTCAAGCCGGGAGGGCTGTGACGGTGTCTGGCTCAGACCCCCAGGGCTTGCAAAGCGCGGGTGGTGATTTCATCCACCGTGCCCACGCCGCTGATCTTGGCATAACGAGGCGCGGCCTGGTCACCCGTGGCGGCCCACTGAGAGTAGTAGTCGACCAGGGGACGCGTCTGCTGGTGGTAGACCTCCAGGCGCTTGCGCACGGTTTCTTCCTTGTCGTCGTCACGCTGGATCAGGTCTTCGCCAGTGGCGTCGTCCTTGCCTTCAACCTTGGGCGGGTTGAACTTGACGTGGTAAGTGCGGCCCGACGCAGGGTGCACGCGGCGGCCACTCATGCGGTCGATGATGGAAGAGTCGGGCACGTCGATTTCGAGGACGATGTCCAGATTGACGCCAGCAGCTTTCATGGCGTCGGCCTGCGGGATGGTGCGCGGAAAGCCGTCGAACAGAAAACCTTTGGCGCAATCAGGCTGGGCGATGCGTTCCTTGACCAGGCCGATGATGATGTCATCACCCACCAAGCCGCCGGCGTCCATGACCTTCTTGGCGGCCAGGCCCATGTCGGTGCCCGCCTTGACGGCGGCGCGCAACATGTCGCCCGTCGAAATTTGCGGGATGCCGTACTTCTGGCACAAGAACGTGGCCTGAGTGCCTTTGCCGGCGCCAGGCGCACCCAACAGGATGAGTCTCATGGTTCTCCTCGGTATCCGATGACGCTGTCGGACGGCGGGCGCCGAACAGCTCTTGCAAGCCGCGCAGGATAGCACGCGGCGTTCATTCAACCCTCAAGTTCTACCCTCGAAGAAGGCGCGAACACGGGCCAGGTCTTCTGGCGTGTCGACCCCGGGGCCCGGGGGCTGTAGGGCGACATGGACCGCAATGCGCTCCCCATGCCACAGCACGCGCAACTGCTCCAGCGATTCGACCTCTTCCAGTGGGCTGGGCGGCAGCTGCGGGTAGCGGCGCAAAAAGCCGGCGCGGTAGCCGTAGATGCCGATGTGGCGCAGGGGCGCGCCCGGACCTGAGGCCGCTTGCCCGGGGATGGGCGCGTCACGCCACCAGGGAATCGGGGCGCGCGAGAAATACATGGCGCGGCCCAAGGCATCCGTGACCACCTTGACCACATTGGGGTTGCCGAATTGATCGGCATCCTCAATGGCGTGGGCGGCGGTGCTGACCACGCAATCGGGGCGCTGGTCCAACTGGTCGGCGCAGGCATTGATCAGGTCGGGGTCGATCAGCGGTTCATCGCCTTGCACGTTGACCACGGCATCGTTGCCATCCAATCCCAGCAATACGCAGGCTTCGGCCAGGCGGTCGCTGCCCGTGGGGTGGTCGGCGCGGGTCAGCACGACGCGCACCCCATGGGCCTCACAGGCAGCGGCCACTTCAGGTGAATCCGTGGCCACCACGACCTGGCTGGCTCGGCTCTGGCCGGCGCGTTGCGCCACCCGAACGACCATGGGCAAACCGGCGATGTCCGCCAGCGGTTTGTTGGGCAGGCGGCTTGAGGCCAGCCGCGCCGGTATCAGGACCGAAAAGCCCATGTCAGGCGGCCCCGGCGTTGCCGGTCAGCAGGGCGGCATTGGGAATGGGGTCGTCGTTTTCTTCCACCGGCACGGCTTCGTTTTCCAGCATGACAGGGATGCCGTCGCGGATGGGGTAGGCGAGTCGGTCCGCCGCACAAATCAGCGCTTGGCCCTGGGGCTTGCGGTGCAGCGGGCCTTTGCACAAAGGGCAGACCAGCAGTTCGATGAGTCGAGTGTCCATCGGGATGATTTTTCCGTTAAAGGTGAGGGCGGGGCAATCGCCCCAGCGCCGAGTCGATCGCCTGCCAGAAGCTGGTGTCAGGCCTGAAGTCTAGTGCCGCCACCCACACTTGCGTGCCGGGGCGCTCCTGGCGCACGCGTTCAGGCTTTATTTTGACCGCGTCTTTCTCGGTCAGGATGACATGGGCAATGCCCAGGGGCCATGGCAAAGTGTTGTAGGGGTCGTGGTCATCGCAGGCCACGGCGTGTGTGGTGAAACCCAAGGCGGCCAGCTGGTCAAAAAATTTGGGAGGGTGTGCGATGCCGGCCACGGCCCAAGCGCCTTCGCGGGGCGGTTGCAGGCTGGCATTGCGGCCTTGGCCTGACCACCATTGGCTCAGTGCCTGCATGGCTGACATGCCACGGTGCGCCAAGTGACCTTTCAAGGGCGTGGTGGGCGCTGCGGCGTTGTACAGAACAATGGGCGGTGCCACAAGCGGGCCGCAAGCAGCGGGGGCGATGGGCTCTCGCAAGGGGCCCGCGGGCAACAGCCAGCCGTTGCCCGCGCCACGTTCGTCAAACACCACGACCTCGATCTGGCGGGCTAGCTTCAAGTGCTGCAAACCATCGTCGCAAACCAGGATGTCGATCGCTGGGCAAGCCCGCCGCAAAGCCCGCCCGCCTTCGACGCGGTCGCGGCCCACCATCACGGGCACGTGGGTGCGTCGCCAGATCAGCAGGGGTTCGTCACCCACCTGCTCGGCGCTCAACTGGTCGGCCGATGAAGAGTCAATGAGCGTGAAGGCCGGGGCGTCTGCCGCGCGCTTGTAGCCTCGAGTCAGCACACCAGGGCGCCAGCCTTGGTGTTGCAGATGCTGAACGATGGCGATCGTGGCCGGGGTTTTGCCAGCACCGCCCACGATGCGGTTGCCCACCACCAGCACGGGCAAGCCTGGCGATTCGGCCTTGATGAGGCCCACACGGTAGGCGTGCCGGCGCAGAGTGACGAGGCAGTGCATCAGCGCGGACACCGGCCACAGCAAGATCGGCAAAAGCCCGCGCGATGACCAACTGCGAACAATCCGCTGCGTGATTGAAGCCATCAGCAGGGCGTGGTCGTGTGGGCGCCGATCAGGGCTGGGCCGCCGCGCCCATCTGGCCCTGGGTGGCGAATGTCAGCTGCGACAAGCCGGCGCGCCGCGCCGCGTCCATCACGTTGATCACGCTCTGGTGGGTGGCTGAGGCATCGGCGGTCAGCACGATGACGGTGTCGCGGTTCGCCCCGGTGCTTGCCGTCAAGGCGGCGGCCAGCAATTCAACGCTGCGCCCTTCGACCGGGCGGTTGTCCACTGAATAGCGCCCATCGGCCGTGACCACCACGACCAGCTCCTTGGGCCTGGGTTTGGTGGACTGCGCGTTGGCCACGGGCAGGTTGATCTTGAGCTCGGTGAACTTGGCGTACGTGGTGGTCAGCATCACGAAGATCAGGACCACCAGCAGCACGTCAATGAACGGGATGAGGTTGATCTCGGGGTCTTCGCGGTGGCGCGTGCGGAAATTCATCGACATGGCAAGCACTCAGCGGCGGCTGGTGGTCAGGCGCAGGATGTGCGGCACCATGCGTTCGGCGGCCTGCTCCAGGTCCAGGGTGTAGGAATCGACCCGGGCCCGAAAATGACGGTAGAACGCCAACGACGGGATGGCCACGATCAAGCCAAACGCGGTGTTGTACAAGGCCACCGAGATGCCATGCGCCAGCTCCAGCGGGTTGGCGCCGGCGGTGCCGGAGGACGCGCCCGAGACACCAAAGATCTCGATCATGCCCACGACGGTGCCCAGCAGCCCCAGCAAGGGCGCCGCACTGGCGATGGTGCCCAGCGCGCTGAGGTTGCGCTCCATGTCGTGCACGGCTTGGCGGCCTGCGGTCTCGAACGAGGCGCGCAAATTGGCGTCGGTGATGCGAGGCTCGGCCATGGCTGTGCGCAGGCCCTGGGCCAGCACCAGCCCGAGCGAAGAGTTCTCGGCCAGTTTGTTGACCGTGTCCACGGTGGGCAGGCTGGCGCGGGTCACGGCCATGACCTCATCGACCAGCCGAGCGGGCGCCACGCGAGATGCGCGCAGGCTCAGAAACCGTTCAATGATCAGGGCCAGGGCCACGATAGAGCACAGCACGAGGGGCCAGATCGGCCAGCCAGCAGCTTGTAAGATCGACAGCAACGAGAGCTCCAAAGGTCACGCTAAGCCGCAGATTATGGCGCTGAAATTTGCGCTTTCCTGACCCCGTTTCATCTCATTGGCGACTGGGCAGTCATCCACCAAAGCTGTGGATAACTTTGTGGGTAAGCCAGCCTGGCGGCCCGCCAAACCCCGAAAATTCACGGCCTTCTACAGATTGCCACATTTTTAAGCAGATAAAAATCGTTGTAAATCATATGCTTATGACATTGTTAAGGCTCTGTGACAGCGTTTTAGGGCGTTTTGGCCTTGAACTGCGCGGTTGTGGACTTCCGCGGGCGCTTGCCTGCTGGCGATGCGCGCCCCCGGCGTCGTTTGAATCGAGCGTATGGTCTTGGGGTTATCCATGACAGCCCGCGTGTGGGGCGTTTCTGCCCTGATCAATGCCATCAGCGACAGCTTGGCCGCGCGCTTCCCCCAGTGCGTGGTTCGGGGCGAGATCAGCGGCTTCACGCGCGCTGCCAGCGGTCATGGCTATTTCACGCTGAAGGACGAAAACGGCGGTGCCAGTTTGCGCTGTGCCATTTTTCGCCGGGCCTTGTCCCAGGTCGATTTCACGCCTGGCGAAGGCACGCTGGTCGAGGTGCGCGGCAACCTGTCCGTGTACGAAGCGCGCGGCGAGCTGCAGATGGTGGTGGAGGGCATGCAACGGGCTGGTGCCGGGGCCCTTTACGAGCAGTTTTTGCGCCTGAAAGCCAAGCTTGAGGCCGAGGGCTTGTTCGAGCCTTCGCGCAAGCGTGCGATCGGCCATTTCCCGCGCCGTGTGGCGGTGGTCACTTCGCTCGCGGCCGCGGCTTTGCGAGACGTGCTCACGACTTTGCAGAGGCGCTCGCCGCATGTGGAGGTCGTGGTCGCACCTTGCTCGGTCCAGGGGGTCGAGGCGCCCGCGCAGATCGTGTCGGCCCTGGCCCAGGTGGTGTTGAGCCACCATGCGGGCACGGTCATCGACACCGTCATCGTGTGCCGGGGCGGAGGTTCACTCGAAGATCTGTGGGCTTTTAACGACGAGCGGGTGGTGCGCGCCATCGCGCAATGCCCGATCCCGGTCATCAGTGGCGTTGGCCATGAAACCGATGTGACGCTGGTCGACTTTGTGGCCGACTTGCGGGCGCCCACCCCCACGGCCGCCGCTGAACTGGTGGCCCGCGCGCAAGGGCAGGCCCAAGGCGACTTGGCCGCCATCGCCAATGTGATGGGCCAGCGGATGGGGCAGCGGTTGGACGGCCTGGCTCAACGCCTGGACCAGGCCGCGATGCGCCTGGCCCGCCCGGCCCAGGCTTTGCGTGGGCATCGGCATGACCTGGCCTTGTTGGCGCAGCGGATGCGGGGGGCCAGCCACCGTCGTGTGGGCTTGGCCGCGCAAGCTTTGCCGGTGTGGCAGGCACGTTTGGTTCGGGCGGTGTCGCAGCAACAATCGCACGCGCAGCATCAGGTGCATGCACTGCAAAATCGCCTGCACGCATTGGATCCGCAGCGCGTGTTGGAGCGCGGCTACGCCTGGCTCAGCGACTCGAGCGGCCATGCGGTCACCAAGGCGTCGCAGGCCAGCGTTGGGGCCACCTTGGACGTGGTCTTGGCCGATGGTCGCCTGCAGGTCGACGTGGCCAGCCGCTCCATTGATTCGCCGCTTTCATCCGCAGGAGAAGCCACAGCCCCCGACTGAGTTTTGCGGGCATCCTCGCGAATGCCTGGGCCACCTGCCTACAATCAGAAATTGTTCACGTTTTTAATTCCAAGAGGATCAAGCACCATGGCTCACACGCTCCCCCCCCTGCCTTACGCCCAAGACGCATTGGCCCCCCACTTGTCGAAAGAAACCTTCGAGTACCACTACGGCAAGCACCACCAGGCCTACGTCACCAACCTGAACAACCTGATTCCCGGCACCGAGTTCGAGAACCTGTCGCTCGAAGACACGATCAAGAAGTCCAGCGGTGGGGTCTACAACAACTCGGCCCAGATCTGGAACCACACCTTCTTCTGGAGCTGCATGAAGCCTCAGGGCGGTGGCGAGCCCACAGGCGCTTTGGCCGATGCCATCAACGCCAAGTTCGGCAGCTATGCCGCTTTCAAGGAAGCCTTCACCAAGTCGGCCGTGGGCAACTTTGGTTCTGGCTGGACCTGGTTGGTCAAGAAGCCTGACGGCACCGTGGACATCGTCAACACGGGCGCTGCTGGCACACCGCTGACCACCGCCGACAAGGCGCTGCTGACCATCGACGTGTGGGAGCATGCCTACTACATTGACTACCGCAATGCGCGTCCCAAGTTCGTCGAGACTTTCTTGAACTCGCTGGTCAACTGGGATTTCGCGGCACAGAACTTTGCTTGAGCCTTCCAGGCCTTGTGAGCACCATCAAGCCGGGCAATGCCCGGCTTTTTTGTTGACCGGGTCTTTGATGAAAAGCCTTCAATACCCCTTTGCCATCTTTGGTATTGAAATGCTTTTGTGCCAAATACCGCTTCGCGGCTTGAGCGGTGGTACATTCGTCTTCGGTTTTATCAGGCCCTTCCCGTCGCCTTTCTGGATCTCAGAAGTCAGCAAGGCGGGTCGCAATCCGCCAACCGGTCAAGCCGTGTCGCGGAAGGTTTTCAACCAGCCATAACCCAGCAAACCTGGGAGTGAGGTCAGCGAAATGATGCAGCAGTTCAGGTCGAACTCGTACCTGTTCGGGGGAAACGCCCCGTACGTCGAAGAGTTGTACGAGGCCTATCTCGACAACCCGGGCTCCGTGCCCGACAACTGGCGGTCGTACTTCGACGCCTTGTCCAACGTCCCAGCCACGGACGGCTCCGATCACCGAGATGTGGCCCATGCGCCCGTCGTTGAATCGTTTGCCCAGCGCGCCAAGGCCAACGCCTTCATGGTCAAGACCAGCAGTGCTGATCTGGCCGTGGCCCGCAAGCAAGTCCATGTGCAATCGTTGATTGCTGCTTATCGTTTCCTCGGCTCCCGCTGGGCCGACCTCGATCCCCTCAAGCGCCAAGAGCGCCCCAAGCTGCCCGAGCTGGAGCCCGCGTTCTACGACCTGACCGAGTCCGACATGGACATCACGTTCAGCGCCACGAACACCTACTTCACCAAGGCCGAGCAGATGTCCTTGCGTGACATCCTGCAAGCGCTGCGCGAAACGTATTGCGGCTCGATCGGTGCAGAGTTCATGCACATCACCGAGCCCACTGAAAAACGCTGGTGGCAGGAAAAGCTGGAAAGCATCCGCTCCAAGCCTTCTTTCAGCGTCGAGAAGAAAAAGAACATCCTGGAGCGCCTCACTGCCTCTGAAGGCCTTGAGCGTTTCCTGCACACCAAATACGTGGGCCAGAAGCGCTTCTCGCTCGAAGGCGGCGAGAGCTTCATCGCCTGCATGGACGAACTGATCCAGCGCGGCGGCGAGAAGGGCGTGCAAGAGATCATCATCGGCATGGCCCACCGTGGCCGCCTGAATGTGCTGGTCAACACCTTGGGCAAGCAGCCCGCCGAGTTGTTCTCGGAGTTCGACCACACCGCCCCCGAGAATCTGCCCTCCGGTGACGTGAAGTACCACCAGGGCTTTTCAAGCGACGTGAGCACCGATGGTGGTCCGGTTCACTTGTCCCTGTCCTTCAACCCCTCGCACCTTGAGATCGTCAACCCGGTGATCGAAGGCTCGGTGAAGGCCCGCCAGGATCGCCGTGGCGATACCTCCGGTGACCAGGTTCTGCCCGTGCAAGTGCACGGCGATGCCGCCTTCGCAGGCCAGGGCGTTGTGATGGAAACCTTGGCATTGGCCCAGACCCGTGGTTATTACACGGGCGGCACGGTGCACGTGGTCATCAACAACCAGATCGGCTTCACCACCTCTGATCCGCGCGACAGCCGCTCCACTCTGTATTGCACCGACGTGGTCAAGATGATTGAAGCGCCGGTGCTGCACGTCAATGGCGACGATGCCGAAGCTGTGGTGCTGTGCACGCAGTTGGCCCTGGACTACCGCCAGGAGTTCAACAAGGACGTGGTCGTGGACATCGTCTGCTTCCGCAAGCTGGGCCACAACGAGCAAGACACGCCGTCGATGACCCAGCCGCTGATGTACAAGAAGATCGGCCAGCATCCCGGCACGCGCAAGGTCTACGGTGACAAGCTCGTGGCGCAAGGCACGATCGCGGCCGAGGTGCCCGACCAGATGGTCAAGGATTACCGCGCGGCGATGGAAGCCGGCAAGCACACGGTCGACCCGGTGCTGACCAACTTCAAGAGCAAGTACGCCGTCGACTGGACGCCTTACCTGAACAAGAAGTGGACCGACGCCGCCGACACCGCCTTGCCACTAGCCGAGTTCCGCCGCCTGGCCGAACGCATCACCACCATCCCCGCCAACTTCAAGCCGCACCCCTTGGTGCAGAAGGTCATCGACGACCGCGCGGCCATGGGCCGGGGCGAAGTGAACGTGGACTGGGGCATGGGCGAGCACATGGCCTTTGCCTCCCTGGTGGCCAGCGGCTACCCGGTTCGCCTGTCGGGCGAAGATTGCGGCCGCGGCACCTTCACCCACCGCCACTCGGTGCTGCACGATCAGAACCGCGAGAAGTGGGACACCGGCACCTACATCCCGCTGCAACACGTGGCCGACAACCAAGCCCCGTACGTTGTCATCGACTCCATTCTGTCGGAAGAAGCCGTGCTCGGTTTTGAGTATGGCTATGCCAGCGCCGACCCGAACACCCTGGTGATCTGGGAAGCGCAGTTCGGCGACTTCGCCAACGGCGCGCAAGTGGTGATCGACCAGTTCATCGCCTCGGGCGAAGTGAAGTGGGGCCGTGCCAATGGCCTCACACTGATGCTGCCGCACGGCTACGAAGGCCAAGGCCCCGAGCACAGCTCGGCCCGCCTGGAGCGCTTCATGCAGCTGGCCGCCGACAACAACATGCAGATCTGCCAGCCCACGTCGGCCAGCCAGATCTTCCACCTGCTGCGCCGCCAGATGGTCCGCATGTTCCGCAAGCCCTTGGTCATCATGACGCCCAAGTCGCTGCTGCGCATGAAGGACGCGACCTCGCCGCTGACCGAGTTCACGCGCGGCGAGTTCCGCACCGTGATCCCCGAGACGGACGCGACGGTGGACAACGCCAGCGTCAAGCGTTTGATCGCCTGCTCGGGCAAGGTCTATTACGACCTGGTCAAGAAGCGCGCCGAGAAGAGGAGCACGGACACAGTGATCATCCGTGTCGAGCAGCTCTATCCCTTCCCGCACAAGGCGTTCGCGGCCGAGTTGAAGAAGTACCCCAACCTGACCGACTTGGTCTGGTGCCAGGACGAGCCGCAAAACCAGGGCTCATGGTTCTTCGTGCAGCACTACATCCACGAGAACATGTCGGAAGGTCAGCGCCTGGGTTATGCCGGCCGGCCAGCTTCCGCCTCGCCTGCCGTGGGTTATGCGCACTTGCACCAAGAGCAGCTCAAAGCACTGCTTGATCAAGCCTTCGCCAAGCTCAAGGGCTTCGTCCTCACCAAATAAGTCATCGCGGGCACCGTGCACCGCGATGGCTGGTGCGCGAGGTCGCCCCCGCGTCTGGAGAAAAATTCATGGCACTCGTTGAAGTCAAAGTCCCCCAACTCTCGGAATCCGTGGCCGAAGCCACTTTGCTGAACTGGAAGAAAAAACCCGGTGAAGCAGTCGCCCAGGACGAAATCCTGATTGAAATCGAGACCGACAAGGTCGTGCTCGAAGTTCCCGCCCCGGCGGCTGGCGTGATGGCCCAACTGGTTCGCAATGATGGCGACACCGTGGCCAGCGAAGAGGTGATCGCCCGCATCGACACCGAAGGCTCGGAAGCTGTGAGCCCCTTGCCTGTCAAGGCGCTGCCGCCTGAAGTGGCTTCCCCGGCGCCTGCCCCAGCTGCGGCGGCCCCGGCCGCTGGTGGTGCGAAGGCCGACGTGGCCATGCCCGCCGCTGCCAAGCTGCTGGCTGACAACAACCTGACGACGGCGCAAGTGCCTGGCACTGGCAAGGATGGCCGCGTCACCAAGGGTGATGTGTTGCAAGCTGTGGCGGGTGGCGTTGCAGCGCCTGCGCCAGCAGCCCCTGTGGCGCCGGCTGCCAAAGCCATCCCCACGGGCGTGCCCGCCACGTCCTTGCCCGCGGTGCAGGTACCTGGTCTGCCCAACCTGTCCGATCGCCCTGAGCAGCGCGTGCCCATGAGCCGCCTGCGCGCCCGTGTTGCCGAGCGCCTGCTGCAATCGCAAGCCACTAACGCCATCCTGACCACCTTCAACGAGGTGAACATGGCCCCGGTGATGGAGATGCGCAAGAAGTTCCAGGAGAAGTTCGAGAAGGAACACGGCGTCAAGTTGGGCTTCATGAGCTTCTTCGTCAAGGCGGCGGTTCACGCGCTCAAAAAGTACCCGGTCATCAATGCCTCGATTGATGGCAACGACATCGTGTACCACGGCTATTTCGACATCGGCGTGGCCGTGGGTTCGCCCCGTGGCCTGGTGGTGCCGGTGCTGCGCAACGTTGACCAGATGACCTTTGCCGAGATCGAAAAGAAGATCGCCGAGTTCGGCGTGAAGGCGCGTGACGGCAAGCTGGGCCTGGAAGAGCTGACCGGTGGCACCTTCTCCATCTCGAATGGCGGCGTGTTCGGCTCGATGCTGTCGACCCCGATCATCAACCCGCCGCAGTCGGCCATCCTGGGCGTGCACGCCACCAAGGACCGTGCCGTGGTCGAGAACGGTCAGATCGTGATCCGCCCGATCAACTACCTGGCCATGTCGTACGACCACCGCATCATCGACGGCCGCGAAGCCGTGCTGGGCCTGGTGGCCATGAAGGAAGCGCTGGAAGACCCAGCCCGCCTGCTGTTCGACATCTGACCCCATAACTTGTTTTTTGCGGCCGGGCGCGCCTCACAAGGGCGCGCTCCGGACTTGCAAACCCAGGAGCTTTTCCCATGTCCCAAGAATTCGACGTCATCGTCATCGGTGGTGGCCCCGGTGGCTACATTGCCGCCATCCGAGCGGCCCAACTGGGCTTCAAAGTCGCTTGCCTCGACGAGTGGAAGAATGCCAAGGGCGGCCCCGCACCCGGCGGCACCTGCACGAACGTGGGTTGCATCCCATCCAAGGCCTTGCTGCAGTCGTCCGAGCATTACGACCATGCCGCGCACCACTTCGCTGACCATGGCATCAAGGTTGAGGGCCTGAGCCTGGACCTGGCCAAGTTGCTCTCGCGCAAGGACATGGTCGTCAAGCAGAACAACGACGGCATCTTGTACCTGTTCAAGAAAAACAAGATCACCTTCTTCCATGGCCGTGGCTCTTTTGCCAAGGCTGCTGATGGTGCTTACGAGATTGCCGTGGCGGGTGAGAAGCCGGACACCCTCAAGGCCAAGCACGTCATCATTGCCACCGGCTCGAACGCTCGCCAGTTGCCCGGTGCCTCTTTCGATGAACAGCAGATCCTCTCCAACGATGGTGCCTTGAGCATCGCAGACGTGCCCAAGAAGCTGGGCGTGGTGGGCTCTGGTGTCATCGGACTGGAGATGGGCTCGGTGTGGCGCCGTCTGGGCGCCGAAGTCACCATTCTGGAGGCCTTGCCAGGCTTCCTGGGCGCGGTCGACGAGCAGGTGGCCAAGGAGGCCCAGAAGGTCTTCACCAAGCAAGGTTTGAAGTTCCAGTTTGGCGTCAAGATCAGCGAGGTCAAGGCCGGCAAGAAGGGCGTGTCCGTGGCTTACACCGACGCCGCTGGCGCCGCGCAGAAGCTGGACGTGGACAAGCTGATCGTCTCGATCGGCCGGGTGCCCAACACCATCGGCCTGAATGCCGAGGCCGTGGGCCTCAAACTGGATGAACGCGGTGCCATCGTGGTGGACGACGACTGCAAGACCAACCTGCCCAATGTGTGGGCGATTGGCGATGTGGTGCGTGGGCCCATGTTGGCGCACAAGGCAGAAGAAGAGGGCGTGGCGGTAGCTGAGCGCATCGCGGGCCAACACGGCCACGTCAACTTCAACACGATTCCCTGGGTGATTTACACCAGCCCGGAGATCGCCTGGGTCGGCAAAACCGAACAGGCGTTGAAAGCGGAGGGCCGGCCCTACAAGGCCGGTTCCTTCCCCTTTGCCGCCAACGGACGCGCACGCGCGCTGGGCGACACCACCGGTTTCGTGAAGTTTCTGGCCGACGAAAAGACCGACGAGATTCTGGGCGTGCACATCATCGGCCCGCAGGCCAGTGAGTTGATCTCTGAGGCTGTGGTGGCCATGGAGTTCAAGGCCAGTGCCGAGGATATCGCGCGGATCTGCCATGCGCACCCCTCATTGAGCGAAGCCACCAAGGAAGCCGCGCTGGCCGTGGACAAGCGCACCTTGAATTTCTGATTTCTGGCATCATCGGTAAGAACAGAGGGGCGGCCGCCGAGGTCGCCCCGATTTTTTCATGGCATCGCAGCAGCATTCCAACATCACCGTCACCGACCTGTACTACCAGAGCTTGAAAGAGCGGGGGTACGTGGCCGATGCGGCCCAGCTCAGGGGCATTGCCGCCTTGCAGCGCTGCCAGGATGAATGGTCGGTCTACAAGTCACAGCGCTCTAACGCCATCACCAAGATGTTGCGCTACCCCAATCTGCCCAAGGGTGTGTACCTGCATGGCGGGGTGGGGCGTGGCAAGAGCTTCATCATGGATTGCTTCTTCCAGGCGGTGCCGCTGGAACGCAAGACGCGCTTGCACTTTCACGAGTTCATGCGCGAGGTGCATCGGCAGTTGCATGAGTTGAAAGGTCAGGCTGACCCGCTGGAGATCCTGGCCAAGCGCATGGGGCGCCGCCACCGCATCGTCTGCTTCGACGAGTTCCACGTGGCCGATGTGACCGACGCGATGATCCTGCACCGCTTGCTGGACGCGATGTTCCGCAACCGCATGAGCATCATCACCACGTCCAACTTTCACCCTGACCAGCTGTACCCCAACGGCCTTCACCGTGACCGCGTCCTGCCGGCCATTGAGCTTTTGAAGAGCCAGCTGGAGGTGGTCAATGTGGACAACGGCACCGACTACCGTCAGCGCACGCTGGAGCTGGCCAACCTATACCTGACCCCTTTGAGCTCGGAGGTGGATGGCCAGATGACGGAGATCTTCAACCAGTTGGCCGAATCGGCTGATGAAGATCCCACCTTGAACATCGAGCACCGTGTGCTGAAGGCTCGCCGAAAAGCAGGTGGCGTGGTGTGGTTTGATTTCCAGACCCTGTGTGGCGGCCCGCGTTCGCAGAACGACTACCTGGAACTGGCCACGCGTTTTCACACCATTGTGCTCAGCGACGTGCCACACATGCCCGTGCGCTTAGCTGCAGAGGCCCGCCGCTTCACTTGGCTGGTGGATGTGCTCTATGACCGCAGGGTCAAGCTGGTGGTGTCGGCCGCCGTAGCACCCGAGCAGCTTTACACCGAAGGCCCCTTGGCGCACGAGTTTCCTCGCACGGTGTCTCGCCTGAACGAGATGCAGTCCAAGGAATACCTCAGTGAAGAAAAACGCAACGTTTATACTTCGCTGACTTGATTTTCCCCTAAACGAGGGGGCCCTCGCTACAGCAGGATCGTGCCCAGCCCATGGGAAAATAATGCAGCTGCAACAGTTATTACTGTTTTTTGCAGTTGCTCCGGCTGGCAATGGTCAGTTGGATTCCATATGTGCTTAAGGGAGAGGTTAAAAATGAACTTGCCTAAAAATGCTGCCAAGTTGTTGGCCCCCATGGTTTTGGCTTTGGCTGCGGCATGCGGCCAAGCTCAAGCGGTCACCTTGGACTTTGACACCGGTTTGAGCGGCACCATTTACTCGAATTACGGTGGACTGAACTGGAGCAACTTTGACGTTCTGAACAGTTCCTTTTATCAACCGAGTGGCTATGTGGCCGGCACCATTTCGCCCAGCTCAGTGGCCTTCAACGCTTACGGAAATGCTGCTTCGTTCAACAGTGGAGCGCAGTTCACTTTCAACAGCGCCTATTTCACTGCTGCCTGGAGCAATGGCCTGATTGTGGATGTTCAAGGTTACCTGGGCGGTAGCTTGGTTAAGTCCACCAGCTTCACCTTGGATACAACGGCAGCGTCTTTGATCACATTCAACTGGGCCAACATTGACCAAGTCACGTTCGTGTCCCATGGTGGTGTTGATGCTGGACTGGGTGGCAGCGGCACGCATTTCGCCCTGGACAACGTGACGCTCAACGCTGTTCCTGAGCCAAGTTCCTTCGCTTTGGTGATTGCCGGTTTGGGTATTTTCGGCTTGATGTCCAAGCGACGCGCTGCCTGATCTTTGCGGGGGCATGACGCCCTGCATCAGCTTTTCAGTGAAACCACCCCTGCGGTGGTTTTTTCATAAGCAGCACTGCTCAATGCGAAGCTTCAATGCGCACCAAAGCCAGCGACAAGTTGTCGCCCCCGGCACGTGCGCGGTGGCGTGCCTTGCCCACCAGCATTTCAGCCGCCTCGCGCGGTGGCAGGGTGTGAACGATGGCCCCCAGTTCTTTGGGCGTAAAGTAGTGCCACAGGCCGTCACTGCAGGCCAGCAATGAGTCGCCCACTTCCAGCTGGTGGATGTGGTGCAAGGTGGTGGGTGGATCTTGTTGTGTGCCCAGGCACCCGGTCAGCAGGTTGGACTGAGGGTGCACATTGGCTTCCTCTTCCGTGATCTGGCCTTCGTTCACCAGGCGTTGCACAAAAGAATGGTCCATGGTCCGGTGCATCATTTCCGGGCCCCTGAAGTGGTACGCACGTGAGTCGCCAGCATGCACAAACACGGCCGACAAATCGGGATTGATGATGAACGCTGCCACCGTACTGTGAGGCTCTTCTTCAAAAGCGATGGCCGTGAGCTTGATCATGAGGTGGGATTCCTCGACCAACTGCTGCAGGTTCTGGCCCGCCTCGTCCTTGGACGGGACGTAGCGGTCAAACACCTGGCGGGAGGTCATGATGACCTGGTCAGCCGCCTTGCGGCCCCCGCTTTTGCCACCCATGCCATCGGCCACGACCGCCAGCAGGCAGCCGGGCGTTCGGGGGTGCGGCAAGATTTCGACCTGGTCTTGCTGGTAAGGCCGGTCGCCTTTGTGGATGCCGGTGGCGGCCACGAGGCGATAACTGGTCGGTGTCAGAGTCATTGGAAAACTATAATCCCTAAATGATGGGGTCCGAGGGGCGGCGAGCCTTCGGGTCATCCCTTGTTCAGGCGCCTGTCAGCGAGTACTGTTGCGTACCAGATGCAAGAAAACCTGCATTCCCCTCATCGCCAGTTGATCGAGTTGCGCATGGAGCATGCCGACCTCGACAACCTGATCGATCTTGCGGCCGAACAGGCCCCCGTTGACGAGCTGACCTTGCGTCGGCTCAAGAAGCGCCGTTTGTTGCTGCGGGACCGCATTGCGCGGCTCGAGCGCATGCTGGACCCGAAGGAGCCTGCCTGAGGCGCTGCTGTCACGCGTTGGACGGTGCAATGGCTTCCAGCAATTCGGTTTCAAGCTTGAGTTGCGACCGATCCTGGCGCAGGCCAGGGCCCGTGACCAAAAAGGTGTCTTCCACGCGCTCACCCAAGGTGCTGACCTTGGCCAGTTGAACATTCACCTGGTGGCGCGCCAGCACACGGGCAATCACATAGAGTAGGCCTGAGCGGTCGCTGGCCGACACGCTGAGCAGCCAGCGTTGAGCGCGTTCGTCTGGACGCAGGCTGACGCGGGGCGGCACAGGAAATGATTTCACCCGCCTGGACAGGCGGCCCTTGCTGGGCTCGTGCAAGGGCAGGTCAGAGGCGCAGGCGGTGGCCAATTGGTTCTCGACCAGCGCGATCAAATCGCGGTAGTGAACACCCTCCTGCGATGAGTTGGGCGCGGACATGATCTGAAATGTGTCCAGCGCATAGCCGCCGTTGGTGGTGTGGATGCGAGCATCTTGAATGGTGAAGCCGGCGCGGTCAAAGTAGCCGCAGATGCGGGCAAACAAGTCAGCTCGGTCGGGCGCATAGACCAGCACCTGCAGCCCTTCACCGGCCGGTGACAGGCGGGCGCGCACGATGGGCTCAGGCGTGTCCACCAGTTGCCACAGGCAGCGCGTGTGCCAGGCGATGTCTGGGGCGTCGTGGCGAGCAAAGTAGCTCATGTCCAGCGTTTTCCACAACGATGCCTCGATGCCATCTGGCAGGTAGTACAGGGCCAGCGAGTGCCTGGTTTGTTGTTTGCGGGCTTCGATCTCGGCGTCCATGTGCGGGCGTGCGCCCCCCAGGGCGCGCAAAGCCAGCTTGTACAGGTCTTCCAGCAGCTTGCCTTTCCATGCGTTCCAGACCTTGGGGCTGGTGCCCCGGATGTCGGCCACGGTCAGCAGGTAAAGGCCGGTGAGGGCGCGTTCGCTGCCCATGCGCTTGGCAAAGGCCTGGATGACGTCTGGGTCGCTGAGGTCTTCCTTTTGCGCCACGCGCGACAAGGTCAGGTGCTCGCCCACCAGGAACTGGATCAGCTTGGTGTCCTCAAGGCTGATGCCATGGGCCTTGCAAAAGCGGTGCACTTCCTGAACGCCCAGCTCGGAATGATCGCCACCGCGCCCCTTGGCCACATCGTGAAACAGGGCCGCAATGTAGAGAATCCAGGGCTTGTCCCATTCGGCGGCCAGTTGAGTGCAGAACGGGTACTCGTGCGCATGCTCTGGGATGAAGAAGCGGCGCACATTGCGCACCACCATCAGGATGTGCTGGTCCACGGTGTAGACGTGGAACAGGTCGTGCTGCATTTGGCCCACGATGCGGCGGAAGACCCACAGGTAGCGCCCCAGCACCGAGGTCTGGTTGAGCAGCCGCATCACACGGGTCAGACCATGCGGCTCTTTCAGGATCGCCATGAAGGTCTGCCGATTGACCGGGTCATTGCGGAACTCGGCGTCCATCAGGTCGCGGCCGTTGTACAGCGCGCGCAGTGTGCGGGCCGACAAGCCCTTCATGGTGTTGTCGTGTTGCAGCACCAGGAAGGTTTCCAGGATGGCGTGCCGGTCGCGCTGGTAAAGGTCATCGCTGACCACTTCGAGGAAGCCGCCGCGGTCCAGGAACTTGTCATTGATGGGGCGCATGGGCGCGTCTTGCGAGCCCAGGATGCGCTCTTCAATGTTCAGCATCAGGATCTGGTTGAGCTGAGTGACGGCTTTGGCGGCCCAGTAATAGCGGCGCATCAAGGCTTCGCTGGCGCGCAGTGCGGGCGTGTTCACGTAGCCGAAGGTTTCGGCCACCCCGGCTTGCAGGTCGAACACCAGGCGGTCTTCACGGCGGCCGGCTACTTGATGAAGTCGGGCGCGGATCAGCTTGAGCAGGCCTTCATTGCGCTGCAGCTGGCGGGCTTCAAAAGCGGTCAGCAGGCCTTTGACGGCCAACTCGTGCCAGTTCTTGCCAAAGCCCGCAGCGCGCGCCACCCAGAGCACCACTTGCAGATCCCGCAGGCCGCCGGGGCTTTCCTTGCAGTTGGGCTCCAGGGCGTAGGGCGTGTCTTCGTACTTGTGATGACGCTGGCGCAACTCCAGTGTCTTGGCGCGCATGAAGGTGGGCGCGTCCAGGTGCTGTAGCGTCGCTTCTTTCAGTTCCTCGAAGCGCGCTTTGGATCCGCATAAAAAGCGGGCTTCCAACAAGGCGGTCTGGACCGTCACGTCTCGCTGGGCTTCTTCGCTGCATTCTTCAACGCTGCGCACGCTGGAGCCAATCTCCAGGCCGATGTCCCAGCAGGCGCTGATGAAGCTTTCCACGCTGTGGGTCAGGCCTTCGTCGCCAGCGACCGAGGGAGACACGGGCAACAGCACCAGCACATCGATGTCGGAATGCGGGAACAGCTCACCCCGACCGTAGCCGCCCACGGCCACCAGGGTGGCACCCTTGGGCATGTGGTGGGCATCCCAGAGCAGCATCAGGCTGCGGTCAACGGCCTTGGCGGTGTTGTGCAGCAGCCGCGTGGCCGAGGCAGCGATGGGCCGGGCATTGGCGAACTGGGTCAGCAAGTCGTTTTTGGCGGTGCGCAGTTGCGTGCGCAACGCCGGGATGTCCAGGGCCATGGGTACTGCAGTCACGCTCAAGCCTGGGCAGTGATGAAGGCGGGCGGGGGCGGGCTGCCGGCCGACAGGGTCAGCACTTCGTAGCCGGTCTCGGTGACCAGCACGGTGTGCTCCCATTGGGCCGACAAGGAGTGGTCCTTGGTGACGATGGTCCAACCGTCGGGCAGGGCCTTGATGTCGCGCTTGCCTGCGTTCACCATGGGCTCGATGGTGAAGGTCATGCCGGCTTTCAGCTCCTCAAGGGTGCCCGCGCGGCCATAGTGCAGCACTTGCGGTTCTTCGTGGAAGCGTTGGCCGATGCCGTGGCCGCAGTATTCGCGAACCACCGAGAAGCCCTGGTTTTCAACAAAGGTCTGGATGGCGTTGCCGATGTCGCCCAGGCGCACGCCGGGCTTGACTTTGGCAATCCCGCGCCACATGGCCTCATAGGTCAGGTTGCACAGGCGCTTGGCCGCGATCGAGCCTTCGCCGACCACGAACATGCGGCTGGTGTCGCCGTGCCAGCCATCCTTGATGACGGTGATGTCGAGGTTGACGATGTCGCCGTTTTTCAACGCACGGTCGTTGGGGATGCCGTGGCAGATCGTGTGGTTGACCGAGGTGCAGATCGACTTGGGATAGGGCAAGTGGCCGCCCGGCGCGTAGTTCAAGGGCGCGGGGATGGTGCCTTGCACCTCGACCATGTAGTCATGCGCCAGTTTGTCCAACTGGTCCGTGGTCACGCCCGGCTTGACGAAAGGGGTGAGGTAGTCCAGCACCTCGGAGGCGAGGCGGCCCGCGAGGCGCATGGCGTCAATCTCGGCGCCTGTTTTGATGGTGATGCTCATGGGTAGGATTATCCCGATTTCAGGGCCCGCAAGAAACGACAAGGGCATCAGAAAGCGGTTGCTCAGGCTCATAGCCGCTTAAAATGCCGGGTTTCCTCGCACGCCTGCCCAACGAAAGCCCTGAAAGGGGCCCCACGCCGTGACCGATCGCACCCACCACCTGATGCATTTCGAGGGCGGCAACGCCCTGGCCCTTCACCAAGTTCAGGCTTTGCTGCCCAAACTGCAGGCCATCAACCCCAAGATCATCGGCGTGCATGCCCGCCATGTGCATTGGGTGGCGGCCGATCACGGTCTGTCATCGAACGAGTCGGACACGCTGACGGGCCTGCTGACCTACGGGGACCCATACCAGGGCCCGGTTGAGGGCGACCTGATCGTGGTCATGCCCCGCCTGGGCACTGTGTCGCCCTGGGCGTCCAAGGCGACCGACATCGCGCACAACTGTGGGCTGAAGATTCGCCGGGTGGAACGCGTCACTGAATACCGCTTGACCTTGAAGACCGGCCTGTTGGGCTCGATCACGGGGGGAAACAAGCCTTTGACGCCAGCGGAGTTAACCTCTGCCGCAGCGCTGTTGCACGACCGCATGACCGAAAGCGTGGCCCTGGCCCGGGACGAAGCCCGGCACCTGTTCGACGAAAAACCTGGCCAGCCTATGGAGCATGTGGACGTGCTGGGCCAAGGACGCAGCGCGCTGGAATCCGCCAACAAGACCTTCGGCCTGGCCTTGTCGGATGATGAAATCGACTACCTGGTCAACGCTTTCACGGGCTTGAAGCGCAACCCGACCGACGTCGAGCTGATGATGTTCGCGCAGGCCAACAGCGAGCATTGCCGCCACAAGATCTTCAACGCCCAGTTCACCATCAATGGCCAGGCGCAAGACCTGTCGATGTTCGGCATGATCCGCAACACCGAAAAGCTGAACCCGCAGCACACGGTGGTGGCCTATTCCGACAACGCCTCGGTGATGGAGGGGCACGAGATCGAACGCTGGATGCCGGCCGGCTACACCAACGCGCCGCAGTACCAGGCCAAGCCTGAATTGGCGCACGTGCTGATGAAGGTCGAGACGCACAACCACCCCACGGCGATTTCGCCTTACCCCGGCGCTTCGACGGGCGCGGGTGGTGAGATCCGTGATGAAGGCGCCACGGGCCGCGGTTCGCGTCCGAAGGCCGGCTTGACGGGTTTCTCGGTGTCCAACCTGCACTTGCCCGGCACGAATGAGCCTTGGGAGCAGAACCCGGTCGGCAAGCCCGAGCACATCGCCAGCCCCCTGCAGATCATGATCGACGGCCCCCTGGGGGGCGCCGCCTTCAACAACGAGTTCGGCCGGCCCAACCTGGCAGGCTATTTCCGCGTGTACGAGCAGACCGTGGGCGAGGGCGCTGAGGCCATCCGCCGCGGATACCACAAGCCCATCATGATCGCGGGCGGCCTGGGCACGATCGCGTCCACGCAGACGCACAAGATCCAGTTCCCGGCCGGTACCTTGCTGATCCAGTTGAGCGGCCCCGGCATGCGCATCGGCATGGGCGGCAGCGCGGCCAGTTCGATGGCGGCGGGCACCAACGCCGCCGACCTGGACTTCGATTCCGTGCAGCGCGGCAATCCCGAGATCCAGCGCCGGGCCCAAGAGGTCATCAACCACTGCTGGAACCTGGGCGCGAGCAATCCCATCTTGGCCATCCACGACGTGGGTGCGGGCGGCATCTCCAATGCCTTCCCTGAACTGGTCGATGGCGCAGGCAAGGGCGCGCGTTTTGATTTGAGCAAGGTGCCGCTGGAAGAATCCGGCCTGGCACCGAAAGAAATCTGGTGCAATGAAAGCCAGGAGCGTTACGTCCTGGCCATCGCGCCTGAAAGCCTGCCCATCTTCAGCGCCATGTGCGAGCGCGAACGCTGCCCCTTCGGCGTGGTCGGCGTGACCACCGAAGAGACCCAACTGGTACTGGAAGACACGGCCCTGAGCAACCCCGATGCCGATCGCCCCATCGACATGCCGATGGACGTGCTGCTGGGCAAGCCGCCCAAGATGCACCGCGACGTCAAAAGCGTTCAGCGCCATGGCGGCCAGGTTGAGCTGACCGGCCTGTCGCTCGACAAGCTGGCGTTCGATGTGCTGCGCCATCCCACGGTGGCCAGCAAACGCTTCCTGATCACTATCGGCGACCGCACCGTGGGGGGCTTGAACCACCGCGACCAGATGGTCGGCCCGTGGCAAGTGCCCGTGGCCGATTGCGCCGTCACGCTGGCCGACTTCAAGGGCTTCGCCGGCGAAGCCATGAGCATGGGCGAGCGCACACCGTTGGCCGCCGTCAACGCGCCGGCATCGGGCCGCATGGCCGTGGCCGAGGCCATCACCAACCTGCTGGCCGCGCCCATCGAGTTGAGCCGCGTCAAGCTGTCCGCCAACTGGATGGCCGCTTGCGGTGAGGCGGGTGAAGACGCTGCCTTGTACGAAACCGTGCGCGCGGTGGGCATGGAGCTGTGCCCGGCTTTGGGCGTCTCCATCCCCGTGGGCAAGGATTCGCTGTCGATGCGCACGCGTTGGTCTTCGGACCAAGGCGAAACGAAGCAAGTGACCGCACCTGTGTCCTTGATCGTGACCGCTTTCGCGTCCATTCCTGATGTGCGTCCCACGCTCACGCCGCAATTGATCGTTCAAGAGGCTGGCCAGTCACTGGACACGACCCTGATCCTGGTCGACCTGGGCCAAGGACAGGGCCGTTTAGGTGGCTCGATCCTGTCGCAAGTGCTGAACCAGTTCGGCAACGACGTGCCTGATCTGGACAACCCAGAGTTGCTCAAGCAATTGGTGAACGCCGTCAACGCGCTGCGCTCGCAAGGCAAGCTGCTGGCCTACCACGACCGTGCCGACGGCGGCCTGTGGGCCACCGCTTGTGAGATGGCCTTCGCTGGCCACACCGGCGTCAGCCTGAACGTAGACATGCTCGTTACCGAAGGCGATGGCATCAGCGACAGCCGCGCCGACATGGGCGACTCGAAAAACTGGGCTGGCCAGGTGGGCGAGCGCCGCAACGAGCTGACTTTGAAGGCCCTGTTCAACGAAGAACTGGGCGTCGTGCTGCAAGTACGCACGGCTGAGCGCGATGCCGTGCTACAGACCCTGCGCGAGCATGGCTTGTCCAAGCACAGCCACGTCATCGGCAAGCCCAACGCCAAGGGCGTGGTCGAAATCTGGCGCGACGCCAAGGCCGTGTTCAGCGCCCCACTCGAGCAATTGCACAAGACCTGGGACGAGGTAAGTTGGCGCATCGCGCAATTGCGCGACAACCCCGCCTGCGCCGACAGCGAACACGCCGCCGTGGGCCTGGCCAGCGACCCTGGCTTGCACGTTCAGCTGAGCTTCGACCCTTCAGAAGACGTGGCTGCGCCATTCATCAACCAGTCGCGCCCCAAGGTCGCGATCCTGCGCGAGCAGGGTGTCAACAGCCACCTGGAAATGGCCTACGCCATGCACCTCGGCGGCTTCGACACCTTCGACGTGCACATGAGCGACCTGCAGGCCGGCCGCGCCCGCCTGGACCAGTTCAAGGGCTTCATTGCCTGCGGTGGCTTCAGCTACGGCGACACCTTGGGTGCCGGCGAGGGCTGGGCCCGCTCGATCATGTTCAACGCCCTGCTGGCTGAGCAGTTCGCCGAGTTCTTCGGCCGCACCGACACCTTTGCCCTGGGCATCTGCAATGGTTGCCAGATGCTGGCGGCATTGAGCCCCATCATCCCCGGCGCGCAAGACTGGCCCAAATTCACGCACAACCAGAGCACACGCTTTGAGGCCCGCCTGAGTCAGGTCGAGGTGCTGGAAAGCCCCTCGCTGTTCTTCGCCGGCATGGCGGGCAGCCGCATGCCGATTGCGGTGGCCCATGGTGAAGGCTTTGCCGACTTCTCGCAGCGCGGCAATGCCCAGCAGGTCAAGCAGGCAATGCGCTTCGTTGACAACACTGGCGCGGCCACCGAGGCTTATCCTTTCAACCCGAATGGCAGCCCGGGCGGCCTGACCGCCGTGACCACGGCCGATGGCCGCTTCACGGCCATGATGCCGCATCCCGAGCGCGTCTTCCGCAATGTGCAGTTGAGCTGGACCAGCGGCGACAAGGCCGCGCACAGCCCTTGGCTGCGCTTGTTCCAGAACGCCCGCCGCTGGGTGGGCTGAGCGTCCTGATCAGGTCAGGCTGGCAGCAGCTTGACCTGCCACTGGCCGCCTTCAGCGATAAGGGTGATCAGGCGATCAATGTTGGGGTGCTTGCCCGGGTTGGCGCGGGCATCCACCGTGTGCTCTGCGTAGATGTCCAGGCCGCGTGAGGCAGCTTCGGCGTCGATGACACCGGATGCATTGGCCAGCGAGGCGTAGACGGCCAGCGAGCCAGCTTGGCCGGGCTTGTTTTCAATGGTGGCCACCACAGCGCCAGAAGCGTCGGTCAATTGCAGGCCCGCCAGGTGTGAAACGGCCGGGAGTTGTTGGAGGTTGTCGCTGAAAGCCATGTTGCTCGTGGGTAGAAAAATCAGGGCGCCATTGTCTTCGATGTGTTCGCCAGCCAGCCCGCATTCCGGTGGACAAGGGGGCTTTTGTCGCGGACGGTATATCGCATACGCCTATAATGCCGCTTTACCACCGCAGCGTTTGGCGTAATGAGCCAACGCTACAGCGCAATGACCAAGTTCGTCTTCGTCACGGGCGGTGTGGTGTCCTCGCTTGGCAAGGGCATCTCAGCCGCTTCTTTGGCCGCCATTCTCGAATCGCGCGGCCTCTCCGTGACCCTCATCAAGCTCGACCCGTACATCAACGTGGACCCGGGCACCATGTCGCCGTTCCAGCATGGCGAGGTGTTCGTGACCGACGACGGGGCCGAAACCGACCTCGACCTGGGCCACTACGAGCGTTTCATCACCACCCGGATGAAGCGCAGCAACAATTTCACGACCGGCCAGATCTACAAGAGCGTCCTTGAAAAAGAACGCCGTGGCGATTACCTGGGCAAGACCGTGCAGGTCATTCCCCACATCACCAACGAGATCCAGGATTTCATCCGCCGTGGCGCCGGTTTCGGCCTGCCTGACGCGGTCGATGTGGCCATCGTTGAAATCGGCGGCACCGTGGGCGACATCGAATCGTTGCCCTTCCTGGAAGCCGTGCGCCAGATGAGCCTGAAGATGGGCCCTGGCAACACCGCTTTCGTGCACCTGACCTACGTGCCCTTCATCGCCGCAGCCGGCGAGTTGAAAACCAAGCCCACTCAGCACACCGTGCAAAAGATGCGCGAAATCGGCATCCAACCCGATGCGCTGTTGTGCCGTGCCGACCGCGCCATCCCGCACGACGAGGCTGAGAAGATCTCGCTCTTCACCAACGTGCCCGAGTCCGGCGTGATCTCGGTGTGGGATGCCGACAGCATCTACAAGGTGCCGCGCATGCTGCACGAGCAGGGCCTGGACGACCTGATCTGCGCCAAGCTCCAACTGACGACCAAGCCCGCAGATCTGTCGCGCTGGGACACGCTGGTCAACGAAGTCGAGCACCCCAAGAACGACATCACCATCGCCATGTGCGGCAAGTACACCGACCTGTCGGACTCGTACAAGTCGCTCAACGAGGCGCTGCGCCACGCCGGCATCCACAACCATGCCCGCGTCAACATCGAATACGTTGATTCTGAAACGCTGACGCCTGAAACGGCTGGCACCCTGGCCAAGTACGACGCCATCCTCGTGCCCGGCGGCTTCGGCAAACGCGGCGTCGAGGGCAAGATCATCGCGGCGCAGTACGCCCGCGAGCATGGCATCCCCTACCTGGGCATCTGCCTGGGCATGCAAGTGGCCACGATCGAATACGCCCGCCACAAGGCCGGCCTGGCCAACGCCAACAGCACCGAGTTCGATCCGGAGACGGCCAACCCCGTCATCGCCCTGATCGACGAATGGTTGGATGCCGATGGCAGCATCCAAAAGCGCGACGTCAACTCCAACCTGGGCGGCACCATGCGCCTCGGCGCGCAAAGCTCCGACGTCAAGCCCGGCACCATCGCGCACGAGATCTACGGCCCTGTGGTGACCGAGCGCCATCGCCACCGCTACGAAGCCAACGAGCGCTACCTTGATCGCTTGCGCGAGGCTGGCTTGGTCATTTCCGCCATCACCCAGCGCGAGAAGCTGACCGAGATGGTTGAGCTTCCCAAGGCGATTCACCCCTGGTATGTCGGCGTGCAGTTCCACCCTGAGTTCAAGTCGACTCCGTGGGATGGCCACCCACTTTTCATCAGCTACATCAAAGCTGCGCTGGACCACCACCAAGCCCAGAAAGGCACAGCATGAAGCTCTGCGGATTCGACGTTGGCCTTGACAAGCCCTTCTTCCTGATTGCCGGCCCCTGCGTGGTCGAGTCCGAACAGCTTCAGATGGACACCGCCGGCACGCTCAAAGAAGTGTGCGCCGAGCTGGGCATCCCCTTCATCTTCAAGTCCAGCTACGACAAGGCCAACCGCTCATCGGGCACGTCTTTCCGTGGCCCGGGCATGGAGAAGGGCCTGGAGATCCTGGCCAAGGTCAAGCGCGAACTGAATGTGCCCATCCTGACCGACGTGCACACCGAGGCCGAAGTGCCTTTGGTGGCTTCGGTGGTCGATGTGCTGCAGACGCCTGCTTTTCTGAGCCGCCAGACGGACTTCATCCGCGCCGTGGCCCAGAGCGGCAAGCCCGCCAACATCAAGAAGGGCCAGTTCCTGGCCCCGGGCGACATGAAGAACGTCATCGACAAGGCCCGTGCCGCCGCGCGCGAAAAAGGCCTGCCTGATGATGTGTTCATGGCCTGCGAGCGTGGTGTCAGCTTCGGCTACAACAACCTCGTGTCCGACATGCGTTCGCTGGCCATCATGCGCGAAACGAACGCCCCTGTCGTGTTCGACGCCACCCACTCGGTGCAGTTGCCGGGCGGGCAGGGCACCAGCTCTGGCGGCCAGCGTGAATTCGTCCCCGTGCTGGCGCGCGCGGCCGTGGCGGTGGGCATCTCCGGCTTGTTCATGGAGACCCACCCTGATCCAGCCTGTGCCATGAGCGACGGCCCTAATGCCGTGCCGCTCAAGCACATGAAGGCGTTGCTCGCCACCTTGGTCGAGCTGGATCGCATCACCAAGAAAAACGGTTTCCTGGAAACCAATTTCAACTAATTTTCAACATCAAAACCGCTTGAGGACCATTGGATGAGTGCCATCGTTGACATCATCGGCCGCGAAATCATCGACAGCCGAGGAAACCCCACCGTTGAATGTGACGTGCTGCTGGAAAGCGGCGTCATGGGCCGTGCCGCCGTGCCTTCTGGCGCGTCCACCGGCTCACGCGAAGCCATCGAGCTGCGCGATGGCGACAAGTCCCGCTACCTGGGCAAGGGCGTGCTCAAGGCCGTTGAACACATCAACACCGAGATCGCCGAAGCCGTGCTGGGCTTGGATGCCTCCGAGCAGGCCTTCCTGGACCAGACCCTGATCGACCTCGACGGCACCGACAACAAGGGCCGCCTGGGCGCCAACGCCATGTTGGCCGTGTCGATGGCCGTGGCCCGTGCCGCCGCCGAAGAATCTGGCCTGCCCCTGTACCGCTACTTCGGCGGCATGGGCGCTGTGCAATTGCCCGTGCCGATGATGAACGTCATCAACGGCGGCGCGCACGCCAACAACAACCTGGACATCCAGGAGTTCATGATCCTGCCGGTGGGCGCGCCCACTTTTAAGGAAGCCATCCGCTACGGTGCCGAAGTTTTCCACGCGCTGAAGAAAATCATCCACGACAAGGGCATGAGCACCGCCGTGGGCGACGAGGGCGGTTTCGCCCCCAACGTGGCCAGCCACGAAGCCGCCATCCAGCTGATCCTGGAAGCCATCGACAAGGCCGGTTTCATTGCCGGTGAGCAGATCGCCCTGGGCCTGGACTGCGCCGGCAGCGAGTTCTTCAAGGACGGCAAGTACCACCTCGAAGGCGAAGGCCTGAGCCTGTCCGCCGAAGAGTGGACCAGCATCCTGGCCACCTGGTGCGACAAGTACCCCATCATCTCGATCGAAGATGCCATGGCCGAAGGCGACTGGGCCGGCTGGAAGCACCTGACCGAAGTGCTGGGCAAGAAGGTTCAGCTGGTGGGCGACGACCTGTTCGTCACCAACACCAAGATCCTGAAAGAAGGCATCGACAAGAACATCGCCAACTCGATCCTGATCAAGATCAACCAGATCGGCACGCTGACCGAAACGTTCGCCGCCATCGAGATGGCCAAGCGCGCCGGCTACACCGCCGTGATCAGCCACCGCTCGGGCGAAACCGAAGACAACACCATCGCCGACATCGCGGTGGGTTTGAACGCGGGCCAGATCAAGACCGGTTCGATGAGCCGCTCCGACCGCATCAGCAAGTACAACCAACTGCTGCGCATTGAAGAAGACCTGGGCGGCGTGGCCGTGTACCCGGGCCGCAGCGCGTTCTATAACCTGCGCTGATCGAATCGCCAGGTCAACGTGATTCCAAACAAAGGGGGCTCAGGCCCCCTTTCTCATGGGCAGCTGCCATTTGGCGCTCATTCGCGGGGGACCTGAGTATTCGTCTTTGAACGAGAATCTGGACAAAACCTGTTAACTAGAATGAATTGGGAGGCCGAGTGAAATCGTCTTCAGGGCAGTATTACATCGGGCTGGATCACTTGCGCGCGTTGGCGGTGCTCATGGTCTTCTCATGGCATTTCATCTATTCGCACGGCATTCTTCCTCTGGATGGCTCCGCCGCCCCCCGGTTCGCGCCCCTGTCCTTATTGACGCAGGGTTACACGGGCGTTTCCCTGTTCATGGTGTTGAGCGGCTATATCTTTGCCCGGCTCACTGATGGGCAACAGTTGATGTATGGGCGTTTTCTGATCAATCGAGCCCTGAGGTTGCTGCCTTTGCTGTCGGTGGTGATGGCCTTGGCCTATGTAAAGAGCATCATTACCCACGACGGGCTCGACGTTCCTCATCGGCTGTTATGGGGCTGGTTAGCCCCAGTGTTGCCGCAGGGTGGCTGGTCGGTCACGGTCGAGGCGCATTTTTATGTGATGCTGCCGGTCATCTTGTGGATCGCCGCCAAAAGCCGTGCGGGGCTATTGGCGGTTGTGTTGGCGACTATTGCCCTTCGATGTGTGGTGTATGCGCTGGACGGCCCCATGGAGTATCTGTCCTACACCATGGTAGGGCGGCTTGACCAATTTTTGCTGGGGTGTCTGGCCTACCAGTGGCGCCACCTGATTCAAGGGCGACATGCCTGGTGGTCATTGGCTGCCATCGTTTTTTGCGCGTTCATCTCGTATGTGGACCACCAAGGCAGCATGTTTTCCAAGAATCGTGACATGTCGCCTTGGTGGATATTTTTCAGCACCGTCGAGGGCGCTTTTTATGGATTAAGTGTGGCGTGGTATGACACTTCGTTCAAGCATCCAACGCCCGGCCGAGCCTCAAAATTGGTGGCCATGGTGGGGCGCTATTCCTATTCGATTTACATGCTCCATGCGTTTGTGGTTTTCAAATTAGCAGACGTCATCAATCGCAAATTGATTGACATTGAGAACACCTATCTGGCCTTGACGGCATCGGCAATCTGCCTGCTCTTGTTTTTGCCAGTGGCAGCGCTCAGTTACCGCCTCATTGAGGCACCGTTTTTGAAGTTGCGGGTCATTTACACCAAGCCTAAGCCAGCAGCGCCCACATCCCCGGTTAATGCGCCGAAAGAACTGCAGGTTCGCCAAGCGGCTTGAGTTCTCACCATGGCCAGTCTGGTAAAGTTGAAACAATGCGCGTCGCTACCATCGTCCTCCTGGCCCTTTTGGCCGTGGTGCATGCCGAGCTCTGGTTCGGCAAAGGCGGTGTGCCGCGCGTCATGTCTTTACGTGCGCAATTGCAGCACCAGCAAAAACTCAATGACCAAGCCCAGGCCGTCAACGAGCAACTGGTGGCCGAGGTCCGCGACCTTCAAGAAGGCCTTGAAATGGTCGAGGAAAAGGCCCGCACCGAACTGGGCATGATCAAGCCTGACGAAATCTACGTGCAGCTGACCACCACCAAGCAGCCGCCAGCTTCCGCATCGGCCACCGCTGGCGAGGCCTCTGCTGCCGCGCCTTGATGCTCAACAACACGCCGTTGTCCGACCTGTTTTCCTGGGCTGATCCGTGGCTGGCGCCGCTGTTCACCGCCTGGGGCGTGCCTGTTTCGCAGCTGGAGGTCTGGGCCTTTGCGCTGTCTGTGGCCATGGTCTTGTTCAACCTGCGGATCAACCCCTGGGGCTGGCCTCTGGCCATCATCAGCTCGCTGCTGTATGGCGTGCTGTTCGCGCGCAGCAAGCTGTATGGAGAGGCCACCTTGCAACTGGTTTTCGTGGCCTTGTCATGCTGGGGCTGGTGGCAATGGCTGTGGGGGCGCGATGAATCCAATGCGTCCCTGAAGCCGCAAGCCCTGGGGCGCCGGGGCCGCCAATGGGCCTTGTGCGTCACCTTGCTGATGTGGCCCCTGTTGGGCTTACTGCTGGACCACGCCACGGATTCCGATGTGCCTTATCTGGACGCCTTGCCCACTGCAGCCAGCCTGTTAGGTCAGTGGTTGCTGGGCCGCAAATACATTGAAAATTGGTCAACCTGGCTGGTGGTCAACCTGGTGAGCATGGTCCTGTTTGGCCAGAAGGGCTTGTGGCTCACGGTCATTCTCTATGGACTGTTCGCGGTGCTGTCGGTGGCCGGATGGCAGCAATGGCGGCGCCATGTCGCGCCCCTGCCTCACCGTGGCTGATCAAGGGGCCGTCATTGCCATTGTGGGCGCCGAGAGCACGGGCAAAACCGCCCTGGCGGCTGGCCTGACCCAAGCCCTGCAAGCCGAGGGCGTTAGCGCGGTCATGGTGCCGGAGTTCTTGCGCGAGTTTTGCGATGAGCATGGCCGCACCCCGTTCCCTCATGAACAGTCGGCCATTGCTCGTGAACAGACCCGGCGCATTGTTCAGTCAGCGCAGCAACACGCCATCGTGGTGGCCGACACCACTGCCTTGATGACGGCGGTCTACAGCGACCACTTGTTCCATGACGCCAGCCTGTATGCGCAGGCCTTGAGTGACCACGCCCTGGCCCAGCTGACCTTGCTGACCGCCCTGGATCTGCCTTGGCAAGCCGATGGGCTGCAGCGTGACGGTGCCCATGTTCGCGAACCCGTTGACAGCCTCATCCGCCAGCATCTGGTGAGCGCCCGGCTGCCTTTCTCGGTGGTGGCAGGGCAGGGTGCGCACCGTCTGGATCAAGCCCTGCTGGCGGTCAGGCAGGCCCTGAGCGCTACTCAGCGCGCGCAGGCCAATGCCAGCCGTCCCCGGTGGCGCTGGGTGTGTGAGAAATGCGATGACGGCGACTGCGAGCAGCACTGGCTGCCCCGCGCCTGACCCTGACCCTCATTGCAGGCTTTTGGAGCCCGGTGGGTGGTCGGTGGTCTCGGTGAACAGCTCGGCAGCGTCCACCGCGTCAAATCGGTAGTGCGCGCCGCAGAACTCGCAGCCCACGTCGATCTGGGCTTGCTCGGTCAGGATGCTTTCAATCTCTTCGCGGCCCAGGTTGCGCAACATGGTGCCCACGCGCTCGCGTGAGCACGTGCAGGCAAAGTGCGGCCCTTCCAGGCCCTTCATCGGGTCGAAAAGGATGATGTCCTCTTCCCAGAACAGCCGGCGCAAAATGGTGTCGGCGTCCAGCGTCAACAGTTCTTCGCGCGTCAAGGTGGCGGCCAGGTAAGCGATGCGGTTGTACGCTTCGTTCAGGCCAATCTCGTCTTCGTCCGAGCGCTGTCCTGCGGCCAGGTTGCCGGTGCCCTCCATGGGCAAGCGTTGGATCAGCAGGCCGGCCGCGATGTTGTCGTTGGCGGCCAGGATCAGCTTGGTGTCCAGTTGCTCGGATTGCAGCATGTAGTGCTCAAGCACCTCGCTCAGTTGCAGCAAGGGTTCACGTTTGTCGCCATGCAGCGGCACCACGCCTTGGTAGGGTTGCTGGCCTGGCATGCGGTTCTGCGGGTCCAGCGTGATGGCACATCGGCCTTCACCGCCCACGTTCACCATCACGTCCAAAGGCAGGTGCCCTGAATCGGTGGAGGGCAACTCGCCCACCACCTTGGCCGTGGTGCGAAAGCCCAGGTCGGGCTGCACCTCGGCCACGGCCACCTTCACGGGACCATCACCAAAGATCTGCAAAACCACCGCCCCATTGAACTTGATGTTGGCCTGCATGAGCACGCCCGCCGCGGCCATTTCGCCCAGCAACTGGCGCACGGGCTCCTCAAAAGTCTCGCTGGCATCGCGGCGGCGCAGCACCTCCTGCCAGGAGTCGGTCAAGCGGACCAGCATCCCTCGCACAGGCAAGCCATCGAACAAAAATTTATGCAGTTCCGTCGTCATCTCATTCATTCTTTGGGGGCGTCAATGCGCACCAGATCTGTTTTGAACTCACCCGCTTTTTGCACATACATGGCGGTGCCGATGCTCATGCGGGCCAGTTCCATCTCGGTCAGGGGGCGCACAACCTTGGCGGGGCTGCCCAGGATGAGCATGCCTTCCGCGTCAAAAACCTTGCCTTCGGTGACCAGGGCGCCGGCGCCCACCAGGCAGTTCTTGCCAATGACCGCCCCGTTAAGCACCACGGCCTGGATGCCGATCAGGGCGCCGTCACCGATGGTGCAGCCGTGCAGCATCACCTGGTGCCCAATCGTGACGTCGGTCCCCACGGTCAGCGCAAAACCGATGTCGGTGTGCAGCACCGAGGATTCCTGAACGTTCGAGCGAGCGCCGATGCGGATGGGTTCATTGTCGCCCCGCAATGTGGCCTGAGACCAGACGCTGCTGCCTTCGGCCAGGTGCACCTCTCCGATCACGTCGGCCGATTCGGCGACATAGGCGGATGGGTGAGTTTGCGGACGCTTGTCCTTGATGCTGTAAAGGGCCATGGACTCAATGTGGGGACGATGTGCTCTTATTCTAGGGCGCGCGTGCCAGCAGTCGCTTTATCATGCCCTGAGTCATGGGTTTCACGCCCGCCAACCACACCGCCATGCTGATCCTGCTGTCCCCTGCCAAAAGCCTCGATTTCGAGAGTGCACCCACCACCGACCAACACACCTTGCCGGTGTTCGCCAAAGAGGCCTCGCAGTTGATTGATGTGCTGCGCCCCTACACGCCCGCGCAAATCGCCTCCCTGATGGATTTGAGCGATGCCCTGGCCACGCTCAATGTGGCGCGCTATGGCGCCTGGCGCCCCAAATTCACCGCCAAGAACAGCAAGCAGGCGCTGCTGGCGTTCAATGGCGACGTCTATGGCGGGCTGGACGCGGCCAGCCTCAAACAGGCAGACCTGGACTGGGCCCAAGAACACCTGGCCATGCTCAGCGGCCTGTATGGCGTGCTGCGTCCCCTGGATTGGATGCAGCCTTACCGCCTGGAAATGAGCACCAAACTGGTCAATCCCAGGGGCAAGGACCTGTACGCATGGTGGGGCGACACCCTGGCCCTGCATTTGAATGAACGCTTGGCACAGCAGCCCGACAAGCTCATCATCAACCTTGCGTCGCAGGAGTACTTCAAAGCCGTCAAACGCAAGGCGCTCAAGGGCCGGGTGGTGGAGTGTGTGTTCGAAGATTGGAAGTCGGGCAAATGGAAGGTCATCAGCTTTCACGCCAAGCGCGCCCGGGGGTTGATGGCCCGGCATGCCATTGTTCGCAGGGCCAAAACCCTGAAGGATTTGCGCGGTTTTGCCGCCGAAGGCTACGCTTACGCCGAAGACGCCTCCGAGCCTGACCGCCTGGTTTTCAGGCGTCGCCTGGAGTCTTGATTGCATTGATCAGAGAGGACGACATGCCAGAGCAGGTCATCACCCCCGAGTTGCAGAAATGGATCATTGACCAGGCGGCAGCCGGGCACAGCGCGGAGTCCGTGCTGGATGCCATGAAGGCCAGTGGCTGGAGCGAAGACACCGCGCTGGCCGCCTTGGAAAACACGCTGACAAACCAGGCCCTGCCTTTGATCGAGGCCAGTCGCCCTTTGCCCGAGGTGGTGGTGGGTGAGGGTAGTGCGACCGTTTGGGCCCATGACCGGGAGGTGAGCGTGCTGGCGAGCATGGCGCGCCCGCATGTGGTGGTGCTTGGGGGCTTGCTGTCGGCCCAGGAGTGCCAGGAAATGATCGAGTTGGCGCAACCCAGGCTGGCCCGTTCAGAAACCGTGATCAATGCCACCGGGGGCAGCGAAGTCAACGTGGCACGGACCAGCCAGGGCATGTTTTTTGGCCGGGCAGAAAACGAGTTGTGCCAGCGTGTTGAGGCGCGCATCGCGGCTTTGTTGAACTGGCCTGTCGAGCGCGGTGAGGGCTTGCAGATTTTGCGTTACGGCCCAGGCGCCGAGTACAAACCGCACTACGACTACTTTGACCCTACCCAACCCGGGACCCCGGCCGTTTTGCGGCGTGGAGGGCAACGCGTGGCCACCTTGGTGACCTACCTGAATACCCCGGCCTCGGGTGGTGCCACCATATTTCCGGATGTGGGTTTCCAGGTCAACGCAGTGGCGGGCAACGCGGTGTTTTTCAGTTACGCCTTGCCTCACCCGATGACCCAAACCCTGCATGGCGGTGCCCCGGTGTTGGCCGGCGAGAAATGGGTGGCCACCAAATGGTTGCGCGAGCAGCGTTTTGAATGATGGCGCATCAGAAACTTTCTTAGAAATTCATGAGCGGCCTGTCAACCGGGGTATTTCAGCCCGCGTTGAGCACATACAGATTCGGCCTCTTGAATCTGAGCACCAACCTTATTCAAATCTTTTGGAGTTTTTAATGAAGAAACTGATCGCCGCTTTGATCGCTTCGATGTTCGCTGTGGGCGCTTTCGCCGCTGACGCTGCGCCTGCTGCCGCTCCAGAAGCTGCTTCGGCCGCATCGGCTGCTGCGTCCAAGCCTGCCAAGAAGGCCAAGCACCACGCCAAGAAGAAGGCTGCCCACAAGGCTTCCGCCGCTTCTGCTGCTTCCGCTGCTGCTCCCGCCGCTTCGAAGTAATCGCGTCGAGCCCAACAAAAAACCCGGCACTGCCGGGTTTTTTGTTGTCGTTCAAACCTGTGCGTTTGAATCAGCGTGTGCGATCGCGCACCACAGGAGCAGCGCCACGATTGCCGCCACCACCACCGCCGCCGCGCTTGTCACCATTGCCGCGCGAGTCACCACCACGCGGTGATCCGTTGCGAGGTGCAGCAGCACGGCCGCCGCCGCCAGGGCGGCCACCGCCACTGGAGCCACCACGGCCACCGCCGGGTGCGCCATGCAAGGTGCGACGACCCAGTTGAATGGGCTCGGCCTTTGCCGTGGGATCGGGCTCGAAACCGGCGACCACTTCGCGCTGGATCGGCCGCTTGATGAGCTTCTCGATGTCGGCCAGGAAGTTTTCTTCGTCCACACAGACCAGCGAAATCGCCTCGCCTTCAGCGCCCGCACGACCGGTGCGGCCAATGCGGTGCACATAGTCTTCGGCGACGTTGGGCAGTTCGTAGTTGATGACGTGGGGCAACTGGTCGATGTCAATGCCACGGGCAGCGATGTCCGTGGCCACCAGCACCTGAAGATCGCCGGACTTGAACTCGGCCAAGGCGCGTGTGCGGGCGCTCTGGCTCTTGTTGCCATGGATGGCCATGGCGGTGATGCCTTGCTTTTCCAAGTACTCAACCAGGCGGTTGGCGCCGTGTTTCATGCGCGTGAACACCAGCACCTGGTGCCAGTTCTGCGACTTGATCAGGTGCGTCAGCAGTTCTTTTTTCTGATCGCGGTCAACTGGGTGGACCTTCTGCGAGATGGTCTCGGCCGTCGTGTTGCGGCGAGCCACTTCGATCATCTGGGGGGCATTGAGCAGGCGGTCTGCCAGTGCCTTGATCTCGTCCGAGAAAGTGGCCGAGAACAGCAGGCTTTGCTTCTTGGGGGGGACGATGGCCAGAACGCGGCGGATGTCATGGACGAAGCCCATGTCCAGCATGCGATCGGCCTCGTCCAGGACGAAGATCTCGACGTGGCCGAGATCCAATGTGCCTTGCTGGTGGTGATCCAGCAGGCGGCCAGGCGTGGCCACCAGGATATCGACACCGCGGCGCAACGCATCGATCTGGGGCTTCATGCCGACCCCGCCAAACATGACCATGGAGCGCAGTGGCAGGTATTTGCCATAGACGCGCACGCTTTCTTCAACCTGGGCTGCGAGTTCGCGCGTTGGGGTCAAGATCAGCGCACGGATGTGACGACGAGCACCCTGCGGTGCAGGATTGACGGCCAACTTGTGCAACAAGGGCAAAGTGAAACCGGCGGTTTTGCCCGTTCCTGTTTGCGCGCCTGCCAGCAAGTCACCACCGCTGAGCACGGCGGGAATGGCCTGTGCCTGGATGGGTGTGGGGACGGTGTAACCGGCCTCGGCGATTGCTTTCAGCAACGGCTCAGCCAACCCCAATGATTCAAACAACATAAAACAGGCCCATGAAAGGTTATACGGCGACTGCACTCGCTTCTTCCGGGCCTGGAATAGACGAGTCAACCGGTGGTGCGTGGGCAACCTGACATGATAACATGTAACTAAAGGTTGCTCGAATTCACCAAGGTTAAATTGTAGGGCGAAGCGTGAATATTGCATAGCCTGTCCCAAATCTTAGGGGCGCTCCGGCGAGCTATTGGCGTCAATTTGTATCGGGGTGGCTGCAAACTGAGTGCGCGCCCGGGGAATAAGCCGTCCACCGCCCGGTAAAATCGGGCGATGAGTTCAATGGTTCTTGCCCGCAAATACCGTCCCCACAGTTTCGAGGCCATGGTTGGCCAGGGGCATGTGGTTCAGGCTTTGAGCAACGCGCTCACGCAGCAGCGCTTGCACCATGCCTATTTGTTCACCGGAACGCGAGGGGTGGGCAAAACCACGGTCTCGCGCATTTTGGCCAAGTCGCTCAATTGCGTTGGCCTGGATGGCTCAGGCGGTATCACGGCGCACCCCTGCGGGCAGTGCCAGCCCTGCCGAGACATCGACTCGGGCCGTTTCGTGGACTACGTTGAGCTCGACGCCGCCTCAAACCGCGGGGTGGAAGAGATCTCGCAACTGCTGGACCAATCGGTGTACAAGCCGGTGGTCGGGCGCTTCAAGGTCTACATGATCGACGAAGTGCACATGCTGACCAACCACGCTTTCAACGCCATGTTGAAAACGCTGGAAGAGCCGCCTGATTACTTGAAGTTCGTGCTGGCCACCACCGATCCGCAAAAGGTGCCGGTGACCGTGCTGTCTCGTTGCCTGCAATTCAATTTGCGCCCGATGGCCATGCAGACCGTGCAAGACCACTTGCAGCAGGTGATGGCCTCCGAGGGGATCAGTGCAGAGCCTGGCGCCTTGAGCCTGCTGGCCCGGGCGGCCCGAGGCTCGATGCGCGATGCCTTGTCGCTGACCGACCAGGCCATCGCCTTTGGCGGTGGAAGCCTGCTGGAAGCCAACGTGCGGCAAATGCTGGGCGCGGTTGACCGGCAGCATATCCAGAAGATCATTGAATCAGTGTCTGCTGGAGACGGGGCTGGCCTGGTGGCGGCGGTTGATACCTTGCGAGAGCTGGGCCTGTCGGCCTCGGGCACGTTGGAAGAGTTGGCCACGGCCTTGCAGCGCATGGCGGTGATCCAGGCGGTGCCTCAAGCAGCCGATGCCTCGGACCCTGACGCGGCTTTGTGGCAGTCTCTGGCCGGCATGTTGGCACCGGACGAAACCCAGTTGTTTTACAGCCTGGCTTTGCAAGGGCGGGCGGAATTGGCCTTGGCACCGGACGAGTACAGCGGCCTGTTGATGCTGCTGTTGCGCTTGCTGGCTTTCAAACCCGCGCAGGCCGGACAACACACAGGAGACCGGGCCGCTCCCAGCCCAAAAGCTGAAAGCTCGGGTGCCGCCGCCAGGCGGGCCCCCGAGCCAGTGCAAAAGGTGGCGGCTGAGGCCCCACCCGCCGTGGCTCGGCCCGTAGTGGCCAGGGCAGCACCCGCGCCCGAGGTGCCCCAGGGCATTCCCCCGTGGGAGGTTTTGCCCGACCAGGCTTACGAGGCGGGCAATGCCGAGCCCGACTCGCCACCCGCTGAAGCGCCGGCCTTGGTTGAAGCCTCCGCGCCGATGCCGGCACCTGCCCCAGTGGCCGCCGCCTTGCCAGACGATCCCTTGTCAGATCGTTGGGCGCAGTTGGTCGCCCAGATGGCGGCCCGCAACAGCATCACCGCACTGGTCCGCGAATTGGCCATGCAGGCCCAGTGCGTGGCCAGCATGGAAGAAGGCGGGGGCAGCCGCTGGCGCCTGCGCGTCGAGCGTGAGAGCTTGCGCGGCGACATGCACCGCGAGCGCCTGGCGCAGGCTTTATCGCAGTTGCTGGAGCACCCGGCCGTGATCGAGCTGGAAGGCGGTGCGGCGGTCAACACCCCGGCACAGCGCGACCAGGCCGCCCGAGAACGCCGTCAGCGCGCCGCCGAGGATTTGATCCAACGCGACCCACTGGTGGTCTCGGCCCTGGCCCAGTATCCTGGTGCCCGCATCGTCGCGGGTTCGATCCGCCCGGTGTGAGGGCAAGCCCGTGTTCCGGGCGACAATCATGGTTTGCATTAGCGTTAGATAAGGAATCGTCATGCTCAAAGGACAACTCGCCGGCTTGATGAAGCAAGCCCAGCAAATGCAGGACAACCTGAAGAAGGCCCAGGACGAACTGGGCCTGATCGAGGTGGAAGGCCAGTCTGGCGCTGGCCTGGTCAAAGTGCTGATGACCTGCAAGAACGACGTCAAGCGCGTCACCATCGACCCCAGCCTGCTGGCCGACGACAAGGACATGCTGGAAGACCTGGTCGCTGCCGCCTTCAACGACGCGGTCCGCCGCGCTGAGGCCACGTCGCAAGAAAAGATGGGCAAGTTGACGGCCGGTATGCCCATGCCTCCCGGCATGAAGCTGCCGTTCTGATCGAACCGACATGGCCGATCCGGCTTTAGAGGTCCTGATCGACGCTCTGCGCTGCCTGCCCGGTGTCGGGCAGAAATCGGCGCAGCGCATGGCGTTTCACTTGTTGCAGCATGACCGCGTCGGGGCCATGAAGCTATCGCACGCGCTGGCCGCGTCCATCGATGAGATCGGGCATTGCGAGCGTTGCCATACCTTCAGCCGCGCGCCCGTGTGCGATGTCTGCCAAGACGAGTCACGTGATCAAAGCCTGCTGTGTGTGGTCGAAAGCCCCGCCGATCAGGCCGCCTTCGAGCGCACCGGCAGCTACCATGGGCTGTACTTCGTGCTGCTGGGGCGGCTCAGCCCGCTGGATGGCATCGGGGTGCACGACATTGGCCTGACGGCCTTGCTGCAACGCGCGGTCGATGGGTTGGTCGCCGAGGTGATCCTGGCCACCAATTTCAACGCTGAAGGCGAGGCCACGGCCCACGTCATCGGCGAGGCATTGCGCCAGCGTGGCATGAAAGTAACGCGCCTGGCGAGAGGCGTGCCCGTCGGCAGTGAGTTGGAGTACGTGGACCTGGGTACCATTGCGCACGCGTTCATGGATCGTCGCTGATTGATCCCTGCGCGTTTGTTCCAAAACAGACATGGGTCCGAGAGACCGAGGAGATTTTTTGATGACGATTGCCAAATGGACCGTCTTGGCCGCTTTCATGCTGCCTGTGCTGACTGTGGGCTTGGCCAAGGCCGCCACGATCAAGCTGGGCCGCCGCAACGGTGGCTATGACAACAACAACCCGCGCGAATGGGCGGGCAAGCTGACGGGCTGGCACCAGCGTGCCCATGCCGCGCAGATCAATGGTTTTGAAGCGCTGCCCTTGTTCGCCGCGGCGGTGATCTTTGCGCAGATGGCGCAGGCTGATCAGCAGCGCATCGACATGCTGGCCCTGGCCTTCATCGGCATCCGCGTGGTGTACACAGCCATGTACCTGGCCAACTTGGGTTCATTGCGTACCCTGGTGTGGGGAGCTGGCCTGGCCACCAACGTCTTGCTGCTGGCGATGGCGGCCTGAGAACCAGGCCCTGAGATTGCGGGGAGGTCAGCGAGCGCTGGCCACCCGCACTCGGCTGGCGCGCCCTGGTGTTGCGCGGCCTTTTGTGGCACGGCTGCCAGCGCGGGATGCGCTGGCCACCTTGACGGTGGCCTTGCCGGACGACCGCGCTGCGGTGCGGGTGTTTTTCACCGCCTTGCGCGCGGGCACGTAGACCACCACGCTTTGTCCGCGTTTGAACTTGGACGAGGCCGACACGCGATTCCATTGCGCAACCTGAGCGGCTGACACGCGGTAGCGGCGTGCCAGGCTGGCCACGGAGTCGTTCTTGCCAGCGCGCAAGGTCATGCGACGTAGCGGGGGCAGATCTGGGGCCAGGGCCATCATGGCGTTGTCGGCCACGGTTTCTGACACATCTTGCTCACGGTGCTGGCTGCGGGGCACCAGCAGGGTCGATCCAGCCTTGACCAGCATCTTGGGCGGAATGCGGTTGATGTCGCGCAGGGTGGCTTCGCTCATGCCCACTTGCTTGGCCGCTTCGGCTGGGCGCATGGTGCGTGGCACGGTCCAGGCCGTCCAGGTGGCCAACAGGCCCTTGTGCTGGCTAAGGTTGTGCACAAACTGGCTGGCGTTGTCGTAAGGCAAGAGGACTTGGGGCGTGCCGGCGGCCAGGATCACCGGTTTGTTCATCGAGGGGTTGAGGTCTTTGAACTCATTCGAGGACAAGCCTGCCAGCTTGGCGGCCAGGGCCACGTCCATGTCCCGCTGGATGGGCACACTGACGAAGTAGGGGTGATTCTCGATGGGCGTCAGGACCAAGCCGAAGCTGTCCGGGCGCAGCACGATGTTGCGCACGGCGTGCAGCTTGGGCACGTAGTTGCGCGTTTCAGTGGGCATGTTCAGGCTGAGGTAATCGGTGGGCAGGCCGGCCTTGATGTTGCGGTTGATGGCCCTCTGCACATTGCCTTCGCCCCAGTTGTAGGCGGCCAGAGCCAGGTGCCAGTCGCCAAATTGGCGGTTCAGGCGTTGCAGGTAGTCAAGCGCGGCGCGGGTGGAGGCCAACACGTCGCGGCGGTCATCGCGGAACACGTTTTGTTTGAGCGCGAAGTCCTTGCCCGTGGCCGGCATGAACTGCCAGATCCCTGAGGCGCGGGCTGATGACATGGCCGTCGGGTTGAACGCGCTTTCGATGAAAGGCAGCAAGGCCAGTTCCGTGGGCATCTGACGGCGCTCGATCTCTTCCAGGACGTGGAAGAGGTAGCGGCTGGAGCGCTCGGTCATGCGCTGCACGTAGTCGGGGCGGCTGCTGTACCAACGCTCGTGGTCACCGACCAGGGAGATTTCCAGTTCAGGCAGTCCAAAGCCACGGCGCACGCGCACCCACAGATCCTGGTTGGCCGTCACGTCGTCCAGATTCAGGGTGGTGTCGGGGCGCAAGGGGTCGGTGGGGATGCCAACGGCCTCGCGGGTGTCGTCTTCTTGCCGGGCATCAGCGGCCGCTTGCACGGGCTTGGCCGTGGGTGCTGTCACGGCGGCGATGGCCGAGGCCGTGGTGGCCTTGGCCAGTTTGCTGGCGCCGTCTTGATCGGTTTGGCCGCCGGTGGTTTGGGTGTCCAGGCTGGAGCAGCCGGCAAACAGCAAGGCGCTGAGCAAGGCTGCGCACAGGGCGATGGGGCGAAGGGTGGGTTTGTTGCTCATGCTTTGAAATTGCTCTTCCATTGGCGCAGGGCGGTGAAAACCGCCGAGCCGGAGCTGTCCTGCGCGCCATGTTGCTGGGCGCTGGCGATCACCTGAGGCTGGGCGCAGCGCATGAATGGGTTGATCGCCATCTCGGTGGCGATCGTGGTCGGCAAAGTCGGCTTGCCAAGCTGTCTCAGGTGCAGGCAGTCGAGTTCGTAAGCCACAGTGTCGGTGTTTTGCGGTTCCACAGTGCGGGCAAAACGCAGGTTATCCAGGGTGTATTCGTGGGTGCAGCACACGGTGGTGTTGCCGGGCAGGGTGCTGAATCGACTCAAGGCCTGGAACAGTTGTTCGGCCGTGCCGTCGTAAAGACGGCCGCATCCAGCGCTGAAAAGTGTGTCGCCGCAAAACAGCAAGGGCGGCTGACCGGGTTGAGAAAGGTCGAAACGCACCACATAGGTGATGTGGTCCGCAGTGTGGCCGGGGGTGTCCCACACGTCAACCCTTGTGCCTTGAAAATCTATGTAAACGCCTTCGCCCACCTTGATGTCAACCCCTTCGATGTCGGAGTTGGCCGGGCCGTAGACGGGGCCCTTCAAGTGAGGCCGCAACGCTGCCAGGCCGCCGACATGGTCCAGGTGCCGATGGGTCACTAGAATGAGCGCCAGTTCAAGGCCCAGGCTTTGCAAGGCCTGCAGCACGGGCGCCGAGTCGCCTGGATCCACGACGATGGCTTTGTGGCCATCGTGAAGCATCCAGATGTAGTTGTCAGTGAAGGCGGGTAGGGCAAGCAGATTCATGACTAAAGTCGCGCCAATTATAGAGTTGCACCCCTGGCTGGCCCTGCCGCCAGGCCAGGCCTTGCTGGAGTGGGAGCAATGCCAGATTGATCGTCTGGTGGCCGATGTGTTTGGTTTTCATGCCATGCAATTGGGCTTGCCCGAACTGGATGGTTTGCGCACGAACCGCATGCCTCACCGCTGGCTGGCGCTGGACACAGCCTACCAGGGCTGGACGCCGCCGACCGAGAAGGGGCCGGTGTCCCTGGACCAGGGTGCGCCTTTGAGCTTGCGCTGCGATTTCGAGGCCCTGCCGTTTCCAAGCAATAGCCTGGACCTGGTGGTGCTGCCGCACGCGCTGGAGCTGGCACGCGATCCGCACCACACCCTGCGCGAGGTCGAGCGTGTGCTGGTGCCCGAGGGCCGCGTGGTGATCGCCGGGTTCAATCCCGCCAGCTTCTGGGGTTTGAGGCAACGCATGGGCAGTTGGGGTGTTGACCAAGCCACGGTGCTGCCGCAAGGCGAGTTCATCGCCTATTGGCGTTTGCGGGATTGGTTGCGCCTGCTGGACCTGGAGGTCGAGGCGGGCAGTTTTGGCTGCTACCGCCCCATGATCACCAGCGAAACATGGTGGAATCGGCTGGAGTGGATGGACCGCGCGGGTGACCGTTGGTGGCCGGTGTTGGGCGCCGTTTATTTCGTGGTGGCCGTCAAGCGGGCCAGGGGCATGCGCCTGGTGGGCAAGCTGCGCAAGGCGCGTTTGCCGCACCCGGCCGCCGCGCCGGCCGTGGTGACCAGCCGGCAGCAACGAGAAGCAGTTTTCGAGAAGGACAGGAATGAGTGAGACGGAACAGCCCGTGGTGGTCTACACCGATGGTGCTTGCAAGGGCAACCCGGGGCCGGGTGGCTGGGGCGTGTGGATGGTGAGCGGCCCCCATCAAAAGGAAATGTGGGGCGGCGAAAGCCTGACCACCAACAACCGCATGGAGCTCATGGCGGTGATCCAGGCCCTGACGGCGCTCAAGCGGCGCTGCTCGGTCATCATCTACACCGACAGCCAATACGTGCGCAAAGGCATCACCGAGTGGATCACCGGTTGGAAGCGCAAGGGCTGGAAAACGGCGGACAACAAGCCCGTCAAGAACGCCGACCTGTGGCAGCGCCTTGAGCAGGCCGCGGCCGAGCACGATGTGGATTGGCGCTGGGTGAAGGGCCACGCGGGCGACCCAGGCAATGAGCGCGCTGATGGCCTGGCCAACCGGGGCGCGGCCGAAGCCGTGATGTGAGCCTGGCTTACAGGATCATGACCATGGTCAGCTTGTCGAAATAGCGGACCTGTCCGGGGCCATCGATCAGCTTGATCACGTGGGGCACGACGCCGCAGGCCTGGAAGCCGGCTCGTTCGTAAAGCCGGATGGCGGCCGTGCTGGAGGTGCTGACACGCAAGGTGATCTGCTCCAGGCCGATGGCCTTGCGGGCCTCGGCCAGGCAGGCGGTCATGAGCAGGTCGCCCAGGCCTTCGCCCATGTGCGAGGGGCTGACCATCATGCTGTTCAGTTCGGCGCTGTGCCGCAGCTTCTGCAGGGATTGGCGCTCCAGCCCGATCGTGCCCACCAGCTTGGGGCCATGCCATGCACCCAGCAAGAAGGTGCCACCCAAGGTGTCGTTCAGGCCCAGCCTGCCGATGTAGCTTTCTGGGGGGCGTGCATGCTCGCTTTCAATGTCGTTGTCGAAAGCATCGATGTGCAGTCGCAAGCCCTCGTCCCGCAAGGATTTATAGGCGCTCAGATCAGCCGGGCCGATGCGGGCGATTCGGACGCTGGATGGTTCAGCCTGGTCCATGCAGTGTCTCCGGGGTATTGATGTTGATGAAAGCTGCAGGGTCGCCGAAGGATACGCCGATCCAGGTGCAAGACTTGATCCATTGGCCGACACGGCGCTCGCCCTGGGCCAGCGCCGATTCCAGCGATGGGCGGGTGCGGGTGTGGATCAGGGCGCAAGTCCAGTGGTGGCGGGTTGCGCCGTCGGCATCTTGGGTCACGGGCACGGCGATGTCGGCCTGGTGGCTCACCGCCTGTTGGTGCATTAGAGCGACCAGCTGTGGCGGCAAGGCCGGTGTGTCGCAGGCGGCCACCATCAGCCAAGGCGTTGCCACTTGGCGCAGGCCGGTGAGGATGCCAGCCAGGGGCCCGAGCGATGCGTTGATGTCCACTGCATCAGGCCAGACCTGGCCAGGGGCCGAGGCCGCTTGCAGCAACTGGGCGTAGCGCTCCAGTTCACGGTTGGCGTTGATGTGCAAGGTGCCGACCTGGGCCTGCAAGGCGCGGATCACCCAGCTGGCCAAAGCCTGGTCTTGGTAGGGCTGCAAACCCTTGTTGGCGCCACCCATGCGCCGGCCTTCACCGCCTGCCAACAGCCACCCGGTGACTTCGGACTGCGGCAGGTGCTCAGCCACCGATGTAGCTCATCTCGATGCGCTGCTCGGGCGCCACGCCTTGGGCACGCAGTTGCGAGTATTGGTCTTCGCGCTGGGCCCACAGGTGGCGCAGGCCGGCGGCGATGTCGCTGTCTGAATGCGCCTGGTCGGCGCGCAGCAGGGTGCGCAGATCGTGGCCGCGGCTGGCGAACAAGCAGGTGAACAGTTGCCCGTCGGTAGAAAGGCGCAGGCGGTTGCAATCGCCGCAAAAAGCCTGCGTGACGCTGGAGATGAAGCCCACCGAGCCTTGGCCATCGGCATAAGACCACCGCTGGGCGGTTTCGCCCGGGCGTGGGCTGGGGGCGGGCTGCAGCGGGAACTCCGCATGGATGCGTTGGCGCACCTGGCTTGACGGAAGCACCTGGTCCATCTGCCAGGCATTGGTGTTGCCCACGTCCATGAACTCGATGAAGCGCAGCTCGATACCGGTGCCCCGAAAGTGGCGGGCCATCGGCACGATCTGATCATCGTTAACACCGCGCTGAACCACCATGTTGACCTTGATGGGCCCCAGGCCAGCCGCCTGCGCAGCCTCAATGCCGCTCAGCACATCGCCCACCGGGAAGTCGGCATCGTTCATGCTCTTGAATACTGCGTCGTCCAGCGCGTCCAGGCTCACGGTAATGCGGTGCAGCCCCGCGTCTTTCAGCGCTTGGGCCTTGCGGGCCAGGATCGAGCCGTTGGTGGTCAGCGTCAGCTCAGGGGGCTGGCCATCCAGCGTGCGCAATTGCGCCAGTTGTTCCACCAGGCGCTCCAGGTGCCTTCTGAGCAAAGGCTCGCCCCCGGTCAGGCGCAGCTTGCGAACGCCCAGCCCCAGAAAGATGCGCGCCGTGCGTGTGATCTCTTCAAAAGACAGCAACTGCGGCTGCGGGAGGAAAGCGTGATCACTGCCGAACACATCGCGCGGCATGCAATAGCCGCAGCGGAAGTTGCAGCGATCGGTCACGGAGATGCGCAGGTCGCGCAAGGGGCGGCCCAGCCTGTCGATCGGCTCGCCGTGGGCCGCGTGGGGCCCTGTCAGGGGAAGGATGGGGCTGGTTCGGGGTGACCGCAGTTGCTCGCGCAGGCGTTGCAGGGGGACCAGCGTTGACTCACTCATGGCCGCCATTGTGCGGCAGCAAGGGCGCCGTGCGTGTGGCCTTCACCACGTATCCCGGGGGGATGTCGGCTTATCGGGCGGTCAAGGTGTGGCGGGGGCCGCGGCCTCGACCTTGGGCGCGCGACGGGCGCCGTCAAAGCGCTTTTGCCAGTAGGACAAGCGCATGTCTTCTACGCGCACTTCGCCGCCAGCGCGGGGCGAGTGGATGAACTTGTTGTCGCCGATGTAAATGCCAACGTGCGAGAAGGTATGGCGCAAGGTGTTGAAGAACACCAGGTCGCCGGGCTTGAGCTCGGCCTGCTTGACCGACACCAGATCGGGCGAGTTGGCTTGTTCAGAGGCGCGGCGCGGCAGGATCAGGCCCACGCTGTTTTCAAACACATGGCGGGTGAAGCCGCTGCAGTCAAAACCGCTTTCAGACGATTGGCCGCCACGCTTGTAGGGCACGCCCAAGAAATTCATGGCCGACAGCACCAGTTCAGACGCCACATTGGTGGCTTTGTCGCGAACCTGTTGGGCCAGATCGGTGACTGGCTTGGTGTTGATCAGTTTTTTGTCCAGCAAAAACCGGCTGATCGGGTCGCCGGAGGTTTCGGCGGCAGCAGGGGGTGTGGCTTGGGTGTTGGCCGCAGGGGCTTGGCCGGTCAGCGCCGTGATGGCGGCTACCGCATCAGGGCTGAGGGCTTGTGCCTGGTTGGCCGTTTGGGCGCTGGCCACCGAAGCTGACAGGGCGAGGCCAATGGCCCAAGCGCTGGCGACTTTGGAAAAAGCAGAACTGCTATGGCAAAACGCAAAAGGCATGGGGCGCAAGCTTAAGTTGACTTCGCGATTGACGTCAACCCGAAAAACACGGTCAAAACATCACGTTATCACCGATTCCTCAAGAAACTTGCGCCCTTTGGTTGCCGGGTGTACCCGTTGGTTACAGCACGTTCAACGTCACGGTGATGTTGTTACGGGTGGCGTTGGAGTAAGGGCAGACGATGTGGGCGGCGTCGACCAAAGCCTTGGCTTCGTCAGCGGGCATGCCGGGCAAGGTGATGTTCAGCGTGGCCTCGATGCCAAAACCGGTGGGGATGGGGCCGATGGAGACATCGCCTTGCACCGTGGTGCCGGCAGGCAAAGGCTTTTTCTGCTGGCCGGCCACGAAACCCATGGCGCCCAGGAAGCAAGCCGAATAGCCAGCGGCGAACAACTGCTCGGGGTTGGTGCCCTTGCCGTTGCCGCCCATTTCCTTGGGCAAGGCCAGCGAGACGTCGAGCAGGTTGTCAGACGACACGGCGCGGCCTTCGCGGCCCCCGGTGGCGGTGGCGTGGGCGGTGTAGACGATTTTTTCAAGCGACATGGTGAGCTCCAGGCAGTGGGTTGGTGATAAATTAAATTGTGCGCAACTGAATTTTAAGGCGCCTTGGATGGCCCCGGTGCGCATGGGGGCAATGCGTGTTCAGGCCGGTGTGCCGCGGCTCAGCATTTGCTCGCCGATGGCGCGGAATGCAGGATGAGGTGATTGCGACAGCGCCTCACCCGCCTGGCGCAGATACCGCGGTGTGGCGGTTTCAGGCACCTTGGCCAGCCATTCGAGGGCCTCTACCTCACGGCCTTGGGCGGCCAGCATGCCGGCGTAGCAAAACTGGCCGCGAAAATCCCCGCCCTCGGCACCCCGCTGGTAACAAAGAAAAGCCATGGCCAAGTCTTTGTCTACCAGCAAGCCGTCTTCGTGATACCGGCCCAGCTTGGCAAACGCCTTGGCATAGCCTTGCTCAGCGGCTTGGCGATAAAGGGCCAAGGCCTGCGCGTGGTCTTGCTCTACGCCTTGGCCGCTGGCCAGCAGATTGGCCAGGTTGTAGCGCGCCTCTGGCAGCGTGGTGGCTGCGGCTTTGCGGTACCAATGCGCCGCTTTGCCCGCGTCAACCGCCGTGCCCCAGCCTTGCTCATGGCACCGGCCCGCCATGTTCATCCCCATGGGGTGGTTTTGCTGGGCGGCGTGCAAAAACCAGTGCAAGGCCTGCACCGGATCGCGCTCCAGGCCGCGCCCATCCAGCAGCCATTGGCCCAGCACGGCCTGCGCGCCGGCATGCCCCAGGCGGGCGGTGGCCAGCATCCAGCGGGCGCCGTCTTGAGGGGGCGCCTGCATCACCGCTTCCCATGTGGTGGGAAGGATGTGGCTCAACTCATCGGCAGAGCTGGGTAAAGCGGGCAGGGGTGGCGAATGGGCGAAGGCGGGTGTCGACATTTTTCAATTATCGATGGGCAATGACCTTGGACACCGCGTTTGGAGGGGAGGACGGCGGCGGCCTAATTCGATAGGATGGAGGCCAAGGATGGATGGAAACGAGCAATGTCTCTGATCGAAAAGACGATAGCCCTGTCGATTGCCGCTGCTTGCCTTGTCATGCTGGTGCGGCTGATGATTGGCAGCCGACGCCGTGATCGGCTTGACCACGCCGTGATGGGCCGCTGGCGGCGCTACAGCACCTGGGTCGTCAAAACCTGGCGCTGGCGCGTTTCCAAGAAAAAGGCCGCCAAAGAGGCGCAGGCCGTGATCAACCGGGCCCGCACCCGGGGCGATTGGGACGGCAATGTATTCCGCCCCAAATCCTTCCAAAAGCCAGACAACAAGCCGCGCAAGCCGGTTGACCGGGATTAAGTCCGAGCGCTCAGTCTAGAAACTGCGGCGTCTGCTTGCTCATCTGCGCCATCATGGCCGCCTGCAAGTCGGTTGACATCAGCATGGCGGCGTTCCAGGTGGCGATGTAGTTCAGGCCATCGGCCACGCTGTGGTCGCGGGCGTACATGATCATTTCCTTGGTGCCACGGATGGACAGCGGCGACTTGGCCGCAATCGTCGCTGCGATCTCGCGCACGCCGCTGCGCAAGGCTTCAGGCGTGTCGAACACGCGGTTGACCAGGCCGATCTCTTTGGCCTCCGCCGCCAGCACCTTGCGGCCGGTGTAGGCCAGCTCGCGCGCCATGCCGTCGTTGATCAGCTTGGGCAGGCGCTGCAAGGTGCCCACATCGGCCGTCATGCCAATGTCGATTTCCTTGATGGTGAAGTAGGCCTCGGCGCTGCAATAGCGCATGTCGGTGCATGTGATCAGGTCGATGCCACCGCCCACGCAGGCGCCGTGGATGGCGGCCAGCACGGGCTTGCGGCAGCGCTCCATGCTGGTCAGCGTGTCTTGCAGATCAAGGATCATGCGGCGCAGGTTCTCGCGCGTGCGGCCATCGCAATCGCTTTTGATCTGGGCTTGCAGGCCCATCATCATGGTCAGGTCGATGCCCGAGGTGAAGTGCTTGCCTTCGCCTTCGATGATGGCCACGCGCGCCTCGGGCGTGGTGTCGATCCACTGGAAGGCCTGGCGGATCTCGTGCCACATGGCCAGGTTCATGGCGTTGGCTTTGTCTGGCCGGTTCAGGCGCACGGTGGCGATGTGGTCGGCCAGGGTGAGGGTCAGGGTTTCAAAAGTGGGGGTGCTCATGATGCTTTGCTTTCTTTATACGCAGGCAGGTAGGCCGCCAGGCGCGCGCCCATCTCGGCGCCCAGCGCTTGCAGGCCGTTCAGGGGGCGCACCATCACCTCGAAATCGACGATCAGGCCAGCTTCGTCGAAGCGGATCATGTCGATGCCCTTGAGCGACTTGTCGCCCACCATGGCACTGAACTCCAGCACCACGTTCAGGCCGTCTTCGGCCACCAGCGTGCGGTGGTATTCAAACTGCGTGAACACCTTCATCACGGTGTTGAGGATGAGGTTGACGGCCGCGGCGCTCACATAGGGCTTGAAGGCCATGGGTGAGCGGAACACGGCGGCGTCGTTCAGGATGGTGGGCAGGCGGCCCATGTCTTGAAGGGACACCATCTCGTGCCACAAAGCAAGGGACGCGGCCGCGGCGGGCTTCAATGCTGTGCTGTTGGTCATGGTCTCAGGCTCCGATGGGTGAGATTGACGGTCAGATGGCGGCGGCCAATTCGGCGCCTTGCTTGATGGCGCGCTTGGCGTCCAGCTCGGCGGCCAAGTCGGCGCCACCGATCAGGTGCACTTTGCAGCCAGCGGCTTGCAAATCGGCCTGCAGTTCACGCAGCGGCTCTTGGCCCGCGCACAGTATCACCGTGTCGGCGGGGATGAGCTTGGGCTCGCCACCCACGGTGATGTGCAGGCCAGCGTCGTCCACCTTGTCGTACGTCACGCCCGCGATCATGTGCACGGCGCGGTTCTTCAAGCCCGTGCGGTGGATCCAGCCTGTGGTCTTGCCCAGGCCATCGCCCACCTTGTTGGTCTTGCGCTGCAGCAGGTAGACCTGCTTGGGTGACTTTTCCAGATCGGCCGGCTTGATGCCGCCACGGTCGGCGTAGCTGGTGTCGATGCCCCACTCGGCGTAGAACTTGGTGGGGTTGAGGCTGGCGCTTTCGCCAGCGTGCGTGAGGTACTCGGCCACGTCGAAGCCGATGCCGCCCGCGCCGATGATGGCGACCACATTGCCCACGGGCTTGCCATCGCGCAGCACGTCAAGGTAGCTGATGACCTTGGGATGGTTCACGCCCTCGATGGGCGGCGTGCGGGGCGACACGCCCGTGGCCAGCACCACTTCATCGAAGCCGCCCGCGATCAGGTCTTGCGCGGTCACGCGCTGGTTGAACTGCGTCTTAACGCCGGTCAACGCCAGTTGCTTGCGGAAGTAGCGCAGGGTTTCATAAAACTCTTCCTTGCCCGGCACCTTCTTGGCGACGTTGAACTGGCCGCCCACATCGGGGCCAGCTTCGAACAAGGTGACGTCGTGGCCGCGTTCGGCCGAATAGGTGGCGAAGCTCAGGCCCGCGGGGCCTGCGCCGACCACGGCGATGCGCTTGACTTGCGTGGTGCGCGGGAAGTTGAGCAGCGTTTCGTGGCAAGCGCGCGGGTTGACCAGGCAGGAGGTGATCTTGCCGCCGAAGGTGTGGTCCAGGCAGGCCTGGTTGCAACCGATGCAGGTGTTGATCTCATCCGCGCGGCCTTCCTTGGCCTTTTGCACGAAGAAGGCGTCGGCCAGCAGTGGGCGCGCCATCGAGACCATGTCGCAGAAGCCATCGGCCAGCAGTTGCTCGGCCACTTCGGGCGTGTTGATGCGGTTGGTGGCGACCAGGGGGATGCCCACGTGGCCCTTCATTTTCTGCGTGACCCAGGCGAAGGCCGCGCGCGGCACCTTGGTGGCGATGGTGGGGATGCGCGCCTCGTGCCAGCCGATGCCGGTGTTGAGGATGGTGGCGCCAGCGGCTTCGATGGCCTGGGCCAGTTGCACCACCTCTTCAAACGTGGAGCCGCCTTCGACCAGGTCGAGCATGGACAGGCGGTAAATGATGATGAAGTTGGGGCCGACGCGTTCGCGCACGCGCTTGACGATCTCGATGGGGAAGCGGATGCGGTTGGCGTAGCTGCCGCCCCATTCGTCGTCGCGCTGGTTGGTGCGGGCGGCGATGAACTCGTTGATCAGGTAGCCCTCGGAGCCCATGACCTCGACGCCGTCGTAGCCGGCCGATTGGGCCAGCGCGGCGCAGCGGGCGTAGTCGTCGATGGTCTTGGCGACTTCATCGGTGGTGAGCGCGCGCGGGGTGGCGGGGCTGATGGGCGCCTTGATGGCGCTGGGGCCGACCAGGCCGGGGTGGTAGGCGTAGCGGCCGAAGTGCAGGATCTGCAAGGCGATCTTGCCGCCTTCGCGGTGCACGGCCTCGGTCACGACCTTGTGGTGATCGGCTTCTTCTTGCGTGGTGAGGCGCGAGCCGCCGGGGAAGGGCGCGCCTTCGTCATTGGGGGCGATGCCGCCGGTCACGATCAGGCCCACACCGCCGCGCGCCCGCTCTGCATAGAAGGCGGCCATGCGGTTGAAACCGTCCTTCGCTTCTTCCAGGCCCACGTGCATGGAACCCATGATGACGCGGTTGGGAAGGGTGGTGAAGCCGAGGTCAAGGGGTTGCAGGAGGTGGGGGTAGGGGGTGGGCATGTGTGGGGGCCTTGCAGTCAGTCGGGAGGGGGTATGCAATTGGTTGCATGACTGTAGGGGATGGAGGGTTTTTATGCAACTGGTTGCATAAGAGGGTGGAGGGTGGCGCTTTTGGGGTGGGGTGCGGGGCTTTTTGGGGCGTGCGCAAGGGTGGGGAACCTTGCGCACAAGGGATCGAGGGTGGTGCTCGGATGTTTTCGAGCGGGGCGCGGCTCTATTTGGCTTGCGGGATGGGGCTTTGAGGGTTGCGCGCAAGGCACCAGAGCCTTGTGCGCAAGGGTTTGAGGGCGGCGGGGTCGGAAGGTTGCGTGGGAGGCTGTTGAGGTCGAGCGAGTGAGTCTTTTTGGGGCGTGCGCAAGGTTGAGAGCCTTGCGCGCGACGGTATTTGGGTTGCGCGCCGGGTGTTGAAGGCTTGCGGGTGGGGCTTTCTGGGCGGCGCGTCAGGTATTTGGGTGATGCTCGAGGATTGGAAGGTGGGGTGTGAGTGTTTTAGTGCGGCGCGCCACGGTTAAGGGGGCGTAGGTGAGGTTCGGGACTAGGCCAATTGACCTGTAACAAGGTGTGGTCTATGCTGAACGCGCTCTATTCGTGATGAATTTGCTCACGGTGGGAATCAGGGAGGATTTGGAAATGTCGAGCATTTGGTTGTGCTTGACGGGAGGCAAGAGTCCGGGATTTGTTGCGCGCGCGAGGCGCGTTTTCCTGAGTTATTGGCTGAAGTGATGCATATCTTGCCCTTAAGAGGTGATATGTGCTTTTGATGCATAAATACTAGTAGGCCTACCAGAATCATGTCACGCAACCCCTACATAGCTACCGGTCAAGAACCAACGCTGCAGAACTCAGTTTTTGTTTTCATGGATATATTGGGCTATAGCGATCTGATGATTCAAGCCCAAAAGAATGGCACACAGGAAGCCACACTCCGCGATTTGCACGCAGCTCTGTCTGCCAGTCGACAACAACTGGAGGACGACGGGCTGCCTCCCGAGCTTCGCGACTTCGGCGAGAAAGACTTCTACGCACTTAAGGCTTTCACCGATAACATCGTCATTGGATGGCCAGTTCACTCTGACGCAGAAGCAGAATTTGGCAGCGCCTTTATGCGACTAGCTTTGTTTCAGTTCAATATGGCAATAAAAGGCTACTTTGTTCGCGGAGCCATGGCAGTTGCTCCTGCCTACATTGACGAAATTGCTGTGTTTGGTGATGCACTTACCCAAGCGTATTTGGGTGAAAGCAAACTGGCACGTGACCCAAGAATTATCTTGGTCGATTCAGCGGTTGCTGCTGCCAAGCAACATTTGAATTACTACCATCCACCTGCGCATGCGCCCCACGTACGGGACATCTTGCAAGACTCAGATGGGCAATGGTTTCTCAACTACCTTGAGTCGGTACTCATTGCAGAACATGAGCACGGTCCTTTTTACTATGAATTCCTGCAACACAAAGCTGCGGTAGAGCGGAAGCTCGCAACTCACAAAAGCAATCCTCCTGTATGGGCCAAATATGCATGGATTGCCAGTTATCACAACTACTTCTGCGACCTGCATGCTCGGCACTTTGGAGAAGAGCATCGAATCAACATTGATCTCTTCAAGTCTGCACCTTCGCTCATAGTGAGCTAGGCCTGCTTCAAATTTCAGTGCAATACTATGAGTGGCTCACCGGTCTAAGTATATGTCACTAGCCTAAGTGATAGTTCAACAGGGACGTCAATGCTTCGCATTGCCGTCGTTAACTTAGGTGTTAGGTTTCAACATCAGCAGTCTGGAATACACAGCATGAAAAGAAAACTTCAGGTATTTATCTCAAGTACATTCTCGGACCTGATCGAAGAACGGCAGGCCGCCGTTGCCGCGATCTTAAAAGCTGGCCACATACCTGCAGGCATGGAGCTATTTACTGCAGGGGACAAGTCCCAAATGCAGACAATTGAACGATGGATCGATGAGTCAGATGTCTATATGCTCATTCTTGGAGGTAGATATGGCACCATCGAAAAGATATCAGGTATAAGCTATACGGAATTGGAATACGATTATGCAAAGCAAAATGGTAAAACCATGTTTGCCGTCGTTACAGCTGAAGATGCATTGAATGAAAAGGTAAAAAACAAAGGCGTAAACTTCATGGAAAGAGAAAATCCCAAAGAGTTAAAAATTTTTAGGGAAAAAGTTCTATCCAATATTTCCTCATTCTTTTCAGACGGCAAAGATATTCGACTGTGTGTGCATGAAAGCCTGGCAGATCTCAGCGAAAACAGAGATCTAAAAGGGTGGATTTCCGCGGAGGAAATTGAAGATCACAAGACACTTCAATTGGAAATAAAACGTCTGCGAGACGAAAACTCCGCATTAAAGGAATCACTAGAGCAAGCGGAGAAATTAAGAAGCAAAGCAAGCTTGCATGGCGTGAACGCAGAAGATTTCGAGCAACTAATATCAATACTTGGCGCAATTCAAATCAATATTCCCGTAAGCCTTGCAAACGGAAAAGAAACGACACGAGATTTACTAAGCTTGTTTTACCGCAATAAAGATTACATCTTAACAGGCGTCACAAACTCGAACACCGCCGATGAGATGGAGGAATTTACCTATCATAATATATGCCCAAAATTACAAACACACGGACTAGCTGACAATGAAAAGGTGGTTGGCGTTCGATATAGAAGAAGCTACGTGACAAAACTCGGCATTTCGTTGCTATCGTATTTGGAGCGGAAAGAGTTGCAAAAGCAAATCCCCACCTTAACGGTGGAGGATGAAACCTAAATGTCGGTTGAATGCGGACGCCAAAACTGCCATGGTCTAGTGTCGGTACAGTCCGCGCTGCGTCGATGGTTAATAACCTTGGCGTTAGGCATGTTATCCAACACCAATCACAAGGGATGTATCCTCACATGAAACGCTCTGTCGCACTTTTGCTCATAGCTGCAGCACTTTTTTCTGGCTGTTCAAAACCCACCGATGCTGTCATACCAAGTGATATATCAAGCTGGGACAAAGAGTTAGCTCCCGTGCTAAAAAAACTTCCAGAACAAGATAGGGAAAGAGTAGCCGCTTATTTAATGAGGGCCAAAATGGGTGAGGCCTTTGGAGGAAAAGGTCTTCCACCTGGCACGACAATCGGAGAGGCTCTCGAAGGCCAAAAGAAATGGATAGCAGAACAAAGGGCAAAGCAAGCGGCCGAAGAATCTCTTAGAAAAAAGCTTGCGCAAGAGCGCACGGCTGCAATACAAAAACTTGGCCAAGCAGTCACAGTCACTTTGCTAGCTAAGCACGAGGTGCCAAAAAACTTTGATCTTGGAAGATATAGCGAATATCAAGAATTCCGCATTGGAGTTCAAAACAATTCGGGAAAGGCCATTACGGGCGTTGCGGGAGAAATTAAGTTCATCGACGTCTTCGACAAAGAGATTGGCGCAGTGAATTTCCGTATTACTGAAAACATAGAGCCAGGAAAGTCGGCTACTTGGATCGGCGGTCGCGACTACAACCAGTTTATAGAAGCCCACCGCTCGGTGTGGAACGCAGAAGAAGGGAAATACACTACAAAGTTCGAGCCTGAAATGGTTGTTTTTAAGGACGGAACAAAGCTTTCTGTTTCAAAATAACTAGCAGGTAATGTCGGCCTTAGCTCATCTGTTTACAGCCTAGCTGGTCGTTCAACAGGGACATCAATGCTTCGCATTGCTGCCCGTAGCTTAGACGTCAGGCTTCAGAATTAACCCGCCCTACCCAAGTGAAGAAAATCCATGAAAAAACATTTTGTACTGGCGATAAATAATATTGTCAAGTACGGAGATACGGATATTTTTCCGTTCCCATACGAAACAAGGTTATTCGACGATATGACCGATGAGGTCGCAATATCTCTCGTTGAGACCCACACTCACTTTGAAGCTCGCCTAATTGAAGCTCCTCCGGTAAACATCAGCACATTCTCCACTTTAGGCTATACAGGCTACAGGTGGTCGACGCAAATTGACCCCTATTGGAACGCGTACTTTCTTGGAGTAACGTTATCGCTAGCCGAAAAAATTGAGCAGGCGCGACTTTCCCCATCCAGCGTTTACTCATATCGATTCAAGCCAGACAATAGGGAATCCAGTCTCTTTGATAAATCGGTTACCTGGCGAAATTTTCAACAAGACAGTCTCGATTATTGCCGATCAAACGATCAGATTAAGTTCGTCGTTACCTGCGACATTGCAGATTTCTATACCAGAATCTATCACCACCGGCTGGAAAACGCACTGGACAGAATCGATCGCAGTAAAGCAACATCATCAAAGATAAAGAAACTGATTCAGCATTTCTCAGGCACCAACTCATATGGACTACCAGTTGGGGGAGCGGCATCCCGCATTCTCGCAGAACTGGCCTTGGACTCTGTCGATCGAATCCTATTCATCAACGGCATTGAATTTAAGAGATACGTCGACGATTTTGCCGTGTTTTGCACCAGCCGAGAGCACGCGCACTCCTCACTAACATTCATTAGTCGAAAGCTAATGGAGAATGAAGGTCTTACGCTTCAAAAGCACAAGACAAGCATTATGTCGAAGGAAGAATTCGTATCTCTAACCGAAGCTAGGCTGAGAGGCTTTGACGAAGACGAGGGTTCCCCCATGAAGGCTAAATTCATGAGCCTCCCGATCCGATACGACCCCTATTCAGCCAACGCGACTGAACAATATCAGGAGATCAAGAAATCATTAGCTGACTTTGATCTTCTTGGAATGCTTAGCTCGGAACTCCAGAAGTCGAAGATAAATCAGCCATTCACCAAGCAACTGGTAAGAGCCTTTGCTGCGGCTGACGACAAAATTCTCTCTGGCGCATTCAAGATTATATTCAACAACATTCTTGAGTTGTACCCCATATTTACAACCATTCTGCAGGTCGCAATAACTCACTGGGGAAGAATTGACGCTGACACTAGACATGTAATTCGGAACTCCGTAATCAGGCTGCTCAGGGATGACTCATTCATTCTAAAGACCGAACTCAATCTTGCCTACACAGTTAGACTTCTCTCGCAAGAGAACACCGTAGAGAACCAGACTCTGCTTGCGGATGTGTATCAAAGGAACAGCAGCAGTATTCTGTTAACCTCATTGATTACTCAGGTAATGGGAAAATGGGAGGTGCACTTCTGGCTCTCCGATTTGCGCCGAACGTTTGCAACGATGAATCCCTGGCAGCGGCGGATCTTCCTCGTATGCTCCTATTTGCTTGGAGACGAGGGCACTCACTGGGTACAACACAACAAGGCCCGGTTTAACTTCATTGAGTCGCTCTACCGCGATTGGGCTGGAAAGCGAAAGGGTCTTGGAAATCTTTCGGAGGCGCTGTGATTTCCGAAATTACATTCTCCAAACGGTTCACTTCGTTCTGGAATGAAACACTTCCGAACGCGAATAACTACATTCGTCTAATAAATGGTGGGCAGGTTCAGGCCACGCATAAGCCCCTCAAGGCAGCACCCCGAAAGCAGAATGTCGCGCTAGTAAATGTCTTGGCGTTCGAAATCTACAGACGACTTACAGCCCAGAAGTCATCATTCTCGGTTGTGTCTTCCCCGTCGTTCTTTCGCGGTAGGCTTTTTGCGTCTAGCATGAAGAGCGCCAGAGAGTACGTAGATCGTTTTGGCACTCATCAGACGTACAAGCTACCTTTGTCGGCTGCAGAACAAAGTCAACTCAAAGAAATAGTTCGCCTGACGAACTCGCGATACAACTGGCAACTGTCCCCGACAGTCGATCCGAGATTTGACGGATGCGGGTTCGTTGATCAATGCTACGGGGACATTATCATCGGGCAGCGGCTAGTTGAGATAAAGTCTGGCGAACGGACTTTTGGCGTATCTGATCTTCGACAGCTGCTTGTGTACTGCACACTCAATCACTACTCCAGAGCTCCCGTTCAAATCGACTCTATCGAGATTTTCAACCCCAGGATGGGGGCATGCTTCTCTGAAAAGTTGGAGACCGTTTCGTTGCGTCTCAGCGCGTTGAACTCTCATGAGCTTTTTGCCGAGATTCAGAAGTACATCTCAGATGGGGCGTTCACAGAGGTCGTTGAAGGGTAGCAACGAATGCCACAGCGGGCAGCGCTGAAGCCTACCCCCCGCTCAAGCGAGCGTCAATGGCAACCTATCAGGTCCGGGCCAGTGGTGAGTGGCGAAGTTGTTGCCCGCATGCAAGCCTTCGGGGCAGAAATCATCGGAGAAATGCAGTACGAAGTTTCCTACCTGCTGGCCTACATCCGAGGACCTGAAGGCATCATCGTCGCCCTTGCCGAACAATTGGGCCAGCCATGAAATCACCCGAACGCAAACAACTCATCCAAATCCTAAAAACCCGCTTCGAGAAAAACATGCCCCGGCATGTCTGCACCGATTGGGCCGACGTGGCCGCCAAGCTTGAAGCCAACCCCGCCGCCCTCGAATCCCTGCAAGCCATGGAATCCACAGGTGGCGAACCCGACGTCATCGGCCACGACCCCAAGTCCGGCCAATTCACCTTCTGCGACTGCGCCCCAGAAAGCCCCACCGGCCGCAGAAGCACCTGCTATGACGGCGAAGCCCGAGCCGCCCGAAAAGAGAACAAGCCCGACCACAGCGCCATCGAAATGGCCGCCGCCATGGGCATCGACCTGCTGACCGAAGCGCAATACCGCGCCCTGCAACAGCTTGGCGACTTCGACTTGAAGACCTCCAGCTGGATCAAAACGCCACCCGAGGTGAGGGCCCTCGGCGGAGCCCTGTTCTGTGATCGGCGCTATGGCCAAGTCTTCGTTTATCACAATGGCGTGCAGTCGTACTACGCCGCCAGAGGCTTCCGGGGTTCACTTCAAGTCTGATGAGGTGGCTTGCGCCACATCCACCCATGTGGCGTCTACCAACTGGGCAAGCCGCTCTGGCGAAACGCGCACCGCCGCATTCACAGCGCCTGCAGCAGGCAGCACCACCTCAAACCGCTTCAAGGACACATCCGCGAACACCCGCAGCGGATGAGGCAAGCCAAACGGGCACACCCCACCCACCGGGTGACTGGTCCACTGCACAACCTCTTCGGCATTCAGCATCTTGGCCTTGCCGCCAAAGTGTTCCTTGAAGCGCCGATTGTCCAGGCGGCAATCACCGCCCATCACCAGCAAGATCACTTCGTCTTTCAGCCACAGCGACAGCGTCTTGGCGATTTGCGCGGGCGTCACGCCATGCACCCGGGCCGCATCCAGCACGGTGGCGGTGGGCTCTGGCGTTTGCAGGATGGTGATGTCGGGCGCATGTTGGGCGAGGAAGTCTTGGACGGATTGCAGGCTCATTCCCGCATTTTGGCAGCGGCCGATGCCGAGTCATCGCTGTGCGGTATTGACGTAATCAAGGCTTTGCCACAGACTGATTCGCGAAATTCATTTTCACGACAATCAGGGGGACCGCAATGAATAAATCATTCGGCTTAGGCGTGGTCATCGCACTGGCGGCTTGCTCGGCCAATGCGGCTCAGATCGTTGGCGGCACGCCTTCATTCACCGCTGTTCGGGCACAGATCGAGTCTGCTGGCTGCTCGATTGAGTTGGATCCGTCTTGCCTTGTGCAGACCTCTTTGGGCACCTCACTTGTAGAGGCCGGCTCCGAGCCTCGCGCTTACGGCAAGGTGCGGGCAGGCTTTGGCGTCAACGGGGCCTACGCATCGGTCAGCCTGGCGCAAGACCGCGAGGCCTACGCAGAATCAATTTGGAGCGATGCGTTTGTGGTGCACGGCGGCAGTGGCCAAGCCACCGCGCAAATAACTGTTCGCCTGGAGGGCGCCCTTGATGGCCTGGGGGAACCGGGCGGGCCAGGTTCCAACTCGTTTTACACGCTGTTCGCCAGCGACTCGGCCATCACGTGTGATTTTGATGAAATAGCCTGCACCGGGAATGCCGCCATCCCCTTAATCGAATCGCTATCGGGTGTTCAGTACTTGAGTGCCAGCATTGAATTCACCTACGACAAGCCGTTCTACCTGGCCAGTTATCTGGGCGCAGAGGTGGTTGGTGGCCAGACGGGCGTGGCTGATTTTTTTAACTCAGCCCACTTTGGCATCAGCGCACCCGTTGGTTCAACGTTAGCCACAGGCTCCGGCACGCTGTACGAGCCGGCCTCATCAGTCCCAGAGCCCCAATCGGTTTTGATGTTCGCCACGGGGATGCTGGTTGCCTGGCGGGCGCGCTCCAAGCGCGCTGGCCGGGCATTGCCCATTTAGTCAACCCTTGAGCGGAGAACATCGATGAAGATCCCTTTCCTGTTGGCGGCCGTCGCGGCCATGCACTGCCTGCCCTCGTGGGCCGACACCTACTCGTTTGCCGCGGTTAAGGACGCAGGGGTCAGTGCCTCGGACGTGCTCCAGGCCCAATACAACTACACAGACGCCGCCTTTTTGAGCAACACCGGCTTGGCGTTGGCAAGCGGCAATGGCAATGCCGCCAAGGCCCAAACGCTGCTTGGTGTGAACCGGATTGATGTGGCCAACACCGTCCCGGTCGCGGATGAATTCATCCGCGAAACCGGCATTGGCGGGCCATTCGCCATCGCCTTGTCTGCCTGGACCGACAACTTTCTGATCACAGGCGGAACAGGTTTGGGCACCGTGAAGATCAGCGCCAACGTGACAGGCCGTTTTGGCCAGGGCTTTGGCTCTGGCGGCGGCTACGGCTTGTGGTTGTCGACACCTGAAGAGTTGCAGACTGAGGTGACGCAGTTCTTGAACTCCGATCCCACGGCCTGGTTGCTGGAGACCATTGACGAGCCGGAAGATGGTGGCGAAACGCTGATGTTGTCTTACCTGGCCAATGTGCTGAAGCCGGGGCACACCGACCCCGGTCTGTCAGTGGCGCCCGGCAGCCAGTTTGGCGGTGTGTTCACCACCGAAGTCCCGTTCACCTACGGAGAAACGTTTTCAATCGCGAGCGTTTTGTTTGGCTTTGCCAATGACACCGGCTCTTTGTCGGCAATGAACTCGGCCCACTTTGGCATCTCGGTGCTGGACAACGCGGGCGCAACCGTGACAACGGGTTCCGGCATGGTGTACGCGGCGGCGGTGCCTGAGCCGCAAACCCAGGCCATGTTGTTGGCTGGCCTGGCGGTGCTGGCGTGCGCCATGCGGCGCGGCTCTTCCAAGCGGTGAGGGTTCAAGCCCGCGCTGCCTCGCCTGCAGGGGCGGGCAGGGCCGATGCCGGCAACCCAAACACATGGTCAAACCCCAAGTTGAACAAGAAGGTGTAGACCATGAAGAACACCATCAGGCCCAAGTCATAAACAAAGGCCTCCCACAGGCTCAGCCCCAGCAGGTGGGCAAACAGCGGCACCAGCAGCACCACCAGGCCCAGCTCAAAGCCCAAGGCGTGCGCGGCACGGCGCAGCAGGCTGCGGCCTTTGGTGGGTTGGCGCGCTTCCCAGTACTCGAAGGCGGAGTTGTAGACCAGGTTCCACACCAGGGCGATGGCGGATGAGGCCACGGCGGCCATGCCGGCATACAGGAACGAATCGCGCGTGGAGATGAACCACAGCAGCGCGCTGCTCATGCACACGGCAATCAGCTCGAAAAGTGACACGTAAACCAACTTGCGTTTGAGACCTTGCATGCCGTCAATGTATATCTAATTTTCTGAACATAAAAGTTAGAATGTTTCAGATAAATTGATAGATAGGGCGCGCATGAAAACGGGGTTTGACAGTGACAACGTGACGATGTTTCTGGCGGTGTTGGACCAGGGCTCGTTCTCGGCAGCCGCTCGTGCGCTGGGCCGGGTGCCCTCGGCGGTGAGCATGGCCATCGCCCAGTTGGAGGCCGAACTGGACCTGGTCTTGTTTGACCGCACGGGCCGCGAGCCCACGGCCACCGCGGCGGCAAAAGCGCTGGAGCCGGGGGCGCGGCAACTGGCGCATCAACTGCGCATGCTCCAAGGGCAGGCCTTGTCCCTGCACCAGGGCCTGGAGCGGCGCCTGAGCATGGCCATCGCGCCCGAGTTGTTGACGGCCGCTTGGCAAGCGCCGTTGACCGTGCTGGCCAGCGAGTTCCCAGCGCTCGAGGTTGAGATCCTGACCGCGCCACAGGCCGACGCCCTGCAGATGCTGCACAGCGGCTGTGTGCAGCTGGCCCTGGTGTTCGAGCGCACGGCCATCGATGAGAAGGAAGGGTTTCAGGAGTTCAGCAGCGAAACCCTCACCGCCGTGATTGCGCCATCTTTGCTGGCCACCCTGGGCCGCAACAAGCGCCTGCGGCCGGCCGATCTGTTGAACCTGCGCCAGGTAGTGGTGGTGGGGCGCGACGAGGAGCAGGTGGACCCGCGCCTGCTGCTGTCCCGCCAGGTCTGGCGCACTGACAACCCGCAGACGGCGTTGAGCCTCGTGCAGTCCGGCCTGGGCTGGGCTTACCTGCCGCGTTCGCTCACCACACCGCACATGGGGCCAGGCTCCTTGGTGGACATTGGTTTTGCCAACATGTCCAACGAGGTGCGGTTGTGGGCCGATGTGGTGTGGATCAAGGAGCGGCCGCTGGGCTTGGGGGCGCAGCGCTACATTGAGCTGATGGCGCCAGGCTCACTCTAGGCGTTGCTTCAGTATGCGTAGAGTTCAGGGAGCTCGCACGGCAACGAATCCACCAGCAATGGTTTGGCTGCCATAGCTGCTCAAAACATAAGTGCCAGCGACTTCTGTTCCAGCGGGGCCAAAAAGCTTTCCATTTATCTTGCCGGACAAGGCTTGCCCTGCAACATCGCAGGAAAACCGGTTCATTGCTATATCAATGGTGCCAGAGCAACTGATGTCATAGACTGGTGTTTCTGGGTAATTGCGCAACATGAAACTCGCAATTGCTAATTTTTCGTTGTTGTTGTTGCCCCAATCTCGATTTCTAGTAAGCCATATTTGCACTGTTTTGCTTGAAGTATCTATATTGATTTTCGCGCTCATGGTGGCTTGGTTGTACGAGTAGTTATAGCCGTCTCCCAGATAGCCTGGATAAGGGGTGAAATACGATTCCACCACTCCTTGGGCAATGCCGTTATACTCGCCAGAACTGAGAGCCTGCCTTGCATTTTCAGGCGTCTGATTTCCGAAAATAAAGCTGCCAACCGCTATCTTCTGACCAGACCAGTAACCCGTTTGCCTATCGCCAACGTACTTCCAATTGCCCGTGCCTGCGTACTTGTATGCAGTGCTGCCAGGAATTTGCAATGCAGCATCAAAATAGTGGCTGGTGCCCGATGTTGAGATCATGCCGCCAGCTTTGAATTGAAGTGTGGGCACTCCATTGATATCGAGTTCTTTTGACGTGAATGGGATAGGTATCGTGGGCTGCAGCACAAGAGCAGTCCCGAAAACACCATTACCAATGCTGCCGCTGTTTATTTTAATTGAACTCGGAATCTCGGCAAGGGCGGAGTTTATAGAGAATGAAATAGAAGGTGCATCCACGGTATCCATGTGGGTTGAATCTAGAAGTGACACCGCTGTCTGCGTTCCCAGATCAATAGAGAATGACCGTGCCGATTCCTCTGTATCAACTGAGGGGTCTTCACTTGAAGGCCTTACTGACGGCCTTGGCTCATTGTTAGCCCCTCCGCCTCCACATGCTGTGATAAAAATAGAAATGGCAACCAACGCCATCATGCTTGTATATTTCATAAGCCTCCCAATATGGATTGTTTTATATCATTTTTAAGCAATTGAAAAAACCCCTGATTCCGGGGTTTGATTTGTCGTGCCGGATCAAGAAACAGGACTTCTCAGCAAGTCGACCGTCATTCGGGCTATGAACAGCGAACCTCTCATTCGCCAAATCAAAGCCAGATTGATCAGCGCTCGTCCGCGATGACGATCGGCGGCGCTGGCCGCATGCACAACCACAGGCCCACCACCAAAAAGGTGCCATACACGCTCCACCGCAGCCAATCAGGGATGGGCAGGAACCACAGCATCACGGCGCTGCACGACATCATGAAACAGGCCAACCATTTGGCCTTGGTGGGCACGGCGCCGTGTTCACGCCAATGGCGGATGGGCTGGCCGAAGGTGGGGTGGCTTAGCAAATGCGCCTCAAGCGCCGGCCAACCTTTGCCGGCTGCCCAAGCCGCCGCCAACACGAAAGGCACGGTGGGCATCACCGGCAGCACTGCGCCAATCACTCCCAGTGCCAGGAAGAGCACCGCCACCCCTCGCCATAACCACCGGCGCGTGTCAGCGAGCAAAGGGATCTCCAGAAATGGCATGCATGGGCAAAGTCTAACCTCGTGTGCTTGGGGCCCTTATTCAAGGGGGAAACGAACAGTGGTGAAGCTGCCGTCCGCTAATAGGCAGTATTGGCAATAACCATACCCACGTCCGGACTTTTTCATTTGTCACTTTCCTTACAGTTTTGTTAATTTTTACGGTAAACGTTGATTGTTAGATTTTCTCCGTCCAAACAAACGGCGGAGGATATTCATGATCAAAGAGGAAGAGGAACTGCAGAGCCTGCCGAGGCTGTCGCGAAGACAGTTCACGGCTGCATTGGGCGCAGCATCGGCGCTGACTGGGGCCCCCGTGGCCTTGGCGCAGACCACCAGCCCGTCCCGGCTGGAACGTCTGAACGCGATGCTCAATTTGTTTGCCAGGGACACCTTGGCCGGCGTCAGCTCTTTTGCGGTGCCCGGCTCCGATCTCTACTCACTTTGGCAAGGCCAATCCACTTGGCAGCCGGGTGGCGTCGCCGCTAAGAACGACGCCTTCCTGGTGTTCATGTTTAACAACTACTTGCCCTTGCCCCCGCCTTTGGGCACCAGCCTGTCGACCTCGTTGGGGGCGCCCTTGCGCGGCATCACGGTGCCCCTGCCCGATGGCACGAAGTTGGACGTTGGGTCGGCCGTGACGGAGCTGCTCAATGCCAAGGACAGCTTGCCGCTGGCCACGCTCGTGGCCCTGCTGCTCAACGCGGTGGCCTTGACCGTGCGGCCATCCAGCATCCTGGGCCCGTTCCTGTCGCCGTTCTCGCGCTTGTCCTGGAAGGACAAGGCGAAGGTGCTCGAGTTGTTTGAAAACCCCGGCCCCGAAGTGCTGAGTGCCATGGGCAACGTGCCCACTGGGCTGATCAAAACCGTGCTGGCCTACGTGCAGTTGATCGCCGTGGGGCTGTTGGCCTTTGCGGGCTTTGGCAGCTACAGCGAATGGGCCAACCTCGACCCCGCGACCCGCCAGTTGAAGTCACGCCCCGTGGGTTGGACTTTATCCAAGTACCAGCCCGATGGGCCGGTGGAAGGGTGGGATGAATTCCGTGGCTATTACCAAGACAGAAGGAGTGCAAGCGATGCGTGACGTGATCGTGATTGGATCGGGCGGCGGCGGCCCGGTCGTGGCCAAGGAGTTGGCTGCCCGTGGCCTGGACGTGCTGCTGCTGGAAGCCGGCCCCCGCAACGCCAAGGTCGAAGAGGCCTGGTCGCATTACGAGGACGACCAGAACAACCTGTTCAAGGGCGCTTTGCGTTGGGGCCCCGCGGCCCGTGCCAAGACCAACTGGTTCCGTGAGACACCTCAGCGCTCGTACATCACCCAGGTGGCGGGCGTGGGCGGCACCACCAACCACTATTTTGGCAACTGCCCCAGGTCAATGCCGGGCGTGTTCACGGGCTACGAAGGGGCCGACCGTGCGGCTTATGACGTGGCCCATCTGTTCCCTTTCACCTACCGAGAGCTGGTACCTTACTACCAGTGGGTGGAGCACACGCTGCCCGTGAAGACGGCGCCCATGGGCACCAAGGAGCAGGTGTTTTTCAGGGGGTGCGAAGGCATTGGCTTGCCGGTGCAGACCACCAAGGACGCCACACGGGATGCGTTTCGGCCGCAAGAGAACTCGATCCTGCAGCCGCAGGGCAATGCCGGCCTGACCACGAATGCTGCGCTGCTGCGGTATCCACAGGCGCAGGGCTGCACCTTCTGTGGCTATTGCTACCAGGGCTGCAAAGAGCCGATCCGGTCGCCAGCCAACCTCAAGGCCAAACGGGCCACTTCGACCAGCTATGTGCCCATGGCGCTCACGGCCGATTTGTGGATGCCCGGGGGCAAGGCGGTGTCACTCGTGGCCAATGCCTTTGTCACCAAGGTGCTCACCGCCACCGAGTCCGGCCAGGTGGTGGCCAAGGGGGTGACGTGGCGCGACACGGAAACCGGGCTGAGCTACACGGAGGACGCCAAGGTGGTTGTGATGTCGGCCGGGTGCGTGGAGGACCCGCGCCTGTGGTTGAACAGCGGCCTGCCCAATCCCAATGGCTGGGTGGGCAAGGGCCTGACGGACCATGCGCTGGATTGGGTGATTGGCGTCATGCCTTACGACACCAACTCATCCAAAGGGCCAGCCTCGGCGGCGAGGGCGGATTTCCCGGGCGTGGGTTGCGTGGAGAACGTGGGGCTGCCACCGGCCTTGCAAGGCCTGACGGCCAGCTTCAGCGACAGCGGCGTGCGGGGCGCCTACAACGTGGGCCGGGGTGAAACCGGGCCGTGGACGGGCCAGACCGGCCGCGCTATGGGGCATGAGATCAAGGACCTGCTGTCCAACGTCAACCGCCTGCTCAATGTGCTGGTGTTGACGGACGACGATGTGGAAGCACAGAACCAGGTCTCGTTGTCGTCCGTCTTCCCGCCGGACGAGCACGGCAAGATCCCCAAGGTCGAGATCCAGAAGCGCCAACGCAGCGCCCGCACCTTGAGCAACCGCCGCAAGCTGGCCGAGCGTGCCGCGCTGATCCTCAAGGCGGCGGGCGCCACCAAGGTCATCCGGCCTGACTTTCCGCCCTTGCTGCTGCACATGCAGTCGTCCATGCGCATGGGATCGGACGCGGCCACATCGGTGCTGGATGCGAATGCGGAGGCGCGGTGGGTGAAGCGCCTGTTTGTGGCCGACAACGCCGCGCTGGCCAATGCCTGCGGGGGCATGAACCCCACCTTGACCACGCAGGCCTTGGCCACTCGCACGTCGGAGAAGATCTTCCAGCTGTACTTCGGCGGCAGCCCGTGGGTGAGCCGTGAGGCGCCGTTGTCGTCGGTGGATGACCGCGTGACGCAGGCGGTGGTGCAGCGGGGGCTGTGAGAAAGCTAAACTCAAGGCATGTCCTTGTCCCATGCCTTGCTGACCTCGCTGCTTGAAAAGTCATCGTCGGGCTATGACCTGGCCCGACGATTCGACAAGTCGATCGGATTTTTCTGGCACGCCACGCACCAGCAGATCTACCGTGAATTGGCCCGCATGGAAAAGGCCGGCTGGATTGCGTCAGAAGCAGCGCCTGATGGCGGCAAGACCCGCAAACGCATCTACCAGGTGCTGAGCGATGGCCAGCAGGAGCTGCAACGCTGGGCGCGCGAGCCCGCTCCGCCCATGGACATGCGCGACGAGTTGATGGTGCGCCTGCGTGCCGATGCGGCCGTGGGGCCCTTGGGGCTGGATGTGGAGCTGGAGCGCCGTTTGGCCCTGCACCAGGCCAAGCTGCAAGCCTACCGGGCCATTGAGCAGCGCGACTTTGGCGCGCACAAGCAGCCTTTGTCGCGCGAGGCGCAGATCCAGCATTTGATCCTGAAGACGGGGATCATGTATGAGCAAAGCTGGATCGATTGGTCGCGTGAGGCGATTGAAGTGCTGCGGCAGGCCTGATAAACGGTTACTCATTCGTGGGCCAAACATTGGCCAAACGCGGTCCATGCCTATAAATTATCTCCATGACCATTTGAATGGCTTGGGAGGAGAAAAATGGACCGAGGGATTGATCGGGCGGTGGATGTGCTCATCGTGGGAGCAGGCCCCACGGGCATAGGCGCAAGCTGGCGCATCCAAGAGTTGCGTGAACTGGGCTTGAATGCCGTGCACGACTGGTTGCTGGTGGAGCAGTGCAGTGCGCCTGGCGGCATGGCCGCATCGTTCCGCGATGCCCAAGGTTTTACCTGGGATATTGGGGTGCATGTCATCTATTCGCACTACCCGTATTTCAATGAGTTTTTGAAAGAGGTGCTGGGCGAGGGCATCCTTCTGCATCCCCGCAAAGGCTGGGTCTGGCTCAAGGGAAACTACGTCCCTTTTCCTCTTCAAAATAACTTGCAGCGCTTGCCTGCCGATGATTTGCTGGCATGCGTGGCCAGCTTTCCGAACGCTGCCGCGGCCAACCCCGCACCTGCCAATTTCTCTCAATGGATCAGTCAGCACTTTGGCACCGGCTTGGCTGATCTGTTCTTTCTGCCTTATGCCTACAAGATGTGGGCTTACCCGGCCGAGCAGCTGGCCACCACATGGACCGAACGCAAAAGCAGCTCGAAGTACCAGAATGTGCAGCGGACCAGTTTGCTGCCCTTGGTTGAAAACCTCATCCGCCAGCAAGACACCCCGGGCTGGGATGGGGCCGTTCCTTTTCCTTACCCTGCCAAAGGCGGTGCTGGGGCGTTGTGGAGCAAGGCCTTTTCGCGCCTGCCCAAGGAGCACGCTCAACTGGGCAAGGGCGTGGTGTCCATCGACACCACCTCCCGAGTGGCCACCTTGTCCAGCGGTGAGCGGGTGCGCTATGCCAGCCTGTTGAGCAGCATGCCGTTGGATGCTTTCGTGGATCGCCTGGATGAAGGCTTTCGTGCCCGGTTGCCCGCGCCCGTGTTGAAGCACAGCAGCAGCCACGTCATTGGCGTGGGCGTGCATGGTGCGGTGCCAGAGCATCTGCGCGATAAATTCTGGATCCAGTTTGCGCAACTCGATCTGCCTTTTTTCCGCATCTCGATCACGTCCAATTACTCGCCTGACAACGTGCCCTCGTCTGGGGATTTCTGGTCATTGATGTGCGAGGTCAGCGAGTCGCCGCTCAAGCCCGTGAACCATCAAACGGTGGTGCCCGATGTGATCGCGGCGCTGAGGCTCGTGGGCCTGTTGAGCCCAGAGCATGAGATTGCCTCGATCTGGCATCGGCCCATCGCTTATGGGTATCCGGTGCCTTGCCTTGAGCGCGATGCTTATCTGGAAGAAGTACAGGCGCTGCTCAAAGAGAACGGCATCTACAGCCGCGGGCGCTTCGGGGGCTGGAAATACGAGGTGTCCAACCAGGACAATGCGTTCATGCAGGGCGTGGAGGCCATTGACAACATGGTGTTGGGCACTGAAGAGTTGACCTACATGCACCCTGAGCTGGTTTGCCGGACGATTGTTGACCGACAGGCCGGCCGCTCGTTTTTGAATCGACACAAAATGGTTCGGCCAGCATGAAGCAAGAGCCGATCTATGAGGTGGCCAAGCGCATTTTTGACGTGACGGTGGTCTTGGCCTTGCTGCCGCTGGTGTTGCTTGTGGTGGTGGTTTGCGGGCTTTTGATCCGCCTGCAAAGCCCGGGCCCCTTGCTGCTGTTCCAGATCAGGGAAGGGCGCCACGGGCGGTGCTTTGAGTTGCTGAAGCTCCGAACCATGCACATGGATTCCGAAGCGCGCTTGAAGCAGCACCTTGACGCAGACCCGCGCGCCCGAGAGCAGTGGGAGCGGTATCTCTGTTTGCCCCATGACCCGCGAGTGGCAGGGGCGGTTGCCAACTTTTGCCGCCGTTATTCGATTGACGAGGTACCCCAGCTTTGGAATGTTTTGTTGGGGCACATGAGCCTGGTGGGGCCGCGCCCCATGATCCCCGCCGATGCCCGAAGGTTCTTCAGCGAAGAGGTGCGCCAGCTGCGGCTGCAGGTCAAACCTGGCCTGACCGGCTTGTGGCAGGCCACGCGCGTCAGCAAGAAAGACATGCTGGACAGCATGGCCGTGCGGGATCTTGACTACCTGAAAAGACGATCGTTGGTGCTGGACCTGTGGATCTGCTTGCGCACCTTCAAATCCGTTTTATCAGGCGGCGGTCAATATTGACCTGGCGTGGTGCCGGCCATTTTGGCCGTGAGGGCTGGCAGGGTGATACCGGGCTCGCCCTGCAAGGCCTGCTGCCATGCTTGCCAGGCTTGATCGACCAAGGCGGTGTAGCTTTGTTTGAACTGCTGCTTTGAAAAGCGCAGTGCGTTTTCGCGGCAGGCCTGGGGCGTGATGCTGGCCTCGTGCTGCTCAAACTCGGCAAGGGCTTGGCGAATGGCTTCAGGCGTGGCCTCATTGAACAGCACGCCGGTGGGTGCTTGGTGTTGCCCGAGGGGCCTGACGATCTCGGCCGTGCCGCCCCGGGCCAGGCCGATGACCGGTGCCCCGGCGGCCTGCGCCTCTGCCACGATGATGCCGAAGTCTTCTTCGGCCGCGAACACAAAGGCCCGGGCTCGCCCCATGTGGTCCGCCATGGCCTCGTCGCTCACCCACCCCAGAAACTCGATGTTGGCACCGGCCCGAGCCCGAAGCCTTTGCTCTTGAGGCCCGTGGCCCGCCACGACCAGCCTGCGCTGTGGCGTTGCTGCAAAGGCGTCGATGACGGCATCCATGCGCTTGAACGGGTTCATGAACGACGCGCAGAAATAAAAGTCTTCGCGCGCGGCCGCTGGTTGAAAGCGATCGACATCAACCGGCGGATAGATCTTGAGCGCATCGCGGCGGTAGGTTTTCCAGATGCGCCGCCTGATGTAGTCCGAGTTGGCGATCATCAGGTCGACGCCACTGGCGGCGCGCGCATCCCACCCGCGGATGCGGTGAAACAACCAAGACGCAAGCATGCGTTTCGGGCCGGTTTTGTACCCGAAGTTGTCCAGGTAATCCAGCAGCTTGTCCCAGGCAAAGCGGGGTGGCGAATGGATGTAGGAGATGTGCAATTGGTCGGGGCCCACTGTCACACCTTTGGCAAAGGCGTGGCTTCCGGATAAAACGAGGTCGTAGCCCCGCAGGTCATGCAACTCAACCGCCAAGGGCATGAACGGGGCGAGCTTCCAGTAATGTTTCTTGGCTCCGGGAATGTGCTGCACAAAGCTGGTGTTGATTTTTCTGCCCGCGCCCAATTGCTGGCGCTGGGTGTCTGAAAAAAAATCAACCGTGACGAACAGGTCTGCCTTTGGATAGCACTCGAGCATGTCGATCAACACCCGCTCGCCACCACCCAAAGTGACCAACCAGTCGTAAACAATCGCAATGCGAGGCGCCGATGAATTGAGCGCCATGGCTTACATGAAATGCCGTGCAAGCATGAATGCCTCGGCATAGGGGGCGCCAATTTGCAGTCCACGCGATTTCAAGCGCACCAGGAGGTCGTCGGCTTGCCGCCCAAACGCTTGCTCGGTGGGGTAGGCGTTCATGGCCGCCACTTTGCGTTGGGCATCTTCTTCATCCAACAAGACAAACATGTTGGGGCTGAAAGATGTGTCGTAGGCCTGATCGGTGGAGGTTGCAGTTTCAAAGAAAGCCACCGAGCGCCGGCGCCTGAATGGCCGAGTGCCAATCTCGACGGCCCGGCTGACTGCGCGATGCGCCTGATGAACGTCGTGCGGCCAATGCGTCAAGACCATGTCGCTCCACTCGATGTGCGGCAGCAGCGCGGCGTGGATTTGCTCGACATGCTGGTCGGCCGTCAAGTCAACCAAACCGGTATTGAGCATGAGCGCCTCTGCGTTCAATATCTCGCAGGCGTGCGCAAAGTGCTCGGCCAATTCGGCCTGGTGGGCAAGACCCCGGATGTCACCCCTTTGCAAGGGCAGAACCACTTTGCAGGTGGCGCCTTCACGCACCCAACGGCTGATGGTGCCTCCGCAGCCAAGCGTTTCATCGTCGGGGTGAGCGATCACGACCAGGATTTTGCGGCCTTTCATTTCCATGAAGTGCCATACCGGTGGTGAATGCCATACAGAGACAGCGCTGAATCAATTTGATGAGCCGGCAAGGCCTCGTACCACTTCAAGGATTCAGCCAGCCCCGTATCCCAGGGGGTGAATGAAACCTCGGGCAATAGTTTTTGCAGCGGTTTGATGTCGGCCACCAATCGGGTGTTGGGCGTTTCGCCTCGGCGCATGTCGATGTGGGCAATGCCAGCGCGGTTGTCAAAATACTGGTTGACCGCCTCTGCCACGGCATTGACGGTGATTTCTTGCCCCGTGCCGCAATCAAATGGCTCTGGCGTGAACGGTGCCCGCATGATATCGACCGTGATTCGGGCGGTGTCGCGCGAGTAAATCATATCAACGGTTTGTTCACCATTGCCATAAATTTGAATGGGCAGCCCTCGCAAAGCCTGTGCAGCAAACACGGGCAGGATTTTACGGACAGGCGCCAGTTTTTGGCCCGGCCCATAAACATTCAAAAACCGCATGATCGAGACTTGAACCGGGTTGTGCCGGGTAAACAAGCGCGCCATTTGTTCAGCAGCGTGCTTGGTCACCGTGTAGGTATTAAGCCAAACGCTGGGTTTTGACGACAAGAAAACCCGTGGCACCATGCATTTGACGGCAGCCTCCAGGACATTTAGCGCCCCCATGACATTGACCTCCATGGAGCCGCGCAAATCGCACTCTAGCTCAGAGGTGCCCAGCCGGGCCGCAAAATGGTAAACCTCGTCAACGCCCTCAAGGCAAGGAATCAACTCGCTCATTTGCATGATATCGGCTTGCAAATAAGTGACCTTGTTGCGCCGATGTTGATCCAGGTAATTTTCGGGCCAATAAATATCTATGGCCACGACTTCGCACCCGCGTGTCAGTAATTCTTCTATGACCGCCTGGCCGAGAAACCCTTTAGCCCCGATGATTGCTGCACGCATGAGTGCCTCCCAATTTGAATAATAAAGCGCAAATTAAAATGCGCTGGTAGCTAAGATAGCACCGTCATTCAATGAAAGGCTACCCCTTGATTCAGGGGTAATAATTTAAATGTAATATTTATTAAAATACGTTATCTGATTTGAGAAAACGCACGCGGGTTTAAGCCAACGCTGGCCGAGGTGTAGCACCACGTGCAATGCGCAGGCCGACCAAGCTGGCTGAGGCAATGCCCAACACCAGCACAAACGAAGCACCATAAAAGATGCCGCTGGGGTGCCCGTGGTCCAGCATGGCGCCGAAGACGGGCGCGGCCACGGCAAAGCCCAGGTCCAGCCCCGAATAAACCGTGCCGTAGACGCGGCCTGTTGCCCCTGGGGGTGATGCCCGCTTGATGAGCATGTCGCGCGAAGGGCCGGCCAGGCCAGTGCCAAAACCCGCCAGCGCAGCCGCACCCGCGGCGACGTAGGGTGGCAACCAGCCCGTGGCTGTCAACAGCAATAGCAGGGCTGCGACGCTCATGGCGGCGGCAATGGTGCGTTCAAGCCGCGCGACTTTGGCCACCAAGAAGCCGCCCAGCACCATGCCTGCGGCGCCGCACAGCATGTAGCCGGTGACCACAAATGCGGTGATCGACACCGGCAGGCCGTACATGCGCCCAAGGGCGGGGCTGGCAAAGCTTTGGATGGCGCTGAGCGCGGCCGTGGTCCAGAAGAAAAACGAGAAGCACAGCCACACCGAGGGCAGCTTCAGAAAAGCCATGGGGTGCTCGCTGGCGACAGGCTGAGTGGAGCTGGCCTTGTGCTCATGGCCCCAGCTGCCTTGGCGGTCGTCGATGGCGTCGCGGTTGAGCAGCAGCAAACCCAGCACGCCCAGGCCGATCAGGGCCGTGCCAAGGTAGGCGGTGCGCCAATCGCCCGCCCAGGTGCTGATGCCAATCAAAAACACCGGCGCCAAGGCCCAACCCAGGTTGCCCGAAATGCCATGGATGGAGAAAGCATGGCCCAGCCGGGGTGCCGACACCCGCTTGTTCAAGATTGTGAAATCGGCAGGGTGAAAAGGCGCGTTGCCCAAGCCGGCCAAGGCCGAGGCCAACATCAGGCCGTGATAACTGTGGGCCGAGGCAGCGGCCAGTGAGGCCGCCACGAAGCAGCCCAGAGCCGACAGCAAGACAGGGCGTGCGCCCACGCGGTCCACCAGGAAACCGGCCAAGGCCTGGCCCACGCCAGAGATGACGAAAAACAGGGTGACCAGCAAGCCGAGCTGTGAGTAGCTCAGGCCAAAGTCGCGGATGAACAGCGGGAACAGCGGCGGCAGCAGCATGTGGTGGAAATGCGAGGTGCCATGGGCCAGGCCGATGAGGCCGATGGTCCGGAAATCCTGGGTGGGGCTGGTGGTTGGCGCGCTGCTCATGCCCAATTTTAAGGGCGCGGACATAACCGGTGGGCGTGCGGGCCATGGCGAGTGCCACTGCCGGGCGCGTACACTCCGCGGCTGCTACTTGATGGGCGACCAGATGCTTTATTCCGTGCGAATGTTGTTGATGTTTGTGCACTTTTTGGTGTCGGGCGTTTTGGGCATGCTGATCGGACTGTGTCGACCGTTTAACCCAGACAACAGCCGCCTCTGCGCGCGCATCTACTCTGTGCCGGCATTGCGGATCCTGGGCTTGAAGCTCGAGATGGACGCGCGAGGCTTGATGCAGCACCAGCGCTCATGCGTGATCGTGGCCAACCACCAATCCAACTACGACTTGTTCGTGCTGGGCAGCTTGGTGCCTGAGCGCACCGTGACCATCGGCAAGAAGAGCCTGAAGTGGGTGCCCTTGTTTGGCCAGATCTACTGGCTGGCGGGCAACGTGCTGATCAACCGCGCCAATGCCGAGCAAGCCAAGCAGGCCATGCTGACCACCACCGATACGCTTCAGCACAAGGACACCTCGATCTGGGTGTTTGCCGAGGGCACGCGCAACCTGGGCAAGGGCTTGTTGCCTTTCAAGAAGGGCGCGTTCCAGATGGCCATCAACGCGGGCGTGCCGATCATCCCCCTGTGCACCAGCAACTACAAGAACCACATGAACCTGAACCGTTGGCGCAGTGGCACGGTGAAGGTGCGCTCACTTGCGCCCATTCCCACCGCAGGGCTGAGCCTGGACGACATGCCCGCACTGATTGAACGGTGCCGGCTGCAGATGCAAGAATGCATTCAGAGCATGGACCGCGAGATTGCGGCCGCTGATGATGAGAATTTGAAAGCAAGAGGCGGAGTGCGCGGCCAACATTGAGCGCGAATACTGAGGCCTTCTGATCAACGATGGAGTGTTGTCATGGAGGATGAAGCGCGCTGGGCCGCGGTGCTGGCCAAAGACAAGCAGCTGGATGGCGAGTTCGTGTTCGCGGTCAAGACAACCGGCATTTACTGCCGACCCTCGTGCCCGGCCAAGCCTGCCAAGCGCCAAAACGTCGAGTTTTTTGACACCACGGTGCTGGCTCTTGGCGCGGGCTATCGTGCCTGCAAACGCTGCAAGCCCGATGGGCCGTCGCAAGAGCACACGCGGCACGATCTGGTGCTGCAAGCATGCCAGGCCATCGAGCAAAGCGAGTCCGGCTTGTTGCTGGACGACCTGGCCGCCAAGATGGGCCTGAGCCCGCACCACTTTCACCGCATCTTCAAGGCGGGCACCGGGCTGACGCCCAAGCAGTACCACAAGGCGGTGCAGGCCAGGCGCGTCACCTCGGCCTTGCAAGACGCCTCGTCGGTGACGGAAGCGCTGTACGACGCGGGCTTCAGCTCGTCGGGGCGTTTTTACGAAGATGCCGGGTCAAACCTGGGCATGTCGCCCAGCAGTTTTCAGCAAGGCGGGGCGGGCGAACAGATCCGTCACACGATCGAGCCTTGCTCGCTGGGGATGCTGCTGGTGGCGGCCACGCCGCGCGGCGTTTGTGCGATCGAGTTTGCTGATAGCCAGGATGCCTTGCTGGCGCGTTTGCAGGCCCGTTTCTCAAAAGCCGTGTTGCAAGCCGGGGACGAGCAGTTCAAGCAATGGGTAGCCCAGATACTGCGCTACCTGGACCAACCCACTGGCGCGCTTGATTTGCCGCTGGATGTGCAGGGCACGGTGTTTCAGCGGCGTGTGTGGAAGGCACTGCAAGAGATTCCCACGGGGCAGACCTTGAGCTACACCGAGTTGGCTCAACGCTTGGGCCAGCCCACGGCGGTGCGGGCGGTGGCCTCGGCCTGTGCCAACAACCAGATCGCCGTGGCCATCCCTTGCCACCGCGTGGTGCGAGCCGGTGGTGCGCTGGCGGGCTTTCGCTGGGGCCTGGAGCGCAAGGCCGAGTTGTTGCGCCGTGAGGGTGGTGAGTCGTGATGGGTGCGGTGTTGCACGAACGCGTGGCCGCGCTGGATTGGGAGCGCATCCACATGGCCCTTGACCAACGCGGTTTTGCCACCACGGGCCCGCTGCTGACGGCCGCCGAGTGCGGTGCGTTGGCGGGCTGCTATGACGACGAATCCTTGTTCCGCAGCCGTGTGGTCATGGGCCGCCATGGATTTGGTCGAGGCGAGTACAAATATTTTGATTACCCACTGCCCGATTTGATCGCCACTCTGCGAGAGGGCTTCTACCCGCGCCTGGTGCACGTGGCCAACCATTGGAATGAGCGGATGGGCGTGCCCACTCGGTATCCCGGCGATTTGCCGTCGATGCTGGCGCGTTGCCATGCCGCGGGCCAGAGCCGGCCCACGCCTTTGTTGTTGAAGTACGAAGCTGGCGACTACAACTGCCTGCACCAGGACTTGTATGGCGAGCATGTGTTCCCCCTGCAAGTGGCCGTGTTGCTGTCGCGGCCCGGCATTGATTTCACGGGGGGCGAGTTCGTGCTGGTGGAGCAGCGCCCCCGGATGCAAAGCCGGCCGCAGGTGGTGCCCTTGGTGCAAGGCGAGGGTGTCGTCTTTGCGGTACACCACCGGCCGGTGCAGGGCACGCGTGGCAGCTACCGCGTCAACCTGCGGCATGGCGTGAGTGAGTTGACGGGGGGCCGGCGCTTCACCACCGGGGTGATCTTCCATGACGCGGCTTGAGTGCGTGATCCCTTTGCCAGCCAACTACCGGCATGCCGATGTGCTGGCTTTTCATGGGCGCGACGCACAGTCCACGGCAGAGCTTGTGCAAGGCCAATGCTTGCGCAAGGGCATCATGCTGCGGGGCTGCCCTGCCGTCGTCGAGATCGTGCTGGAGCAAGCCGAGGCGCGGTGCAGTTTGCTGGTGGACGGCCCTGAGTCTGCCGTGTCAATGGCCGAGCTGGAGGGCCTTTGCAAACGGCTGCTGGGCCTGCACATGGACGTCGATGCTTTCGAGGCCTTGCATGGCGAACACCCTGAACTGGGCGCACTGGTTTTGGCGCAAAGTGGTTTGCGGGTGCCCATGGCGGCCACGCCTTTTGAGGCATTGACCTGGGCCGTGACGGGGCAACAGATCAACGTGGGTGTGGCCTCGCAGTTGCGTCGGCGTCTGATCTTGCTGGGTGGGCGGCAGCATTCAAGCGGCTTGTGGTGCCACCCGGACGCGGTGGGTGTGGCCGCGCTCGCCGAGACGGCATTGCGCGAGGCCAAGTTCTCGGTCGCCAAGACGCAGACCATTTTGACCATCAGCCGGATGGCCAGCGAGGGGCGGTTGCCCTTGGACGATTGGATGGCCATGCCGCTGGTGGTGCCCGCCATGGAGGCAGCGCTCTTGTCCATCAAGGGTGTGGGCCCCTGGACGGTCAACTACACCTTGCTGCGGGGCTTTGGCCACGCAGATGGATCACTGCATGGTGACGTGGCGGTGCGCAATGCCTTGCAGCGCGTATTGGGGCAGACCGATAAATTGATGGCCGCGCAAGCCGAGGCTTGGCTCAGGCCCTTCGCGCCTTGGCGGTCTTTGGTGGCAGCGCACTTGTGGGCGTCACTTCGCTTTGCGGAAGGTTAGGTTGTGGCGGATGTCCGGCCCGCCGGCCGTGGGCTTGAGCGCCTTCACGCCATGAAAGCGCAGGCGTGATGGGCCACCCCACACCAGCACGTCGCCATCGTGAAGAGGCAGGGTGCGCAAGGGCTCCGAACGCTTGAGGCCACCCAACTGGAAGCTCGCCGTGGCGCCAATGGACACTGACACGATCGGCTGATCCATGTCTTGTTCGTCCCTGTCTTGGTGGACACCCAATGCGGCGCCGCTGCCATACCGGTTGATGAGGCAGGCGTCGGGCTCGAAGTGGTCAAAACCTGCTGCAGCGGCGGCTTGTTGGGCCAGGGACATGAAGCTGTCAGGCATGGCTGGCCAGGGGCGCTGGGTCAGCGGATCGGTGCGGCTGTACTGGTAGCCGGCGCTGGAGGAAGTCCACCCCCAAGGGCCGCAATTGGTCATGGCCACCGACATGCGCTTGCCGCCACCGACCTGCATGTGCCGGAAAGCCGCCTGTGCCGCGACCAGTTCGATCTGCGCGAGCAGAGGTGCGGTCTTGTCGATGAACGCAGGCAGCAAGAAGAACCCCTCGACCAGCTCGGTGCAAGAGGACTGGGGTTCAAAAAGGGATGATGGCGGCCTCATGACCGCCCAGTTTACGGCGGGCTTGGCCTGTCACTGAAAGCCGTCAAGCGGCATGTTTTCAGTGCGGCGCTCTTTGCGCTTTTCCCATTCGTCGCGCACGCTGGGGGCCATGGGCGCTGGCGTGTCGTCTTGAGAGCGGTAACGCCACAAGGTGGTCAGCACCGACGCCGCCAACAACAAAATCGCACTGCACATGCTGGGGCCGCTGAACCCGAAAATGGGAATCAGCGCCGCGCCGGCGAGGGCGTAGATGAAGGGCAGGATTTTGTAAAGCGACTCGGGGATCCACATGTTCGTTGCCACGACTGGCTCATTGGTAACAATGTGTTCAGTCTCTCAGAACCACATGCCCATGGGTGTCGCAGAACCCCCTCATGCAAAGGGCTGGCGGCAATTTCCCGCAAATTACCGTGGGAAAGTCACGCTCCGGCAGGGCTCAGGCGCCGGCGCAAATCGCTCAAGGTGGTGCGCAAGGACATCAACTCCTGGTTGGTCATGTCTAATTGGCAGCCCACAGCTTGCGGGATTGCTTGAGCCTCGTTCTTCAACGCAAGGCCTGAGGCGGTCAAGGTCACGCGCACGCGGCGCTCATCTTGCTGATCACGCTGGCGTTGCACCAGGCCTGCAGCTTCCAGCCGTTTGAGCAGCGGCGTCAGGGTGCCGGAATCCAACTGCAAGCGTTTGCCCAAGTCGTTGACGGTGAGGTCGGCGTGCTCCCACAACACCATCATCACCAGGTATTGCGGGTAGGTCAGGCCCAGGGGTGCCAGCAGTGGTTTGTAGAGCTTGGTCATGGCCAGCGATGCCGAGTACAAGGCAAAGCAAAGCTGGCGATCCAGGATCAACAGGTCGTCAGACGGGCTGGTGGGAAGGGCATCAGGCATGACGCTATGTTAGCGAGCCCGCCTAAGCCGCGTCGGGATTGAGCTTTTCGATGGATTCGCTCAGTTCCAGCCAACGGTGCTCCAGGGCTTCAACCTGATCGCTGACGGTTTTGAGGCGCTTGCCCTGGTCAGCGCGCGCGGCGGCGGACAGCTTGGCATCGCCCAGCGCCGTGGTGAGGTCATCCCGCTCGGTGGTCAGCGTGGCCATCTGTTGCTCGACCTTCTTCAGGTCGTTCTTCAAGGGCTTGGCTTGTTCCAACAGCTTTTGGCGGGCAGCTTGATGGGCCTTGCGCTCGTCGCCAGCAGGCTCTTTGGCCGCGGCCTTGATCTGCTGTTGCTTGGCGGCCTGCTTGCCTTGGTCGCGCGCCTTCTTGGCCGCTTGGGCCACCTGCTTGCTCTGCTCTTGCAGCCACTTTTGATAGTCGTCCAGGTCGCCATCAAAGGGCTGGACGCCGCCGTGAGTGACCAGCCAGAACTCGTCGCACACCTCGCGCAGCAAGGCGCGGTCGTGGCTGACCAGCATGACGGTGCCTTCGAAGCCATTGAGCGCCATGCTCAGCGCTTCGCGCGTGGTCAGGTCCAGATGGTTGGTGGGTTCGTCGAGCAGCAGCAGGTTGGGGCGTTGCCACACCACCAGGGCCAGCACCAAGCGGGCTTTTTCGCCGCCGCTCATCAGGCCAACAGCTTGGTTGACCATGTCGCCCGTGAAGCGGAAGCTGCCCAGGAAATCGCGCAGCTCTTGTTCGCGGCCTTGGGGGCCCAGGGTGCGGGCCAGGCGCACCATGTGCTCCAGCGGGCCTTCGTCCAGGCGCAGCACGTCCAGCTCTTGCTGGGCGAAGTAGCCGATGCTCAGGCCCTTGCCTTCGGTGACGGTGCCAGAGATGGGCGGCTGCATGTGCGCCAGTGTCTTGACCAGCGTGGATTTGCCCTGGCCGTTGGCGCCCAGGATGCCGATGCGCTGGCCGGGCATGACCGAGCGGTTGATGTCGTGCACGATGACCGTGTCCTGGCCTTCTTCCGAGCGGTAGCCGCAGACCAGGTCGGACATGGCCAGCATGGGGTTGGGCAGGCTTTGTGGCTCGCGGAACTCGAAGTCGAAATCAGCGGCGCTGAGCACGGGCGCGATCTTTTCCATGCGCTCCAGGGCCTTGACGCGGCTTTGCGCCTGCTTGGCCTTGGAGGCCTTGGCCTTGAAGCGTGCGATGAACTTGCTCAGGTGGGCGATGCGGTCTTGCTGCTTGGAGAAGGCCGCGGTTTGCTGGCTCATGCGCTCGGCGCGCATGAACTCAAACGCGGTGTAGCCACCGGTGTAGCGGGTCAGCTTGGCTTCATCCAGGTGCAGAGTGACCTTGGTGATGGCATCGAGGAACTCGCGGTCGTGGCTGATGACGATCATCGTGCCTTCGTACTTTTGCAGCCAGGCTTCCAGCCAGACGAGGGCATCCAAGTCCAAGTGGTTGGTGGGTTCGTCGAGCAGCAGCAGTTGCGAGGGGCACATCAGTGCGCGCGCGAGTTGCAGGCGCATGCGCCAGCCGCCCGAGAAGCTGTTGACGGGGGCTTCGAGCTGTTCAACAGCAAAGCCCAGGCCCAGCAGCAGGGCTTGGGCGCGGGCGGGGGCGTCGAAGTGGCCAACTTCTGCCAGCACGGCATGGGCTTCGGCCATGGCGTTGCCGTCTTCGGCTTGTTCAGCGCGGTCCAGCTCTTCGCGGGCGAGCATGAGGCGGGCGTCGCCTTGGAGCACGTATTCGGTGGCGGGGTCGTCGGTCTCGGGCATGTTCTGGGCCACTTCGGCCAGACCGCCTGGCTTCAGCCACGCTGCGGGGATGTCGACGTCGCCAGCGTCAGGCTGCAGGCGGCCGGCGAGCAGCGAGAACAGTGAGGATTTGCCCGCGCCGTTGCGGCCGATGAGGCCGACTTTCTCGCCTGGGTGCAAGGTGGCATTGGCCTGCTGTAAAACGACCTTGGTGCCACGCAGCAGGGTAATGTTCTTGATGACGATCATGGGAAGCGGAAACTCGGGATTCGGCCAGGGACGGCGCGGCAGTGTATCAAGCGCCGTATTTTTGGGCTTTTGGTGGGAGCGCGAGGTGGGGCTGAGGCGGTGGCTGGCAGGGCTCCTATGGTGGCGGTCCTCCGCGTTGCGAAGGACTGCTCTGCGGTGCTGCGCTCCTCGACGCCCCCGAAGTCGCCCTGCCAGCCACCCACCGCCTCATCCCTGATCACCTCGCTGGTGGCGTGGCACGAAAAAACGGTGGCACGCCACCAGCCCCCCGCCTCGCGCTACCAATAAAAGCGCATCAGTCTTTGCTGGCCACCGCAACAGCAGGCGCCCAAGAACCACCCAAGGCGCGGATCAGCCCGACAGTCGAAGTAGCCCAAGCTCCCCGCAACTGCACTGCCTGCCGCTCAATGGCCAACAAACTGCGCTGCGTGTCGATCAGCGTCAGATAGCTGTCTTCACCTGCGCGATAGCGCTTGTCGGCCAGATCGGCCGAGCGGCGTGCCGAGACCACGGCCTCGTCCAAGGCTTCAGTCTGGCTGCGCACGGCCGACAGGCTGGACAGCTTGTCTTCCACATCGCCAAAGGCCGACAGCACGGTCTGGCGGTAACTGGCCACCGATTCTTCCAGCGAAGCTTCAGCGCGCGCTATGTTGGCCTTGTTGCGGCCACCATCGAACAAGGGCATCGACAACACGGCGTTCACCAGCCAGGTGCGGGCGTCCCACTTGAACAGATCTGACAGCTCATAAGAGGCATAGCCGCCATTGGCCGTCAGGCTCAATGCCGGGAAGATGGCCGAACGGGCCAGGCCCACACGCGAGTTGAAGGCCATCATCTGCGCTTGGGCGGCGGCCACGTCAGGACGGCGCTCCAGCAAGGCGGAGGGCAGGCCGGCCGGCACGGCTGGTACCGCCGCAGCCGCGGTCAGCGGTGCCGATGGCGCCGTGAATGCGGCGGGGGCCTTGCCCAGCAACAGTGCCAGCGCATGCTCGACCTGGGCCCGGTTGCCCTTCAGGCCGCGCGCCTCCGCCAGCGTGGTGTTGTACTCGGTGCGGGCACGCGCCGTGTCGAACTCGGAGATGTCGCCAGACTTGTAGCGCTTTTCGGTCAGCTGAAGGTTTTCGTTGCGCAAGCCCAAGGTCCGGTCCAACAACTCAACTTCGGCATCCAGCGTGCGCAGTTGGAAATACGTTTGCGCCACGTCGGCCTGCAAGGCCAGCAGCACCGATTGGTAGGCCGCTTCGGTGGCCGCCGCGTCAAAGGTGGCGGCGTTGATGCTGTTGGTCACGCGCTGGAACAAGTCCACCTCGTAGCTCGCCGTCAACCCGGAACGCCATGCGGTGGCTGGACCGATGTTGGTGTTGGCAGGCATGCCCAGATCGACCGCGCTGGATTTTTGGCGCCCGACGCCAAAGTTGACGCCGACCTGGGGCAAGCGGTCGGCCTGGCTGCTGTTCAGCGCGGCCCGTGCGGCCTTCACCCGAGCGGCGGCGGCCGCCAGGTTTGGGTTGGCCGCCAGGGCTTGCTCTTGCAGTTGGTTCAGGGCGGGGTCGTTGAAGGCCAGCCACCATTGGCCACGTGTGTGGCCTTCAGCAGGCTCGGCGGCCTTCCACTGGCCCGCCGGGGCGGCGATGGCGGTGTCAGGCGTGCCTTCCTTGAAGCTGGTGGGCACGTCGATCTTGGCCTGTGGCGGCGTGGGCGCGGTGGCGCACCCGGCCAACACCAGGGCGGCCAGCAAAGGCGCCAGGGCCAGGCTTCTTCGGTTCATGGTGTTTGTGATTGGGCGATTCATGTCAATGGGCCTCCAGGGGCAGTGCTGCGGCTGGCGCCGTCTTTGGCTTTTCAAAGCGCTGCGCGAACTTGCGCAGCAGCACGTAGAACACAGGGGTCAGGAACAGGCCGAACAGGGTCACGCCCAGCATGCCGGCGAACACGGCCACGCCCATGGCATGGCGCATTTCCGCGCCCGCACCGGTCGAGAAGACCAGGGGCACCACACCCATGATGAAGGCGATGGACGTCATCAGAATGGGGCGCAGACGCAGGTGGCACGCTTCCAGTGCGGCTTCAACGATGCCCTTGCCCTGGTGTTCCAGCTCGCGGGCGAACTCGACGATCAGGATGGCGTTTTTGGACGCCAGCCCCACCAGCACAAAGAGCGCAATCTGCGTGAACACGTTGTTGTCGCCATGTGTGATGTACACACCGGCCAGCGCGCACAGGATGGACATCGGCACGATCAGGATCACGGCCAGCGGCAGCGTCCAGCTTTCGTACTGCGCCGCCAGCACCAGGAAGACCAGCAGCACGCACAAGGGGAACACATACACCATGGTGTTGCCGGCCAGGATCTCCTGGTAGGTCAGGTCGGTCCACTCAATGCTCACCCCTTTGGGCAAGGTGTCCTTGGCGATCTGCTCCATGATGGCCTGCGCCTGGCCAGACGACACGCCGGGGGCCGGGCCACCGTTGATGTCGGCGGCCACGTAGGCGTTGTAGCGCTGCACGCGGTCAGGGCCGTAGGAATCAGACACCGTCATCAGGCTGCCCAGGGGCACCATCTGGCCGCTGTTGCTGCGCGTCTTCAGTTGCGAGATGCCTTCGGCGTTGGCGCGGAAGGGCGCATCGGCCTGCACTACCACTTGGAAGGTGCGCCCGAACTTGTTGAAGTCGTTGACGTACAGCGAGCCCAGGTTGATCTGCATCGTGTCGAAGATGCTGCCCAGCGGCACGCCCAGCTGCTTGGCCTTGGTGCGGTCCACGTCGGCGAACAATTGCGGCACGTTGATTTGGTAGCTGCTGAACACGCCGGCCAGTTCAGGCGTCTGCCAGGCCTTCATTTGCAGGGCCATCACGCCTTTGTACAACTCGTCGTAGCCCACGTTGCCGCGGTCTTCCACGAACAGCTTGAAGCCGCCGATGGTGCCCAGGCCATTCACCGAGGGTGGTGGGAAGACCATGATGAAGGCATCCTGGATGGCGCCCAGGCGCTTGTTCACTTCAGCGGCGATCTCGTTGCCCGACAAGCCGGGGCCCTTGCGCTTGGCGAAGTCGTCCAGCGTGTAGAACACGATGCCGGCGTTGGGGGCGTTGGTGAAGCCGTTGATCGACAGGCCGGGGAAAGCCACCGAATCGCTCACGCCGGGCACGCTCTTGGCGATGTCCGACATGCGGCGGATCACGGCGTCGGTGCGGTCCAGCGAGGCGGCGTCTGGCAACTGCGCGAAGCCGACCAGGTACTGCTTGTCTTGGGCGGGCACGAAGCCCGAAGGCACGGCCTTGAAGACGATGAAGGTGGCCACGCACAGCAGTCCGTAGACCACCATGGTCGCGGCCTTGCGGTTCAGCACACCACCCACGCCCTTGGTGTAGCGGTGCGAAGCGCGGTCGAAACCTTTGTTGAACACGCGGAAGAAGCCACCCAGGGCCCAGTCCATGCCCTTGGCGAACTTGTCCTTGGGCGCGTCGTGCGGCTTGAGCAGCGCGGCGGCCAGGGCCGGTGACAGGGTCAGCGAATTGAAGGCCGAGATCACCGTCGAGATGGCGATGGTCAGCGCGAATTGCTTGTAGAACTGGCCCGTCAGGCCGGCAACGTAAGCGATTGGCACGAACACCGCGCACAGCACCAGCGCGATCGCGATGATGGGCCCCGACACTTCCTTCATCGCCTGGATGGTGGCGTCGTGCGGACTCAATCCGTTGGCGATGTTGCGCTCGACGTTCTCAACGACCACGATGGAATCGTCCACCACGATGCCGATGGCCAGCACCAGGCCGAACAGCGACAGTGTGTTGATCGAGAAACCAAAGGCCAGCAACACCGCGAAGGTGCCCACGATGGACACGGGAACGGCCAGCAAGGGGATCAGCGAAGCGCGCCAGGTTTGCAGGAAGACGATGACCACGATCACCACCAGCGCCACGGCTTCAATCAGGGTCTTGATCACGGCCTCGATCGACGCACTAACGAACTGCGTGGGGTCGTAGACGATGGTGTATTCGACGTCGGCCGGGAAGTCGCCTTTCAGCTCGTCCATGACCTTGCGCACGTCGGCCGACAACTGCAGTGCGTTGGCATTGGGCGCCTCGAAGATGCCCATGCCGATGGCCGGCTTGTTGTTCAGCAGCGAGCGCAGCGCATATTGTTGCGCGCCCAGTTCGATGCGGGCCACGTCGCGCAGCTTGGTCACGCCGCCTTCACCGCCAGTCTTGACGATGATGTCGCCGAACTGCTCTTCAGTCGACAAACGGCCGGAGGCATTGACCGACAACTGGAAGGGCGAGCCGGTGTTGGGCGGTGCGCCCACCACACCTGCGGCCACCTGCACGTTCTGCTCGCGGATGGCGGCCACCACATCGGCGGCGGTCAGGCCGCGCTGCGACACCTTTTGCGGATCAAGCCACACGCGCATGGCGTAGTCGCCCGCACCGAACACCTGCACATCACCCATGCCTGGCAGGCGAGCCAGCTGGTCCTTGATGTTGAGCGTGGCGTAGTTGCGCAGGTAGACGTCGTCGTAGGTGCCCTTGGGGGACAGCAAGTGCACCACCATGGTCAGGTTGGGCGAACTCTTGACCGTGGTCACGCCGATCTGGCGCACCTCTTCGGGCAAGCGGGGCAGGGCGCGCTGCACGCGGCTTTGCACCTGGGTTTCGGCCTGCTCGACGTTGGTGCCGATCTTGAACGTGACGGTGAGCGTGAGCGCACCATCGGTCGTTGCCTGCGAGGACATGTAGAGCATGTTCTCGACGCCGTTGATCTGTTCTTCCAGCGGGGCGGCCACCGTTTCGGCGATCACCTTGGGGTTGGCGCCAGGGAACTGCGCGCGCACCACCACCGAGGGCGGCACGACTTCTGGGTATTCGGAGATCGGCAGGCGGAAGATCGCGATGACCCCCGCGATGAAGACCAGGATGGAGAGCACCGCCGCGAAGATCGGGCGGTTCACGAAGAATCTTGAGAAGTTCATGGGATGGTGTCCTTACTTCTGGGCGCCAGCCGCCGGGCCGGATGCGCCACCCGCTGGGCCATCCATGGGCACGACTTGAGGGGCCACAGGCGCCCCGGGGCGCACACGTTGCAGGCCATCGACCACGATGCGCTCGCCTGCTTTCAGGCCAGAGCTGACCACGCGCAGGGTACCGACCTGAGTGCCCAATTGGATGGGGCGGTATTCGGGCACGTTCTTGTCGTTGACCACATACACGAACTTGCGGTTTTGATCGGTGCCGATGGCGCGTTCGGCCACCAAAGCCGACTCGGCGCCCGTGGGCGACGAGGTGCCCACCTGAACCCGAGCGAACAGACCAGGCGTCAACAGGCCATCCTTGTTGTCGACCAGGCCCCGCATGCGCACGCTGCCAGCGACGGGGTCCACGCGGTTGTCCACGAACTCCAGCTTGCCTTCATGCGGAAAGCCTTTTTCATTGGCCAGACCAATGTGCAGTTTCATCGCAGCTGGATTGGCGCGGGCCTGTTTGCCCAATTGCAGGTAGGTCGACTCGTCGCCATTGAAGCTCACGTACATCGGGCTGGCCGACACCACGGACGTCAACACTGTGTTGCCATCGACCAGGTTGCCCACCGTGACCTCGGCCTTGCCAACGCGGCCATCGAAGGGGGCTCGGATGGTGGTCCATTCGACGTTGAGCCGGGCGGTTTGCAGGGCGGCCTGGTCAGCGCGGGCGGCGGCGTCCAGCTGGCGCACATTGGCGGTGCGCTCGTCATAGTCGCGCTGGGCAATGGCGTTGTCGGCCAGCAGTTTTTTGGAGCGCTCTTGCTCGGTCTTGGCCAGTTCGGCCCTGGCTTGCGAACCGGCCACGGCGGCTTCGGCCTGGGCCAGTGCGGCGCGGTAAGGGCGGGGGTCGATCACGAACAGCACATCGCCCTTTTTGACCAGCATGCCGGGCTTGAGGTTGACGCTGTCGATATAGCCTGATACGCGCGGCCGCAGCTCGGCACGGTCGATGGCTTCGATCAAGCCTGAGAACTCGCGCTGCTCGGCCACGGGGCGCGACAGCACCTCAGCCACGCTCACGGGCATGGCGGGAGGCGCGCCGGCAGGGGCCGCGTGGGCATCTTGTTCTTTGCCGCAACCGCTCAGCAGCATGGTCAAAGCCGCCAGCATGGCCAGCGCAAAACCGGCTTGCGACGGCCGTTTCAGGGAGGAGTCAAAAGTGGTCTTCATGATTGGCTCGGTTTCTTGGAAGGGTTGGAACTGGAAGAGGATGGGGTTGCGCGGTGTGCTGCAAGAAATGCGCTCAGCGCTGTCACACTCGGGTCGTCGGCGGTGATCTCGCAGCGCTCGCTGACGTTGTTCACATCGGCTGGGGGCAAGGTGACCTGGTCGACCGGGATGCCGGCGTGCACCAGCTTGTTGGCGTAGGCCCGTGCCTCGTCAGAGAGCGGATCGCCTTCGGTGTGCATGATCAAAGCGGGGGGCAGCCCGGTCAGGCGGCTGGCCTGCAATGGGCTGGCATAGGGGTGCAGCCGGTCAGAAGGGTGGGGCAGGTAAGTGCGGTAGCTGCGCTCCAGGGCCTGGGCCACTTCGGCGGTGTCGGGCTGGTCGGCGGCATGGCGCATGGAGTCACAGCGCATGCTGGCATCAAGCATGGGCATCACCAGCACCTGGCCAGCCAGCTTGGGGCCTTGGCGATCGCGGCACACCAGGGCGGACACAGCGGCCAGATTGCCGCCAGCCTCGACGCCACCCACGAACAGGTGCGTGCCTTTCCAGAACAGCTTGCTGCGGTGGCTGTGCGTGAGTGTCAGCACCGCGTGCGCGTCTTCCACGGCGGCGGGAAAAGGGCGGTCCGGCGCTAACGCGTAGCAGGGCGCCAGCATGTTGATGCCGCAGTTGTCGGCCAGCACGCGGAAACAAGAATCGGTCGATTCGACGTCAGAGACGACAAAACCGCCTGGGTGAAAGAACACCAAGAGCGCGTCGCTGGCCTTGCCGGGCGCACCGCGGTACAGCCGCAAATGCAGCGGCCCGCTGCTGCCTGGCCATTCGAAGATTGCGTCTGGCGCGTCTGGTTTGACGGCTGATGGAGGCATGCGCGCTCACTGCGATGGTGAAAGAGGATGCAACTGTATTTGTTTGTAGCTTGGCGATAAACTGCTTGAATTCGAATTGACTGTTCAGGAATATGAACAATGGACAAGTTCAAAGCCATGGAAGCCTTTGTGAAGGTGGTGGATTCAGGCGGCTTCACCCGCGCGGCCGAGCTGATGCGGGCACCCAAAGCCACCGTGTCAACGCTGATTCAAGACCTTGAGACGCAATTAGGCACGCGTTTGCTGCACCGCACAACGCGGAAGGTGACGGTCACGGCGGACGGCGCCTCGTACTACGAGCGTTGCATTCGCATCCTGGACGATTTGCGTGAAGCGGACGAGTCACTGTCCGCGCGCCAGGGTGATCCGAATGGCCGGTTGCGGGTGGATGTGTTCAGCGCCATGGCCAGCTACCTGATGAGTTCAGGCCTGCCGGATTTTTTGGCGAAGCACCCCAGGATTCGCTTGGAAATGGGTTGCAGCGACCGGCCTGTCAACATGGTCAGTGAAGGTGTGGATTGCGTGATCCGTGCCGGCGAGGTCACCGATCCTTCGCTCATCGCGCGGCGCATCGGATCGATGTGGTTCGTGCCCTGCGCCACCCCCGCGTATTTAGCGCGGCATGGCGAACCGGCTCATCCCCAAGACTTGCACCAGCACACGCTGATCAACTACTTCCTGCACGGCTCAGGCAAGGTCACGCCCTGGGATTTTTCCAAGGACGGCGAGCGCATTGAATGGACGCCTGACGCACCCTTGTCGGTGAACGACTCAAAGGTCTATGAGGACGCCTGCCTGGCAGGGCTGGGCATCGGGACGGTGCCCAGCTTCGTGTACCAGCGCTACCAGCAGCAAGGATTGCTGCAGGGCGTTTTGACGGATTGGGTGAGCGATCCGGTGCCGGTGTATGTGGTGTATGCCTCGAAGCGGCACTTGTCCACCAAGGTGCAGGCTTTTGTGGAATGGGTGGCCGAGTTTTTTGAGAACGCCCCAGGGTTGAGGCGTTCGGCAAACTAGTTGGGCTTGCGCCGTTCGCTCAACGGCGGAGCTTTCGGCCGGCGATTCCGATAGCAATCAAACCAGCCATGAGCATGAAGCCGGAGTGGGGTTCGGGGACTGAGGTGACCACGCCACCAACGGAAAAATATTTTCCTTGCCGAGCGTTGATGTCGGCAATGGCATGAGAACTCAGCTGGATAGACAGCTCAGCGCTGTAGTTGGGGTTCTGATTGACTAAAAGCGTTCCATATGAATTGCCTGATCCCAGATCATTAAAAATGTAGACGTTCGGGGCGGCCGATTCGGCAAGCAGTTGCTCTGCGGAGGTGGATACGTCAAAAATTTCGTACTTGAGTGGACTGAAAGGGAAGCTGGCCGAATAAGCCGTGAGCTTCAAGGTTGCTGATACCACCTGGCCAGTCAAGCCCGAAAGATCGAAAGAAAAGAAGTTGCGAACATCGTTGCCCAGAACATCGTTGTGCCCAGCAAAGTAGTTGTAATTGTTCGCAAAGTGTCCCAGCGTGTCGCTCCACCAACCGAGGTTCTCAGCGTTGGCTTCCGAGCCAATCGGTGAGTCACTGGTCGAGGCCACGATGGACGATCCATCAAGCAATTTGATTTCAAGGACTTGGCCTGCAAACCCATCAGGCTGACTGCCGCCAAAGAGATAGGCGGAAGGACTTGCCATGGCGCAAGCGGAAAAAAGTGAACCCAGTAGGCCGATGTACGAACGCATTATTTGAACTCCCTTTTTTTTGCTCAAAAACGAGCTTGCCGACTTTAATGCGTTGGCTTTGAGTTCGCATCACTAGGATGGGGGATTGTTGAATGCGCTGCGTTGGCTGAACAAAAAAGGCGGCTGAATTGCTTCAACCGCCCACTCGCCGCGCGTTCTGCTGATTTCAGCCAGCCGCACGGATCAAGTGATCAAACGCGCTCAACGCCGCCTTCGCCCCATCACCCGCCGCGATCACGATCTGCTTGAAAGGCACCGTGGTCGCGTCACCCGCCGCGAACACGCCGGGCACCGAGGTGGCGCCGCGGTTGTCGACCACGATCTCGCCATGGCGTGACAGTTCCAGCGTGCCCTTGAGCCACTCGGTGTTGGGCACCAGGCCGATCTGCACGAACACGCCTTCCAGCGGCACCAGGTGTTCTTCGCCCGTGGCGCGGTCTTTGTAGCGCAGGCCATTGACCTTGCCGTTGGCCCCGGTGATCTCGGTGGTTTGCGCGTTGGTGTGCACCGTCACATTGGGCAGGCTTTGGAGCTTGCGCACAAGCACCGCATCGGCCTTGAGCTGGTCGGCAAACTCGATCACGGTGACGTGGGCCACGACGCCCGCCAGGTCAATGGCCGCCTCGATGCCCGAGTTGCCGCCGCCGATCACTGCCGTGCGCTTGCCTTTGAACAGTGGGCCGTCGCAGTGCGGGCAATAGGCCACGCCCTTGTTCTTGTACTCCTGCTCGCCGGGCACGTTCACGTTGCGCCAGCGCGCGCCGGTGGACAGGATCACCGTCTTGCCTTTGAGTGAGCCGCCATTGGCCAGCTTGACCTCGATCAGGCCACCAGGCTGTGCAGCCGGGATCAGCTGCTCGGCGCGCTGCAAGTTCATGATGTCGACATCGTAGGTGCGGGCATGTGCTTCCAGGCCCATGGCGAACTTGGGGCCGTCGGTCTCGAGCACCGAGATGTAGTTCTCGATCGCCAGGGTGTCGTTCACCTGGCCACCGAATCGCTCTGCCGCCACGCCCGTGCGGATGCCCTTGCGCGCGGCATACACCGCCGCTGCAGCACCGGCAGGGCCGCCCCCGATGATCAACACATCGTAGGGTTCCTTGGCACTGAGTTTGGTCGCTTCCTTGGCGGCGGCGCCCGTGTCCAACTTGGCCACGATCTCTTCCACCGTCATGCGGCCAGAACCAAACACCTGGCCGTTCATGTAAACCATGGGCACGGCCATGATCTCGCGGGCGTTTACTTCATCCTGGAAGGCGCCGCCTTCGATGATCGTGGTTTTGACCTTGGGGTTGAGCACCGCCATCAGGCTGAAGGCCTGGACCACATCGGGGCAGTTGTGGCACGTGAGGGACATGTAGACCTCAAAATTGAAGTCGCCGTCCAGGCCCTTGATCTGGTCGATCACGCCCTGCTCGACCTTGGGCGGGTGGCCGCCCGTCCACAACAAGGCCAGCACCAGCGAGGTGAATTCATGGCCCAGCGGCAGGCCCGCGAAACGCAATTGTGTTTCGCTGCCATCACGCCGCAACGTGAATGAGGGCCGACGAGCATCTTGGCCGTCGGTCTTCAAAGTAATCTTGTCGCTGCGCAAACCGACGATGGTCTGCAGCAGTTCGAGCGTCTCGCGAGACGTCTCGGAATCGTTCAGCGATGCCACGATCTCGAACGGCTGGGTAACGCGCTCCAGGTAAGCGCCGAGTTGGGCCTTGAGGGTGTCGTCGAGCATGGTGTGCATCCTTTAATCTTTAGTGCCCCCATCAGGCCTCGTGAGTCCGACGGGGGCGTACAACAAATCAAACCGTCAAATCAATCAGATCTTGCCGACCAGGTCCAGCGAAGGCGTCAGGGTCTTGGCGCCTTCCTTCCACTTGGCGGGGCAGACTTGGCCAGGGTTGGCGGCGGTGAACTGGGCAGCCTTCAGCTTGCGCACGGTTTCAGACACGTCGCGGGCAATTTCGTTGCTGTGGATTTCAGCGGTCTTGATCACCAGATCGGGGTTGATGATGAAGGTGCCGCGCAGGGCCAGGCCTTCTTCTTCGATGTGGACGCCAAAGGCGCGGGTCAGCTTGTGGGTTGGGTCGCCGATCAGGGGGAACTTGGCCTTGCCGACGGCGTCGGAGGTTTCGTGCCACACCTTGTGCGAGAAGTGCGTGTCGGTGGTGACGATGTAAACCTCGGCGCCGGCCTTTTTGAACTCTTCGTAGCTGTTGGCGGCGTCTTCAATCTCGGTCGGGCAGTTGAAGGTGAAGGCAGCCGGCATGAAGATCAGGACGGACCACTTGCCCTTCAGGCTTTCGTCAGAGACGGTGATGAATTCACCCTTGCCACCGCGGTTCACGAAAGCTTCGGTCTTGAAGGGTTGGACTTGCGTGTTGATCAGGCTCATGGCTTGTTTCCTAGTTGGTTGGTGGTTGTTGAAAGAACATGAAGAATAGTAGGCCAGCTTGCGCATTGGCAAGATTGATTGATCAAATTTGAGTGATTGGCAGGGGCTATGCCCTGGCGCTCAAAGGCGCGAGCGAATCCACAACCCGTAGACCACCAGGTTGAACACCACCATCAGGATGCCCAACACCAGTTGCACCGTGGGCGTGAGGCCATCGGGGTAGAGCAGTGACACGATGTAGTGGTCGATGAATCCGCCGTCGTAGCCTTGCTGCCCAGCTTTGAGGCGCAGGCGGTTTTCAAGGGGGGTGAGCGGGCAAATGCTGCTGGTGAACTCGACGTAGATGCCCCAGATCAGGGCCGGGACATGCAACCAAACCAGCGCCGGCCAGCGGAACAGCAAGCCTGCTCCGAAGATCACGAAGAACACGAAAGCCAGGTGGAAAACCACCAGCGAGCTGGCAAGGATGGCGTAGGGCATTCAGCGATCATGCCCCAGGGCGCGCCGCGCTGCCAGGCTCAATGTGGCCGCGAACAACATCACCAGTGCCATGCCGGACGACAGGGTGTGCCATTCGGCCACCATGCCAATGAGGGGCGGGCCGGCCATCATGCCTAGATAGCCCAGGGCCGCCACCGCCGCGATGCCGTCAGCGGGCGCCACGCCAGGCACCCGGGCCGCTGCGCTGAACAGCACGGGCACCACATTGGCCAGGCCGAGGCCAATCAGGGCAAAGCCCAGAAGCGCCACGATCGGGTTATCGGTCACCAAAGTGAGCGCCATGCCCAAGGCCGCCAGCGAACCGCAGATCTGCACCAGCCTGACCGACGACATCTGGGCCCGCACCCAATCGCCCGCAAAACGTGTGGCCGCCATGGCGCCCGAAAAACTGGCATAAGCCAGGGCGGCCGTGGAGGGCGCGGCCTTCAGCGACTCGTGCATGTACAGCACGCTCCAATCGTAGATGGCGCCTTCGCACAGCAGGCCCAGCGCCGCGAGCACGCCGATCAGGCCCAGCACGCCGCGCGGCAAGACCATGCCGCCGCCAGATTGCGCGTCGCGGCCAGCATGCATGTGCAGGCAACCCCAGATGGTGAGCAACCCACACGCCACGCCTGCCGTCAACAAGTGCATGGGCGGGCTCACGCCCAGGCCTTGCATGGCGCTGCCCAGCCCTGCGCCGGCCATGCCACCCAGGCTGAACAGGCCATGGAAGCCGCTCATCAACGGCCGGTTGGCCTGGCGCTCGATTTCACTGGCGGCCACATTGATGGCCACGTCAAACAGGCTGGCGGTGATCCCGAAAGTGAACATCAGCAGCAGCAATGCGGCGTAGTGGGTGGTGGCCAACAGCAGCGTGATGGCCAGCGCGGCAAGCAGCCCTGTCATGAGGGCCACGCTGCGGGGGCCCAGGCGGCCGACGATCCGGCCTGCTTGGGTCAGGCCCGTGATCGACCCAACACCTGCCGCGAGCATGGCCAGGGCCAGGGTCTGCTCACTCAAACCGTAGTGCGCCTTGACCGTGGGGACCTGCACGCCCCAGGTGGCGAACAGGGCGCCCGCCGCGAAGAACTGGCCCCGGATGGCCCAGGCGGAATGCGAGGCTTCAGCGGGCATCGTTGTTGGTCAGCCGCTGGATCTGGCGGTCTTGCAGGCCCGAGAACAGCGCCAGGGCCGTGGCCGCGCCAATGAGCGCGAAGAACATGTCCGACTGCGTGTCCCACTGATCGCCCTGAGTGCCCAGGAACTCGTCGGCCCCTTGGCCCATGGCCAGCGCCGCGCCCCACTCGATGAACTCGTAGGTGGCGCTGATGGCCAGCACGATGCAGACCACGATGAACGCGAGCATCTTGCGTCCGTTCACGTGCTGCCCACGGATCAGGATTTCACGCGCCACCAGGGCAGGGACCAGGCCTTGGAAGAAGTGGCCGATCTTGTCGTAAGGGTTGCGGTGCAATCCCAGCCAGTCTTGAATTTGAAAGCCCAGCGGAACGCGCGCGTAGGTGTAGGCCCCGCCGAGTATGAGCACCAGCGCGTGCGCGAAGATGAAGACGTAAAGCAGCGTGGTCAGCGGAAAGCGCTTGTAGCTGGCCCACAATATGGGCAAGGCGATGAGCACGGGGGTGACTTCCAGCACCCAGGTGGCGAAGTCGTAGGGCCGAAGGCCCGATAGCCCGAGCAGGGCGATCAGCAGGGCCGACGCAATCAGCAGTGGTTTGGTGCGTTGTGGTGTGGCTTGGTCAAACAAGTTGCTGCCTCCAGGTTCGTGCGGCAGCAACATTGTCGTTGATCGGCTAGTTCAGGCCAGCTGACCAATCCCTCAGGCAAGGGTGATTTCAGCTGGGGAGATCACGCACACCGATGAGTCACCACCACTGGTTTCCAGCCAGACCACTTCCAGTTCGGGGAATGCGCGCTCGAAGTTTTCGCGCTCGTTGCCGATCTCAAGCACCAGGATCGCCTCGGGCGAGAGATACCGGCCGGGATGGGCCTTCAAGGTGGCCAGCAGGGCGCGGGTGAAGTCCATCCCGTCATCACCCGAGGCCAGGGCGAGCTCGGGCTCGGCCAGGTACTCGGCGGGCAAGGCGCGCATGGACTGCGCGTTCACATACGGCGGGTTGCACAGGATCAGATCGTAGGGGCCCCGCGCCTGGGCCAGGCCGTCGCTTTGTATCAAGGTGATGCGGTCGGCCAGGTCATGCTTGTCCACGTTGATGCGCGCCACGGCCAAGGCATCGGCGCTGATGTCCAGGCCATCCACCGTCACGTCGGGGTAGGCCAGGGCCGCGATCACGGCCAGGCTGCCATTGCCAGTGCACAGGTCGAGCACGCGCAGGGTTCGTTCGCTCAGCCAATGGTCGATGCTGCCATCGGCGATCAGCTCGGCGATGAAAGACCGGGGCACGATGGTGCGTTCGTCCACGTAAAAAGGCACGCCTTGCAGCCAGGCTTCCTGGGTGAGGTAAGCCGCGGGCTTGCGGGTCTCGATGCGCTGGGTGATGAGGGCATCGACCTCAACTTGTTGAGCCGCTTCAACAGACTGGTCGGCCACGCCATCCAGGTCGTCCAAAGGCAGGCCCAGCTTCCACAGCACCAGCCAGGCGGCTTCGTCAAAGGCGTTGATGGTGCCGTGCCCAAACGAAACACCCGCCTGGGTGAGGCGGGCGCTGGCGGTTTCGATCAGCTCAATGACAGTGCTCACGACAGCAGTCTTTCCAGGGTTTGGCGGTAGATGTTTTTCAAGGGTTCGATGTCGGCCACGGCCACGTGCTCGTCAATCTTGTGGATGCTGGCGTTGACGGGGCCGAACTCGACCACTTGCGGGCAGATCTGCGCAATGAAACGGCCATCGGAAGTACCACCCGTGGTGGACAGCTCCGTGCTCAGGCCGGTCACGTCTTTGATGGCGCCAGCGATGGCTTCGATCAGGCTGCCGGGACGCGTCAGGAATGGGCGGCCGCCCAAAGTCCAGTCGATTTCGAAGTTCAAGCCGTGCTTGGCCAACACGGCTTGCAGGCGTTCCTTCAAGCCATCGGGCGTGGATTCGGTGGAGAAGCGGAAGTTGAAGTCGACCACCAACTCGCCCGGGATGACGTTGTTGGCGCCCGTGCCCGCGTGGATGTTGGACATCTGCCAGCTGGTGGGCGGGAAGTGGTCGTTGCCCGGGTCCCAGGTGATGCCGGCCAGTTCGGCCAAGGCGGGGGCGGCCAGGTGGATGGGGTTCTGTGCCAGGTGTGGATACGCGATGTGGCCTTGCACGCCCTTGACGCGGAGCTTGCCCGACAAGGAGCCGCGCCGGCCGTTCTTGATCATGTCGCCCACGGACTTGACCGAGGTGGGTTCGCCCACGATGCAGCAGTCCAGGCGCTCACCGCGTTGCGTCAGCCATTCGCAGACCTTGACGGTGCCATCGACCGAGGGGCCTTCTTCATCGCTGGTCAGCAAGAACGCGATGCTGCCCTGGTGTTGCGCATGGCTGGCGACAAATTCTTCCGTGGCCACCAGCATGGCGGCCAGCGAGGTTTTCATGTCGGCGGCGCCTCGGCCATAGAGCATGCCATCGCGGTGGGTAGGCACAAAGGGAGGGCTGGTCCATTGGTCCAGCGGGCCGGTGGGGACGACGTCGGTGTGTCCGGCGAACACCAGGGTGGGCGCGCCGTTGGCATGCCCTTGGCCGCGCTTGATGGCCCACAGGTTGGTGACCGGCGCATCGGTCGGGCCAAAGGTCAGAGTGTGGCATTCAAAGCCCAGGGCTTGCAGGCGTTCAATGAACACTTCCTGGCAAGCGCCATCGTGAGGGGTGACGGAGGAGCGGGCAATCAGCGCCTCGGTCAGGCGCAAGGTGGCGGTCATGGCAAGGCCTGGGTAAAAAAGCTTAGAAGCGGGTGGTTCCGAAACCACTGTGGCGGTCGTCGTTGTTCACGTCCAGCGTGATCTCTGTGAACGATGGACCTTCCTCGGTCTCTTCGGCCTTGGCGGTCAGTTTGGACGAGGCACCCTGGTCATTCTGCAGGCGCCACATCAAGTTGGTGGGCGAATCCGCATTGGCCAAGCCTTCTTCACGCGTGATCAGGCCTTCGCCAATCAGGCGGGCAATGTCGTGTTCAAAGGCCTGCGAGCCTTCGGCCATGGATTTCTCCATGGCTTCCTTGACACCGGTGAAATCACCGCGCTCGATCAGCTCGGACACCAGCTTGGTGTTGAGCAAAACCTCGACCGCCGGGATGCGGCCGCCTGCCGTGGCGCGCAACAAGCGTTGCGACACGATGGCCTTCAGGCCCGAGGCCAGGTCGCTGAGCAAAGCCGGGCGTGACTCGGGCGTGTAGAAAGACAGGATGCGGCCCAGCGCGTGATAACTGTTGTTGCCGTGCAAGGTGGACAGCACCAAGTGGCCGGACAGCGCATACGAAATGGCCGCCGTCATGGTTTCGCGATCGCGGATTTCGCCGATCAGGATGCAATCAGGGGCTTGGCGCAGGGCATTGCGCAGGCCGACTTGCAGCGAAGCCGTGTCACGGCCCACTTCGCGCTGGTTGACCACCGACTTCTTGTTTGAGAACAAGAATTCCATCGGGTCTTCGATGGTCAGGATGTGCCCGGTCATGCGCTGGTTGCGCAACTCCAGCATCGACGCCAGCGTGGTGCTCTTGCCCGAGCCGGTGGCGCCGGCCAGGATGATCAGGCCGCGCTTCTCCATCACCAGCGACGACAGAATTTCGGGCAGGTTCAGGGTTTCAAGCGGCGGGATCTCTGAAGGGATGTGCCGGAACACCGCCGCAATCGAGCCACGTTGCTTGAAGGCGCTGAGCCGGAAGATGGCCACGCCAGGAATCGTCAAACCCACGTTCAACTCGCCCGTGTCGTCCAGCTCTTCCATCTGCGTGGGCGAGAGCATCTCGGCCAGCAACTGCCGCGGCTGCGAAGGCTTGAGCGGCTGATCCGTCAGTTGCAGGATCTGCCCGTGGAGCTTGATGAGGATGGGCGTGGCGGCCGAGAGGAAGACGTCCGAGGCCTTCTTTTCAGCCATCAAACGCAGGACTCGTTCCAGGTTGCCTTCACTCATCAAGTGTCTCCTTGGGGATTGTTATCGGTCAGGCGCGCAGCAGATCGTTGATGCTGGTCTTGGAACGCGTTTGCGCATCGACCCGCTTGACGATGACGGCGCAGTACAGGGAGTACTTGCCATCGGCGCTGGGCAGGTTGCCGCTGACCACGACCGAACCAGCGGGGATGCGGCCATACGTCACTTCGCCCGTAGCGCGGTCATAGATCTTGGTGCTCTGGCCAATGTACACGCCCATCGAGATCACCGAGTTCTCTTCCACGATCACGCCTTCGACCACTTCCGAGCGGGCGCCGATGAAGCAGTTGTCTTCAATGATGGTGGGGTTGGCTTGCAGAGGCTCGAGCACGCCGCCAATGCCGACGCCGCCGGACAAGTGCACGTTCTTGCCGATCTGGGCGCAAGAGCCGACCGTGGCCCAGGTGTCGACCATGGCGCCTTCATCGACGTAGGCGCCGATGTTGACGTAGGAGGGCATCAGGATGACGTTCTTGGCCTGGAAGCTGCCGCGGCGGGCCACGGCGGGTGGCACCACGCGCACGCCACTGGCGCGCAGCTGTTCGTCGGTCCAGCCGGCGTATTTGGTGGGCACCTTGTCGAAGAACTGCAGGGGGCCGTCGCCCATGGGCACGTTGTCGTTCAGGCGGAAGCTCAGCAGCACGGCCTTCTTGATCCACTGGTGGGTGACCCAGTCGCCATCGATTTTCTCGGCCACGCGCAGTTTGCCGCCGTCGAGTTGGTCGATGATGTGGTTGACGGCGTCACGCACTTCGGCGGGGGGCGCTGCTGCGGACAGCGTGGTGCGCTGTTCCCAGGCGTTGTCGATGGTGGTCTGGAGTGCTTGGGTAGTCATGCTTGAAACAATCAAAAAGTAGAAATCAGAAAGACTGAATGAAGGCGCGGATGCGGTGCGCGGCTTCAAGGCATTCGTCCACGCCGGCCACCAGGGCCATGCGGATGCGGCCGGCGCCGGGGTTGAGGCCATTCGATTCGCGCGCCAGGTAACTGCCTGGCAGAACGGCCACATTGTATTGAGCCAGCAGTTCTTTCGCGAACCACTCGTCGCTGCCGCCACCGATGTGTGCCGGGATGCCGGCCCACAGGTAGAAGCTGGCATCGGGCAGGGCCACGTCCATCACTTCGGCCAGGATGGGGGTGACTTGCTCGAACTTCTGTCGGTACAAGGCGCGGTTTTCCACCACGTGGGCTTCGTCGTCCCAGGCGGCGGCGCTGGCACGTTGCACGGAAGGGCTCATGGCGCTGCCATGATAGGTGCGGTAGAGCAAAAAGGCCTTGATCAGCCCCGCATCGCCCGCCACGAAGCCCGAGCGCAGGCCGGGCACGTTGGAGCGCTTGGATAAGCTGGTCAGCGCGATCAGGTTCTTGAAATCGCCGCGGCCCAGTTTGGCGGCGGCTTCCAGCCCACCCAGCGGTGCGGCGCCTGGCCCTTCGCGGAAGTAGATCTCTGAATAGCACTCGTCTGAAGCGATGACAAAGCCGAACCGGTCGCTCAGTTCAAACAGCTTGGCCCATTCGTCCAGCGGCATGACCGCGCCCGTGGGGTTACCCGGCGAGCAGACATACAGCAGCTGGGTGGTCGCCCAAGTTGATTCGGGGATGCTGGACCAGTCGGCCGCGAAATTGCGCGCTGGATCCGAGTTGGCGAAGACGACGCGGGCGCCGGCCAGCAGCGCCGCACCTTCGTAGATTTGGTAGAAAGGATTGGGGCAGACCACCGTGGGGCCACCTTCATCTGCATGTCGACCAGGATCGATCACGGTTTGGGCCAGGGCAAACAGCGCCTCGCGCGAGCCATTGACGGGCAGGATTTGCGTGGCCGGATCGATCGAAAGCCCATACCGAAGTTGCATCCAGCGGGCGCAGGATTCGCGCAGCACCGGCTCGCCCGCCGTGGCCGGGTAGCTGGCCAAGCCGTCCAACGCGTCGGTCAAGGCTTGCTTGATGAAGGCCGGCGTGGGGTGTTTGGGCTCACCAATGCCCAGGCTGATGGCGCGCAAGGCCGGATTGGGCTGCACGCCCGAAGTGAGTTGTCGCAGCCGCTCGAAGGGGTAGGGCTGCAGTTTGGACAGCAAAGGGTTCATGCGGGGGATTATCCCAGCCCCTGGGCTGCCGGTGGCGCGGGTTAGCGCGGAAAGGGGTCAACGTTTGGAGGATGGTGCCATGACGACGCGGTCTCGGCCGGTTTTCTTGGCTTCGTACAGGGCTTGATCAGCGCGCTCAATGGTTTGGCTCAAGGCCGTGATGCTGTCGTGAACGGCCACACCCGCCGAAAAAGTGATGCGCAGCGTTGGCACGGTGGCCGACAGTGTGCAGCTGGCCATGGCGGCACGCAGCCGCTCAAGGGCAACCTGAGTTTTTTCCTGGCTGGTGTTGGGCATCAGGATCAGGAACTCTTCGCCACCCCAGCGGGCGATGGTGTCGGTGTCGCGCAGCACGGCCAATGAGGCTTTGGCGAACGAGCTCAAACTGTCATCGCCCACCCGGTGCCCGTGGCGGTCATTGACCTGCTTGAAGTGGTCCAGGTCGATCACGACCACGGTGAAACGTTCGCCATAGCGGTCAAAGCGCATCACGGCGCTTTCAAGCTTTTCCTGCATGTGGCGGCGGTTGTGCAGGCCGGTCAGCGAATCGTGGGTGGCCAATTGCTGAACCTGCTCCAAGGCGGCTTTGAGTTCGGTGCGTTGCTTGAAGAGCCGATTGCGCCAGCTTGAAATCTTGTACGCCGTGAAAATCAAGGGCGGCATGGTGCCCAGCAAGAGCTCGAAGCGAATCAACTCGAGCTTGGGTGGGTAGTAGTGGGGGTCGACATGCGACAGAACGCCCATGCAGGCGCCCAGCATCAACATGGCGGCCAAACCCACCACCACGGATTGCTTCGGGGTGTGGGTGTACATGCCAAACACCATGACCAGGGCAATCAGCACCATGACCAGGCCCCGGTCGAACGGGCCCAATGCGGTGTAGGCAAAACCGATGGCCAGCAGCGCGAAAATGTTCTGCGGAATCATCAACGCGGGATCTTTGAGCTGGCGGGTTTTACCGCTGCGCACCAGCCCGAAAAACACGGCATAGGCTGGAAAGGCCGTGGCCATCAACAAACCCGGCGCGAAGGCTTTGATCAGACCGATCTCCGCCACATAAGAGGCCGCCCAGCAGCAAATCACATACATCAAGGCGCACAGCAAGATGGCCACCGTGCGCGAGCGCGTGACGCGGTCAGGCCCAAAGATGAAGGCCACCAGCCGGCTGACGCCATCGAGCAGCGGGTCGTCTTCTTGAAGGTGGGCTGAGCGTGGTTCGCTCATGCCAAAGTCTCGACGGTGGGTTTGGCGCGGGCGGGGGGTGATGAGGCCAGCACACAGCGGTTGCGGCCTTGCCGTTTGGCCTCGTAGACCGCCTGGTCGGCCCGGTCCACCAGTTGTTCCAGGCTTTCACCGGGCTGGGCTTGGGCGATGCCGACCGAGAAGGTCAACTGCATCAGGGCATGGTCCTTGAAGACGAGGGTCTCGACTGTTTGGCGCAGACGCTCCAGCGCGGTCAGGGCTTCGTTTTGGGTCAGCTGGGGCAGCATGAGCAGGAACTCTTCACCACCCCAGCGCGCCAGCTTGTCGACCTGCCGCAGTTGCGGTGTGGTGCATTGGGCAAAGCCCCTGAGCGCCGTGTCGCCGGCGTGGTGGCCGAACCGGTCGTTGATGTCCTTGAAATGGTCCAAATCGATCAGGGCCACGCACATGGGCGCGCCAGTGCGCTCCATCAGTTTCAACTCGGCCTCGGCCATGTCGGTCACCACACGGCGGTTCAGCAGGCCGGTGAGCATGTCGGTGGTGGCCATTTGCTCGACGGTGCGCACCGCGTCGCCCAGCTCCTGGGTTTGCCGCCCCAGCTTCACGCCGATGTCGGAGATCCATTTGCCCACCAGCGACAACATGAGAAGGGTGGACCCGCCCACGGCCAGGATGGCCCAGCTTTTGGTGATGGGGTAGCGAGCCGGGTCGTACACGGTCAAGATGATGGTGGCCAGGGCCAGCATGCCGACCGTCAAGGCGCCCAGCAAGAGCACACGCGCGGGCTTGAGCCGGAACATGGCCGCCACGATGGTCTGGCCGATGATGATGAGAACGTTGCTGCGGTGGTCGCCCAATTGCATGAAGGCGATCACGCAGATGGCGTTGCTGGCCAAGGCGTGCGGGAAGGCCATCACGGGGTCTTTGAGCCGCAGGCTCCAGCCCGAACGCACCAGGCTGAAAACTGCCACGAAGGTGATGGCGCCGCACAGGATCAGCCTGTTGGCCATGCGTTGGTCCAGCAGCCCAAGGTGGACCGAATGCAGCAAGATGCCAATCGTGACGGCATATAGCTGCAGGGTGGCCAGCACCAGCACCACATAGCGCCGCGTGGGCTGTTGCCCAAGCGCCCAGTCAAGCCATGGTGTCTGCCAAGAAGGTGGTTTCATCAAGTGGAGGGGTTGCCCCTGGGCTATCGGCAGATGACAGCCATTCTTGACATTGTGTTACACCGACGGCCCCGCAATCGGGCCATCAGCGTGACTAAATCAACCCAGCATGCCGGATTCAGCCGAGTGCTGGGGAAGTTCCACCTTGGGCAAAGGCTTCCAGCCTTTTTGGCGGTGCTCGACCACCACATTGGTGTAGATGCCGCCGCGCACGTACCACTTGGCGGTGATGCGCAGGTAACGCGGCTGGATGGCCTTGACGAAGTCGTCCAGGATGGCGTTGGTGACTTTTTCGTGGAAGGCGCCGTCATTGCGGTAGCTCCACATGTACATCTTCAGGCTTTTCAGCTCGATGCACAGCTTGTCGGCGATGCACTCGATGGTGAAGTGGGCGAAATCAGGCTGGCCGGTCAGCGGGCAAAAGCAGGTGAATTCCGGGATCTGGAACTGGATGACGTAGTCGCGCTGGGGGGCCGGATTGGGGAAGACGTCCAGCTTGCGCGTGGCGGCCGAAGGCGGGGTGGCGGGCTTGGCGCGTTCACCCACGGTGATGGTGTCGGCGGTGGCGCTCTTGGCGGCGCGGACGGAAGGGGCTTTCTTGGCCATGGTGAGCTGCGGTAGGAGGAGAAATCAGGGGAAGCGCCGATGCTATCATCCCAGACCCGAATGAATGCGCTGTTTTGCGTGTTTTTTCTTATAAATCAATGACTTAGTCGACTCAACACGCATGCGCCTGAATTCGATCAAGCTGTCTGGCTTCAAGTCGTTCGCCGAGCCGACCACCTTCCAGTTGCCCGGGCAACTGGTGGGCGTGGTGGGACCCAATGGTTGCGGCAAGTCCAACATCATGGACGCGGTGCGCTGGGTGCTTGGCGAATCGAAAGCATCCGAGTTGCGTGGCGAGTCCATGCAGGACGTGATTTTCAATGGCTCGGGCAACCGCAAGCCGGCCAGCCGCTCCAGTGTCGAGCTGGTGTTCAGCAACGAAGACGCGCGCGCTGGCGGGCAGTGGAACCAGTTCACCGAGATCGCCGTCAAGCGCGTGCTGACCCGCGACGGCACCTCCAGCTACTTCATCAACAACCAGCCGGTGCGCCGCCGCGACGTGCAAGACGTGTTTTTGGGCACGGGTCTGGGGCCGCGCGCCTACGCCATCATTGGCCAGGGCACCATCAGCCGGATCATCGAATCCAAGCCCGAAGAGCTGCGCCTGTTTCTGGAAGAGGCCGCAGGCGTGTCCAAGTACAAGGAACGCCGCCGCGAGACCGAGCACCGCCTGAAGGACACGCGCGAGAACCTGACCCGCGTGGACGACATCCTGCGCGAGTTGAACAACAACCTTGAAAAGCTGGAGCGCCAGGCCGAGGTCGCGAGCCGCTACAACGGTTTGCAAGAGCAGGGCACCTTGAAGCTGCACCAGCTTTGGTTCCTCAAGCACCGCGATGCATCGACGGAAGAGTCACGCATCAAGCAAGACATCCTGGGCGCCACCAATGCACTTGAAGGCCGCATGGCTGAGCTGCGCCAGGTGGAAGCCGAGCTGGAACACGTGCGCCAAGCGCACTACGAATCGAGCGACGAGCTGCACGCGGCGCAAGGCGCTTTGGCCGAGGCCAACCTCGAAGTCAGCCGGCTGGAAGAGCGCATCCGCTACGTGGTCGAAGGCCGCCAGAAGGTCGAGCAACGTCTATCCGAATTGAAGGGCCAAAACGACCAGTGGGCCGACCGCAAGGTGTCCGCCGAGGAAGAGCTGGAAACCCTGGCCGAGCGCATGGCCACCGCCGAAGAGCAAGCCGAGATCCTGGCCGCTCAGGCTGAAGAGCTGACGGCCAATGTGCCGACCTTTGAAGACACCGTGCGCGCTGCTTCGCAAAAGGCGAATGAGCAACGTGGCGTGGCCGGGCAGGTGCAGCAGCAGATCCAGTTGCTGGCCGCCGAATCGCGCAACATCGACGATCAAGCGCGCCAACTGAACCTGCGGCGTGAGCGCCTGGTTGCTGAAAAGCAGACCCTGGCCGCGCCCGATGAGTTGCGCCTGACCGAGCTGACCCGCCAGCTGGAAGCCGGCCAGGAAGACTTGGCCGTGGCCGAGGCCCAACTGGGCGAGCTGACCGATTCGGTGCCCGCCTTGGACGAGGCCCGCAAAGAACGCCAGAGCGATGCCAATGCCCAGGCCAGCAAGCAGTCCGAGCTGACCGCTCGCCTGGAGGCCCTGCGTGCCCTGCAGGAAAAAGTGCAGACCGAAGGCAAGCTCAAGCCCTGGTTGGCCAAGCATGGCCTGGAAGGCTTGCCTGGCTTGTGGACCAAGATCCACATCGAGAACGGCTGGGAAAACGCGCTGGAATCCTCGCTGCGCGAGCGCTTGTCGGCCCTGGAAGTAGGCCGGGTTGAAACCGTCCGTGCTTTTGAAAACGACGCGCCGCCCGCCAAGTTGGCTTTCTACAGCCCACCGTCGGGCCAGATTGCCAACACCCACCAGACGCTGCCTCGCCTGTCTGACTTGCTGCGCTTGACCGACCAGGGTTTGAAAGCCTTGCTCAACGATTGGCTGGAAGGTGTTTACACCGCGGGCAGCCTGGAAGAAGCGCTGGCCAACCGCGGCAAGCTGACGCATGGCGAGGTCATCATGACCCAAGCCGGCCACACCGTCAGCCAGTTCGCGGTCAGCTTTTACGCACCTGATTCCGAGCAGGCCGGCATGCTGGCCCGCGCCCAGGAAATCGAAAGCCTGGAAAAGCAAGTGCGTGCCCAGGCCATCATGGCCGACGACGCGCGCGCAGCCCTGATCCGCGCTGAGGCGGCTTACACCGAGGCATCGCAGCGCCTGGTCACCGCGCGCCGCGACACCAGCGAGCTGCAACAACGCACGCACCAGGTGCAAGTTGAAGTGCTGCGCCTGACGCAGCAAGCCCAGCAAAGCAATGCTCGGCGCGAGCAGATTGTCAGCGAAGTGGGTGAGATCGATGGCCAGCTGGAAGAGCTGAACGAGCGCCGCGCCACCGGCGAGGCCCGTTTTGAAGAGCTGGACATGTCGCTGGCCGACGCGCAAGAGCGCCATGCCGAACTGGAAGAGGCCGTGATCGAGTCCGAGCGCAAGCTCAACCAGGCTCGTGAACAATCGCGCGCACTTGAGCGCCAGGCCCAAGAGGCGCAGTTCAGCGCCCGCAGCATGTCGGCACGCCGCGGCGAATTGCAGCGCGGCATCGAGACTGCGGTGCAGCAGATCCAGGCCAACGAGGCCAGCGCCGTGACCCTGCACGAAGAGCACGCACGTTTGTCTGAGACGGCCGCCGGCACGGGGCTGGACGAAGCCCTGGCCGTGAAGCTGGAAAAAGAGAGCGCCCTGGGCCAGACCCGCAGCCGCTATGACGACCTGTCGGCCCAATTGCGCCGCGCCGACGAACAGCGCCTGGAGTTCGAGCGCAGCCTGCAGCCCTTGCGTGATCAGATCACCAAGCTGCAGCTCGAAGAGCAAGCCGCCTCATTGGGTGGTGCTCAGTACATGGAGCAGCTCACCGCCGCTGCCGTCGATCTGGAAGCCTTGGCCCGGAACATCGAAGAAAACGGCGTCAAGCTGCACGGACTGCAAAGCGAGATCGACCGCATCCAGCGCGAGATCAATGCCCTGGGCGCCGTCAACCTGGCGGCCCTGGACGAGCTGACCGCGGCCCGCGAACGCAAGGGTTTCCTCGATTCGCAGATGGCCGACCTGCTCGATGCCATCAACACCCTCGAAGACGCGATCCACAAGATCGACATTGAAACCCGCGACCTGCTGGCCGGCACCTTCAACACCGTCAACGAACACTTTGGCCGCATGTTCCCCGAGCTGTTTGGCGGCGGCACGGCCAAGCTGGTCATGACCGGTGATGAAATCCTTGACGCGGGCGTGCAGGTCATGGCCCACCCGCCCGGCAAGAAAAACAGCACCATCCATCTTTTGTCGGGTGGCGAGAAAGCACTCACGGCGATCGCCCTGGTGTTCGCCATCTTCCAGCTCAATCCCGCGCCTTTCTGCCTGCTCGACGAAGTCGATGCGCCGCTGGACGACGCCAACACCGAGCGCTACGCCAAGCTGGTCAAACAGATGTCCAGCGGCACGCAGTTCCTGTTCATCTCGCACAACAAGATCGCCATGGAAATGGCCGAGCAGTTGATCGGGGTGACCATGCAGGAGCAGGGCGTGTCCCGCATCGTGGCCGTCGACATGGAGGCCGCGTTCTCGATGGCCCAGGCCGCATGAGCGAAGCGACGCAGAACCCAATACATTCCCCATGAACAACTCCCTCACTTTGTATCTGGCCCTGTTGGGCGGCCTGGTCCTGGCGGCTTTCGTGGCCCATGGCGCCTGGATCGCCCGCAAGAACGCAGCGCGCCAGCCCCGCCGCGCCGCGCTCGAGCCCTTGGGCACCGGCACCATTGATCGCTCCGAGGCCGACACCATCCCCACCGAGATGGGCGACACCCTGCCTGGCGAACCCACGCTTGATGAGCGCGACTCTGGCGCGATCAACCTGCCGCCTCCCGTCAAGCGCAACCAGCCCAAGCTGGATGCCCTGATCGATGCCATCGCCACCTTGACCATCGACACGCCCGTGAGCGGCGACAACGTGCTGCTGCACCTGCCGACCACCCGCCGCGCCGGCAGCAAGCCCTTCATGATCGAAGGCTTGCGCGTTGATTGCAGCGAATGGGAGGCGCCGCAACTGGGCGTGGTCTACAGCGAGCTGCAGGCCGGCGTGCTGCTGGCCAACCGCACGGGTGGCCTCAATGAAATCGAATACTCCGAGTTCGTGCAGAAGGTGCAGGCTTGTGCCGATGCCATGGGCGCCTCGGTCGAATTTCCCGACATGCTGGACGTGGTCGCGCGGGCCAAAGAGCTGGACAGTTTCGCCAGCGCCCACGATGCCCAATTGGCTTTGCGCCTGTATGCCCAGGGCAGTGCCTGGTCGATCGGCTATGTGCAACAGCAGGCTGCGCGCCATGGCTTCATGCCGGGCGCCTTGCCAGGCCGCTTCGTGATGCCATCGGCGGAAGAGGGCGCGCCGCCCGTGCTGACCTTGCAGTTCGACGCCCAGGCCGCTTTTGCGGAAGACCAGGATCAGGCCACCTTGCGTGAGCTGATCTTGTCGTTTGACGTGCCCCAAACGGCGGCGGAGGGCGCGCCCTTCAACGCCTGGTGTGCGGCGGGCCAAGCCTTGTCGCTGGGCCTGGACGCCATGATGGCCGATGACCAGGGGCAGCCGTTTTCGCCTGCGGCGTTCGCGTCCATCGAGGGCGAGTTGCAACGCCTGTACGAAGCCTTGGCCGCGCGCGATCTGGCGGCCGGCTCAGCAGCGGCCCGGCGCTTGTTCAGCTGATCGATGGGTGTGGAGAACTCGGCCATGCCGAACGATGAATCCGTGGCCGAACGCATCGCACAACTGCGAGAGCAACTTCGGCATCACGCGCACCAGTACTACACGCTGGATGCCCCGCAGATCCCTGATGCCGAGTACGACCGCCTTTTCCAGGCGCTTGAGGCCCTGGAAGAAGCCCACCCCAAGCTGCGCACCCCTGATTCGCCCACGCAACGCGTGCTGGGCCAGGTGCTGGAGGGCTTCACGCCCGTGCGCCACGCCGTGCCCATGCTGTCCATCCGCACCGAGACCGACACCGAAGCCACGGGGGCGCTGGCTTTTGACGCGCGCGTTCGCCGCGAGCTGGGCCTGACCGAATCAGACCCGCCGGTGGAATACGGCGCCGAGTTGAAGTTCGATGGCCTGGCCATCAACCTCCGCTATGAAAACGGCTTGTTGGTGCAGGCAGCCACGCGCGGCGATGGCGAAGTGGGTGAAGACGTCACCCAGAACATCCGCACGATCCGCCAGATTCCCCACCGCCTGAAGGGCTCGAAAGCCGAGGTGCTGGAGGTGCGCGGCGAGGTCTACATGCGCCGCGATGACTTCGACAAGCTCAATGAGCGCCAGCGCGAGTCAGGGGGCAAGACCTTTGTGAACCCGCGCAATGCCGCCGCGGGCGCGGTTCGACAGCTGGACCCGAACATCACCGTTCAGCGACCCTTGAGCTTCTTTGCCTATGGCCTGGGTGATGTGAAAGGCTGGGCCGTGCCGCCCACGCACAGCGCCATGCTGGATGCCTTGCAGGCCATGGGCTTGCCCGTGAGCGATGAGCGCATGGTGGCCCAGGGCGCCGACGGCCCGAACGGCTTGGTGGTTTTTCACCAGGCCATCGGTGCCAAACGCGACCAACTGCCTTTCGACATCGATGGCATCGTCTACAAGGTGAATCGCCGCGATCTGCAAGAGCGCCTGGGCTTTGTGAGTCGGGAGCCGCGCTGGGCCGTGGCCCACAAATACCCTGCGCAAGAGCAACTGACGCAGGTCGAAGCCATCGACATCCAGGTGGGCCGCACCGGCAAGCTCACGCCCGTGGCCCGGCTCAAGCCGGTGTTCGTGGGCGGCGTCACCGTCACCAACGCCACTTTGCACAACCTGTTCGAGCTGCGCCGCAAGCGCGTGCGGGTGGGCGACACCGTGATCGTGCGCCGCGCCGGCGATGTCATCCCAGAGGTGGTCAGTGTGGTCTCGGCGGTGCCGCGCGCCAGTTATGTGCCCAACTTCCGCATGCCAAGGCATTGCCCCATTTGCCAGAGCACGGTAGAGCGCGAACCGGGCGAGATGAACCACCGCTGTTCGGGCGGCTTGTTCTGTGCCGCGCAACGCAAGCAGGCGCTGCTGCACTTTGCCCAACGGCGCGCTGTCGAGATCGAAGGCCTGGGTGAAAAGCTGGTGGACCAACTGGTGGATGGTGGCCTGGTGCGCACCTTGCCTGAGCTTTACAAAATGGGCGTGGCCAAGCTGGCCGCCCTGGACCGCATGGCCGACAAGAGCGCGCAGAACATCGTGAGCGCGCTGGAGAAAAGCAAGCACACCACATTGCCGCGTTTTTTGTTCGGCCTGGGCATCCGCCATGTGGGCGAGGCCACGGCCAAGGACCTGGCCAAGCACTTTGGCAAGATCGACGCGCTGATGGACGCCACCGAAGAGCAGCTCTTGGCCGTGAATGATGTCGGCCCGATCGTGGCGCACAGCATCCGCACTTTCTTTGATCAGCCGCACAACCGCGAGGTTGTTGAGCAACTGCGCGCCGTGGGCATAACCTGGCCCGAGCACGAACCCACCCAGACCGCGCAGGAAGCCTTGCCCCAAGCTGGCCGCACCTTCGTGCTCACCGGCACCTTGCCCAGCCTGGGCCGGGAAGAGGCCAAGGCGCTGATCGAAGCCCAGGGAGGCAAAGTGGCCGGCTCCGTGTCCAAAAAAACCACCTACGTGGTGGCTGGGGCCGAGGCTGGCAGCAAGCTGGACAAGGCCCAGGAACTGGGCTTGACCATCCTTGACCAGGAAGGGCTGCTGGCATTGTTGAACATCGACCCCGGGAGCCTCCAAGATGGCCGTGCGTGACATCCTCAAGATGGGCGACCCGCGCCTTTTGCGCGTGGCCCGGCCGGTCGAGCAGTTCGACACCCCTGAA
>PNKV01000006.1 GCA_013822685.1 Leptothrix sp. (in: b-proteobacteria)
GACCTTCTTCTTGCGCTTTTCAATCAGGTGCTTGGCCAGCTTGGCCGTGGTCGTGGTCTTGCCGGCGCCTTGCAAGCCTGCCATCAGGATGATCGCTGGGGGTTGCGTCGCCAGGTTCAGGTCGGCCACGCCATCGCCCATGGTGGCGGACAGCTCTTTTTGCACCAGGCTGACCAGCACCTGACCGGGCGTCAGCGATGCCACGACCTCCTGACCCAAGGCCTTGTCCTTGACGCGTGCAATAAAGTCGCGCACCACCGGCAGGGCCACGTCGGCCTCCAGCAAGGCCATGCGCACTTCGCGCAGCATGTCCTGCACATTGGTCTCAGTGATGCGGGACTGCCCGCGCATGGTTTTGACCAGGCGGCTCAGTCGTTCGGTAAGGTTGGATGCCATGGGATGCGTTGTGTGCAGTGATGCGCGAGACGGGGACCGGGCAAACAAGCCCGGGCGACCTTAAACTGTGTGGATGATTCTATCGCCCGCCTCTTTGACCTTTTGGCCAAGCGCCATCGCCGTGCTGGCCTATGGCCTGGCCAGCGTGCTGCCTGAAGGCCAGGGCCAGCCGGCTTCCACCCAGAGCCGGCGCATCTGGGCCGCGCTGGCGGTGGCATGGCTTGCCCACGCCGTCTCCATTGTCCTGGACACGTTTTCCTGGAACGACGTCCACCCCGCCGCGCGTTTCGGGTTCGCGCCGGCCTTGTCGGTCACCACCTGGTTGGTGCTGGCGGTCTACGCCATTGAAAGCCACCGATTGGGCTTGCCTGCGGTGCGTCGTGCTCTGGCCTGGCTGGCCGCCGCCACCGTGGCTTTGTCCTGGGCTTTTCCCGGCCAGGAACACCCCGGCAGTGGCTCGCCATGGGCGCCCCTGCACTGGATTTCAGGGTTCGCCTCTTACGGACTGATTGGCGCGGCATTGATGCACGCGGCCCTGATGCGGCTGGCTGAAAAACAATTGCGGGCCCGACCCGGCTCGCCCGCCGCCAAGCCCATTTCTCTCGGCACACCGCAGGCCTTGGGCATGCCCCTGTTGAGGCTTGAATCCCTGACCTTGCGTTTCGTGGCCGCAGGCTTTGCCATGCTCACGCTGACGCTGGTGCTGGGCATCTGGTCGTCCAACCCCTGGCACTGGGATCACAAATCCGTGTTCTCGGTGTTGTCGTGGCTGGTCTTTGCCATTCTGCTGGTGGGCCGCTATCAATTTGGCTGGCGAGGCCGCCAAGCTGTACGCTGGCTGTACGCCGGATCCACCTTGCTGCTGCTGGCCTATGTGGGCTCTCGCTTCGTGATGGAAGTGGTGCTGCACCGCTCGGCCACCGTCTAAAAATCCCCAGTTCAAAATGATCAAATACCTGTTGCTGGGCTTGTTGGCCGCCTTGCTGTTCTACCTGTGGCGCAAGCCGCGCGTTGGCGCCGCGCCCGGCGACAAGCCAGCGGCGCCAGCCCAACCACAGTCCATGGTGGAGTGCGCCCACTGCGGCGTGCACATGCCGGCCAATGAGGCTTTGCTTGCCCAGCGGCCCAGCGGGGTCGACTATTTTTGCAGCGAAGATCATCGCCGCGCCGGCCCCCGCGCTCGCTGATGCCCAAGCCAACGCCGCCCTCTGAGCCTGACACCCAAGGATCCTGGTTTGGGGGCAACGGGCACGAGGGCGAGGCCTCCACCTTGGCTGCCGGGGCACACCAACCGGACAAGGCGGCCCCTTCGTCGGCCAGCCCGGCCAGCCGAGGAGAACGCCGGCCACCTTCGTTCTTTCGCATTTACCGAGCCTTCCTGACCGCGCGGGCGGTGCTGGCCATCCTGTTGATCGCGATCACCGCGGGCGCCTGGTTGCTGGGCAATCGCCCTTCGTCCTGGGTGCTTGGGCTCACCTTGTCTTACAGCGTTTTGACCTTGGTGGTGTGGTCGTGGGCCGGCCGACATCCGCCCAAAGACCCTGATCAGCGCAACCTCAAGCATCGGCAGGCGCTGGCCACCATCGGCATCGACCTCACCGCCTTTGCCTGGCTGAATTTCCTGACCAGCAGCAACCTCAACTCGCAGGCCTTGTTGGCCTTGCCTGTGTTGATGGCGGCCATCTTGATGCCCCGCATCATGTCGCTGGGCGTGGCCGCGGCCGCCACCTTGAACCTGCTGGCCGCCGCCTGGCTGCAATCGGCCGAGGGTGGCAACCTGTCTTCCTTGATGACGCAAGCGGGGCTCACCGGTTTTGGCCTGTTCGCCGTGGCCGTGATGGGCAGCGAGCTGGCTGGCCGGCTGGCCCGCGAGGAACGCACCGCCAAGGGCAGCCTGGAGTTGGCGCGCCAACAGGCCCAGCTCAACCGGCTGGTGATTGAAGAGATGGCCGAAGGCGTGATGGTGACCGACCGCCAGGGCCGTGTCCGCACCGCCAATCCGGCTGCGCGCCGTTTGTTGGCTGTGCAAGGCAGCACGCCACCGCCGCCATTTCAACTGCGGGGCGTGCCTGCATGGCGCCCATTGGTGCAGGCCGTCGAACAGGCCTTCGCCAACCCTTTGCATGCCGATGTCGGCCAGGAGTTGAGCCTGCGTTTTGACGACCAGTCCAGCCGCGCCTTGCGCTTGCGCGTGCGCTTCACCAAAGGCCGCGACGGCCAGGCCATCGAAGACGTCTGCGTGATGTTCATTGAAGACCTGCGCACAGTGTTGGCCCGCCAGCGCCAGGACAAGCTCGCGGCCATGGGCCGCATGTCTGCCGGCATCGCGCATGAAATCCGCAATCCGCTGTCCGCCATCGCGCAGGCCAATGCCTTGATGGGCGAAGACGCCACCACGCCCACGCAAAAGCGCCTGACCCAGATGGTGGCCGACAACGTGGCCCGCCTCAAAAACATCATTGACGATGTGCTGGCCGTGGCCCCCGGTCTGCGCCCACCCGCACCAGCGATCGACCTGCTGGAGACCGTGGCCGCCATCTGCAACGACTGGCGCCAAACGGAAGGTATTGCCGCAGGTCCCGACAGCCTGTGTGAGATTGATTTGTCGGCCTGCAAACCGCAGATCGGCCGCCCTGCGCCCAAGGTCCGATTTGAGCCGGATCACCTTCACCGCGTGCTGGTCAATTTGCTGGACAACGCCTTGCGCCACAACAGCGGTCAGGCCGGCGCGATCCTGGTGACATTGCAATGGCAAAGGGGCATGCAAGGCAGCGGCCCCTTGGTGCTGTCGGTGCGAAGCGATGGTGAGATCATCAGCCACGACACAGAGCAATCCCTGTTCGAGCCCTTCTTTTCCACGCGCAGCCGGGGCACCGGACTGGGCCTGTATATTTGCCGTGAGTTGTGCGAGCGCCATGGCGCCAGCATTGATTACCGCCAGCATCCCGGCGCCGTGCGCCACCGCAACGAGTTCTTCGTGACGATGCCCCTTGAACCCCTCATCACCGCATGACCGCTCCGACCCTCTACAGCCTGCTGGTCGTTGACGACGAGCCCGACCTGCGCACCTTGTATGAGCTCACGCTGCTGCGCGAGGGCTACGACGTGGAAACGGCGGGCAATGTGGAAGATGCCTGGCAACATCTGCAGGACCGCACCTACAGCGCCATCATCACAGACATGCGCCTGCCCGATGGCACCGGCCTGGACTTGCTGCGCCGCATCGATGCCGAAGGCCGGCGTGAAAAAGCCATCGTCATCACCGCCTATGGTTCGGCCGAAAACGCCGTCGAGGCACTCAAGGCAGGCGCCTACGACTACCTGACCAAGCCCGTCGATCTGCGCCAGTTCCGCGCCGTGGTGTCCTCGGCCTTGGGGCGTACGCCCTCACCCGCATTGCCCACGCCGGCCTCTGTGCAAGAGCCGGCCACCAACCCGCTGGCACCACCACCCCTCGCACTGCACCGCGGCGCCCGGAAGGCCGAGGCCACCGCGTTGTCAAGGATGGTGGGCAACTCTGATGCACTGCAGCATGTGCGAGGGTTGATCGACAAGGTCGCGCGCAGCATGGCGCCTGTCTTGGTGTGGGGCGAATCGGGCACGGGCAAAGAACTGGTCGCCCGCGCCATCCACGATGTCAGCAGCCGGCACCAGCAGCCATTCATCGCGGTCAACTGCGGCGCCATCCCCGAGCAATTGCTGGAAGCCGAGTTCTTTGGCTACCGCAAGGGCGCCTTCACAGGCGCCAACGAAGACCGCGAAGGTTTTTTCCAGGCCGCACATGGCGGCTCCCTGTTCCTGGATGAAATCGGCGACCTACCCTTGTCCATGCAGACCAAGCTGCTGCGCGTGATCCAGGAGCGCGCGGTGCGCCCGGTCGGCGCGGTCGCCGAGGTGCCCGTGGACGTGCGCATCATCAGCGCCACCCACAAGGACTTGGCCGCCGAAGTGGCCGCCAAACGTTTTCGCCAAGATTTGTTCTACCGGCTCAACGTCATCCAGATTCCCCTGCCCGCTTTGCGGGAAAGGCTGGAAGACCTGCCCAGCCTGTGCCTGCGCATCCTTGAGCGCATATCGTCTGAATCCGGCCTCAGCGCGGTGCCGCAGTTGGGCCGGACCGGCCTGGTCGCTTTGCTGAAACACCCTTTCCCGGGCAATGTTCGCGAGCTGGAAAACATCTTGCACCGCGCCGTGACCTTGAGTGGCCACCAACTGATCGAAGCCGATGACTTGGGCTTGCCGAACGCCTCACCAAGCCATGCAGAAGACATCGTCACGCCCGATTTCCTCACGCCATCAGCCTTGCTTGGCGAGAGCTCGGCTGTGCCAGCAGCAGCCCCGCCCGCGACACCGGCGCCCCTGCCAGCCGCATTGCCTTCTGATTTAGTGAGTCACCTTGACCAGGTCGAGCGCGACATCCTGGTCCAGGCCCTTGAGAAATACCGATTGAACCGCACCGCCGCCGGTGCCAGCCTGAGCTTGAGCCTGCGCCAAATGCGCTATCGCATGGCCCGATTGGGCGTGAAGGTCACCGACCAAGGCATCGTGCTTGGCGAACGCTTCGACCCCGAAGCCGACGCGGAGTGATGAGCACGCCCATGGCCTCCGACTTCTGGCCAAAAGGTTGGTGCCCACAAGCCCGCCGCATTGACTCCCCCAACTTCGGCCCCCGCCCGCCGGGCACCGCAGTCAATCTGGCGCTGATCCATTCGATCAGCTTGCCGCCCGGTGTTTATGGCGGTGACGAGATCGAGCGCCTGTTCACCAACCGCCTGGACTGGGACGCGCACCCCTACTTCCAGCAGATCCGAGGCGCCGAAGTCTCGGCCCATTTCGTGATCCGACGCGATGGTGAATTGCTGCAGTTCGTGTCCGCCCATGACCGGGCATGGCACGCGGGCCAGTCATCGTGGCGGGGCCGCGACAACTGCAACGATTACTCCATCGGCATCGAGCTTGAGGGGCTGGAAGACGACCCCTTTGAAAGGGTTCAGTACCAAGCCCTGGCCGACCTGTTGCAGCAAGCCCTCAAGGCCTACCCGATCGATCAGATCGCAGGCCATGAGCACGTGGCCCCTGGACGCAAACGCGACCCTGGACAGGCCTTTGACTGGCCTGCTCTGCAAGCCTTGCTGGGCTGGGATCAGCGCTGCTTTCCCACCGATATCACATCGCCTTGAGCATGCCCAGCCAGGGCTGCCCCGATCGGCAATTTCCCTGAATTAACCCCCTGATTGCGGGGGCGGGCGAAATTAGCGTTATAGTCACACCCATACGCTACCTGTAGTGCCAAAAGCACTTCCAAACACCAGATATAGTGTTTACAGTCCTCAGCGTGACAGAGCAGATCAAGCGCAAAACTAAGGCCTCCCCGTCGTTTCCGGGAGGCCTTAACTCCGAAGGGAATCACATGCAAACGACCCCGTCCAGCACTGGCCAAACCACGGCCAACGTCTTCCCCACCAGCCCCAGCGACGCCACCAACGCGCCTCGCCAATCGGCCTACTCCGGCTACCAGATCATCCGCCGCAATGGCGCGGTCGTTTCTTTTGAACCCAACAAGATCGCCGTCGCTTTGATGAAGGCCTTTTTGGCCGTTCACGGCACACAAGGCGCGGCCTCGGCCAGCGTGCGCGAAACCGTTGACGGCCTGACCGAAAACGTCGTGCGCGCCCTCATGCGTTCACGCCCCGGTGGCGGCACTTTCCACATCGAAGACGTGCAAGACCAGGTCGAACTGGGCCTGATGCGCGGCGGCCACCACGAGATCGCCCGCGCCTACGTGCTGTACCGCGAACGCCGCTCGCAAGAACGTGCCCAACAAAAGGCAACCGCTCCCGCCGTGGCGCAACCGCTGCTGACCGTCATCGACCGCGGCCAACGCATCCCCCTCGACTTGGCCCGCCTTGAAGGCCTGATCGAAGCCGCTTGCGAAAACCTGGGCGCTGACGTCAAGGCCGCCCCCATCCTGGCCGAAACCCACCGCAATCTGTACGACGGCGTCGCCCTCGACGAGGTCTACAAGGCCGCCATCCTGGCCGCCCGCACCCGCATCGAACACGACCCCGGCTACACGCACGCCACCGCCCGCCTGCTGATGCACACCATCCGCCGCGAAATCCTGGGCGACGAAGTCACGCAAGGCGAGATGGCCACGCGCTACGCCGAATACTTCCCTACTTATATCAAGAAGGGTGTGCAAGCCGAATTGCTCGACGAGAAGATGCAGCAGTTCGACCTGGCCCGCCTGGGCGCCGCCCTCAAGGCCGAGCGCGACCTGAACTTTGATTACCTCGGCCTGCAAACCCTGTACGACCGCTACTTCCTGCACACCGAAGGCCAGCGCATCGAAATGCCGCAAGCCTTCTTCATGCGTGTGGCCATGGGCCTGTCGCTGAACGAAATCGACCGCGAAGCCCGCGCCATCGAGTTCTACGAAGTGCTGTCGTCGTTCGACTTCATGTCATCGACCCCCACACTGTTCAACGCCGGCACCCGCCGCTCGCAACTGTCCAGCTGCTACCTGACCACCGTCCCTGACGACCTCGACGGCATCTACGAAGCCATCAAGGAAAACGCCCTGCTGTCCAAGTTCGCTGGCGGCCTGGGCAACGACTGGACGCCCGTGCGCGCCCTCGGCTCCCACATCAAGGGCACCAACGGCAAGTCGCAAGGCGTCGTCCCCTTCCTGAAAGTGGTCAACGACACCGCCGTAGCCGTCAATCAAGGTGGCAAGCGCAAGGGCGCCGTCTGCGCCTACCTTGAGTCGTGGCACCTCGACGTCGAAGAATTCCTGGAGCTGCGCAAGAACACCGGCGATGACCGCCGCCGCACCCACGACATGAACACGGCCAACTGGATCCCCGACCTGTTCATGCGCCGCGTGATGGAAGGTGGCCAGTGGACCTTGTTCTCGCCCGCCACCTGCCCCGACCTGCACGACAAGTTCGGCAAGGACTTCGAAGAGGCCTACACCCGCTACGAAGAGAAAGTTGCACGTGGCGAAATCAAGCTCTTCAAGCAACTGCCCGCCAACGACCTGTGGCGCAAGATGCTGTCGATGCTGTTCGAAACCGGCCACCCCTGGATCACCTTCAAGGACGCCTGCAATGTGCGCTCGCCCCAGCAACATGTTGGCGTCGTTCACTCGTCCAACCTGTGCACCGAGATCACGCTGAACACCAACGGCGGCGAAATCGCGGTTTGCAATCTTGGCTCGGTCAACCTGGCCCAGCACATCCTCAATGGCGACCTTGACCACGACAAGCTGAAGAAGACCATCACGACCGCCATGCGCATGCTGGACAACGTGATCGACATCAATTACTACGCTGTCAAAAAGGCGCGTGATTCGAACCTGCGTCACCGCCCCGTCGGCCTGGGCATCATGGCCTTCCAGGACAGCCTGTACCAGATGCGCATCCCGTACGCCAGCCAGGCCGCCGTCGACTTCGCCGACCGCTCCATGGAAGCCGTCTGCTACTACGCCTACTGGGCCTCGACCGTCCTCGCCGAAGAGCGCGGCCGTTACTCCAGTTACAAGGGCTCGCTGTGGGACCGCGGCATCCTGCCGATCGACTCGCTCAAGCTGCTGGCCGAACAGCGCGGCGGCTATGTCGAGGTCGACACCTCGCACACCATGGCCTGGGACGCCCTGCGCCACCGCATCGACACGCACGGCATGCGCAACTCCAACTGCGTCGCCATCGCGCCCACCGCCACCATCTCCAACATCGTGGGCGTGGACGCGTCGATCGAACCTTGCTTCGGCAACCTGTCGGTCAAGTCCAACCTGTCGGGCGAGTTCACCGTGGTCAACCAGTACCTGGTCCGCGATCTGAAGAAGCTCGGCTTGTGGGACGACGTGATGGTGATGGACTTGAAGCACTTCGACGGCTCGCTGCGCCGCATTGACCGCGTGCCTGAAGAGCTCAAGAATCTGTACGCCACGGCCTTCGAGGTCGAGCCCGTGTGGTTGGTCGAAGCCGCCTCGCGTCGCCAGAAATGGATCGACCAGGCGCAGTCGCTCAACATCTACATGGCCGGTGCATCGGGCAAGAAGTTGGACGAGACCTACAAGCTCGCATGGCTGCGTGGCCTCAAGACCACGTACTACCTCCGCACCGTCGGCGCCACGCATGCCGAGAAGTCCACCGTGTCACGCGGCCAACTCAACTCGGTGTCCAACATGAGCGGCACATCGAGCAGCAATGCTGCACCGCAAACAGTAGAGCCTTCAATGAGTGAGCCCGCCACCGACATCAAGTTCTGCGCGATCGACAACCCCGATTGCGAAGCCTGTCAGTGATGCATTGAACAAGGCCTCGAAAGAGGCCTTGTTCATCTCGCGGCTTAACTTTGTTGATTCAATGAGAGCACTTCGACGCAAGACCGCAACAAACTGGGGCTTGTACTGTCAAGAAGTGCTTGGTGTTTTTCACAACACCCTTTCATAATTCGAACCCATAGGATGTATACACCATGTTGGTCTGGGAAGACGACGCACCTTCAAGCTCTTCAGTATCTGGCGCTTCCGCTCCTTCATCGCAACGCGATGTCCGGGATGTGAATGCGTCGGCCCTTCAAACTGTGACAGCTGCATCCTTCAACCACCCCGTTCCAAGCACCGCATCGGCCGCAGCAGCGCACGTGCAACGCGCCGCTGAGCCCGTCAAGCGCCGCGTCAATGCTGCCGACAAGCGCATCATCAATGGTCAGACCGACGTCAACCAGTTGGTGCCCTTCAAGTACAAGTGGGCCTGGGAAAAGTACCTCGCCACTTGCGCTAACCACTGGATGCCGCAAGAAGTGAACATGTCGCGCGACATCGCCTTGTGGAAGGACCCCAATGGTCTGACCGAAGACGAGCGCCGCATCGTCAAGCGCAACCTCGGCTTCTTCGTCACCGCCGATTCGCTTGCCGCCAACAACATCGTGTTGGGCACCTACCGCCACATCACGGCGCCCGAGTGCCGTCAGTTCCTGTTGCGCCAGGCTTTTGAAGAAGCCATCCACACCCACGCGTATCAATACATCGTTGAATCGCTGGGCCTGGATGAATCCGAAATCTTCAACGCCTACAACGAAGTCCAATCAATCCGCGACAAGGACGAGTTCCTGATCCCCTTCATCGAAGCGATCAGCGACCCCAACTTCCACACCGGCACGCACGAGACCGACCAGACCTTGCTCAAGTCGCTGATCGTGTTCGCCTGCCTGATGGAAGGCCTGTTCTTCTACGTCGGCTTCACGCAGATCCTGGCGTTGGGTCGCCAGAACAAGATGACCGGTGCTGCCGAGCAGTACCAGTACATCCTGCGCGACGAGTCCATGCACTGCAACTTCGGCATTGACCTGATCAATCAGTTGAAGCTTGAGAACCCGCACCTGTGGACTGCCGATTTCAAAGCCGAAATCAAAGCGCTGTTCCTCAAAGCTGTTGAACTTGAATACCGGTATGCCGAAGACACCATGCCGCGTGGCGTGCTGGGCATGAACGCATCGATGTTCAAAGGCTACTTGCGCTACATCGCCAACCGCCGCGCCGCACAGATTGGGCTGGAAGAACTCTTCGCCAATGAAGAGAACCCCTTCCCATGGATGAGCGAAATGATTGACCTGAAGAAAGAACGCAACTTTTTCGAAACCCGAGTCATTGAATATCAGTCGGGCGGCGCCCTGAGCTGGGATTGATCCTTGCACAGAGCACCGCACCGGCGTACCCCATTCATCACACCGCGCTCAGATCCTAGGGGGCGTTGGGTGATGAATCGCTGTACCGCATTCAGCGGTGCAGTGCTCTTTGCAACTTGATCAAGGAGATCCGTATGGCAACTGCGAAAAAAGCGGCAGCAAAGAAAGCTGCTCCGGCCAAGAAGGCCGCTGTGAAGAAGGCCGCTCCGGCCAAGAAAGTCGCTGTGAAGAAGGCAGCGCCGGCTAAAAAGGCCGCCGTGAAGAAGGCAGCTCCCGCCAAAAAAGCGGCAGTGAAGAAGGCAGCACCGGCCAAGAAGGCCGCAGTGAAGAAGGCAGCTCCTGCCAAAAAGGCAGCGGCCAAGAAGGCGCCCGCCAAAAAGGCAGCGCCGGCCAAGAAGGCCGCAGTGAAGAAGGCAGCTCCCGCTAAAAAGGCAGCTCCCGCTGCCAAGAAGCCAGCCGCCAAGAAAGCTGCTGCCAAAAAGCCTGCCCCTGCCAAGCCTGCCCCTGCGGCCAAAAAGCCCGCTTCGGCCAAGCCTGCCGCGAAGACCACGCTGAGCCCCCAAGCCGCGTGGCCCTTCCCGACTGGCAACAAGCCCTGAGTTCAGCCGCAAGGTTGAACTGGCGGATGGCAACAGCCTTTCGCCTTTCAAGCCCGGCTCCGGCCGGGCTTTTCTTTGCCTGAACGAACGCCACCATGGCCAAGCAACCCGCAACATCACCGCCACCGCGTGTTTGGCCATGCTTGCGACTGGAAATTGAAGGCAAACGCCAGCGCGTTGTCATCGACCTGAGCATTTCACCCAACGCCAAGCGGAGCGAAGTGGTTGGGTGGCACGACGGTGCCCTGCGGCTACGCATTGCGGCCTCGCCCATCGAGGGGGCCGCCAATGACGCGGTGCGCCGCTGGCTGTCAAGCTCGCTGGGCGTACCCCAGGCCAATATCGAACTGCTGCGGGGCGCGACAAGCCGCCGAAAGCAATGGGCACTGGACACCGATCCGGCCCGAATCTACCGTTGGATCGACGATTTGATCGCCTCCGGCCAGATTCCTGCACCAACATTGTGAAACACTTACACCCCCCCCTGAACGCGGGGATAGGCTTGTCAGGGTTATTGCCTAAATTTTGGGCTCCGCCTATAAACAAGTTCGCTTTACCAGGCCCCGCGATGGCGATCACAAGCTGCCGTGGGTACACAAAATCCAAGAAAAGGAGTATTCAATGAAACTTAAATCGATCGCCGCGGCCGGCCTGATGGCCCTTGCATTTGGGGCACAAGCCAGTACATGGGACCTGTCCCTGGGCGACTTCCATACCCAATACACCACCGACAAGCCGGTGACTTTTGCCGGCGCCTCGGCCATCACGTATGACTTCACCTTTTCCGGCACGCCCAGCATCCTGCTGTCGCTGAGCTTGAACGAACTGAAGCTGGGCTCCATCAAGGACATTGACTTCACCTCCATCAAGGTGCTGGACTCCGCCAGCAACGTGGTGAGCAGCTGGACGCCCGCCGCTCTGGCGTCGTTCAACCTCGACTCCCTGCCCATCACCTCGTCGTTCTCGCTGGTCCTTGAAGGCTCCGTGCTCAAGGCTGGTCACTACGATCTGTCGGTGACCGCTGCCGCCGTGCCTGAGCCCGAAACGTACGCACTGGTCCTCGCGGGCGTCGGCGTGATCGGCTTCACCGCCCTGCGCCGCCGTCGCGTCTCATAAAAGCGCGGTAACCTTTCCGCACAAGCCAAGCCCTTCCAGGCTTGGCTTTTTTGCTTTTGCGCCTTGAACAAGAGGGTTTGACGGCCGAGACGCCTGCATTGCCTTAAGCTACACGGTTTGACGAAAGTAACTCGCAAAGCGAGCATTCCATGGCCCAGTACGTTTTCACCATGAACCGCGTCGGGAAGATCGTTCCCCCGAAGCGCCAGATTCTCAAAGACATCACCCTGAGCTTTTTCCCAGGCGCCAAGATCGGCGTGCTCGGCGTGAACGGCTCGGGCAAGTCCACCTTCCTCAAGATCATGGCGGGCGTGGACAAGGACATCGAAGGCGAAGCCGTCCCGATGCCCGGCATCAAGATCGGCTACCTGCCCCAGGAGCCGGTGATGAATGCGGAGCAAACCGTCCGCGAAGCCGTTGAAGAAGGCATCGGCGGCGTCCTGGCCGCCAAGAAGCGCCTGGACGAGGTGTACGCGGCCTATGCCGACGAAAACGCCGACTTCGACGCCCTGGCCGCCGAGCAAGGCGAGCTGGAAGCCATCATTGCCGCGGGCGGTTCCGAGAACACCGACCTGCAACTCGAGTTGGCCGCCGACGCCCTGCGCCTGCCTGCCTGGGATGCCGTGATCGGCCAGTTGTCCGGCGGTGAAAAGCGCCGCGTGGCCCTGTGCCGCCTGCTGCTGTCCAAGCCCGACATGCTGCTGCTTGACGAACCCACCAACCACTTGGACGCCGAATCGGTGGACTGGCTGGAACAGTTCCTCAGCCGCTTCAGTGGCACCGTGGTGGCCATCACCCACGATCGCTACTTCCTGGACAACGCCGCCGAGTGGATCCTCGAACTCGACCGTGGCGCCGGCCACCCGTACAAGGGCAACTACTCCGACTGGCTGGACCAGAAGGGCAAGCGCCTGGAAGCCGAGCAGAAGACCGAAGACGCCCGCGCCAAGGCCTTGAAGGTCGAACTGGAATGGGTGCGCAAGAACGCCAAGGGCCGCCAGGCCAAGAGCAAGGCGCGTCTGGCGCGCTTCGAAGAGCTGAGCGACGTCGACTACCAGAAGCGCAACGAGACCAACGAAATCTTCATCCCCGTGGCCGAGCGCCTGGGCAATGAAGTGATCGAGTTCACCAACGTCTCCAAGAGCTTTGGCGACCGCTTGCTGATCGACAATTTGAGCTTCAAGATCCCTGCCGGCGCCATCGTCGGCATCATCGGCCCGAATGGCGCCGGCAAGTCCACGCTGTTCCGCATGATCCAGGGTGTCGAGCAGCCTGACAGCGGCACGGTCAGCATCGGCAAGACCGCGCAACTGGCTTTCGTTGACCAGAGCCGCGAAGGCCTGGCCGCCGACAACACCGTTTGGCAGGACGTCTCCGGCGGCCTCGACAACATCGTGGTGGGCAAGTTCGTGATGCCCTCGCGCGCCTACCTGGGCCGCTTCAACTTCAAGGGCAACGATCAGCAGAAGCTGGTGGGCAACCTGTCGGGCGGTGAACGTGGCCGCCTGCACCTGGCCAAGACGCTGGCACAAGGCGGCAACGTTTTGATGCTTGACGAACCCTCCAACGACCTGGACGTTGAAACCCTGCGCGCGCTCGAAGATGCGCTGCTGGAGTTCGCCGGCAGCGCCATGATCATCTCCCACGATCGCTGGTTCCTTGACCGCATCTGCACGCACATCCTCGCGTGCGAAGGCGACTCGCAGTGGTTCTTCTTTGACGGCAACTACCAAGAGTACGAAGCCGACAAGAAGAAGCGCCTGGGCGAAGAAGGCGCGCGCCCCAAGCGCGTTCGCTTCAAGCCGATTCGCTGATCGCCGCATCGCGCATGACCCAAGCCCGCTTTCAAGCGGGCTTTTTTTCAGCGATTCGCCCGCGAGGCAGGGGTCATCCCTAGGGTTTACGTCGTCGCCGCGTGAATCGGGGGGGCTAGAATTTCGTGGAGTAATTGGCGCCGTTCGCGCCCTTGAAAAAACCCTCCTGGAGACCCCTCAATGATTCCTCGGATGACCCGAATCCTCACCGCCTCCGTGGTGGCTCTTTCCACCTTGACCATGAGCGGATGTGCCTTGCTGGAGTCGGGCACCAGTGGCGTCACCCTGAACATCCTTGAAGAGGGTTTCACACCGCCAACACTCAAGCTCGGCGACGTGGACATGGGCTGCACCTTCGCCCTGGCCAATGGTCCCTTGGTGGGCGCCGCCCGCAACTTCTACGGCGATCCCTCGCTGATGGAAACCGTGATGCTGCAATCGGCCGCCGTGTGCTCCGACGCCCGCGCCATCGAAGAAGAACTGCGCTACATCCGTGCTTCGCGTGAGAAGCGCTCGGATGAAGCCCAGGATGCCCGCATTGCGCAAAAGCGCCTGATGGCCTTGTCGGCGCACCGCCAAGTCATGTCGTTTGAACGCATGCGCGCCAAGCTCGAACAAAAGTACTTCTTCAAGTACGGCACCAACTGCCCCAAGTTCAAGCGCGACTTTGACGAAATGGTTTATCTGCTGGGCTCTGTGTCCGGCGTGCAGGCCGTTCAAAGCGACATGGGCGCGCAACAAGCCGTGGGCGTCTCCCTGGACATCCCTCCTCAGGTTGAGTTCGCAATGACCTGCCTGGACAACAAGAAGTGGTGGGGCGCCCCTCAAGCACTGCGCGCAGCGCTGTGGAGCATCATCCCCGGCGGCGCTGAAGGCAAGGACGTCAAAGGCACGTTTGAAACCAACATGGCCATTGGCGAACAAGCCGGTGTGCGCCTGCCTCACGTGATGGCCGCCATTGCCGCGCAATCGGCTGACGATCCTGCTGCCGTGCGTGCCGCCATCAAGCGCTTTACCAGCATCGAGAACTTCAAGGTCAGCTCCGACTACCGCCTGGTTGACTCGATCGCCGAAGCTCAGATGACCATCATCTCTGACCGCATGTGGACCCAGAACACAGGTTCGCGCACGCCCATCAACAGCCTGGGCAAGTTCTGGGATGACAAGGCCGGTGGCGCCGCCATTGATGCCGACAGCTTCCTCAAATAAACGCATTTAACGCGTTGAATTTACTAGGGAAACTCCTTCCCCCGTGGGTGGGGGTCGGGATTTACCTGAGGGAACGTTTGGGCGGCTATAGTTACAAAGTTAACGATCGCGGCCACAGCCGTGGTCAGATTTTTACGCACTGAAAAACAAGTGTAGTTAGCGCCGAACACACCGTCGGCGCATGTTTTTTCTGGTACCTAGGAGACTTCATGAAGATGGTCAAAACCATGAGCAAAATCAGCGCCGCTGCCGTTATGGCGTTGGGCGCAATGTCAACAGCGCAAGCCGCCCAGAAAATCTGCGTGTATGACCTCTTGGGTGCCTCTGGTGACCTCTTCAGCATGGCCAAGGACTACGTGATCGCAGCTCAACGACATGGTGTGTCGATCGAGCTCAAGGGCTACACCGATGAACGCGTGGCCACCGAAGATTTCCGCACTGGCCAATGTGATGGCGTGATCGCCACGGCATTCCGCACACGCCAGTTCAACCAGGTTTCCGGTGCCATCGACTCGCTGGGTGCCACCACCATCGTCAAGGACGGCAAGATCGACATGGCCGCCAGCTATGAAGTGGTGCGCCGCATCGTGCAAACCTTCTCCGATCCCAAAGCTGGCAAGCTGATGATCGATGGCAACTACGAAGTCGGCGGCGTGGTGCCCTTGGGTGCCGCCTACCCAGTCGTCAACGACCGCAAGCTCAACACCGTGGAAGCCCTGGCCGGCAAACGCATTGCCTCGTTCGACTACGACAAGGCCCAGGCCGTGATGATCCAGAAGATCGGCGCCCAGCCCGTGTCGGCCGACATCATGAACTTCTCTTCCAAATTCAACAACGGCTCGGTGGACTTCATCGCCGCCCCTACGCTGGCCTACAAGCCACTGGAGCTGCACAAGGGCATCGGCAAGACCGGCGCCATGGTGCGCTTCCCCATCCTGATCCTGACGTACCAACTGATCCTGAACAAGACCAAGTTCCCTGAAGGCTTCGGCGACCAGTCACGCGACTACTGGCTGACTCAGTTCGACCGCGCCTTGCAATTGGTCAAGCAATCCGACGCGAGCATCCCACCCGCCACCTGGATGGAACTGAGCTCTGAGAACGCCTACAAGTACACCTTGATGCTGCGTGAATCACGGATCGACATCGCTCAAAAGGGCTTGTACGACAAACGGGGTTTGAAAATCATCAAACGCATTCGCTGCAGCGTGAATCCCGTGGATCCCGAATGCGCGACCAAATCAGAAGAAGACTGGAAGTAAAGGTACAGGCCACATGACGGCCTGACTTCAAACCAAAACCGGGGGCCCAAAGCCCCCTTTTTCCTACTGGTGGACGCATTTTGCTGCGCCGCACCAACTGAGCGATCATGATCACCTCTAACTCTCGACAAATTCTGGGCCGCACCCCGCTGGAGTGGTTCTCCAGCCTGCCTGTGTTTTCACTGCTGTTGCTGACCTTGATCATTGGCACCGGCGAAATGGTGCATGGACAGTTGCTTCGGCTGGGTGAGTCCATGTTCGGCGACCCCTCAGCGCAAGTGCAGTACTTCATGTTGAGGGCAGAGCCGACCAAGCCAAGCTGCGATGCCAATCAAGACATTGAGGCCGCGCTTCAAAAGCAACCCGCCAGCAGCACTGGCGGCGATGACGTCGATGACCTTTTCGGCGAGCAAGCTCCCCAAGATCCAGCCCTGGCACGCCGCTCAATGGAGCAGGCCATCCAGATCTGCAAGGCCAAGCACGATCTGTATCGCCGCGTGCAAGAGCATCAGACCACCCAGGTCAAGATTTACCGCACCATCGAGACCAGCTTCTTCGGCCTGTTTCAGATAGGGACCGAAAACCGCCCTCTGATCCTGCTGCTGATGGTGGCCATTGCCGCCATCACCACCACGCTGGGGTTCCACCACATCGGCATCCGTCCTGGGCACTACACCCGGGACTACCTGATGCAATCCATCTCCCAGGCCATTGCGGCCGGATTGCTGCTGTACTCGTGCGTCAGCTACTACCAGATCCTGCAAGGCTCCGGCGTGCCGGTCGAGCACCCGCTGCTGCACTACATCTGGATGGCCTTCACGGCCACCATCCTGCTGATCAACCTGAAGCGCATCGTGATGCCGGTGAAGTCGGAACATGGCGAGGGCACCTGGGGTGCGGCTTTCCTGTCCATCCCGCTGTATGCGTACATGGGCATCAACGCGGGCGTTTACTTCCTGCTGAACAACCACCCCTCAGGCCTGGCCATCTACGTCAACCAGTTGATGGAGTTGCCCAACATCTTCCTGAATCTGGGTCTGTTCATCTTGGCGGGCATGCTGCTCAAGCAAAGCCGAATCGTTGACCTGTTCCTGGACCTGCTGCGTCCGTGGCGCCTGTCGCCCCAGCTGCTGACTTACATCATCTTGCTGGCCGCGGCCTTGCCCACCGCCTACACCGGCGCCTCGGGTATTTTCGTGATCGCTGCTGGCGGCATCATCTACCACGAGGTTCGCGCTGCGGGTGGTTCGCGTCAGTTTGCGCTGGGGGCCACGGCCATGTCCGGTTCGCTGGGTGTGGTGCTGCGCCCTTGCCTGCTGGTGGTGCTGATCGCCGCACTGAACAAAGAGGTGACGACCAACGTCCTGTACCACTGGGGCTTCTACGTCTTCCTGCTGACCTCAACGCTGTTCTTCCTGGGCTCCCAGATGTTGCGCCCGCAGCGCGCCTCGATCGAGTCGTTCCGCGTGGCGATTCCCGGCACCCTGCGCGCCGTGATCCCCACCCTGCCCTATTTGGGCGTGGTGGTCGTCGTGATCGCCCTGTACCAGTACGGGCTGGACACCAAGCTGAATGAAATCACGGCACCCACGATCATGCCGGTCATGCTGTTGATCATCCTGATCTTCGACAAGATCATCAACAAGGGCAAGACCGAGATCACGCCGGACTATGCCAGCCACCGCCAGCCAGGGGTGGAACGCTCCATCCGTTTCGCCACCAATGAAACCATCGGCCACATTGGTGCCCTGCTCACGCTGATGACCTTGTCACTGGCGATGGGTGGCGTGATCGAGCGCTCGGGCGTCATGAACAACTTCCCGCAAGTGTTTGAAAGTCATTGGACTGCGATGGCTTTCCTGGTCTTGACCATGGTGGTTCTGGGCATGATCATGGATCCGTTCGGCGCTGTCGTGCTGGTGTCAGGCACCCTGGCTCCGATCGCCTATGCCAACAACATCGACCCCATCCATTTCTGGATGATGGTGCTGGTGGCTTTCGAGCTGGGCTACCTGTCGCCACCCGTTGCACTGAACCAGTTGCTGACGCGCCAAGTGATCGGCGAGGTCGAGGTTAGCCTGGCCGACCGCGAAGTCAAGCACCTGGGTTTCTACCGCCGCTACGAGCGTTGGATCCTGCCCCCGGTGGTCATGGCCATCGGTCTGTGCATCGTGGCTTTCGGGCCCCTGTCGGTGACAGACTTCCCACAACTGTCCTTCGTCAAGGACTGGTTCCCACACCCCGCCCCGTAAGCTGACGGCGACTTCGCCACAAACCCGGCCCCTGCACTCGCAAGGGCCGGGTTTTTTATTGATACTGGCCATTGGTCTGCCATTCCCAAGTTCGTTCATGAGTCTGCACTGCGTCCGCTCCACCCTGATGATCGCCACCGTGGCCCTGGCCATGTCGGGCTGCAGCACCTTGCAAAGCGGTGCCGTGCAACTGATTGGCTGGACATCGCCGCCCACCGTCCCTCCGACCGCGGCCACCCCTGCGCAAACGCCCGTCACCGGAACGGCCCCTGCTTTTGAGTCGGTCATCAAGGGCGCCGAGCGCATGGACGGCCTGCTGCCTTTGTGGAAGCGGCAAGACAAGGTCTGGATCGAGCTGACGCCAGCCAATCTGGGGCGGGCGTTCTTCCTGTCGCCCACCGTGGTGACGGGCATTGGCGAGGCCGGGGTCTTTGGCGGGTTGATCACCAGCCGGTCGGCCCAGGTGGGGCGGCCCCAGTGGGTAGAGTTCCGCCGGGTTCAACAGCAGGTGCAGTTGCTGGCCATGAACGCCGCCTACACCGCGCAAAAAGGCACGCCGCAAGAGCTGGCCGTTCAGGCGGCGTTTTCGCCAAGCCTGCTAGCCAGCGTGGGCGTGGCCAGCGCGCCTCAGGCCCAAACGGGCGCCATCCTGATCGAGGCCAACCCCTTGTGGGTGAACGACATGCTGGGCCTGGGGCTGCAACTGCAACGTGCCTACAAGCAAAGCTACGCACTTGATTCACGCAACTCAGCCCTGTCCGTGGCTCGCACCCAAAGCGATCACCTGAGCTTTGACATCCTGCACCACTTTGCAACCAGCTCCATCGCCTCGGGCAGTGGCTCGCCAGGTGGTTTGACGCCCGGCGTGCCCACCTCCGTGCCCGACCCACGCAGCCTGTTCATCAACGTGCGCTACAGCCTGAGGTCCTTACCCGAAACCGCCATGAAACCGCGAGCGGCCGACCCGCGCGTGGGCTACTTCACCACCACGGTGGCCGACTTTACCCAGGATCTGGCCCGCACCCCCCGGCAACGCTTCATCAGCCGCTGGCGGCTTGAAAAGAAGGACCCGGCCGCGGCCATGTCCGAGCCTGTGCAGCCCATCATTTACCAGTTGGACCCCAACATCCCGCTGGCCTACCGCACGGTCATCACCGAAGGCATCCTGGCGTGGAACAAAGCCTTTGAAGCCATTGGCATCATGAACGCGATCCAGGTGCGGGTGCCCGCGTCCGGCAAGGTGGACGAGACCTCGGGGCCAGTCCGGGCCACCGTGCGCTGGATGACCAACAGCCAACCCGGCTTCGGCGCCATTGGGCCCACCCATGTGGACCCCCGCACGGGCGAGATCCTGCAAGCGGACATTGCCTTGGAGAGCCTGTCTTCCCGCGCGATCCGCACCTTGCGCAGCGAGATCATCACCGCGCCCTCGGCGCATTCGGCCGGAGACCACTGCGAGCACGCAGCAGAAGCCGCCGAACAAATGGGCTATGGCCTGGACCTCATGGCCGCGCCATCAGGTCGGCTGGACCCGAACAGCCCGGACGTGCAGGCCTTTGTGCTGGCCTACCTGAAAGACACGACCATGCACGAGGTGGGACACACCTTGGGCTTGCGGCATAACTTCAGGGGTTCGCGCTGGCACACCGCTGAACAACTGGCCGACCCCGCGCTGACGCTGCGCGAAGGCAACAGCGCCTCGGTGATGGACTATGCCCCCATCAACCTGCCCCCGCCCGGCCGGCCCGCACCGGCAGCGTTTCAAACCACTTTGGGGCCTTATGACTACTGGGCCATCGAATATGGCTACAAGCCTTTGGGCACCGACGAAGCAGCCGCCTTGAAGCACATTGCCCAGCGCAGTGCCGACCCGGCCTGGTCGGACAAGCTCGATTTCGGGACCGATGAGGACGAGTACCTCGGGCTCGATCCTCAATCGTTGACCTTTGACCTGGGCCGCGATCCCGTCGTCTTTGCCCGCCAGCGCCTGGTCATCGCCAAGGACCTGATCGCCCGGCAGGCCCAGGAAAAAGCCAGCCCGCCCGAAGACCCCAGCCTGTTGCGCCGACGGGTCACGTATGCGCTGCGCGACGTCGCCCGCACCTCGCAGATCCTGCTGCGCCAGGTGGGGGGCCTGGTCACTCGCCGCAACGCGGTGGGCAGCGGCCGGGACGCCCTGGACCCCCTGCCCGCCGCCACCCAACGCGCAGCGCTGGACTTGATTGCCGCTGAGCTGCTGTCACCCCAAGCCTTGAGCCTGTCGCCCGGGCTGCAACGCCGCATGGCCCCGGACTATTTCGAGCGGGTTGAAGGCAATGGTGCGCGAACGGATTTCTCCATCGCCGACACCCTGCTCTCATTGCAACGCCTGGTGCTGGACACCTTGATGGCAGATGGGTTGGCCGACCGCATGCTGGACAACATTGACCGCACGCGCGATCGCCGTGAAGCCCCACTGACCGTGCGCGAACTGCACCAGCGGGTGAAGGACGCCGTGTGGGGCACCGCCCTGGCGGCCCCGCAGGGTGATGATGCGCCTTGGCGGCGCAACCTGCAGCGCGAACACGTGAACCGCTTGTCCGCCTGGGTGCTGCGCTCGGGCAGCAACCGGGCCGATGTGCGCTCGGTGGTCCGCGAACAAGCCCGGGCCCTGCTGACGGCGCTGAAGGCCAGCGCTTGGGGCGGCAGCTCATCAAGCTCGTCTGAGGCCCACCGCCGCGATTGCATCGAGACCTTGGAGCGCGCACTCAACGCATCGGTGGTTCGCACAAGCCCCTGAAGGAGGGAGACCGGCAGGCCTGACAATGGGCGCTGCCACTTCTTGCCCACCATGGACCTGCCCACGATTTTCTCCGCCTCCGGCCCCCTGGCCCGCGCCTTCGATGGCTACCACGTGCGCCACGAGCAAATCGAAATGGCGCAGGCGGTGGCACAGGCCATTCACGACGCCAGCACCGTGGTGCTTGAAGCCGGCACCGGCGTGGGCAAGACTGCCGCCTACCTGGTGCCCTCCTTGCTGGAAGGCGGCAAGGTCATCGTGTCGACCGGCACCAAGGCGCTGCAAGACCAGCTCTTTCACCGCGATTTGCCCGCCGTGCGCGCGGCCCTGGCCGTGCCGGTCAAGGTGGCCTTGCTCAAAGGCCGCAGCAACTACCTGTGTTGGCACCACCTGAACGGCGCCAACCAGGACGCCATGCTCAGCAGCCGCCAGGAGGTCAAGGACCTGGGCCTGATCAACCGCTTCATCCACCTCAGCCCCACGGGCGACAAGGCCGAGTGCCCCACCGTGCCCGAGCACGCCACCATCTGGGCCCGGGTCACGTCCACGCGCGAGAACTGCCTGGGCAGTGAATGCAAGCACTACACCGACTGCTTCGTGATGAAGGCCCGGCGTGAAGCCCAGGACGCCGACGTCGTCGTGGTCAACCACCACCTGTTCTTCGCCGACCTGATGCTGCGCGAAGAAGGCGTGCCCGAGTTGCTGCCCAACGCCCAGACCATCATCTTTGACGAAGCGCACCAGTTGCCTGACACAGCCACGCTGTTCTTTGGCGATTCCGTCTCAACCGCGCAGTTGCTGGACCTGCTGCGCGACACGCTGGCCACCGGCCAGACCCAGGCCCGCGACGGCGCCAAATGGAACGATGTGCTCGCACCGCTCGACCGCGCCACCCGCGACCTGCGCCTGTGCTTCGGCCCGCAGACGCAGCGCCTGGCCCACCCCCAACTCGGCGCCGCCCACCCTCTGCACGCCGCCTTGCTCACCTTGCACGAGGCCTTGTCCGAGGTGCGCGACACGCTGGAATCCCAGGCCGACCGCAGCCCCGACCTGGCCCAGTTGCAGCGGCGCGCCCATGCCTTGATGCAGCGCTTGTCGGCCTGGGGCGCCCCCGAGCGTGCCAACGAACCTGAGCTGTGCTGGGTGGACGTGGGCAGCCACGGTCTGCAACTGCACCGCACGCCCATCTCCGTGGCCGACGTGTTCCGGCGTCAACGCCTGGGCCTGGTCGACAACGCTTTTGAGACCGAAGAAAACCAACACAGCGAAAGCGACGACGACACCAATCCGCCGGCCGAAGCGCCACGCCGTGCCTGGATCTTCACCTCGGCCACCCTCGCGGTCAAAAACGATTTCACGCACTTCACCCAGGCCTTGGGCCTGGAAGATGCGCACTGCCTGGCCTGGTCCAGCCCTTACGACTACCCCTCGCAGGCCATGCTGTATGTGCCCGAGGGCCTGCCACCACCCAGCGCGGCCAACCACACCGAGGCCCTGGTCGATGCCGCCTTGCCGTTGATCCGCGCCAACCGTGGGCGCGCCTTCGTGCTGTGCACCAGCCACCGCGCCGTGCAACGCGCGGCCGATCACCTCAAGAAACTGTTTGAGGAGGGTGGCGACCCCTTCCCCGTGCTGCGGCAAGGCGATGCGCCCCGCCCCACCTTGCTGGACGACTTCCGGCGCGCGGGCAACGCCGTGCTGGTGGGCAGCCACAGCTTCTGGGAAGGCATCGACGTCAAGGGCGACGCCCTGACCCTGGTGGTGATCGACAAACTGCCCTTCGCGCCGCCCGACGACCCGGTGCTGGCCAAGCGCTTAGAGCTGCTGGAGAACGAGGGTGGCAACCCCTTCATGGAACACCAGGTGCCCCAAGCCATCATCGCGCTCAAACAGGGCGCCGGCCGCTTGATCCGCAGCGAGACCGACCGAGGCGTGCTCATGATCGGCGACGTCAGGCTGATCGAAAAACCTTATGGCCGTCGCATCTGGCAAAGCCTGCCGCCCATGAAGCGCAGCCGCAAGCAAGACGAGGTGGTGGCCTTCTTGAACACCCTGTGAGGGGGCCTCAGACTTCGAGGTTGTCGATCAGCCGGGTCTTGCCCAACTTGGCGGCGGTCACCACCACCAGAGGCTCGCTGCCCAGCAATTCCTCAGCCGATGGCGGCAAGAGATCGCGCTGGCGGCGGATGTTGACGTAATCGGGCACCCAACCCTGCTGCCCAAGCTTCTCAAGAGCCTGCGCTTCGATCTTCGCCAAGCCCTCGCAGGGCAAGCCGGCCCGGCCCGCCCGAACCAGGTCACGCACCCGCTGCAAAGCTTGCAACAGTTGCACCGCCTGGGCACGTTCCTCCGGGCTCAGGTAGCCATTGCGGGATGACAGCGCCAAGCCGTCATCGGCCCGCGCCGTGTCGCCACCCACGATGTCGATGGGCAAGGCCATCTGGCGCACCATGCCCTTGATCACCATCAGCTGCTGGTAATCCTTTTTGCCGAACACCGCCGCACGCGGCTGCACGATGTTGAACAGCTTGGCCACCACGGTGCACACGCCCGTGAAAAAACCGGGGCGGAACTCGCCCTCTAGCAAATTGGCCAAGGCCTCTGGCGGCGTCACCTTGTAGCCTTGCGGCTCGGGGTAAAGCTCGGCCTCATCGGGCGCGAAGACCACGTCGCAACCGGCGCCAGCCAGCAGCTCGGCATCGCGGGCCAAGGTGCGGGGGTAGCGGTCAAAATCTTCGTTCGGGCCAAACTGCAGGCGGTTGACGAAGATGCTGGCGACCACCATGCCACGCCCCCAGCCCCCCTGGTCGGCGATGCCGCGGGCCTGGCGGATCAATGCCAGGTGGCCTTCGTGCAGGTTGCCCATCGTGGGCACGAACACGGGCGCGCTGGTGGCCTCGGCCACGGTGGCGCGCAATTCGGCAATGGTGTGGATGATCTTCATGATCAATAACCGTGAATGGCTTCGTCAGGAAAACTGCCGTCTTTCACGCTCGACACAAAGCGGCGAATGGCGTCGTCGATCGAACCGCCCTCGGCCATGAAGTTGCGCACGAAGCGTGGCAGCTTGCCCCGCGTGATGTTGAGCATGTCGTGCAGCACCAGCACTTGGCCGGCCGTGCGTTGGCCCGCGCCAATGCCGATGGTGATCATGCCGGGATTGTCAGTCTGCACCGCGGCGGCCACATCGGAGGGCATCAGCTCCAGCACCGCCATGGCGGCGCCGGCCTGCGCGAGCTCCTTGGCATGGCGGCGCAAGGTCTCGGCGCCCGCGGCATCGCGGCCTTGAATGCGGTAGCCGCCCAAGGCGTGCACGCTTTGCGGCGTCAAGCCCAGGTGGGCGCACACGGGAATGCCCCGCTCGGTCAGGAAGTGCACGGTGTCGGCCGTCCAGCCGCCGCCTTCCAGCTTGACCATCTGGGCGCCAGCCTGCATCAAGGCTACGCTGGAGCGCAGGGCCTGTTCGCGGCTTTCTTGGTAACTGCCAAACGGAAGATCGCCAAGCACCCAGGTGTTGCGGTTGCCACGCACCACACACCGTGTGTGGTAAATGATCTCGTCCAGAGAGACGGGCACCGTGCTGGACTGGCCTTGCACCACCATGCCCAGCGAGTCGCCGACCAGGATGCAATCCACACCGCAGTCATCCAGCAGCCGGGTCATGGACGACTCGTAGCAGGTCAACATGGTGATTTTTTCACCCTGCGCATGCATCTCACGCAAGCGGTGCAGGTTCAAGGGCTTGCGGGCAGGCAAGGCGGCGGGGGTCACTGAACTCATGTCGCGCGGGTCTGGTGCCAAAGTGGCGCGATTCTAGGCCGACAAGCCACCACGTGCGCGGGAAATTCTGCAAGCGCCCATCCGCGACTGGGACTAGCATGGTGGTTTCTCGTTTGGATGGTTGGACAAGGCATGACCGGGTTGTGGACACAGCTGAATCAAATCGGGCTGGAAAAGGTTTTCCTGCTCCTGATGGGTCCTGTTTTCGTGGCCTGCATGACGCTCGAGGCTTGGTGGCTGAACCGTCGGCAGCAGCAAACCTACACGGTTAAAGGCACGGCCATCAACACCAGCCTGGCCTTGAGCCACGCGGTGGCCGACGGCATTGCCTGGGCCCTGCTGGTGGGCTTGTTTGACCTGATCTACCAGCACCGCCTGTTTGACATTCCCATCACCTGGTGGAGCGTGGTCGGCCTGCTGGTGGCGCAAGATTTTTGCTACTACTGGTTCCACCGCGCCAGCCACCGTGTGCGCTGGATGTGGGCCAGCCACGTGACGCATCATTCTGGCGAGACCATGAACCTGGCCACTGCGCTGCGGCAAAGCCCCACTTACCCCATCTCAGGCATGTGGGTGTTCTGGTTACCGCTGGCCTGGCTGGGGTTCGAGACGCGCCACGTGATTTTGGTGGTGGCCGTGAGCCTGGCTTACCAATTTTTTGTGCACACCGAATCCGTGCGCAAGATGCCGCGTTGGTTTGAAGCGATCTTCAACACGCCTTCGCACCACCGGGTGCACCACGCCCGCAACCCGCAGTACCTGGACCGCAACTACGCGGGTGTGCTGATCATCTGGGACAAACTGTTCGGCAGCTTTGTGCCCGAAGAGGCGCCCTGCGACTACGGCATCGTCAAACAGATCCACACCAGCAACCCGCTGGTGATGATGTTCCACGAATGGCAGGCCATGGGGCGCGATGCGATGCGGCCAGGCCCGCTGTGGTTGCGCTTGAAGCACCTGTGGGCGCCGCCCGATTGGGAGCGCACGGAGCGCCGATGACCGACGATCAGGCCGGGTGGTAGGCCAGGCGCACGTAGATGGGCGCAAACGCTTCAGCCTGGGTGATCTCGAGCAGGCGCTCCTTGCCCAGCTCCAGCATGGCGATGAAGGTCACCACCAGCACCTGCGGGCCGCGCGTCACATCGAACAAGTGCTCAAATTCGACAAAGCGTTGGCCTTGCAGCCGGCGCAGCACGATGCCCATGTGCTCGCGCACCGACAGCTCTTCGCGCGTGATGATGTGGTGCGTGTTGAGCTTGGCGCGCTTGAGGATGTCGGCCCAGGCCTCGCGCAGATCCACCAGCGCGACATCGGGATGGCGCACGCGCACGGACGGGTCGTTGTGCACCTGCACGCGCAGAAAATCGCGGCCCAGTTGCGGGATGCGGGTGAGCCCGGCCGCGGCCAGCTTCATTTGCTCGTATTCGATCAGGCGGCGGACCAGTTCGGCGCGCGGATCCTCGGCCTCTTCACCGTCTTCCGACTTCTTGGGCGGCAGCAGCATCCGAGACTTGATCTCGATCAGCATGGCCGCCATCAGCAGATAATCAGACGCCAGCTCGAGGTTGTGCTTGCGGATCTGGTCGACATAGGCCAGGTACTGGCGCGTGACGTCGGCCAGCGGGATGTCCAGGATGTTGAAGTTCTGCTTGCGGATCAGGTAGAGCAGCAAGTCCAGAGGGCCTTCAAAGGTCTCTAGGAAGACCTCGAGCGCATCGGGCGGGATGTACAAATCCAGCGGCATCGAGAACAAGGGCTCGCCGTACAGGCGTGCCATCGCCACCCGGTCAACGACCTCGGGCAGGTGGTTCTCGTCCAGGACCTGATCGCTCACGACCGTCAGTCGCCCTTGGTTTGGTAGACGTAGGGCTGCTGCGCCACGTTCGATTCGCGGAAATCCTGCTGGGCGTCGCGGTCGATGGCCTTGTCCCACAGCAGGGAACGGCCCTGGCGCTGGCGGTCTTCCAGCTGGGGGTCGCGCTGCTTGAGGCTGTCGATGAACTGGGTCACGTCAGACTTGTAGGGCTTCCAGAAAAGCGGCATGGTGGGCACCAGTCAAAAGAGGGGATCAATCCGCCATTTTATGGGCAGTGCGCCGCCCGGGGGGCCGCGTCGCCACCACAATCGCCCCTTATGCAGGAAATCGAACTTAAATTCCAGATCCCGGCCGATTCGCTCGGGCCTTTGTCGGCCGAGATTGAACGCTTGCCGGGCCACGCGCGGGAGCGCCTTCAAGCGCATTACTTCGACACGCCCGATCGCCGGCTGGGCCAGGCACGCAGCGCCTTCCGTTTGCGCAAGGAAGGCGAACGCTGGGTTCAAACGTTGAAAGCCTCGGGCGCCAACACCATGGTCCGGCTGGAGGACAACCAGCCCGCCCCCGCGCCAGCCGAAGGCAGTGCCGCCCGGATCGATTTGAGCCTGCACCTGGGTTCGCCCGCCGAGGCGTCCCTGGTCAAGACGCTGGCCTGGGACACGGCTCATGACCGCCGGGGTGAGCGCACCGGCCTGGTCGAGCTGTACCGTACTGAAATCCAACGCCAAACCGCCCGCGTGAGCGCCGGCCAGGGCACGTCCCAAGCCGGCGTCGTCGAGCTGGCCCTGGACCTGGGTCACATCCACGCAGGTCACTTGAGCGTGCCGGTGCGCGAGCTGGAGATCGAACTGGTCGACGGCCACCCCATGGCGGTCATCCACATGGCGCGGGATTGGGTGGCGCGGCACGGCCTGTGGCTGGACACCCAGACCAAGGCGCACCGTGGCGACCGCCTGGCGCGCCAAGCTGCGGGCGAGGCACCTTCGGCCGCCGCATCCCCGAGCCTGAACACGCCTTTTGAGCTGGCCCCGACTTTGGAGCAGCTCACCGACGCCGTGAGCGAGCTGGCCGCCAGCCAAGCCCCCGATCCAAAGCAAATCGATGCCTGGCGGCAAGCCTTGCAGCGGCTGGTAACCCTGGGCCCGCAAGGTCACAAGCGGGATCTGACCACCTTGCTGCAAGCACTTCAGCACCCCGACCAAGCCATCACCCTGGCTCGTTCGCCCGACACCACCCTGCTCTGCCTGAACCTGTTCGCGTCATTGCTGTGAACCCATAGAGTGGCCGGCCGCCGGGAGCAGCTGGCGCGCCCTCAGCAAGGCCGAGGGCAGATCGGTGACCACGTTGGCGGGCCCGAGGGTTTCGTCGTGGTGGGCACGGTGGATCAAGCCCAGCGGCTGCTCATTGACTTCGCACAACACCAGAGGGATGTCTTTGCGAGCCAAAGCGCGGCGCAATTGCAGCAGGGCCTCCAGTCCGGAAGTGTCGATCGAGATCAAGCGGTGGGCTTCCAGCACCACCACACGGGCCTCTGCTGGCACCTGCTCGGCCAGGTCCTCGACCTTGCCCACCGCGCCAAAAAAGAGCACGCCATACAGCTTGAACACCGCAATCTGCGGATCGACCATCGCCAGGGATTCGATGCGGAACAAGGTGCTCATGCGGTAAATGAAGAACACGCAGGCCAGCACCAGGCCCACCTCCACCGCCACTGTCAGGTCGAAGATCACCGTCAGCAAAAAGGTGCCGATCAGGATGGTGCGGTAGGTGTAATTGAAGTGGCGCAGCTTGATGAACTCGCGCCACTCGCCCATGTTCCAGGCCACGAACAGCAAGATGCCCGACAGCACCGGCAAAGGCACATGAACCGCCAGGGGCGCGGCCACCAGCACGATCAGCAGCAAAGCCAGCGCGTGCACCATGCCTGCCACAGGGCTGGTGGCGCCGGCTCGCACATTGGTCACCGTGCGCGCGATGGTGCCCGTGGCTGGGATGCCGCCAAAAAAAGGCGCAACCATGTTGGCCACGCCCTGCGCCATCAGTTCCTGGTTGGGGTTGTGGCGCCGGAGGTCGGTCAGGTTGTCGGCCACGCGCGCGCACAGCAGCGACTCGATGGCGCCCAGCAAAGCGATGGTGATGGTGGGAATGAACAGGTTGCGCACGCCCTCCCAACTGAAATCAGGCCAGGCCAGCTGCGGCAAGGCCTGCGGGATGCCGCCAAAGCGCGACCCAATGGTGGCCACGGGCAGTTGCAGCAACGCCGCCACCACGGTCAGCACGAGTAAAACCACCATGGGCCCGGGCATGCGCGATGCCAGGCGGAAGCTGCGCGCCTCCAGCATGACCTTGGGCAGGCGCCCGGGCGAAAACACGCGTGGCCAGGCCCAAAGGCTGAACACCGTCAGCACACCCAGGCCAAGGGCAAAGGGATTGAACTGGTGCGCATGGGCGCCGATGGTTCGGAGCTGCCCGACAAAATCGGCCGGCATGTGCTGCGGGCTCAACCCCAGCAGATCCTTGAACTGCGACAGCGCGATGAGCACGGCGATGCCATTCGTGAAGCCAATGACGATGCTGACCGGGATGTAGCGCACCAGCACGCCCAGGCGGAACAGGCCCAGCACGAACAGCAGCATGCCCGCCAGCACCGTGGAGATCAGCAGGTTGGCCACACCGTAGTGCTCAACGATGCCATAGACGATGACGATGAAGGCGCCTGCCGGCCCGCCAATTTGCACACTGGAGCCACCCAGTGCCGAGATGAGGAAGCCCGCAATGATGGCTGTGAACAAGCCGGCTTCAGGCTTGACGCCTGAGGCAATCGCGAAGGCCATGGCCAATGGCAAGGCCACGATGCCGACCGTGAGGCCCGCTCCCAGGTCGGTCATGAAACGACCGCGGGTGTAGCCCTTGAGATCGTCCAGCAAGCGGGGCCGAAAAGGGGCCAGGTCGAGGCCCAGGCGTTTGATCCAATTCGTCGGCAGAAGGCGGCTCATATGGGGAGTCCAGGTGAGCAAGCCTTGTGCCAATCCTTGGTTTAGCGGACGCGCATTCCGGGTTGTGCGCCGGGAAATGGCTCCAACACATAGATGCCCGGGTTGGCTTTCTCATCAGCGTGAGAACCGGCCAGCACCATGCCTTCGCTGACGCCAAACTTCATCTTGCGCGGCGCCAGGTTGGCCACCATCACGGTCAGCTTGCCGACCAGGTCTTCCGGCTTGTAGGCCGACTTGATGCCGCTGAACACATTGCGCATCCGGCCTTCGCCCACGTCCAGGGTCAGGCGCAACAGCTTGTCGGAGCCTTCGACGTGCTCGGCGTTGACGATCTTGGCGATGCGCAGATCGACCTTGGCGAAGTCGTCGATGGTGATGGTGGGGGCGATCTCCTCGCCGCCAGGCTTGGGCGTTTCGGCAACAGGGGGCGCCGGCGGCTCGAACAAGGCTTCCAGCATCTTCGGATCGACACGGGTCATCAGGTGTTCGTACTTGCGGATCGTGGTGACGGGCGTGGCGCGCTCAGCCCAGGTCAAAGGCTGGTCGAAGCCCAGGAAGTCGAAGGCGCGGCGGGTCACATCCGGCAAGATGGGGCTGAGGAACAGCGTCAGGTACTTGAAGCCTTCCATGCAAGCCGACAGCACTTCGTGCAGGGCACTGTTGGCGGCGTGTTGGGCGCTGTCCTTGGCCAGCTCCCAGGGCTTGGCGGTGTCGAAATACTGGTTGATCTCATCGGCCGCGGCCATGATGTCGCGCAGGGCCTTGCCGAACTCGCGCTTGTCGAGCGATTCGGCGATGACGGCCTCGCGGCTGATCACGGCCTGCAGCGGGATCATCTCTTGCAGCTTGCCTTCGTCGCCCGAGCCCAGGTGCGCCAGATTGCCTTCAAAGTACTTGTGGATGAAGTTGGAACAGCGGCTGGCGATGTTGACGTACTTGCCCACCAGATCGCTGTTGACGCGGGCCACGAAGTCTTCGGGGTTGAAGTCGACATCCTCGACCTTGCTGTTGAGCTTGGCGGCGATGTAGTAACGCAGCCACTCGGGGTTCATGCCCAAGCCCAGGTACTTGAGCGGGTCCAGGCCGGTGCCCCGGCTCTTGCTCATCTTGTCGCCGTTGTTGATGGTCATGAAGCCGTGCACATTGACCTGGTTGGGCAACTTGCGGCCACTGAACTTCAGCATCGCGGGCCAGAACAGCGTGTGGAAGTAGGTGATGTCCTTGCCGATGAAATGCACCTGCTCCACGGCCGGGTCGGCCATGAACTCGTCGAAGCTGCGGGTCTCGCCATACTTGGCCTTGGGGCCGCCGTGGGCAAAGTAGCTTTTGAGCGAAGCCAGGTAGCCGATGGGCGCGTCCAGCCACACGTAGAAATACTTGCCCGGGGCATCGGGGATCTCGATGCCGAAATAAGGCGCATCGCGGCTGATGTCCCAATCGCTCAGGCCACCTTCGCCGTTTTCATCCTTGGTGAACCATTCGCGGATCTTGTTGCCCACTTCGGATTGCAGTTTGCCGTCCTGCGTCCAGGCCTCTAAAAACTCGGCGCAGCGCGGGTCTGACAGCTTGAAGAAGTAGTGGTCGCTGGTCTTGCGCACTGGCGTGGCGCCGCTCAGGGCTGAATAGGGGTTCTTCAGTTCAATTGGCGAATAGACCGCGCCGCACACCTCGCATGAATCGCCGTACTGGTCTTTGGCGCCGCACTTGGGGCACTCGCCCTTGATGAAGCGGTCAGGCAGGAACATGCTTTTTTCGGGGTCGAAGAACTGCTCGACCGGGCGCACGCTGATCAGGCCGGCCTCGCGCAGGGCCACGTAGATCTCCTGGGCCAGTGAATGGTTTTCGGCACTGTCGGTGGACGACCAATGGTCGAACGCGATGTGAAAGCCATCCAGGTAAGGCTTGCGGCCCGCCGCGATGTCTGCAACGAACTGTTGCGGCGTCTTGCCAGCTTTTTCAGCCGCGATCATGATGGGGGCGCCGTGGGCGTCGTCGGCCCCAACGAAGTGAACGCGGTGCCCTTGCATGCGCTGGAACCTGACCCAGATGTCGGCCTGGATGTATTCCATGATGTGGCCCACATGAAAGTGGCCGTTGGCATAAGGCAGGGCTGTCGTGACAAAGAGCTGACGTGGCATGGCGACAAGGGCTTGGGAAAAGTCCTTGATTTTAGGCCGCGCTAGACTGCCTGCCTGGATTAGTTTTATCGCCCTGCTCCCGTCCCGCCTGCCCACCGCCTCCGCCAGCATGACCCTACCTGCACCCACCGCCTTAGAAACCGCCGCGCGCACCACCCTGAGCGCCGTCATCGATCCCTTGACTGGTCAGGATTGGGTCAGCGGCAAGCAGCTCAAATCGCTGCGGGTGGAGCAAGGCCAGGCCACGGTCGACATCACCCTGGGCTACCCGGCGGTGTCGCAGTGGCCCGCCTACACGGCCCTGGTGATGCAAGCCCTGGACGATGTGCCCGGCATCACCAGCGTCGAAGTGAATTGGGCCACCCAGATCCAAACCCATGCGCCCCCTCGCGGGCAAGCGCCCTTGGCGGGGGTGAAAAACCTAATCGGCATTGCCTCCGGCAAAGGCGGCGTGGGCAAAAGCACCACCGCCATCAACCTGGCCCTGGCCCTGGCGGCCGAGGGCGCCAGCGTGGGCATGCTCGACGCCGACATCTACGGCCCCAGCCAGCCCCTGATGATGGGCCTGAGCGGCCGGCCCGACAGCCCCGACGGCAAGAGCATCGAGCCACTGCGCAACCATGGCCTGCAGATGATGTCGATTGGCCTGCTGATCGATGAAAACGCCCCCACCATCTGGCGCGGCCCCATGGCGACGCAGGCGGTCGAACAACTGCTGCGCCAGACCCGCTGGGGCACGCCCGACAAGCCCCTGGATTACCTGATCGTCGACATGCCGCCCGGCACCGGCGACATCCACCTGACCTTGTGCCAGCGCGCACCACTCACCGCCGCCGTGGTGGTCACCACCCCGCAGGACATCGCTCTGCTGGATGCCCGCAAGGGCCTGCGCATGTTCGAAAAAGTGGGCGTGCCGGTGCTGGGTGTGGTCGAGAACATGGCCACTTACCACTGCCCCAATTGCGGCCACGAAGCCCACATTTTTGGCGAAGACGGCGGCAAGCGCCTGGCCGAGGAAACCGGCGTGCCCTCGCTGGGCTCCATGCCCCTGGACCTGAACATCCGCCAGCAAGCCGACAGTGGCAACCCCACGGTCGCCGCCGACCCGACCGGCAAGGTGGCGGGGCTGTACAAGGGCATGGCCCAGCGCTTGGCAGCCGGCCTGTCCAAGCTGCCCAAGGATTACTCGGGCAAGCTGCCGGGGGTGACCGTTGTGCCCAAAGCTGATGCCTGAGAACCACCGTCTTGGCCATGACTCAACGCACTGACGATGCCTGGTTCGATCTGGTCCCCCAGGCCCTGATCGAGTTTGACGAGCATGGCCACTTGCTGCGCAGCAACGCGGCCTTCGCCGGCTTGTTCGGCAAGGCGCCAGCCCCTGGCGCCTTGCTGAGTCACGCGACTGAAGCACTGCAGCGGCTCACTGGTTGGGATGCCCCTTTGGCCCTGATCGGTCTGGCCCCAGGCGCCCCGCCGCTGACCAACCTGGCCTGCATCGACCAAGGCACCCCGAACCAGCGTTATCTGCGCAGCCAAGTGCACGCGCACCCCGCCGTGCCGGGCCTGCCGGAGCGTTTTCTGTGCGTGGTGCACGACACCAATCCCATGGCCTTCGTGGTGCAGACCCCAAGGCCGCCTGACTTCACCAACACCAGCGGTGAACCCACCGGCCTGATGGAGTTCGACCAGGACCAGTTGCTGCACGAGTTGCGCACCATCCTTGAAAGCAGCCCCGCCGGCATCGCCTACCTGCGCGACAACATCCTGGTGCGCTGCAACCGGCGCTTCGAACGCATGCTGGGCTTGAGCCCCGGCACCTTGACCGGCCAGCACCTGGACGCCCTGCTGGACAGCGATCCGCGCATCCGCCGCGTGGTCGATCAGTCCACCGTCGAACTGCAGAACACCGGCCAGTTTGAGAGCGAGTTGGAGATCGTCGCACCGGGCTTTCCCACGCGCTGGTATGCCCTCTCGGTGCGCCGCATCGGCCCCAGCACCGACCCGCTGGAAGTCATCGCGGTGCTGTCGGACATCACGCGCATCCGCTCGCAGCAGGCGCAGTTGGAGGCCCTGGGCCGCGACCGCGATCTGATGTTCACCATGTCTGGCGTGGGCATCGCCTTCGTGCGCGATGGCCTAGTGCAAAGCGCCAACCCGGCCCTGGCCAGTTTGCTGGGCCTGGACCACCAGGACATGGCCGGCCGGCCGCTCGCCAGCCTGTACATCACCGATGTCGACACCAGCACCCTGGCCCGGACCGACGACCAGATCCTGGCGCAGCTGGCTGAGCAAGGCCATTGGCAAGGCGAGCGCGCCTTGCGGCATCCGCGCGGCACGCCCCTGTGGGCCGAAGTCAACCTGCGCCTGGTCAAGCCCGACCAAGCCGAAGAGGGCTTCATCGCCTCCTTTGTGAACGTCGACGACCGCCATCGCGCCGAGCAGAACCTCACGCTGCAGGCCGACCGCACCCGCGCCATCCTCGATTCGGTGTTTGTGGGCATCGTGACGCTGGACTCGGGCGGCATCGCCTGGATGAACCGCTCGGCCCGGCGCATGTTTGGTGGTGACCTGCCTGATTTTCTGGGCCACCCGCTCAGCACCGTCGCCACGCCAGACATCGACCACCCTTTCCGCCTGACCGGCTACCTGGACGACCTGCTCGACGGCCAATCCCACACCTTCGAGTGCCAGGTCATGGGCCGCGACGGGCGCGTGTTCTGGGTAGTGGGCAACGCCGTGGTCACCCTGGGCGAGTTCAATGAACGCCAGATCACCTATGCCCTGATGGACATTGACCGACGCCGCGAGGCCGAAGCCCTCACGGTCGAAGCTCAAGCCACCTTGCAGCGGATCATCGAGATGGCGCCCATGACCATCACGCTTTGCGATGCCAAGACCCTGACCGTTATCCAGGCCAACCAGGCCGCTTCGGCCTTCATGAAGATCGAACCCGCCAAGGCCGCCGGGCTCACCCCTGAAGAGATCCATGGTGCCGACCGCGGCCGTCAGCTGCGCGCCGACATGCTCCGGGCGCTCGATTCAGCCAAGCCGCTGCAACGCGAGTACAAGTTCGAGCAAGGCTCGGGCGTGCAGACCTGGGACGTGAGCTACCTCCCCCTTTCGCATGACGGCCAGACCGCCGACCAGCTGCTGCTGGTGGCCTCGGATGTAAGCGAACAGCGCGCCGCCGAGCAAGCCCGCCTCGAGGCGGCCATTGCGCAGCGTGAAATGCTGGTCAAGGAAGTGCATCACCGCATCAAAAATAACCTGCAGGGCGTGGCTGGCCTGTTGCAGCAGATCGCGGCCCGCAAACCCGAAGTGGCCTCGGCCATTTCTGAAGTGGTGGGCCAGGTGCAGGCCATTGCCCAGGTTTACGGCCTGCAGGTGGGCGCGGGCGGGCCCTTGCGCCTTAAAAACGTCATTGAAGCGATTGCCCATTCGGTGCAGCGCACCTTCAGCCGCACCATCACCCTGGAGGTGGAGGGCAGCAACGCCTCGGAATGGCAACTGCCCGAGGCCGAATCCATCCCCATCGCGCTCAGCCTGAACGAGTTGCTCACGAATGCGCACAAGCACGGCCGGGCCGCCGAGGCCCTGACCTGCACCATGATCTGCAGCGAGTTGCAGGTCTGCATCGAGATCCGCAACACCGGGGTATTGCCTGAAGGCTTCAACGTGCACCGCGTGCCCGGCGGCGTGTCTGGCCTGGGCCTGGTCCGCGCCCTGCTGCCCCGCCGCAGCTCCAAATTGAGCATGATCCAGGAAGGCGAACAGGTCGTGACCCGGATCGAACTGAATCCACCAGGCGTCAGTTTGGTGCCCACCCCCCAAATGCTGGGTGCGCCCTCTGGTCAGCAGATTGCACTTTGGCCACAATGAAAGAGGAATGCCGTGCAAAATAGAAAAATAAGCGCCGATGGACGGTCGACAACATGGTGAAGCAGTCTTGACGTGATCTGAGACCGGGGAGGTCTCCGTAGCGTTCCAGGGCTTCCGGGCCCAATGAGGATGTACGTGAATCACAAAGGCAAAATTTTGGTGGTGGACGATGATCGGCTGGTGCTGGCCACGTTGACCCACGGCCTCTCGCAAGCCGGCTATGAGGTGATCGACGCCGACAACGGCGACGACGCCATCCTGCTGGCCCACGAACACAAGCCCGAACTGGCCCTGCTGGACATCCGCATGGAAGGCAAAACCGGCTTCGATGTGGCCGCCTACTTGCGCGAGTACTGCCAGATCCCTTTCATGTTCCTCTCGGCATTTGCCGACGAAGCCACGGTGGCGCAGGTCAAGGAACTGGGCGCGGTGACCTACCTGGTCAAGCCCCTGGACATCCAGCAGATCGTGCCCGCGGTGGAATCCGCCTTCGCCAACCGGCGCAAAACGGCCGCCGAGGCCGAGGCTCAGGCCACAGAAACCGCCACCCAGGCCAAGTCATCCGCTTCGTCGTCGTCCAGCGCCGATCCCTTGGCACAAACGGTGGCCCTGGCCGTGGGCATCGTCATGCACCGCCACTCGCTGGGCCGGGGTCAGGCCCTGGATCGGCTGCGCAAACAGGCACAGCAAGAAGGCCGCTCGGTCGAAGCCTGGTGCGAACGCTTGCTGGATGCGCAGGAAGTGCTGTCGGGCCTGGGCCCCTTGAGCTGACCGCGAAGAACCCGGGCGCTCAGCCCTGTCGGCCTTGGGCCTGCGCCTGGGCAGCGCTGATCAGCGTGAAGTAAAAACAAGCACCTTGCCCTGACTGGGCTTCCGCCCACACCCGGCCTTCGTGGCGCGAGATGATGTTCTTGACGCCCGCCAGCCCCACCCCCGTGCCCGGAAACTCTTTGGCACTGTGCAGGCGCTGGAACAAGCCGAACAACTTGTCGGCATGCTGCATGTCAAACCCGGCACCGTTGTCCTTCACGTAGAACACGGCGGGATTGGTGGCGGGCATCACCCCCACTTCAATGCAGGGATGCTCGACCTTGGCGCTGTATTTCAAGGCGTTGCCCATGAGGTTGTCGAGCACACGCCTCACCAGCGTGGGATCGGCCTCGGCCACCATGCCCTCGGTCACCTTGAACTCCGCCCGACGGCTGGCCTGCCCGGTCACCAGGCCCTCATCACGGTCCAGGTCAGACAAATCCTTGACAACCTCCTTGGCCAGCACACTGAGGTCAATGCGCTCGCGTGCCACGGGTTCGCGGGCCAGTTGCGCCTGCGCCAGGATGGCGTCAATCATGCCGTTCATGCGGCTGGAAGCCGCCAGCACGCGGTCCAGGTGGTCGTTGCCCACGCGGTCCAGCACCTTGCCGTAGTCTTCCTTGAGGATGCGTGTGAAGCCGTCGACCACCCGCAAGGGCGCCCGCAGGTCGTGCGACAAGGCATAGCGCAGCACCTCCTGGTCGGATTCGCTCATGGCGGGCACTTGGTCGGTGCAGGGCAGGAGCTCGGCCTGATCGGCTTGACTCATCGCTGCAACAGCCGGAGCCGACGGTTCAGCGGGGATGATTTCGGCAACTGGTGCGGGTAACCAAGCCAAGGCCGTCGCCCACACCACACACCACAGCAACAGGAACAGGCTGTGAGCCCAGACCGGTGCGCCCAGCAGCACCATCGCGACAAGCGTCAACAAACCCACCGCGCCCCACCCCAATAAAAGGACTCGAGACTCGCGGCGGAAGGATTTCTGGCTTGGAAAAGGATGATTACCCGGCATTCAAATCATTGTAAGAAGGACCGCAAGGGGTTTCTTCTGCTGGTTGACCATTTCACTGTGCCTGTAAAGTCCGTGATTAGTTAACGATTAGACACAGTATGCCCCTGCGTTCTCCAGGCAAGGGGGCTGACTTTCCCAAGGATCGTCACGCGATATCCCCGAACAAGGAAATCATGCGCTTCACCTGGACCTTTATTCTCACCCTGAGTGCCCTGGTCATGACGACCGTGGCGGTCGTGGGTTGGGGTTTGAGCGGGCTTGGACTGGCTTTGGCCGGCTGGGCATCCGCCGGCATTGGCTATCTGGCCCGCCAGCGTCAGGAGCCGGCAGCCGACCAGCCGGGCACCACCCGCCCCCCCGAAGCCGCCCTGGACGAGGAATTGCTGGCCAGAGTGTCGCCTGAAGACAACGCCGAGGCACAACGCTGGTTGGCGCTGAGCCAGGAAATCGTTGAGGCCGCCCATGGCGCCAATTCCCTGGCGCAAGCGCTGCAGCGGGTCGGGCAAACCCTGCACCAGCATGTGGGCTCCAAAGCCTGGGTCTGCCTGAGGGTGGATGGCTGGAATGGCGAATCCGCCTTGTTGCGCCCCTGGGTCAACGCCGACAGCGACGCTGGCGACATCATCGACGTCACCGCCATTGCCACCACCCACCGCGACGAACGCCCGCTGGGCCAGGCACTGACCACATTGCGACCCAGCTCAGCCCAGGGTGCGGGTGAGTTGCCGGCCTTGTCCAGCTGCCCCTGGCGCTCACCCCAGACGCACAAAGTGCTTGCCGTGCCTGTGTCGGTCGAAGGCTGGCCACTGGCCCTGCTGGAGTTTGACGACCCCCAGCAGGACTGCTTGGGCCTGTCGCGCGTACTGGACATCGCCGCCATCCAACTGGGTTTTGTGGCCCAGCGCGATGCCAACCTGGCCCACATGGCCACCAGCGCCGAACACCTGGGCCGCCTGGCCCTGGTGGCCTCGCGCATCAGCAGCGGCGTGGCCATCACCGACCGCCACGGCACCATCGAGTGGATCAACAGTGCCTTCGTCGCCCTGACCGGCTGGCCCGAGGACAAGGTCCTGGGCCGCAAGCTCGGTGATCTGCTGGAGCAGGAAGTCAGCGCCCCGACCACCGTGCGCGAACTGGAAGACCACCTGGCCCGCGGCGTGCCTTTCCGCCTGGCCTACGAGGCGGCCCGCCAGGGTGGCCAACTCATCACCCGCTACTGGGGCGAGATCGACGCCATCCAGATGCTGGACGAGTCGGGCGGGCGCAGCCAGTACGTCTGCCTCTTCAACGACATCACCAAACGCAAGGCGCAGGAGCATGTGCGCGAACAGGAGCGCGAGTTCCTGGAAGCCCTGCTGGGCAACCTGCCCGTCAGCCTGTTCGTGCTTGATCCGGTCAACCTCAATGTGGTGGCCATCAACCGCTACACCGAGATCGAGTTCAAGCTGCAACGCGATCAGGTGGTCGGCAAATCGATCACGCAGGCGCTGGGCGAGTCGGTGCTGCACTTGACCGAAGGCCCGATGCAGCAGGCCCTGGAAACGGGCCAGACCATCGAGCACGACTTCCAGTGGCAAAACGCCTCGCAGCAACGCATCGTCAACGCCCGCCATTTCGCATTGCGCCACAGCAACGGCCGCCCCCGCTTGTTGATCTCGCTGGTGCGCGACATCACCGCCGCGCGGCAAGCCCAGGCCGACTTGGAAGAGTCCGAGCGCCGCTTCCGTGAACTGGTCGAATCGATGGACGATTGCGTCTACGTGGCCACTGAGCACCGCGCCAGTTATCTCTACCTGAGCCACCGCACGCAAGACCTGTGGGGGGTGTCGGCCGAAGACATCCTGGCGCACCCGGACCGGCTCAAATCCCTGGTGGTGCCCGAAGACCAGCCCTTGTTGATCGAACAAGAGGCCATGGAAGACCAGGACCAGCCGACCGACGCCCTGCTGCGCCTGCAGCACCCTGAAAAAGGCCTGCGCTGGTTGCGCCACCGCACCCGCGCCCGCCGCCTTCCCGATGGCCAATCGCGCATCTACGGTCTGGTGTCGGACGTGACCGACGAGCATGGCCAGGCGCTGGAGTTGCAGCGCGCCCGCGACATGGCCGAGGCCGCTAGCCAGGCCAAGAGCCAGTTCATGGCCAACATGAGCCACGAAATCCGCACCCCCATGAACGGCATCCTGGGCATGACCGAGCTGCTGCTGGGCACCCCACTGAGCGACAAGCAGCGCCGTTTTGCGCAGGCCGTTTACCGCTCGGGCGAAAGCCTGCTCGAAATCATCAACGACATCCTCGACTTCGCCAAGATCGAGGCCGGCCGGCTTGAATTGGCCACCTGCGACTTCGTGCTGCGCACCTTGGTGGAAGACACCTTGGAGCTGATGGCGCCCCGCGCCCATGAGAAAGGCCTGGAGCTGAGCTTTCGCGAGCAGCCCGGCCTGCCTTCGGTCATCCATGGCGATCCGCTGCGCCTGCGCCAGATCCTGACCAATCTGGTGGCCAACGCCATCAAGTTCACCGAGCACGGCGAAATCGTGGTTGACATCCGCCGGGCCATCGGCGGTGCGGTCGAGTTGCCCAAGCCCGGCAGCCTCGAGACCATGCAGCTCGAATTCATGGTGCGTGACACCGGCATCGGCATCCCGTCCGAAGTCGTGCCCCGCCTGTTCAGCGCCTTCGTGCAGGCCAATGGCGGCATGGCGCGGCGCTATGGCGGCACGGGCCTGGGCTTGGCCATTTCCAAGCAATTGGTCGAGCTGATGGGCGGCCAGATTGAAGTGCACAGCGCACCAGGCGTCGGCTCCGAGTTCTTGTTCCGCGTGCCCGTTTGCGTTGGCACCACCCAGGCCGACATGGCCATGCTGGAAGAGCCCGACATGCCCTCCTACAACGTGCTGGTGGTGGACGACAACGACACCAACCGCACCGTGATCGAGAACATGCTGACCGCCTGGGGCATGAACGTGGTGCAAGCCATCGATGGCCGTGAGGCCCTGAATGTGCTGATGGCCCACCCCACGCAAGATGCGCCTTTCGACCTGGCCCTGGTCGACATGAACATGCCCAACCTGGACGGCATGGGCCTGGCCGAGGCCGTGCGCACCAGCGGCCGCTACCCCAAGCTGAAAATGATCTTGCTGTCGTCGGTGTCTTCGCCCGACGACGTGCGCCGCGCTCAGGACGTGGGCTTCCAGCGTTTCGTGGCCAAGCCCTTGCGCAAGGCGGAATTGCGCCAGGCCATCCTGGGCATTTCCGCGGACCGCGGCGATGCGGCCCAGGAGGCCACCCGCATCAACAAGGCCGTGCTGGTCATCGAGGACAACACCGTCAACCAGGAAGTCTGCTCGCAGATGCTCAAGCGCCTGGGTTGCGAGGTGCGTGTCGCCAGTTCAGCCCTGGAAGGCCTGCGCCGACTGGGCGAGCAGCGCTTCGACCTGATCCTGATGGACATCCAGATGCCCGGCATGGACGGCGTTGAAGCCCTGGGCTGGTTCCGCCGGGGATCCAATAACCGTTTCTCGTTCATCACGCCGTCGGACACCCCGGTGATCGCCGTCACGGCCAATGCGCTGGAGGGTGACGAAGAACGCTTCCTGGGCCTGGGTTTTGACGACTACCTGTCCAAGCCCTTCCGCCAGAGCCAGCTGCACAAGGTGCTGGTGGAACACACCCACATTGACCCGAATGATTTGCCCGAGGCGCCCATCACGGTGCCCACGCCGTTGCAGGACGATGTATCCGAACAGGCTGCGCCGCCGGATCTGCATGGCACCACCGATGAGACCCTCAGCGCGGGCTGGGCGGATGTCCTTGACCACCAGGCTTTGCAGCGCTTGCAGGACCTGGACCCCAAGGGCGAGAACAAATTGATCGAGCGAGTGTCAAAAGCTTTTGAAAATTCTGTGGGACGGATGCTGCCGCAGCTCGAAGATGCCACCAAAGTCGGCGATCATGCAGGTATCGCGCATGTGGCGCACACTCTCAAATCATCGTCAGCCAGCATCGGTGCGCTCAAGTTGTCGCAGATGTGTGCCGAAATTGAAGCCATGATCAGGCGTCCTACAGGTGAAGATCTGACTAACCGCATCAGTGCCATTCGGCCCGAGGTCGAGCGGGTGATCGCAAGCTTGCGCCTCTTGCTGGAGGCCCAACTGTGAATCGGCTCACCTCCGTCGGGACCGATGATTCCGCCGAGCAGCCCAAGGTGCTGCTGGTGGACGACGACGAAGTCAACCTGCTGTTGACTTCCATCGCCCTGCGCGAGCGTGGTTTTGCGATCACCGAGGCCAGTTCAGGCGAACAAGCCCTGCAGATCATCAGCGAATGGTTGCCCGACGTGGTGGTGCTCGATGCCGTCATGCCCGGATTGGATGGCTTTTCCACCTGCCAGGAACTGCGGCACCTGCCCGGCTACGAATCCGTGCCCGTGCTGATGCTGACGGGCCTGGACGACGAGGCCTCGATCACACGCGCCTATGAAGTGGGCGCCACCGATTTTTTCATCAAGTGCACGCAATGGAGCCTGCTGGCCGGGCGCCTGCGCTACCTGCTGCGCGCCTCGCGCACCCGGCATGAGCTGGAGCGCAGCAAGGCCACGCTGGCCCGCGCGCAAGATCTGGCCCGCATGGGCAGCTTCGACTGGCGCCAGGGCGTGACCGACATCGTCTTCTCGATGGAAGGCATGCGCGTGTTCGGCCTGGGCGGCCGCGATCGCCTGGGGCTGAAACGCATCCTGCGCATGATCGCGCCCGAAGAGCGGCAAGGCTTCCAGCGCATCCTGCGTGAAGTGCTGGACCACGGCACCGTGCTGTGCAACGACATCCAGGTCAACCTGCACGATGGCCGCCAGCGCATCCTGCACATTGAGGCCGAACCCGAGTTCAACGAAGTGGCAGCCCTGATCGGCTACACCGGCATCGTCCAGGACGTGACCGATCGCCGCGTGGCCGAAGACAAGATCAAGCACCTGGCCAACTTCGACACGCTCACCGGCTTGCCCAACCGCCGCCAGATCTTCTGGCGCAGCGAGCGCGCCATCGAGCACGCCAAGCGCCTGAACCACCACGTGGCCCTGCTGCAGATCGGCGTGGACCGCTTCAAGATCATCAACGAGAACCTGGGCCACCATGCCGGCGACGAACTGCTGATCGAGGTCTCGCGCCGCCTGCGCTCCTGCGTCAAGCACTCCGAGCAGGTCATGGAAGGCAATATGGAGATGACCGGCATGCGCGGTCACCGCACCCTGGAGGCCGTAGGCCGGCTGGGCGCCGACGAGTTCGTCGTGCTGCTGCCCGAGATCACCAACGAAGCCGAGGCCATGGAAACCGCCAACTGCATCCTGCAGGCCCTGCGCGACCCCATGATGGCCGCCGGCCAGGAATGCTTCATCACGGCCAGCATCGGCATCGCCCTGTTCCCGGCCCATGGCCTGACCGTGGCCGACCTGCTGCGCAACGCCGACGTGGCCATGGACCTGGCCAAGAGCCAGGGCCGCAACAACGCCATGGTCTATGACCTGCAACTGGCCAGCAAGGGCCGTGTGCGCCTGGACCTGGACACCGCCTTGCACAAGGCCCTGGAGCGCGACGAACTGGTGCTGTACTACCAACCCAAGATTGACGTGCGCACCAGCAAGATGGTGGGTGCCGAGGCCTTGATGCGCTGGGTGCGCGACGGCAAGATCATTCCGCCGATCGACTTCATTCCCCTGGCCGAAGCCACCGGCCTGATCAACGCGATGAGCCTGTGGGCCATCACCCAGGCCGCGCGGCAGGCCAAGATCTGGCAAAAGCAGTTTGGCTTCGATGCCTCCATCGCTGTCAACCTGCCCAGCCGCCTCTTCGAGCTGCCCGACCTGGTCGACAAGATCCAGGCCATCCTGGAACAGGAAGGCGTGCCGCCCCATTTCATCGAGCTGGAAATCACCGAAACCGGCCTGATGAAAGACCTGCAAGGCGTGGTGCCCTCGCTGCACCGCCTGAACCAGATGGGCATCGAGATCTCGATCGATGACTTCGGCACGGGCTATTCGTCGCTCGCCTACCTGACCACGTTGCCGATCAGTGAACTGAAGATTGACCGGTCGTTCGTGCACGACCTGGGCACCACGCCGCAAAGCTCGGCGGTCGTCTCAGCCATCATCGCTCTGGCACGGGCCCTGGGCCTGCGTGTGATCGCAGAAGGCGTTGAAGAGGTCTCCCAAATGGAGGTGCTCTACAACCTGGGCTGCCACATCTGCCAGGGCTATCTCTTCGCACGGCCGATGCCGGCGGCCGACGTGGACACGTGGCTGACCAACACCGAGGCCGACCAAAGCCTGCCACGCGTCTCACTGCTCACGGGTGAGATGGGCAGTTCGGCCGTCAGCAGTACCCCCGTCTAGTCACAGAGGAATCGATCATGGGCAGTTCATCGGGAAGTGGCGCTGCGCAGCAGGCCCCCGCGCAACTGGCCAAGGCGGCCCTGCGCCAACTGGCCGAGAAAAGGCTGGAGCCAACACCAGAAAACTTCCGCAAGGCCTACGAGGCCGAGCAGGGCACGAGCCCCCCAGCCACCGAGCCCGCTCCGCTCGACATGCCTTTGGCCATGACGCCGGCGGCCGATGGCGAGCGTTGGTCACAACTGATTGGCCGCATCCTGCGGGGTGCCGAGCGCGGTGGGCGCCAATGGACCGCGGGCCGCAAGAAAGACAGCCTGCAGCGTGTGCTGGAAGGCAGCAAGAATTCCGCCGACCGCCTGCACCAACGGCTGACGCAGCTGGTGGGTGGTTGGGACAGCGACACGCTGGACGACGACATGCTAGAGGTGATGGAGACGGCCGATGGCAGTCCTGCCACCGGCACGCCTGGATCGCCCTCTGCGCCTTCCTTGGCCACGTTAACGCCTCCAGTCAACCAAGCTGCGGTCGCGGCGCCCGCCCAGACCGGCGCCTGGCCCGCGCTGGCCGAACACGCCTTGTCGCAAACGCAGGGCGCCTTGGTCACGGCCCTGCCCGACAGCGTGGGCCAGGCCCTTGAAACCAAGACCGCACTGCAGGGCGCCCTGGCCCAGGCTCGCCAATCCGGTCTGGCCGAGCATGACGTGGACGCCACGCGCGAGCAGATCACCCAGGCCTGCGACCAGGCCCGGCGCATCATCGAACACCGCTATCACCTGGTCGAGCAACTCAACGACCTGTGCCACACCCTGACCGACAGCCTGGTCGAGCTGGCCGAGGACGACTCTTGGGTGCAGGGCCAATGCCAGGCCATGCAGTTCCAGCTGGAAGAAGGCCTGCACAGCCGGGGTGTCAAGCACATGCAGGATCTGCTGGAAAGCACCCGGCAACGGCAAAAGCAGCTGAAACTGGAGCGGGACTCCGCACGCCAGTCGCTCAAGCAATTCATCCAGCAGATGCTGCAAGAGATCGCCGCCTTGGGCAGCACCACCGACCGTTTCCAGCAAAGCCTGGGGCGCTATGCCGAGACCATAGGCCAGGCAGATTCGCTGGAAAGCTTGGCCGGTGTGGTGCGCGACATGGTCGATGAAAGCCGTGAGGTGCATGGGCTGGTCAACCAGGCGCAGACCCGCATGCAGGCCGAGCACGAGCGCGCCACCGAACTGACCGACCGCGTGCGCTCACTGGAAGATGAGATCCGCCGCTTGTCTGACGAGGTGTCCACCGACCCGCTCACCCAGATCGCCAACCGGCGCGGCCTGGCGAAGTCGTTCGAGACCGAACGTGCCCGCATGCAGCGCAGTGGCGGCGTCTTGGCCATCGGCCTGCTCGACGTCGACAACTTCAAGAAGCTCAATGACCAGATGGGGCACCACACCGGCGACCTGGCCTTGCAGTTTTTATCGCGCCGCGTGAGCGAATGCTTGCGCCCCAGCGATTCGTTGGCCCGCTATGGCGGTGAAGAATTCGTCGTGCTGCTGCCCGACACGCCCGTGGACGAAGCCCAGCAGGTGCTGACCCGCTTGCAGCGCACCCTGAGCGCCGAGTTCTTCACGCAGGACGAGAAAAAGGTGTTCATCACCTTCTCGGCCGGGGTCACCCAGTACCGCACCGAGGAGGCCATCGAGGCCGCGCTCGACCGCGCCGACGTGGCCCTGTACGAGGCCAAGCAAACGGGCAAAAACCGCACCTGCGTGGGCTGAAGCGGACGGGTTCAGTCCGATGGCCGCAGTTGCTGCAAGACCCGCGGCAACTGGTCGGGCAAATCGTCGGCGATGAGCCCGGCGCCAAACGCCCTCGCCGCCTCGCCATGCAGCCACACGGCGGCCGCGGCCGCGTTGAGCGCACCCATGCCCTGCGCCAGCAACCCGGTGATCAAGCCCGCCAGCACGTCGCCCGACCCGGCCGTGGCCAGCGTGGACGGCGCATTGGTGTTGACCAGGGCCACCCCATCCGGCGCCACGATCACCGTGTCCGCCCCCTTGAGCACCACCACGGCGCCACTGCGCTGCGCCGCCCAGCGCGCCCGGCTGAGCTTGTCGGGCGAGGGCAAGGCCTTGGCTTCGGGAAACAAGCGCGCAAACTCCCCTTCATGCGGGGTCAACACGACCGGCCCACGCGCCGCCTTGATCCAGGCAAACAGGGCGTCTGGGTCGCCTTCGAAGGCCGACAGCGCATCGGCATCCAGCACCACCGGGCGACCACTCGCCAAGGCCGCCTCCACCAGTGGCCGCACGCCCCGAGCCAAGCCACCCGCAGCACCTGGGCCCACCAACACCGCACTGATGCGGGCATCGCCCAGGACCTGGCGCAAGCTCGCGGCCAGCTCCACGGCATCGGCGCCGCCCAGGGGGCGGACCATGATGCTGTTCAACGCAGCCGCGTAGACCGCCCAGGCCGATTCGGGCACCGCGACCGTGGTCAAGCCCGCGCCCACTCGGGCCGCTGCCCGCGCCGACAAGCGTGAAGCGCCGGTCATCACACCGCCCCCATAGACCAGGGCGTGACCGCGCTGGTACTTGTGGTGATCGGCCGTCAGCGTGGGCCAATCGGCGCGCCAATGGTCCGGCGTGTTCTCGAATGTGGCGGGTTTGACGAACTCGCCCACGTCGGCCCTCAGGCCAATGTCGGCCACCACCACCTCGCCGCACAAGGCCCGGCCAGGCAGGAGGACATGGGCGGGCTTCTTGCGAAAGAACGTCACCGTCAAGGCGGCCTTCACGGCGCCAGCACTTTCGCCAGTGTTGCCGAAGACGCCGCTGGGCACATCCACGGCCACCATCGGGATGCCAGCACGTGCCACCGCCTGCAGTGTGCTGGCCGCCATGTCGCCCAATGGCCGGCTCAAGCCCGAGCCAAACAGGGCATCGACCACCAACCCGGCGCCCTCCAGCACCTCGGGACGCACGGGCGCGCACGAGGCCGGATCCCAATGACGCGCCTGGATCAAGGCATCGCCTTTGAAAGCCGACCATTCGCCCAGCAAGGCCACGCGCACCGGCCAGCCAGCTTCACTCAAAACCCGGGCGATGACCAGGCCATCGCCGCCGTTGTTGCCCGGCCCGCACAGCACCACGACCGGCCGGGTGGTCCACCGGGCCAGGATCGCCTCGGCCACGGCCCGCCCGGCCCGCTCCATCAAAACTTGGCCTGAAACGCCTGCCTGCATCGTCAAGCCCTCGGCCTGCACCATCTCTGCCACGGTCAAAAGCGCCGTTCGTTCCATGCTTTGCACCACCTTCTGCCAACGATCATCAGAGTCTGCACTACCTGGTTCTGGTGGCGGGGAAAGTCGAGCAGCTTTTCACGCTAAGACCTGCGGACTGCAGTGCAAAGTGCTTGGCCCTCTTGCACCAAGCAGGGCATTGGTACACACTGCAATGGCGGTCAACGATGAGATTTCATCAACCGCATGGCACGCCGGGTAACGGTGGCTTCATGGGTGCATAGCTTGCCTCACCGCAAGCTGACAGGGTGGATCTGTCAGCATCACGCCGTTGGTAGACGGCTCCCCTGTTCACTGGGGGACACGACCCGCCAGGACCCACCCCGGCAGGTAAGACGACCCGATCGTGGTCATCGACTCAGGAGCCCGGCGTTTTTTGAACGGCCGGGCTTTTGCTTTGGGGCCAATGCCGCCGACAATCCTGGCCTGCCCCCGACTTCCGCCCAAGGCGCCTTGCATGCCCACCCCGCACGAACAATTCTTCAGCCTGGTTCATGAGCACCTGAACCAGCAGACGCTGGTCAAACTGGTGCTGGGCAACTACGTTGGCCCGGTCACGGACCTGGTCCGCGTTCAGGTGCGGCCCATCACCATCAAGGGGCAGGCCTGCCTGTCTTTCGTCCACCGCCACCAGACCAAGGACATCATCAAGAACCTGCCCGTAGACGAAGGTTTCGCGGCCTTGCAGGGCATGGTGGGGCAGGAGTTCCGCAACGCCCATTTGCTGACCCCGACCGAAGAAATCCAATTGGCCATCAGCAAGAAGGGCAAGGCCACCTTGCGCTTTGGAAAGGCCGACCACCCCGAACCCACCAGCCAGGAACACAACCGCCAGAAAGAACGCCTGCTGGCGCTGGAGCGCCCGTTCTTGACCGCTTTGGGGGTGACAGACGCCAAGCACGCCCTGATCCCGGCCATGTCACGCAAGTGGAAGCAGATCAACAAGTTCATCGAGGTGTTCAGCCGCGCGCTGGCCTCGTCACAGCTGGCGCAGGCGCAGAACATCCACGTGGTGGACTTTGGCTCGGGCAAGGGCTACCTGACCTTCGCCATCCACGATTACCTGCAAAACAGCCTGGGGCTGGAAGCGCAGGTGACCGGCGTGGATTTGAAGCAGGACATGGTGGAGCTGGGCAACACGGCGGCCAGCAGGCTGGGGCTGCAAGGCCTCAGGTTTGACCATGGCGATGTGCGCAACTACCAGGCTGGCACCGTGAACGTGATGATCGCCTTGCACGCCTGCGACATTGCGACCGATTACGCCATCCACATGGGCATCCGCACAGGGGCCGACGTCATCATGTGCTCGCCTTGCTGCCACAAGCAGATCCGGCCGCAATTGCTGAGCCCCCATCCGCTTCGCCCCATCTTGCAACACGGTGTGCACCTGGGCCAGGAAGCGGAAATGCTGACCGATGGTTTGCGCGCTTTGCTGTTGGAAGCCTGCGGTTACGAAACCCAGGTGTTTGAATTTATCTCGTTGGAGCACACCAACAAGAACAAGATGATCTTGGCAACCAAGCGGGCTTCAAGCGATCCAGACAAGGCCGCCGAAACGTTGGTGCAGATTCAGGACATCAAAAACTTCTACCAAATCCAGGACCATTGCCTGGAAGGGTTGCTGAAGGCTGAGGGACGGTTGCCCTCAGCCCCTGCTCTCAAGACTGCTCATTCTGCGTAGCCCGCTTGGCCAAGGCCGCCCCACCACGCAAACCCAGCGCGGTGAAAACCGCCACCACGGCCACGGTGGCCACGATGCCCAGCCACTGGGGGGCACCCACGGCAGCCAGGGGTGCTTCAACCAGGCCCACGCCCACGGGCAAACCGGCCAGAAAACCGGCGATCACGCCCAGTTTTTCGTAGCCCAGCCCCTTGCGCTCGGACTTTGCCTCATGACCAGACTCAGGTACAGCGTCGTACTTCAGACTATGTTGCGCCATGATTCACCCCATTTGTTGCAATGCAGCAATCCTACATGAATATGGCGCGTTATAGATGTAAACCCTTAGTAACTGTGCGCCAATGGGCACCCGCCACCTTGATCACGGGGGGTAAGCCGTTGTTTTTCAGACGCGCCCTTCAAGCCCACTGCGTTTTCTGGCTGGCCATCCAACGGTGCAAATTGACTTTGCGGCCACTTTGCAGGTCGCTGGCCTCCACGATCTTGCTGATCTTCAAGACGCATTCGCGGCCCAGGGCATCGCACCACACGGTCAGGCGCCGCAGGTCAGTGTGCAAGGTGATCACGCGCATGGTGGATCGCTGCAACATGCCGTTGTCGTCGATGTACATCACCTTCCAGTAGAACGGGCCCGGATCGGGCTGATGGTGCGCCGGGCTGCTGGGTTTGAACAAAGCACGGCCCAGCCCATCCATCAGGGCAAACATGCCCATCGCTGTCATAGGGTTTGAAGTCAGCCTCATTTCACTCTCCTGCACACGTCTTGGTAGTGCAGGAATCGTAGCCAGCGGCCGCCCGCTTGAAACCCCCACAAAGAGCGACTGGGCCATGCCAAGTTAGGGGGGCTTGGCGGGCCGCGTCATTCCCTGATGCCCAGGCTTCGCCAACTGGCAACCTCGCGCTCGGCGGCGTCCTCCGGCCCCAGGCTGGGAGAGTCGCACCAAATGTCGGCGGCCAACTGCTCGGCCTCATCAGGGCTCAGGCTGGGGCGGAAGGCCCGCAGCTCGGCAGAGCAGCGGTCAATCCAGGCGTCACGCTCGTCATCATCATTCATGGTGATACACCGTGTGAGCACTCGCGCAGTGCTGGTCGTGTCCAGTCTAGCCCGAGGTGCAGCATCCGTGCCAGGAATCTACCCAGGCGTGGGCTTCAAGCACAATCGTCGCGCACAGCGTGCTCAAGGAGATTGAATTGGATTGGAGTCAAGAGCTGGTTGCCAGCCTGGTGTGGTTGGCCAAGGCGTTTGCGCTCACCAGCGTGGGGTTTGTGGCCGTGGGGTTTGTCGTCACGCGCAGCACACGTTGGGGGCGCCAGTTCCTGCGCCTGGGCTGGCCCTACCTGACGCCCCGCCGCAGTTGGAAACCCACACTCACCGTGGCCCTGATCCTGTTCCTGGCGATGTTCTCGGTGCGCATGAACGTGCTGTTCTCGCTTTGGTACAACGGCTTTTACAGTGCCTTGCAGGCCTTGGACCAAAAGGCTTTCTGGTTCTTCCTGGGCATCTTCAGCATCCTGGCCGCGGTGCATGTGCTTCGCTTGCTGCTCAACGCTTATGTGAGCCAGGCCTTCGACATCGACTGGCGCACCTGGCTGAACGAACGGCTCACCAAAGATTGGCTGGAGGGCGACGCCTACTACCGCGGCCACTTCTTGAACGAACCGGTGGACAACCCTGACCAGCGCATCCAGCAGGACATCACCACCTTTGTCACCTCATCGCGCAAGCTGTCGATCGGCACGGCCGATGCGGTCGTCTCGCTGGTGGCTTTCACGGGCATGCTGTGGGGCTTGTCTGGCGCCTTGGCCATCATGGGGGTGGAGGTGCCGCGGGCCATGGTCTTCCTGGTCTACATCTATGTGATCGTGGTCACGGTGGTGGCTTTCAAGCTGGGCCGACCCCTGATCAGCCTGAATTTTTTGAACGAACGGCTGAGCGCCAACTTTCGGTACGCCCTCATGCGCTTGCGCGAGAACGCCGAGAACATCGCCTTCTACCAAGGCGAACATGTGGAACGCACCACCCTCATGAACCGCTTTGCGGCGGTCATCGCCAATGTGTGGGCGCTGCTGTTCAGGAGCTTGAAGTTCGATGGCTTCAACCTGGCCGCCAACCAGCTGGCCGTGGTGTTTCCCTTCATCCTGCAGGCGCCTCGGTTCTTCAGCGGGGCCATCAAGCTGGGCGACGTGATGCAGACCTCGCAGGCCTTTGGGCAGGTGCAAGATGCGCTGTCGTTCTTTCGCATGTCCTACGATGAGTTCGCGCAATACCGCGCGGCCCTCGACCGCCTGACCGGCTTCATGGACGCCAACCAGCAGGCGCGTGCGCTGCCCAGCATCCAGGTGAACAGTCGCGACGATGCCTTGGTGATGGATGGCGTGGGTGTGTCGCGCCCCGATGGTCGCCCCTTGGTGCAGGGCCTGAACCTCACACTGCAGGCGGGCCAGAGCATGCTGATCAAGGGGGCCTCGGGCAGCGGCAAGACCACGCTGCTGCGCACCCTGGCAGGGCTTTGGCCCCATGCCCAGGGTCAGGTCGACCGGCCGGTGGGGCCCCATGCCTTGTTCTTGTCGCAACGCCCTTACCTGCCATTGGGCAACTTGCGCAGCGCCTTGATCTACCCCTCCTTGCTGCTGGACGACGCCTTGATCAAGGATGCCCTCGTCAAGGTGCAACTGGGCCATTTGCAAGGCCACCTGGACGAACCGGCCGACTGGTCCAGCATCCTGTCGCTGGGCGAGCAGCAGCGCCTGGCTTTTGCCCGCGTGCTGCTGAACCAGCCGCGCATCGCCTTCCTGGACGAAGCCACCTCGGCCACCGATGAAGGCTTGGAGCACGCGCTGTACACCTTGTTGCGCAAGGAGCTGCCGCACTGCATGCTGGTGAGCGTTGGCCATCGCAGCACGCTGGACGCCTTTCACTCTCACCAGCTGGCCTTGAACCCTGGCGGCCAATGGGCCTTCACCGCGGCCTGACAGTGGGTGGCGGTGTAGGATCATGGGCAAGCTTTGACCTGCCCTTGGCGGTCTGTCCTCCCTCCTTGATTTGTTGCCACCATGTCCATCCAAGACCGCCTCAACACCTTGGGCATCACGCTGCCCCCCGTGGCTGTGCCAGCCGCCTCTTACCTGCCCTTCATGCGCACGGGCAACCTGGTGTTCTTGTCGGGCCACATTGCCAAGAAAGATGGGCAAGTGTGGGTGGGTCAGCTGGGCAAAACCATGACCACCGCCGAAGGCCAGGAGGCCGCGCGCGCCGTGGCCATCGACCTGATGGGCACGCTGCAGGTCGCCGCGGGCGGCCTCGACAAGGTGGTGCGCATCGTCAAGGTGATGAGCCTGGTCAACAGCGCCCCTGATTTCACCGAGCACCACCTGGTCACCAATGGCTGCTCCGAGCTGATCGCCCAAGTGTTTGGCGAGCCCGGCCGCCATGCACGCAGCGCTTTTGGTGTGGCGCAGATTCCGCTGGGCGCTTGCGTCGAGATCGAACTCATCGCCGAAGTGGCCTGACCAATGGATTCGCGCCTTCACCGTTCGCCCGCCACATCGCTCCGCAAGGTGCTGGCCCTGGTCGCGCTGGCCTGCCTGGCGGCCGTGGGCTTTGCCATGTTTGCCCAGTACAAGCTGGACATGCAGCCCTGCCCCTGGTGCATCTTGCAACGCGTGCAATTCTTGCTGATCGCCATCCTGGCCGGGCTGGGCGCTTTGGTCGGTGGCCGTGTGATCACCGTGCTGTCGTCATTGCTCATCGTGGCGACTGCGGCTTCCGGCGTCGCCTCGGCCTGGTACCAGCACTTTGTGGCTGCCAAAACCTCGTCCTGCAACCTGACCTTGGCCGACCGCATCGTCGCCAGCCTGCACCTGGACACCGCCTTGCCCGCGGCCTTTGAAGTGCGCGCCTCGTGCGCTGATGCGGCCACCAAGCTGGTCGGCGTGCCTTTTGAATTCTGGAGCCTGGCCTTGTTCGTGGTGCTGGGCCTGGCAGGCCTGTGGTGCGCCCTGCGCGCACGCGGCTGAAACCTGCCACCCCATTGGCATGAGCATCCGTGGGGCACCTTCGCCAGCGCCGGTGGCCTTGCTTGATTTCCCGGCGGCCCAAGGTGGCCGCCAACGGCACGCATTTGGGCCAGCGCTGACCTGGCTGGTGGCCACCGAACTGGCCGAAGTGCGCAACATCATTGACGCGGCGCACGAGCAAGCTCGCCAAGGCCGTTGGTGCCTGGGCTGGGTCGCCTATGAGGCCGCACCCGCTTTTGACGACCACCTGCCCGTTTGTGCGCCCCAGCCAGGCCAAGCGCTGGCCATGTTCGCCGTGTTCGACCAGGCCCTGGCTTGGCCAATGGCAGCCCAGCAAAGCGCCTGGCAAACCGCACCTTGGCATTCCACTTTGAGCCCCCACGCCTTCACGGCCCAGGTAGAGGCCATCCATGAGTTGATCCGTGCGGGCGAGGTCTACCAGATCAACCTGACAACGCCACTGCGCAGCCGGCTGGAGCCTCAAGCCATCGAGACCGCACTGCAGTACTTCCACGCCCTGCACCGCAGCCAGCCCGATGGCTACGCCGTGTACCTGGATGCCACCGCGCAACCCGCCACCGCAGGCCTCAGCCATGTGCTGAGTGTGTCGCCCGAGTTGTTCTTTCACTGGCAAGGCGACCACATCACCACCCGCCCCATGAAAGGCACGGCAGCGCGTGGCCCCACGCCCGATGAAGACGCGGCCGCCGCCCGGCACTTGCAGACCAGCGACAAGGAGCGGGCCGAGAACCTGATGATCGTCGACCTGCTGCGCAACGACCTCTCGCGCATTGCCCAGGTAGGCTCGGTGCAAGTGCCTTCGCTGTTCGATGTGCAGGCCTTGCCCACGGTCTGGCAGATGACCTCGACCGTGCAGGCGCGCACGCGCGAAGGCCTGCGGCTGTCCGATGTGTTCGCGGCGCTTTTTCCGTGCGGCTCGATCACGGGCGCGCCCAAGCGGCGGGCCATGCACCACATTGCCGCCCTGGAAGGCGCGCCCCGGGGCGTGTATTGCGGTGCCGTGGGCCTGATGGCACCGGGCGGCGAGGTGACCTTCAACGTGCCCATCCGCACCGTGGTCTTGCAGCCAGGCATGCAAGCCGGGTGGGATGCCCGCTGTGGCATTGGCAGCGGCATCACCCTGGACGCCACGGCCGAGGCCGAAGCCAAGGAATGGCGGCACAAGCAGGCCTTCCTGAAACGGGCTGCCCAACCTTTCGAACTGCTGGAATCGCTGAGGCTGGAAGAGGGTCGTATCCCCCGGCTGGACGCGCACCTTCAGCGCCTGGCGCGGGCGGCCAGCCACTTTGGATTTCCGCTGGACGTCGCAGCGGTCCGCAGTGCCTTGACTCATCATGCACAGGCCCATCCTCAAGGCATTCACAAGGTCCGCCTGCTGCTGGATGCCCAAGGTCAGGCCATCTGTGAATCCAGTCCCCTCGCCCTGAGCCCGTCACCCATTCACGTCGCACTGGCAGCCTATGCCATGCCCTTGGCCGACGAGTTCATTGCCCATAAGACCACCCAACGCAGCGCGTATACGCCGTTCAGCCCACCGGCCGGCTGCTTCGACACGCTGCTGTGGAACAGCCAAGGCGAAGTCACCGAGTTCACCATTGGCAACGTGGCGGTGAAGCTGGGCGGCGAGTGGTTCACACCGCCTTTGTCGGCAGGGTTGCTGCCAGGGGTGATGCGGGAAACGCTGCTGGCCGAAGGCCGCCTGCGCGAACGCACCGTCAGGGTGGATGAACTCACCGACGCCGAGGGGCTGGCGCTGCTCAACAGCGTGCGCGGTTGGCTTGACGTCGAGCTCATGCGCTGACGGCTCAGAGTCCGGACACACGGGCCCCCATCAAAACCCCTGGTTTTTTCATGGTTTAACGCTTGATGAGCAAAGCCATGCACAATTAATACCGATTAGTCACAAAATGACTAATCGGTATTAATCAACCTTAAAACCACTTTCCGGAGATCTGTCATGCGTACCATTGCCACATCTGTGCCGTCTCGCCTCAACTCTCTCGCTCTGGGCGGGGCGCTCATTGCCGCCATGGCGGCTTTCAGCCCCATGCAGGCACACGCAACAGGCGTTTCGCTGTCGGCTTATTTGCAGTGCCGCAACGCGCCGATCACGGAGTTTCCCGGAACCATCGTCGACGCGGCCATTGCCACGCCCGAACTGAGCACCCTCGTGAATCTGGTCGTGGCAGCAAACCTGACGGGCCCACTTTCCGGCAAAGGCCCGCTGACTGTTTTCGCGCCCACCAATGCGGCCTTCAACAAGGTTCCGCCCGCCCTGCTCGGCCTGATCGGCAGCGACACCGGGCTGCTGACTTCCGTGCTGACCTACCACGTCACCCCCGGTACCGTTGATCCCCGCCGCTCGCTCCTCCCCCACCAGGTCAAGACATTGCAAGGACAAAGCGTGTTCGTGGGATTTGACGCCGACGGGGCTTCAGTCAACCAATCTGTGGCCGCCTGCAAGGGCGTGAAAACCACCAACGGCACGGTGTGGATCATCGACAGCGTGCTGCTGCCTCAGTTCAAGTGAACTGAGCACCTCACAGGGTTGACCGCGCCGGGCCTGATCCAGGCGCGTCAACCCTGGCAGACTTCTGTTCTTGCCTTTTGAGAACTGATCACCATGCGTCTGCTCCACACCATGCTGCGGGTCACCAACCTGCAACGTTCGATTGATTTTTACACCCAGGTGCTCGGCATGACCTTGCTGCGCACCACCGACCGGCCCGAGCAGCAATACAGCCTGTCATTCCTGGCTTTTGGCGGCGGCAACCCCCATCAGGCCGAGCTGGAGTTGACCTACAACTACGGCGTGGACCAATACGAGATGGGCACGGCCTATGGCCACATCGCCATTGGCGTCGACGACATCGTGGCCACCTGCCAGGCGGTGCGCGACAAGGCCGTGGCCTTGGGCGGCGCCATCACGCGCGAGCCGGGCCCCGTGAAGGGTGGCAACACGGTGATCGCCTTCATCACCGATCCGGATGGCTACAAAATTGAGTTAATCGAGCGGACCATCACGGATTGAGCGGGTCACTCAGGGCGTTGCGCCGCGATTTGCGGCGTGCTCACCACCACGTCGGCGCACTGCGCCCGGTGCATCAACACATGGTCGATCAGCACCAGGGCCAGCATGGCCTCGGCGATGGGCGTGGCGCGGATGCCCACGCAAGGGTCGTGGCGCCCGAAAGTCTCCACCGTGGCGGGCTGCCCCTCCAGGTCAATGGACTGGCGCGGCACGCGGATTGAGCTGGTGGGCTTGATGGCGATAGACACGCGCAGATCCTGCCCGGTCGAGATGCCGCCCAAGACGCCACCCGCGTGGTTCGAGCCAAAGCCTTCCGGCGTCAGCTCGTCGCCATGCTCGCTGCCCTTCTGGGCCACCACGCCAAAGCCATCGCCAATCTCCACGCCCTTGACGGCGTTGATGCCCATCATGGCGTAGGCGATGTCGGCGTCCAGCTTGTCGAACAAAGGTGCACCCAGGCCCACGGGCACATTGGTGGCTTCGACCGTCAGGCGCGCACCGCAGGAGTCACCCTCCTTGCGCAGGGCGTCCATGTAGTCTTCCAACGCCTGGATCTGGCTGGTGTTAGGCGCGAAGAACGGGTTGTTGTGCACGTGCTCCCAGCCCTCGAAGGCGATGGGCACATTGCCCAGCTGGGTCATGCAGCCGCGGAACTCGGTGCCGAACTGCTCGCGCAACCACTTCTTGGCCACGGCACCGGCCGCCACCATGGGCGCGGTCAGGCGGGCTGACGAGCGGCCACCACCGCGCGGATCGCGCAGGCCGTACTTGTGCCAGTAGGTGTAGTCGGCATGCCCAGGGCGGAAGGTCTGCAGGATGTTGCCGTAGTCCTTGCTGCGCTGGTCGGTGTTGCGGATCAGCAGGGCAATGGGCGCCCCGGTGGTCTTGCCTTCATACACACCGCTGAGGATCTCGACCGCGTCAGGCTCATTGCGCTGGGTGACGTGGCGGGAAGTGCCGGGACGGCGGCGGTCCAGTTCGGGCTGGATGTCGGCTTCAGACAAAATCATGCCGGGAGGGCACCCGTCGATCACGCAGCCGATGGCCGGGCCATGCGACTCGCCGAAATTGGTGACGGAAAACAGAAGTCCGAGGGTGCTGCCAGCCATTGCGCGAACCAGGTAATTGCGAAAAACGCGAGACCGCCATTGTCCCCCATGACGACAACGCCCGGACAAAGCCGGGCGTTTTGGGTGGAAGCGCAGTGCTTCAGAGCAAGGCTTGGCGCTCGCCGGCTTCTTCTTCCACCGGCCAGTCGCGGATGTAGGCCTTGAGCATGCGGTTTTCGAAATCCTGGCTGTCCACCACGGCTTTGGCCACGTCGTAGAACGACATCACGCCCATCAATGTTTTTTGCGTCATGACGGGCATGTAGCGGGCATGGCGGCTGAGCATCATGCGGCGCACTTCGTCGATCTCGGTGTCGGGGGTGCAGGTGAGCGGGTGGTCGTCCATCACCGAGCGCACGCGGGTGTCGCCAATGACACCACCGTTGCGCACCACGGCCTGGATCACCTCGCGGAAGGTCAGCATGCCAACCACGTCGCCGTGGTCCATCACGACCAGGGAGCCGATGTCGAACTGGGCCATGGTGTTGACCGCCTCGGACAGGGGTTGTTCAGGCTGCACGGTGTAGAGCGTGCTGCCTTTGACTCGCAGGATGTCGCTGACTTTCATGGTCGGTCTCCTCTTGTTCAGGGGTTGCACAGTGCGTCTGACGCTGTTGAGTCATATTGCCGCAATATGTGGCAAACGCCAATGGGTGATCAGGCTCAAACGCGCGCAAATTCAAGGCTTTTGAGGCGCAAACCGTGGCTGAATGCCCATCCAGATGATCACTGGCTGGGGTTCACCCTGACTTGCGCCACACAGGATCAGTTCAGGGATTGTCGCAGGGTCAGTTCGTCCAATTTGGCGGCCGCCCAGAATCCATCCGTGAAACCATCGGGCTTGAGCAAAAGGCGCCCGACCAGTGGCGCCATGACCGTCTGGTCAGGATCGCACAGCAGCACAAAACGGCCCCCGCCTTCGGCATCGGGCTCGTCGAGACGCGCCACCCAGTCCAGCTCGACCAAGGTTTCCAGAACGGGCTCGATCTGCAACGGATCGGTGCGCAGCAAGGCCGCCAGCGCCTCCGCCGAATAGCCCTTTGGCTGTTCGTGCTGCACCGTGGCCAAGGCCTTGAGCAAGGCCAAGCTGAGCTGGAAGCGGTGTCCCGGCGTATCGGGCCAACGCTTCACCCGCGACAACAAGCTGGGCGTGTAGGCCGCGATCACCGCGCCCATCAGCACGATCACCCAGCTCAGATAGATCCAGACCAGGAAGATGGGCACGGCCGCGAACGCACCATAAATGGTCGAGTAGATCGGCACCTTGCTCAGGTACAGGGCCAACACCTTTTGCCCCAGCTCAAGGGTGCCCGACACGAACAAGGCCCCGCCCCAGGCGTGCTCCCAGCGCACATGCGTGTTGGGCACGAAGCGAAACAGCGCGGCAAATCCGCCGGTCTGCAGGGCGAACACAATCAATCCCAGGAAAAACTCGATGCCGCCGGGCAACTCGTCCACCAAGCCCCTGGAGGCCGACAACAGGTATGAGGTCACCGACAAGCTGGCGCCCAGCACCAGCGGCCCCAAGGTCAGCGCCGACCAATACACCAGCACCTTCTGCGCCACTGGCCGGGGCGTGCGCACCCGCCAGATCGCGTTCAGGGTGCGGTCGATGGTCAGCATCAGCGCCAGCGCGGTCACCGCCAGGACGATCAGCCCCATGCCGCCCAACTGGCTGGCCTTGAGCGCGAACTTGGTCAGCGACAGCAGCACGGGCTTGGCGATGGCATCGGGCACGAAGCCCTGGATGAACTGCAACTCCAGGGTTTTGCGAAAGCGAGCGAACACCGGGAAGGCGCTGAACAGGGCCAGCATCACCGTGAACAGTGGCACCAAGGCGATCGTGGTGGTGAAGGTCAGGCTGCCCGCGGTCACGCCCAGGCGGTCCTCCCGAAAGCGCTGCCGCAAGGTCACCAGGGTCTCGGCCCAGGGCCACTGCTTCAACGCCAGGATCAGGGTCGACCAACGCTGGTGCGCCGCCTTCCACACAGTCAATTTCGAAATCATCTGGCTATGATGCCAGCCATGCCCGATACCTTCGACCCCTTGCCCGTCATTCCCCTGGGCCAGCACCCCGCCTCCCGCCTGCGCGCAATCAACCTTGTGCGCTGGATTGCCTTTGGCTCATTGCTTGGCCTGATCGTGTTGGGTCTGTTGTGGGAGCTGAAACTTGCCCCATTGAAAGGGGGCACGGGCATGCTGGCGCTCAAGGTGCTGCCGCTGGTCTTCGGGCTCGCCGGCTTGATCAAGCACCGCATGTACACCTTCCGTTGGCTGTCCCTGCTGGTGTGGCTGTATTTCACCGAGGGCACCATGAGGGCCGCCAGTGACACAGGACTCAGCCAGGTTCTGGCAGGCATCGAAGTGGCCTTGAGCTTGAGCCTGTTCACCGCCTGCGCGGTCTATGTGCGACTGCGCCTCAAGGCCGGCAAAGCCGAGCCCGTTAAAGCCGCTTGATCCCCATGGCCAGCGACCACGCCTTCCTGGAAGCCCTGCGCCACGTGCTGGGTGCGGACGGTCTGGTCTTGCCTGTTGATGATGCGGACTCACCGGACTTGACACCCTTCCTGCGCGACTGGCGTGGGCGTTATGTGGGCAAGGCTCTGGCCATCGCCCGCCCCCGCGACACCTGGCAAGTGGCCGCCGTGGTCAAGCTGTGCGCCAGCCACGGGGTGAGCCTGGTGCCACAAGGCGGCAACACCAGCCTGGTGGGCGGGTCCATCCCGGATGGCAGCGGCACCCAATTGCTGATCAATCTGCAGCGCCTGAACCAGGTCATCGCGGTGGATGCCGCCAACCTGTCGATGACCGTGCAGGCGGGCTGCCTGCTGGCGCAAGTGCAAGAGGCCGCATGGCAAGCCGGCTTGCTCTTTCCCTTGAGCCTGGCGGCCGAGGGCTCGTGCACCATCGGCGGCAACCTGGCCACCAACGCCGGCGGCACCCAGGTGCTGCGCTATGGCACGGCCCGCGAGCTGTGCCTGGGCCTGGAAGTGGTCACGGCCCGGGGCGAGGTCTGGGATGGCCTGACCGCCTTGCGCAAGGACAACAGCGGTTACGACCTGCGCGACCTGTTCATCGGCAGTGAAGGCACTTTGGGCATCATCACGGCCGCCACGCTACGCCTGTTTCCGCGCCCCGTCGGGCAAGTCACCGCGCTCGCCACCTGCCCCAGCCTGGACGCCTGCGTGGCACTGCTGCAAAGCGCCCGCGCCCGCCTGGACGCTGGCTTGACCGGCTTCGAAGTAATGCACGCCTGGCCCATCGCCCTGGTCCGACAGTACCTGCCCGAGCAGGCCCGCGCGATGTCGCCCTTGGTGAACGACGCGGTGGAAACCGCCACGGGCCCCGTCCCCGAATGGACGGTCCTCATCGACACAGCCCACGCAGAATCAGACCTCGCGGCGCGCACCGCCCTGGAAGCCTTGTTGGCCGAGGCGGTGAGCAACGGCATCGTGCTTGATGCCACCATCGCCCAGAACCACACTCAAAACCAGGCCATGTGGGCCCTGCGCGAAGCGATCCCCATGGCCGAACGCCAGGAGGGGCTCATGGTCAAGCATGACATTGCCGTACCCACCTCCGCCATCCCGGAATTCGCGCGGACCACGCAAGCGCAACTGGCCCATGCCTTCCCGGGTTGCAAGGTGGTCTGCTTTGGGCACCTGGGCGATGGCAATCTGCACTACAACGTGCAGGGTCCTCCCAGCTTGTCCTCCGCCAGCTTCGTGGCGGACCATGAAGCCGAGGTCAACCGGTTGATCTATGACACGGCCTTGCAGTTGGGCGGCACTTTGTCGGCCGAGCATGGCATTGGCCAACTCAAGCATGACGAACTGGCGCGGCGCAAATCGGGAGTGGCCTTGGGCCTGATGCGGGCCATCAAGCAGGCCTTGGATCCTTTGGGTTTGATGAACCCGGGGCGACTGATCAGCGTTGAACAGCCAGGGCCCGACGACCAAGGCCCCTGAATGACGGCGGCGTCAGGCGATCTCTTGCCAATCCAGCGGCCAGACGCCAGCGCGCCATTGCTTGAGCCACATCATCCCGACGATGGTCTTGGCATCGGTCAGCAAACCCTGCTGCATCCATAGATCCAGCTCATCGGCCGTGGCGGTGAACACGTCCAGGAACTCGCCATCGTCCAGGTGGCGCTCGCCCAAGGTCAGGTCATCGGCAAACCAGATCTCGATGATCTCGGTGGCATAGCCGATCACGGGGTGCATGATGCCGGCCTTGGCCCAGCGCTTGGCACGGTAGCCGGTTTCTTCCCACAGCTCGCGTTGGGCGCAACTCAGGCCACCCTCACCCGCATCCAGCTTGCCAGCGGGAAACTCGATCATGGTCTGGCGCACGGGATAGCGGTATTGCCGCTCCATCACCAGGCCCCCATCGGGCAGCATCGCGACGATCATCACGGCACCGGGATGAACCACGTACTCGCGCCCTGCCTCACGGCCATTGGGCAATCGCACGCGGTCACGGCGCAGATCGATGAAGTGGCCTTGGTAGACCTGCTTCGATTCGATCGTCTCTTCGCGCAGGTGGTCGTCGTTGAAAGCGGGCTTGGCGGAATCCATCAACTCAGTGCACCGCGTTGCGGCGCAGATAGCGCCACACAAACCCCGGAAAGGCCAGGGTCATGAAGGTCAGTGTGCCCACGGCGTAGAACTCCCAGCGTTGCGGGCTGGCCTGGCCGAGCTGCGCCTCCAGGGCCCGCCCCAGGGCAAAAACCAGGCCGGCATACACCAGCATCTCCAGCAAGCGCACGAAGAGCGACTTGGGCACCCGCTGGGGACCCACCAGGAAAAGGCGGTTGTTCAGGAAAGGCGCGTTGGCGGCCAGGACGGCCACCGCCAACACGGCGACCACCGCCCAGCCCGGGATCAGACCGCCCATGCGCGGTCAGCCCGCCAGCGACTGGGTGATGGCGCGGGCGCACAAGGCCATCAAACCGCCCGGCAAGATGCCCAGGCCCAACACCGCGATCGCGTTGACCGACAGCAAGGCACGGGCCTCGCCATTGGCCGTGACGGGCGTGGTGTCGGTGGGCTCGTCGAAGTACATGACCTTGACGATGCGCAGGTAGTAGAAGGCCCCCACCAGCGACAGCATCACCGCAGCGATGGCCAACTGCAGGTGCAAGGCAGAACTGGTGGTGACCAGCGATTGCAGCACCGCCAGCTTGGCATAGAAGCCCACCGTGGGCGGCAGGCCCGCCAGCGAGAACATGAACACGGCCATCACGGCGGCCATCTGCGGGCTGCGCTTGTTCAGTCCCGCCAGATCAGACACCTGCTCGGCCTCGAAGCCGGGGCGCGACAGGAACATGATGATGCCGAAGGTGCCAAGGGTGGTGAGAACGTAGGTCACCACGTAGAACAACGCCGACCCATAGCCATTGCTGGACGACAGGGTGTTGCCCGACACCACGCTGGGCACGAAACCCAGCAGCATGAAGCCCAGCTGGGCGATGCCCGAATAGGCCAACATGCGCTTGAGGTTGGTCTGCGCGATGGCGGCCAGGTTGCCCAGCGCCATCGAGGCCACGGCCAGGATCATCAGCATCTGCTGCCAGTCGGTGGCCGTGTTGATCAGGCCTTCCACCAGCAAGCGGATGGTGATGGCGAAGGCGGCCAGCTTGGGCGCACCGGCCACCAACAAAGTGGCGGCCGTGGGCGCACCCTGGTACACGTCGGGAATCCACATGTGGAAAGGCACCACACCCAGCTTGAAGGCCAGTCCCGACACGATGAAGACCAGCCCGAAGACCAGCACCTGCTTGTTGATCTGGCCCGACAGCGTGGCCTTGTAGACCTCGCCCAGGTCAAGCGATCCGGTGGCGCCGTACATCATCGACAGGCCGTACAGCAGGAAGCCGCTGGCCAGCGCGCCCAGCACGAAGTACTTCATGGCCGCTTCGGTCGATTGCGAATGGTCACGGCGCAAGGCCACCAGCGCGTACGACGACAACGACATCAGCTCCAGACCCAGGTAGATGGTCAGGAAGTTGTTGCCGATGATCATGATGGAGATACCCAGCAAGGCGAACATGCTCAGGGTGAACAACTCGCCCTTGAGGATGTCGCGCGCGCCGGCATAAGTCTGCGCATACACCAGGCTGGCCATCACGGCCAAGGTGGCGCACAGGCTCAGCAAGTGCCCCATCGGGTCGGTCACCACCATGCGCTGCATGGCATAGCTGGACGTGCTGGCATCCAGCGCACCCAGGTGCAGGCCGGCCACGGCGGCCAGCGAGATCATGGTGAGGATGTAGGTCGGCAGGCGACGCGGGTGCGTCACGAACAGGTCCACCAGCGCGACCACGCAGGCCATGGCCAGCAACAGGATCTCGGGGGCGACCGCGAGCCAATTGAGTTGTGTCATGTTGTTCTCGGGCCTTTAGTTCAACTTGCTTTGTGCAACGTGCTTGAGAAGCTCGGTCACGGACACGTGCATCGCGTCGGTGAAGGGCTTGGGCTGGATGCCCATCCACAGCACGGCAACGGCCAGGATGGCCATGATCAGGAATTCGCGGGCATTGAGGTCGGTCAGGCCACGCACATCGTCATTGGCGATGTCACCCAGGTACACGCGCTTGTACATCCACAGCGTGTAGGCAGCACCGAAGATCAGCGCGGTGGCGGCCAGCAGGCCGATCAGGAAGTCGTACTGCACAGCGCCCAGAATCACCATCCACTCGCCAACGAAACCCGCAGTGCCCGGCAGGCCGCAATTGGCCATCGAGAAAAACAAGGCAAATGCCGCGAGCTTGGGCATGGTGTTGACCACCCCGCCGTAGCTGGCAATTTCACGCGAGTGAACGCGGTCGTACAGCACGCCAATGCTCAGGAACATGGCGCCCGAGACAAAACCGTGGGCAATCATCTGCACCAGGCCGCCAGACACGCCCAGCTCATTGAAGATGAAGAAGCCCAGGGTGACGAAACCCATGTGCGCGATGGACGAATACGCCACCAGCTTTTTCATGTCCTGCTGAACCATGGCCACCAGGCCGATGTAGATCACGCCGATCAGCGACAAGGTGATCACGACGGGTGCGAACTCGCGGCTGGCGTCCGGTACGATGGGCAGCATGAAGCGCAGGAAGCCGTAGCAGCCCAGCTTCAGCATGATCGCGGCCAGCACGACCGAGCCACCCGTGGGGGCCTCAACGTGGGCGTCAGGCAACCAGGTGTGCACCGGCCACATCGGCACCTTCACGGCGAATGCCGCGAAGAAGGCGCCGAACAGCAGCGATTGCGCCAAGGCCGGCAGCGGCAGCTTGTGCCAGGTCTGGATGTCGAAGCTGCCGCCCGACTTGTAGTACAGGAAGATCAGCGCGATCAGCATCAGCAGCGAGCCGAGCAGCGTGTACAGGAAGAACTTGAAGGCCGCATACACGCGGCGCGGTCCGCCCCACACGCCGATGATGATGTACATCGGGATCAGCGTGGCTTCGAAGAAGACGTAGAACAACAGCCCGTCGATGGCCGAGAACACGCCGACCATCAAACCCGACAGGATCAGGAAGGCACCGTAATACTGGTGCGGGCGGTCTTCAATGACCTGCCAGCCGGCCAGCACCACGATGATGGTGATGAAGGCCGTCAAGGGCACGAACCACATCGAGATGCCGTCGACGCCCAGGTGGTAGAACACATTGAAGCGCTCGATCCAAGCCGACTTCTCGACGAACTGCATGGCGGCCGTGCTGTTGTCGAACTGTGTCATCAAGGGGATGGTGACCAGGAAGCCGACGATGGCGCCGATCAGTGCGATCCAGCGGGTGACTTTGGCGTTTTCCTGCCGGCCGATGGCCAGCAGCAAGGCCCCGAATGCCACCGGAATCCAGATGGCCAGAGAAAGGGTATTGGACATTGTTTGCATGAACTGGCCCCGCGCTCAAGGCTGCATGAACACAAACCATGTCATGAGGGCGAACACCCCCAGGATCATGACCAGCGCGTAGTGGTAGAGGTAACCGGTCTGGAACAGGCGGACCAGCGAACTGATCAGGCCAACCAGCTTGGCCGAGCCGTTCACGGCCAGGCCGTCAATCAGGGTCTCATCGCCGACCTTCCAAAGGCCACGACCCAGCAGGCGTGCGCCAGCAGACAGCACCTTTTCGTTGAACCAGTCCATGAAGTACTTGTTCTCGCCGATCACGATCAGCGGACGCAGCACGCGTGCAAAGAAGGCCGGGATCTGCGGCGCCACCATGTAGAACACAAAAGCTGTGACCACACCGCCCAGCGCCAGCCAGAACGGCAAGGTGCTCAGGCCGTGAACGGCCATGGCGGTGGCGTCGTGGAAGTGGTGGGCCAATTCAGCCATGGCTGGATGGCGCTCCAGATCCACAAAGATCGCGCTCTTGAGAAACTCGCCGAACAACATGGGCTCGATGGTGTACCAGCCAATCAGGACCGAAGGAATGGCCAGCAGCACCAGCGGCACCGTCACCACCCACGGTGATTCGTGCGGCGTGTGGGCATGGCCGTGGTCGTCATGCTCGTCGTGGTGATCGTGCTCGCCGGGGAAAGGCTTGTGGTGGAAGTGTTCCTTGCCATGGAAGACCAGGAAGTACATCCGGAAGCTGTAGAAGGCCGTCACGAACACACCGATGATCACGGCGTAGTACGCCAGGCCTGCTGCCGGCAGTTGGCTGGCATGCACCGCTTCAATGATGCTGTCCTTGGAGTAGAAGCCCGAGAAGAACGGCGTGCCAATCAGGGCCAGCGAGCCCAGCAGCGACGTGATCCAGGTGATCTTCATGTACTTCCACAGGCCGCCCATGTTGCGGATGTCCTGGTCATGGTGCATGCCCATGATCACGGAGCCGGCGCCAAGGAACAGCAGGGCCTTGAAGAAAGCGTGCGTCATCAAGTGGAACACGGCCACGTTGTAGGCCGAAGCGCCCAGGGCCACAGTCATGTAACCCAGCTGCGACAGCGTGGAATAGGCCACCACGCGCTTGATGTCGTTCTGGATGATGCCCAGAAAGCCCATGAACAACGCCGTGATCGAACCGATGATCAAGATGAAGTTCAGCGCGGCATCCGACAGCTCGAACAGCGGCGACATGCGCGAGACCATGAAGATGCCGGCCGTCACCATGGTGGCGGCGTGGATCAGCGCGGAGATCGGTGTCGGGCCCTCCATCGAATCGGGCAGCCACACGTGCAGCGGGAACTGCGCCGACTTGCCCATCGCGCCGATGAACAGGCAGATGCAGATGACCGTGATCAAGGACCAGTCGGTCTTGGGCAGCGTCAGCGCCGCCAGATCGTTGCCCTTGGCGAAGATCTCGGTGTAGCTGAGCGAGCCGGTGTAGGCCACGATCAGGCCAATGCCCAGGATGAAGCCGAAGTCACCCACGCGGTTGACCAAAAAGGCCTTCATGTTGGCGAAGATCGCCGTGGGCTTCTTGAACCAGAAGCCGATCAGCAGGTAGGACACCAGGCCCACCGCTTCCCAGCCGAAGAACAGCTGCAGCAGGTTGTTGCTCATCACGAGCATCAACATCGAGAAGGTGAACAGCGAGATGTAGCTGAAGAAGCGCTGGTAGCCGTCGTCCTCCGCCATGTAGCCGATGGTGTACAGGTGCACCATCAGCGAGACGAAGGTCACCACGCACATCATCATGGCGGTGAGGCCGTCGACCATGAAGCCGACTTCCATCTTCAGCGACCCGAGGGTCATCCATTCATAGACCGTCTGGTTGAAGTGCGCGCCATCCTGGACCACCGCTTGCAGCGTCATGGCCGAGAAGATGAAGGCGATCAACACACCGAGGATGGTCAACACGTGCGATCCGCGCCGGCCAACGGCCTTGCCGAACAGGCCGGCCGCGATCGAACCCACCAGCGGTGCCAAGGGCACGACCAGCAGGTTGTTGAGAGTGAGCTCTGACATTGTTATGGTTCTCCTGGCGCCAGTCGATCAGCCCTTGAGGGTGTCGAGCTCGTCCACATTGATCGACTGACGGTTGCGGAACAGCACCACGAGGATGGCCAGGCCGATCGCCGATTCGGCGGCCGCCACCGTCAGGATGAAGAACACGAAGACCTGTCCGTCCATGTCACCCAGGTAATGGGAGAACGCGACGAAGTTCATGTTCACGGCCAGGAGCATCAGCTCGATGGCCATCAGCAGCACGATCAGGTTCTTGCGGTTCAGGAAGATGCCGATCACGGACATGGCGAACAAGATCGCGCCCAGTGACAGGTAGTGTCCAAGGGTCACAGCGGTCATGCCTGACCTCCAGCGGGGTTGGCGGGGTTTGAATCCATGGGAGCAGCGGGTTTTTCAACCACGGCATCGACCTTGACGACGCGCAGTCGGTCGGCCTTGGTGGCCTTGACCTGCTCGGCAGGGTTCTGATAGTGCGAATCCTTGCGGCGGCGCAGGGTCAGCGCGATGGCGGCGATGATGGCCACCAGCAGGATGACGGCAGCGATCTGCACGGGGAACAGGTAGTGCGTGTACAGCTCGATGCCCAGCGCCTTGGTGTTGGGGTACTTGGCCACTTCAGGCGGGAAGGCCTTGGGCAGGCCCAGGTCGAAGCCACGGGTCAGCACAAAAGCCATTTCCAGGGCGATGACCACACCGATCAGGCCCGCCAGCGGGAAATGCTTCCAGAAACCCTGGCGGATCGAATCGATGTTGATGTCCAGCATCATCACCACGAAGAGGAACAGCACCATGACCGCCCCCACGTAGACGAGCACCAGCGCGATGGCCAGGAACTCGGCTTGCAGGAGCATCCAGATGCAAGACGCGCTGAAGAAGGCCAGCACCAGGTGCAGGGCCGCGCTGACCGGGCTTTTCGCGGTGATCACGCGAAAGGCCGCGAACAGCAGCACGAAGGAAAAGACGTAGAAGAGCGCAGTTAAGGTGTCCATGTTTTTATCGGATCAGCGGTACTTCGCGTCCGCCTCCTTGCTGGCTGCGATTTCTTTTTCATAGCGGTCGCCGACGGCCAGGAGCATGTCCTTGGTGAAGTACAGATCGCCACGCTTTTCGCCGTGGTATTCAAAGATGTGCGTCTCGACGATCGAATCGACCGGGCAGCTTTCTTCGCAGAAGCCGCAGAAGATGCACTTGGTCAAATCGATGTCGTAGCGCGTGGTGCGGCGGGTGCCGTCATCGCGCACGTCGGACTCGATGGTGATGGCCATGGCCGGGCAGACGGCTTCGCACAGCTTGCAGGCGATGCAGCGCTCTTCGCCGTTGTCGTAACGGCGCAGGGCGTGCAGGCCACGAAAGCGTGGCGACATCGGCGTTTTTTCTTCCGGAAACTGCACGGTGATGTGCGGCTTGAGGAAGTGGCGGCCAGTCAGGGCCAGGCCTTTGAACATCTCCGCGAGGAAGAAGCTCGAGACGAAGTTTTTGAGCGAGAAGGTGCTTGTTGCGGTACTCATGAGGTCGGCCCCTTACTTCCAGATGTTCCAGGGAGACATGATCCAGACCCCCACGATCACCAACCACACCAGGGTGATCGGGATGAAGATCTTCCAGCCCAGACGCATGATCTGGTCGAAACGGAAGCGGGGGAACGAAGCCCGCACCCACAGGAACATGGTCACGATCAGGAAGGTCTTGCCGAACAGCCAGATCCAGCCCGGGATGAAGTCCAGGAACTGCACCGGCGCCAGCCAGCCGCCAAAGAACATGACGGCGGCCAGGGCCGACACCAGGATCATGTTGGCGTACTCGGCCAGGAAGAACATGGCGAAGGCCATGCCTGAATACTCGACCATGTGGCCGGCCACGATTTCCGATTCGCCTTCCACCACATCGAAGGGGTGGCGGTTGGTTTCGGCCAGGCCGGAGATGAAGTACACCACCGTGATTGGCAGCAGCGGCAGCCAGTTCCAGGACAGGAAGCTCAAGCCTTGCTCGGCAAAGGTGCCCTTGTCCTGCGCCAGCACGATGTCGCTCATGTTCAGCGAGCCCGACACCATCAGCACGATCACCAGGCAAAAGCCCATGGCGATTTCATACGACACCATCTGAGCCGAAGCGCGCATGGCGCCCAGGAAGGCGTACTTGGAGTTGGAGGCCCAGCCAGCGATGATCACGCCATAGACTTCCAGCGAGGTGATCGCCATCAGGAACAGCAGGCCGGCGTTCACGTTGGCCAGCGCTACCTCGGGGCCAAAGGGGATGACAGCCCACGCGGCCAGGGCCGGCATGATTGTCATGATGGGACCGAGGAAGAACAAGCCCTTGTTGGCCGCCGACGGCACGATGATCTCCTTGAAGATCAGCTTGACGGCATCGGCGATGGGTTGCAGTAGGCCCTGAGGGCCGGTGCGGTTCGGGCCCGGGCGGACTTGCGTCCAGCCGATGAACTTGCGTTCCCACAAGGTCAGGTAGGCCACGCACAGCAGCAAGGGCAGCAGCACCAGCACGATCTTGATGAGCGACCAGACCACGGGCCAGGCGCCTCCGAGGGCGCCAGCGCCGGCGTTGTAAAAGGTATCGATCATGTGATTGTTCTCCGCCTCAGACCTGGCCGACGCCGAGTTTTTCAACCCGAATGGCGCCGAACTGCGCACCCAGCGACGACGTCAGGGCGTGACCCGCGGGCACGCGCACCACATTGGCAGGCAAGCTCGCGTCGAGCACCGCGCTCAGGGTGGCGGATCCGTTGTCTTGCGACACCCTCACCTGCGCACCTTCGACCAGGCCCAGCTCGGCCCACAAAGCCTTGGACAGGCTGGCGACGGGAGGCTTGGCATCGGCGGTACGTTGCAGTGGTTCGGCACGGCGCACCAGGGCATCCGCGCTGTAAATGGGCACGTCGGCGATGCGCTCCAGGCCGCCGGTCGATCCTTGCAGCTGGATGGGGGCGGAGCTTTGGTTCGACAAGCGCGCAGGGATCGAAGCCAGGTCACCCAAAGCGGCAGCGCGGACTTCTTCCGAGGTCTCGAACTCGAAACCGGGGATGCTCAGCATGTTGCCCAGCACGCGCAACACCTTCCAGGCAGGACGCGCGTCGCCCAGGGGCTTGACCACGCCGTGGAAGCTTTGCACACGGCCTTCGGCGTTCACAAAAGTGCCGGAGGTTTCGGAGAACGGGGCGATGGGCAGCAGCACATCGGCGTAATCGCTGGCGCCGGACTTGAAGGCGGACAAGGACACAACCATTTGCGCGCCATTGACCGCGGCCCGAGCGGCCACGGGGTTGGCAGCGTCAAACTCAGGCTCGGCGTTGAACAGCAGCACGGCCTTCAGGGCGTTGCCTGACAGCATCTGGCCGGCGTTCAAACCGCCCTGCTGAGGTTGGGCGCCCACCAGTTGGGCCCCCACAGTGTTGGCCGATTCGCCCAGGAAACCAACAGCGGCGCCGGTTTGCTCGCCAATCCAGTTCGCCAAGGCGTGCAGGGCGGAGGCTTGCGGATGATGAACGGCCGCATTGCCCAGCAGGATCGCTTTCTTCTGACCTGACAACAGCGAGGTGGCCACGGCGCGGGCGGCCTCGGTGGCCGTGCCATTGGCCGGGCTGCTCAAGCCGCGTTCGTTGGCGATCGCCACGGCGATGTCGGCCAGGGATTGCGCCCAGGCGCTGGGGGCCAGGACGATGCGCTGTGCCATGGGCAGCAGCCAGTCATCGGTGGTGGCGCCAATCGCGGTGATCTGCGCACCGCGCTTGGCGGCGTGGCGCAGGCGCGAGGCGAACAGCGGGTGGTCCTTGCGCAGGAAGGAGCCGATCACCAGCGCGCGGTCCAGGGTGGACAGCTCGGCGATGGGCATGCCCAACCAGGTTGCGCCCGGGGCGGCGGTGAAGTCGGATTGACGCAGGCGGGTATCGACGTTGTCGCTGCCCAGGCCGCGCACCAGTTGACCCAGCAGGTACAGCTCTTCGACCGTGCTGTGGGCTGTGCCCAGCGCGCCGATGGCGGCGGCACCATGGTCGTTCTTGACGCCCTTCAAGCCGTTGGCCACGTATTCCAGCGCGGTCGTCCAGTCGACCTCGCGCCATTGGCCGCCCTGCTTGAGCATGGGCTTGGTCAGGCGCTGGTCGCTGTTCAGGGCTTCGTAGCTGAAGCGGTCGCGGTCGGAGATCCAGCACTCATTGACGGACTCGTTCTCCAGGGGTACCACGCGCAGCACTTTGCCGCTCTTCACTTGAACGATCAAGTTGGCACCGGTGCTGTCATGCGGGCTGATGCTCTTGCGGCGCGACAACTCCCAGGTGCGGGCGCTGTAGCGGAAAGGTTTGCTGGTCAGCGCACCAACGGGGCAGATGTCGATCATGTTGCCCGACAGTTCGGAATCGACCGTGTTGCCCACGAAGGTGGTGATCTCGGAGTGCTCGCCGCGGTGGATCATGCCGAGTTCCATCACGCCAGCGATCTCTTGACCGAAACGGACGCAACGGGTGCACTGGATGCAGCGGCTCATCTCGTCGGCCGAGATCAGTGGGCCCAGGTCCTTGCGAAAGACGACGCGTTTCTCTTCTTCATAGCGCGACGAAGAAGCGCCATAGCCCACGGCCAAGTCTTGCAATTGGCACTCGCCGCCCTGGTCGCAAATGGGGCAATCCAGCGGGTGATTGATGAGCAGAAACTCCATCACGCCCTGCTGGGCCTTGATGGCTTTGTCGCTCTTGGTGCGAACGATCATGCCCTGGGTGACCGGCGTGGCGCAGGCCGGCATGGGCTTGGGTGCCTTCTCAATGTCCACCAGGCACATGCGGCAGTTCGCCGCGATCGACAACTTCTTGTGATAGCAGAAGTGCGGAATGTAGGTGCCGTTTTGCTCGGCCGCATGCATCACCATGCTGCCTTCCTGGCACTGGACTTTCTGTCCGTCGAGTTCGATTTCAACCATGTTTGTTGCTCTGGTGCTCAGACGTAAGACGGGACCACGCAGGTCTTGTGTTCGATGTGATGAATGAATTCATCGCGGTAATGCTTGATGAAGGCGCGCACCGGCATGGCGGCGGCATCGCCCAGCGCGCAGATGGTGCGGCCCTGGATGTTGTCGGCCACCGAGTTCAGCAGGTCGATGTCTTCGACGCGGCCGTGGCCCGTTTCGATGCGGTCGACCATGCGCCACAACCAGCCCGTGCCTTCGCGGCAAGGCGTGCACTGGCCGCAAGATTCGTGCATGTAGAAGTAGGACAGGCGTTGCAAGCTCTTGACCATGCAGCGGGTTTCGTCCATCACGATCAGCGCCCCCGAGCCGAGCATCGAGCCGGCCTTGGCGATGGAGTCATAGTCCATCGTGCACTCCATCATGATGTGGGCGGGCAGCACGGGCGAGGACGATCCACCGGGGATCACGGCCTTGAGCTTCTTGCCACCGCGCACACCACCGGCCAGCTCGAGCAGCGTGGCGAAAGGCGTGCCCATCGGGATCTCGTAGTTGCCAGGGCGCTCGACGTCGCCGCTGACCGAGTACAGCTTGGTGCCACCGTTGTTGGGCTTGCCCACATCGAGGAAGGCCTGGCCGCCGTTGCGGATGATCCAAGGCACCGCCGCGAAGGTTTCGGTGTTGTTGATCGTGGTCGGCTTGCCGTACAGGCCGAAGCTGGCCGGGAACGGTGGCTTGAAACGGGGCTGGCCCTTCTTGCCTTCAAGCGACTCAAGCAGCGCAGTTTCCTCACCGCAGATGTAGGCGCCGAAACCATGGAAGGCATGCAGCTGGAAGCTGTAGTTGCTGCCCATGATGTTGTTGCCCAGCAGGCCGGCGGCGCGCGCCTCTTCCAAGGCGGCTTCGAAGCGCTCGTACACCTCGAAGATTTCACCGTGGATGTAGTTGTAGCCCACGCTGATGCCCATCGCGTACGCGGCGATGGCCATGCCTTCGATCACGATGTGCGGGTTGTACATCAGGATCTCGCGGTCCTTGCACGTGCCGGGCTCACCTTCGTCGGAGTTGCACACCAGGTACTTCTGGCCGGGGAAGGCGCGGGGCATGAAGCTCCACTTCAAACCCGTCGGGAAGCCAGCGCCGCCACGACCACGCAGGGCCGACAGCTTCACATCGGCGATCACCTGCTCGGGCGTCATGCCTTCGCCGCCATCCAGGCCCAGGATTTTGCGCAGAGCCGTGTAGCCGCCGCGCGCCTGGTAGTCCTTCAGACCCCAGTTTTTGCCGTCCAGATCCGCGTAGATCTGGGGGCTGATGTGGCGACCGTGGAAAACGGTTTCACGGCCGGTCGATTGGAATTGGGAAAGGTCCAACATGGGAATGTCCTTGCTCACTTCGCGTGGGCCTTGAGCGTGTCGACGAGCGCATCAAGGCGGTCGTTGCTCATGAAGCTGACCATCTGGCGGTCATTGACCAGCAGCACCGGCGAATCGGCGCAAGCGCCCATGCATTCGCCTTGCTGCACGGTGAACACGCCATCGGCCGTGGTCTCGCCAGCTTCGATGCCCAGCTTGTGGCACAGGTGCTCCAGCGCCTTCTGGCCATCACGCAACTGGCATGGCAGATTGGTGCACACGTTGATCTTGAACTGCCCAACCGGCTGCTGGTTGTACATGTTGTAGAACGTGGCGACCTCGCGCACCGCGATGGGCGCCATGCCGAGGTGCTCGGCGATCAGCTTCTCGCCTTCGGGCGTGATCCAGCCGTTCTCCTGCTGGAAGATGGACAGGCAGGCCATCACCGCGGATTGTTTCTGATCGGCCGGGTACTTGGCCACTTCGCGGTCGAAACGCGCTTTGGTTTGTTCGCTGAGCATGGGTTTGTCAGTCATCTCGCTTCTTAGCGGTCGATCTCACCGAACACGATGTCCATCGTGCCGATGATGGCCACGGCGTCGGCCAGCATGTGGCCACGGCTCATTTCGTCGAGGGCGGCCAGGTGCGGGAAGCCGGGGGCGCGGATCTTCAGGCGGTAAGGCTTGTTGGCACCGTCGCTGGACAGGTAGATGCCGAACTCGCCCTTGGGGTGCTCGACCGCCGCGTAGGCTTCGCCTTCGGGCACGTGGAAACCTTCGGTGAACAGCTTGAAGTGGTGGATCAGCTGTTCCATCGAGGTCTTCATCTCGACGCGCGATGGCGGGGCCACCTTGTGGTTGTCGGTGATGACCGGGCCGGGGTTGGCACGCAGCCAGTCGACGCACTGCTTGATGATGCGGTTGGACTGGCGCAGCTCTTCCACGCGGACCAAGTAACGGTCGTAGCAGTCGCCGTTCTTGCCCACGGGAATGTCGAAGTCCATGCGATCGTAGACGTCGTAAGGCTGGTGCTTGCGCAGATCCCACACGACGCCCGAACCGCGCAGCATGGCGCCCGAGAAGCCCAGGTTCAGGGCACGTTCGGGCGAGACCACGCCGATGCCGACGGTGCGCTGTTTCCAGATGCGGTTGTCGGTCAGCAGGGTTTCGTACTCGTCGATCAGGCCAGGGAAGCGCTGCGTGAAATCGTCGATGAAGTCCAGCATGGACCCTTGGCGATTTTCGTTCAGGCGCGCGATCGTCTTGGCGTTCTTGATCTTGCTGACCTTGTACTGCGGCATCGTGTCCGGCAGGTCGCGGTAGACGCCGCCCGGACGGAAGTAGGCCGCGTGCATGCGGGCACCCGACACGGCTTCGTACAGGTCGAACAAGTCTTCGCGCTCGCGGAAGCAGTAGATGAGGATGTTCATCGCGCCGCAGTCGAAGCCGTGACAGCCCAACCACAGCAGGTGGTTCAGCACACGGGTGATCTCTGCGAACATCACGCGGATGTACTGCGCGCGCACGGGCACATCGATGCCCATCATCTTTTCGATGGCCAGGCAGTAGGCGTGCTCGTTGGCCATCATCGAGACGTAGTCCAGGCGGTCCATGTAGGGCAGCGACTGGATGAAGGTCTTGGACTCGGCCAGCTTTTCGGTGGCGCGGTGCAGCAGGCCGATGTGCGGGTCGGCGCGCTGGATGACTTCGCCGTCCAGCTCAAGCACCAGGCGCAGCACGCCGTGGGCGGCCGGGTGCTGGGGCCCGAAGTTCAGGGTGTAGTTCTTGATTTCAGCCATGTCAGTGCAGACCGCCGTAGTTGTCTTCGCGGATGATGCGTGGGGTGATCTCGCGCGGCTCGATCGTCACCGGCTGGTAGATCACGCGCTTCTGATCGGGGTCATAGCGCATCTCAACGTGGCCGGACACCGGGAAGTCCTTGCGGAAGGGGTGGCCGATGAAGCCATAGTCAGTCAGGATGCGGCGCAGATCGATGTGGCCTTCGAAGATGATGCCGTACAGGTCAAAGGCTTCGCGCTCGAACCAGTTGGCAGAACTCCACACGTCGTTGAGCGAAGCCACCATGGGCAGGTCATCGTCCGTGGCGAAAACCTTCAAGCGCAGGCGCCAGTTCTTGGCCACCGACAACAGGTGGCTGACCACGCAATAGCGGGGGCCTTCGGCGTAGATCGAGGGCGCGCCGTCCTTGTAGGTGGAGTAGTCCATGCCACACAAGTCCTGGAGCTGCTCGAAACGCAGTTCGGGGTGGTCGCGCAAGGTGGTGGCTACGCGGATGTAGTCGGCGCTGGACACGGTCAAGGTCAGTTCGCCCTTGAGGTTGTCCAGACGCTTGACGGCATCGCCCAGCACGGTGTTCAGCGCGGCTTGCAGGGTGTCGAGTTTGGTGCTCATTGAAACGGTCCTGCGCTTTCAGCGGGCAATGGTGTTTTCGCGGCGGATCTTGGCCTGCAACTGCAAGATGCCGTACAGCAGCGCCTCGGCAGTGGGCGGGCAGCCTGGCACGTAGACATCGACCGGCACGATGCGGTCGCAGCCGCGCACCACCGAATAGCTGTAGTGGTAATAGCCACCACCATTGGCACACGAACCCATGGACAGCACCCAGCGTGGCTCGGCCATCTGGTCGTACACCTTGCGCAAGGCCGGTGCCATCTTGTTGCACAGCGTGCCGGCCACGATCATCAGGTCGGACTGACGAGGGCTGGGACGGAACAGCATGCCGAAGCGGTCGATGTCGTAGCGCGCCGCACCGGCATGCATCATCTCGACCGCGCAGCAGGCCAAGCCAAACGTCATCGGCCACAGCGAGCCAGTCTTGGACCAGTTGATCAGCGTGTCCGCCGATGTGGTGATGAAGCCCTCTTTGAAGACGCCTTCGATACCCATGTTGATTACCTCATTCCCAGTCCAGGGCGCCCTTTTTCCACTCGTAGACAAAGCCCACGACGAGGATGCCCAAAAACAGCATGATGGCGGTGAAGCCGACCATGCCCACTTCCTTCAAGGCCACTGCCCAGGGGAAGAGAAAAGCGATTTCCAGATCGAACAAAATGAACAAGATGGCCACAAGGTAGTAGCGCACGTCGAACTTCATCCGCGCGTCTTCGAAAGCCTCGAAGCCACATTCATAAGGGGAATTTTTGGCCGCGTCAGGACGACGCGGGCCCAGCAGGAAGCCGAGCAACTGAGGGACCACCCCGACGCCCACACCCACGAGGATGAAGAGGATGACGGGCAGGTAATTCTCAAGATTCATCATGACTGGCAGCTCTCAGGCAAGACAGAACAGGCAAACATGCGATTGAAACACATTCGAAAAGCAAAAAGCGCGCAGAGTTGGAACTCACGCGCGCCTACCTTAGGTGCCTTGGCAACACTGTCCGCGAACGTCAACCGAAATAGCAAAAAGCAGGCTGATCATGGGGTGGTGCGAAGACACGGTTTTTATTCTTGGTGCCGACGGCGAGACTCGAACTCGCACAGCTTTCGCCACTACCCCCTCAAGATAGCGTGTCTACCAATTTCACCACGTCGGCATGGGGCTAAAAACAGGCCCTGCGGCCTGCCTTGAACATCATTTTCGGCTTGCTTGAGGCTTGCTCACCGAAGACTTCTATTCTAACCCGAAATTCAATCTCATTTCGTGGGGATCAACGCCGCACCAGAAGCCGATTTCGCTGCCGCAGAAGCCGCCGCAGACGCCGTGGCTGCAGGTTGATCAAACACGCTGGGTTGATCGGCCGGGACGCCGCGTTGGTTACCCACAAAAGCCAGACCCAGGGTCGACAGGAAAAACACCGTGGCCGCCACCGCCGTGGAGCGTGACAGGAAGTTGGCGCTGCCGGTGGCCCCGAACAAGCTACCAGAGGATCCGCTGCCAAACGACGCGCCCATGTCGGCACCCTTGCCGTGCTGCACCAGCACCAGGCCGATCATGGCCATGGCGGAAATGACCTGGAGCACTTGCACCAGGGTTGCAAAAATCTGCATGTTGTCAAAACTCCAGATGAATCCGTGCAGCCTCAGGCGGCGCGGGCAATGGCAGCAAAATCGGAAGCCTTCAGCGAAGCCCCGCCGATCAGGCCACCGTCGATGTCGGTTTGAGAGAAAAGCTCGGCGGCATTGTCAGGCTTGACGCTGCCACCGTAGAGCAAGGGGACGTTCACCGCTTGGGCTTGCGCAGCCTTGAGCTGTGCACGCAGGAAGGCGTGCACGGCCTGAGCCTGCGCTGGCGATGCGGTCTTGCCCGTGCCAATGGCCCAGACAGGCTCGTAAGCCACGACCACCTTGGACAGATCCGCCCCCAATGTGTCCGTGACCGCCTTCAACTGGCGCGCCACCACGGCTTCGGTCTGGTCAGACTCGCGTTCAGCCAGGGTTTCGCCCACGCACACGATGGGCACCAGGCCTTGCGCCAAAGCCGCCTTGGCCTTGTCGGCCACCAGCTGATCGGACTCGGCATGGTAGCTGCGGCGCTCGGAGTGCCCCACGATCGCGTAGCGCGCACCGAACTCGCGCACCATGGCACCCGACACCTCACCGGTGTAGGCGCCCTGGGCTTGGGCGGAAACGTCTTGCGAGCCGACGGTGATGGCACTGCCCTGCAGCGTGGCGACCACTTCACCCAGGTAGGGAAAAGGAACGCACACCGCCACATCCGACCGGGGCGCCGAGGCGCTCAGATCGGCCTCGAGCAGACCTTTGAGGAGTTCGGCATTGGCAGCGCGGCTGCCATGCATCTTCCAGTTGCCGACGACGAGTTTCTTGGACAGGGCCATGACCATCACTGCTGTTGTTGTTGCTCTTGATTGCCGCGGTCACCGCCGCGGTCGCCACGGTCGCCACGGTCATTGCGACCACCGCGATCGCCACGGTCACCACGGTCGGAACGCTCGCGCTCGGGGGCCATGCCCTCGGGACGCTCTTGCAGCACCTTCATGGACAGCTTGACGCGGCCCTTTTCGTCGGTTTCCATGACCTTGACCTTCACGATCTGGCCTTCGGTCAGGTAGTCGGAGACCTTTTCGACGCGTTCGTGGGCGATCTGACTGATGTGCAGCAGACCGTCCTTGCCAGGCAGCAAGTTGATCAGGGCACCGAAGTCAAACAACTTGGTGACCGGGCCTTCGTAGACCTTGCCGATTTCAACTTCAGCGGTGATCTCGGCGATGCGCTTCTTGGCCTGTTCGGCCTTCTCGGCATCGGTCGAGGCGATGGTGATGGTGCCGTCTTCGCTGATGTTGATCTGGCAACCGGTCTCTTCGGTCAGCGCGCGGATGGTGGCGCCGCCCTTGCCGATCACGTCACGGATCTTGTCCGCGTTGATCTTCATGGTGTACAGGCGAGGCGCGAATTCCGAGACTTCGGTGTTGGCGCCCGACATGGCCTCAACCATCTTGCCCAGGATGTGCAGACGGGCTTCCTTGGCTTGCGCCAGCGCCACTTGCATGATTTCCTTGGTGATGCCCTGGATCTTGATGTCCATCTGCAGGGCGGTCACGCCACCGGTGGTGCCGGCCACCTTGAAGTCCATGTCGCCCAGGTGATCTTCATCGCCCAGGATGTCGGTCAGCACGGCGAAGCGGTTGTCTTCCTTGATCAGGCCCATGGCGATGCCCGCCACGTGCGCCTTCATGGGGACGCCAGCGTCCATCATGGCCAGGCAGCCGCCGCAGACCGAAGCCATCGACGAGGAGCCGTTGGACTCGGTGATTTCCGAGACCACGCGCACGGTGTAGCCGAAGTCTTCCTTGTTGGGCAGCAGCGGCACCAGGGCGCGCTTGGCCAGGCGGCCGTGGCCGATTTCGCGGCGCTTGGGGGTGCCCACGCGACCGGTTTCGCCAGTGGCAAAGGGAGGCATGTTGTAGTGGAACAGGAAGGTGTCGCGGAAGTCGCCGGCCAGCGCGTCGATGCGCTGCGCGTCTTGCTCGGTGCCGAGCGTGGCGATCACCAGGGCCTGCGTTTCACCACGGGTGAACAGGGCCGAACCGTGAACGCGGGGCAGCACGCCCGTGCGGATCTCGATGGGGCGCACAGTGCGGGTGTCGCGGCCGTCGATGCGGGGCTCGCCAGCCAGAATCTGGCTGCGCACGATCTTGGCTTCGATGTCGAACAGCAGGTTGTCGACCTTGACGCCATCAAACGCAACACCTTCGGCCGTCAGGGCGGCCTTGACTTCAGCGTAGGCGGCGCGGGTGGCTTGCGTGCGGGCTTGCTTGGAGCGAATTTGGTAGGCAGCGCGCAGCTTCTCGGCAGCCAGGCCGTCGATCTTGGCGATGAAGTCGTCGTCCTTGGCGGGCGCGGCCCAGTCCCAGACGGGCTTGCCGGCGTCACGCACCAGGTCGTGGATGGCGTTGATGGCCACGCGGCCTTGCTCGTGGCCATAGACGATGCCGCCCAGCATGACTTCTTCGGTCAGCTGATCAGCTTCGGACTCGACCATCAGCACGGCGGCTTCGGTGCCGGCCACGATCAGGTCCATCTTGGAATTGACCAACTCGGACGGGCCGGGGTTCAACACGTACTCGCCATTGACATAACCGACGCGGGCCGCACCGATGGGGCCGTTGAAGGGGATGCCGGAGATGGCCAGGGCGGCGCTGGAAGCGATCAGGGCGACGATGTCGGCCGAGACGTTGGGGTTCAGCGAAACAACGTGGATGACGATCTGGACTTCGTTGTAGAAGCCTTCAGGGAACAGGGGGCGCAGCGGACGGTCGATCAAGCGCGAGGTCAGCGTTTCAAGTTCGCTGGGCTTGGCTTCGCGCTTGAAGAAGCTGCCGGGGATCTTGCCGGCGGCGTAGGTTTTCTCGATGTAGTCGACGGTCAGGGGGAAGAAATCCTGGCCGGGCTTGGGGTTCTTGGCGGCGACGACGGTGGCCAGCACCACGGTGCCTTCAACGTCGGCGAGCACGGCACCGCTGGATTGACGGGCGATTTCGCCGGTCTCGAGCGTGACGCTGTGGTTGCCCCATTGGAAGGTCTTGGTGACTTTGTTGAACATGCTCATGGGATGAATCTCCGGTTGAGTGGCACCCCACATGGGGTGCGTTTTCTTATGCGACGCCACAGGCGTCGGGGGCCCAAATCACTCTGGCGCGATGCCATTCCATCAGGGCAGTTTTGGCTGCATTGCCCTCATGGAATGACAGAGCGTCGCTGGTCGAGTGCCTGGTTTTAAAAAACAAAAAGCCTGTGCTGGAAAAAACCAGACAGGCTTCTTGTCATGGTGCCGATCTTATTGGGCAATCTTACTTGCGCAGACCCAGCTTTTGGATCAGTGCCAGATAGCGGTCAGCGTCCTTGGCCTTGAGGTAGTCCAGCAGCTTGCGGCGGCGGCTCACCATGCGCAGCAGGCCACGGCGACCGTGGTGGTCTTTCTTGTGGGTCTTGAAGTGAGGGGTCAGGTCGTTGATGCGAGCGGTCAGCAGGCCGACTTGCACTTCAGGAGATCCGGTGTCGCCAGCGCTGCGGGCGTTGGACTTGACGACTTCTGCTCTGCTTTCTGCAGTGATGGTCATGATGTTTTCTTTCGGTTTCGTGTTGATCAACTTGCGGCGCCAGGTGAAACCGACCCAGGCCGTGCAATGAAATGCCACCCAAAAAGAGGGCAAGCCCGCGATTATAGCGATTTTTGGCAGGGGTGTCAGATCTTTGACAGATCCCAGCGTGGCTGGACATCGAACACCGAATCCCGGCGCAAAACGGCCATGCCGGCCTGCAGGCGCATGCCTCCCGCCAGGGCGATCATGGCGCCGTTGTCGGTGCACAAGTGCATTTCAGGGTAGTGAACCCGCACGCCGCGTCGTTCGCCTGCCTGGTTGAGTTGCTGGCGCAGCAGACGGTTGGCGCCCACGCCGCCCGCCACCACGACGCGCTTCAGCCCGGTGGCTTTCAGTGCCGCCAGGGACTTTTTGACCAACACCTCGACGATGGCTGCTTGCGTCGAGGCGGCCAGATCGGCCAGCGGTCCGGCGGGCGCGTCGGCCAGGGCCTTCGCCAGGGCCACCTCGTCGTCCAGCAGGTTCAACTTTTGCAGTTGGGTGCGCACCGCGGTTTTCAGGCCCGAGAACGAGAAATCAAGGTCGCCACTGTGCAGCATGGGTCGCGGCAGTTCAAACGCCTTGGGGTCGCCCGACTCGGCCAGTTTGGACAAATGCGGGCCGCCCGGGTAAGGCAGCCCCATCAGCTTCGCCGATTTATCAAAAGCTTCGCCAGCGGCGTCGTCCAAGGTTTCACCCAGGAGCTCGTAGCGCCCCACCCCGTCCACCCGCATCAACTGGGTGTGCCCACCTGACACCAGCAAGGCGATGAAGGGAAACTCAGGCGGATCGGCCGAGAGGAATGGGGACAGCAAATGCCCTTCCAGGTGGTGGACGCCGACCATGGGCTTGTCCAGGGCGGTGGCCAGGGCGCAGGCCACACCGGCACCGACCAGCAAGGCGCCCGCCAGACCCGGCCCACGCGTGTACGCCACCACATCGACATCGGCCAAGGTGCGGCCAGCCTCGGCCATCACCTGGCGCACCAAAGGCACGACCCGGCGGATGTGATCACGCGAGGCCAACTCGGGCACCACGCCGCCGTAGGCCTGGTGCATGTCGATCTGGCTGTGCAGGGCATGCGACAACAATTGCACCGGCCCTTGTGACGGGGTGCTCACCAGCGCCACGCCGGTTTCGTCGCAGGAAGACTCGATGCCAAGGATGCAAAGGGGGCGTTCAGACATCCCGCTAGTTTAGGTGCCCCGTGACAGACCAACAGGCGGCGCGTTTGTTGCATGATTGCGGACATGAATGAAGCCCGCAGCATGCGCCTGGTGATCGTGGCACCAGAGAACCTCACCGCCGACCCTGAGGCCGATGAATCAGTGCGGGCCGAGGCTGAGCGTTCGCGGATGCTGCGCATTGCGCTGCTGGAATCTGGTTTCAACATCGTGGCCACCTTGCCCGCCGACGTCTTCCTGCCCGAGCGCATCGCACAGATTCAGCCCGACATGATCGTGGTCGATGCCGAAAGCCAGGGGCGCGACATCCTGGAGCATGTAGTGATGGCGACGCGCGGTGAGCGCCGCCCCATCGTGCTGTTTTCAGATGATGAAGACACGAGCCATGTGCGTGCAGCCATTGCCGCCGGCGTGTCGGCTTATGTGGTGGCCGGCCTGCCCGCCGACAGCATCAAACCGGTGATTGATGTGGCCATGGCCCGGTTTGAACACGAAGAAGGCCTGCGGCGGGAACTGGCCGATGTGCGCGGCCAACTGGAAGACCGCAAGGTGGTCGACCGCGCCAAAAGCGTGCTGATGAACCAGCATGGTTTGAGCGAGCAAGACGCCTATGCCAGGCTGCGCAAAGCCGCCATGGACAAAGGCCTGAAGCTGGCCGAAGTGGCGCAACGCCTGCTGGACGTGACCGACATGCTCGGCTGAGCTGAGCTCAAGCACCCGCGCACCAGTTCAGCGCCAAGCCGCCCCGCATCGGGGCAAGATCCCAAAAAAATACCTGGCACAGCGCTTGCATTCATCACCTGCAAGCGAAATCAACGGCGATTTCGCCACCCCACTTGAGCACCCAATGCAGGGCTGTTCAAGGCACCCGACAAAGGCGTCTACCGAGAGTTCCCAGCGTTCACCGCAGGGCTCATCGGCAGGCGCCTTTTTTGTTTGTTGATAGCCAAGAAAGTTGAAGTGACCATGTCCACACAGGATTTCAAAATGTCCCGTCGCTCCATCCTCAAAACCGCCGCTGCTGCCAGCGCTGTGGGCGTTGTGCCCGGCCTGCAATCAGCCGTGTGGGCCGCAGGCTCCGACAAGCCAGAGCTGGAAGAAGTCAAGATCGGCTTCATCCCCCTGACAGACTGCGCCTCTGTGGTGATGGCCTCGGTGCTGGGCTTCGACAAGAAGTACGGCGTCAAGATCATCCCCACCAAAGAAGCTTCATGGGCGGGCGTGCGCGACAAGCTCGTGAACGGCGACCTGCACATGGCTCACGTCCTGTATGGACTGATCTATGGCGTGCATCTGGGCACGGCCGGCCCCAAGAAAGACATGGCCGTGCTGATGAGCTTGAACAACAATGGACAGGCCATCACCTTGTCCAAGGCCCTGGCGGACAAGGGTGCCGTGGACGGCGCCTCACTGGCCAAGGTCATGGCCAAAGAGAAGCGCGAATACACCTTCGCAGGCACCTTCCCGACAGGCACGCACGCCATGTGGATGCACTACTGGCTGGCCGCATCGGGCATCAACCCGATCAAGGATGCCAAGCTGATCACCGTGCCGCCTCCACAAATGGTGGCCAACATGCGCGTGGGCAACATGGATGGTTTCTGCGTGGGTGAACCTTGGGGCCACCGCGCCATCATGGACGGCATCGGCATCACTGCGGTCACCACCCAAGAGATCTGGAAGGATCACCCCGAGAAAGTGCTGGGCACGACGGCCGACTTCGTCAAAAAATACCCGAACACCGCACGCGCCGTGATGATGGCCATCCTGGAAGCCAGCCAATGGATTGACGCCGGCTTGCAAAACAAGCTGAAGATGGCTGAAACGGTGGCGCAGAAGTCGTACATCAATACCAGCGTCGATGCGATCAACCAACGCATCCTGGGCCGCTACCAGAACGGCCTGGGCAAAACCTGGGACGACCCCAACCACATGAAGTTCTTCAATGATGGCAAGGTCAACTTCCCTTACCTGAGCGATGGCATGTGGTTCCTGACTCAGCACAAGCGTTGGGGCTTGATCAAGGACCACCCCGACTATCTGGCCGTGGCCAAGCAGATCAACCAGATCGACCTTTACAAGCAAGTGGCCAGCGCCATGAAGATCAGCGTGCCCAAGGACGTCATGCGCACCAGCAAGCTGATCGACGGCACCGTGTGGGACGGAACGAATCCTGCGAAGTACGCCGACAGTTTCAAGATCAAAGCCTAAGTCTTCAGGTCAGCAAAGGAGTTCACCATGGTCAGTGCCGTGTTTCACAGTCCCCTCGATGCCAGCGAGGCCCTCAAGGCCTCCAAGGCAGCCGCCGCTTCTTCAGGGTCCACACCGAAAGCACCCGCCAAGGTCGCCAAGCAGCCTTTTGACTGGACTGGCTTGCTGATGAAAGTGGTGCCGCCCCTCTTCGGTGCGGGCCTGCTGATCGGCATCTGGGCTTTGCTGACCATGAACAGCACCACCTTTCCGACGCCCGCGGCGACGTGGACGGAAGCGGTGAAGCTGTTCTCTGACCCCTTCTATCAAAATGGCCCGAATGACCAGGGCCTGGGGTGGAACATCTGGTTCTCGCTCAAGCGGGTGGCTCTGGGCTTTGGCCTGGCGGCCTTGGTGGGCATCCCGATGGGGTTCATCATCGGTCGCTTCACCTTCATCAGCAACATGCTGAACCCGATCATCAGTCTGCTGCGCCCGGTGTCACCCCTGGCCTGGTTGCCCATTGGCCTGTTGGTGTTCAAGTCGGCCGACCCGGCTGCCATCTGGACCATTTTCATCTGCTCGATCTGGCCCATGATCATCAACACCGCCGTGGGCGTGCAGCGCGTGCCAGACGACTACCTGAACGTGGCCAAGGTGCTGAACCTGAGCGAATGGAAGATCGTCACCAAGATCCTGTTTCCCTCGGTGCTGCCTTACATGCTGACCGGGGTGCGCCTGTCGGTTGGCACGGCTTGGCTGGTGATCGTGGCGGCTGAAATGCTGACCGGCGGCGTTGGCATCGGCTTCTGGGTGTGGGACGAGTGGAACAACCTCAACGTGGCCCACATCATCATCGCGATCTTTGTCATCGGCATCGTCGGCTTGCTGCTTGAACAGCTGCTGATGCTCGTGGCCAAGCGCTTCAGCTTCGAATAACCCGGACACCCTTCAGGAGCCCCAACATGAGTCAATTCATCGACATCCACGGCGCCGAAATGGTGTTCCACACCAAAAAAGGGCACTTCCATGCCTTGCGCGACATCAACCTGGGCATCGACAAAGGCGAGTTCGTCACCCTGATCGGCCACTCAGGCTGCGGCAAGTCCACTTTGCTGAACCTGATCGCCGGATTGATCCGGCCCACCGAAGGCGCGCTGGTCTGTGACAACAAGGAGATCAATGCCCCCGGGCCGGAACGCGCCGTGGTGTTCCAGAACCACTCGCTGCTGCCTTGGTTGACCTGCTTCCAGAACGTCTACCTGGCAGTGGAGCGTGTGTTTGGTGCCAAGGAGACCAAAGACCAGCTCAAGAAGCGCACGACCGATGCGCTGGAGCTGGTGGGCATGGGCCATGCCATCGCCAAGCGCCCGCATGAAATTTCGGGTGGCATGAAGCAGCGTGTGGGCATTGCCCGTGCGCTGGCCATGGAGCCCAAGGTTTTGCTGATGGACGAGCCGTTTGGCGCATTGGACGCCCTGACCCGCGCCCATTTGCAAGATGAACTGCTCAAGATCGTGGCCCGCACCAAGAGCACCGTGGTGATGGTGACGCACGATGTGGACGAAGCCGTGCTGCTGTCGGACCGCATCGTGATGATGACCAATGGCCCGGCCGCCACCATTGGCGAGATCCTGACCGTGCCCATCGAGCGCCCCCGCAACCGGGTGGAACTGGCCGAAGACCCGACCTATGTGCACTGCCGCAAGGAAGTGCTGGACTTTCTGTACACCCGCCACGGCGTGGCCGACCGGAAAGCCGCCTGAACCTGGCATGGCCCTTGCGTACAGGATTTTCGATCGCCTGATTCGCCAGAGCCAGGTGGTCTTCCTCAGCGGGGGTCCGTGGGTCCGCGAAAGCCTACCGACCTCTTCACGCCTTCCGATCTTTGGGTCGGAAGGCGTCTTTTTTGGCGGCGACCCAGATCAGGGCGCCAGCGACGACCATGGGCACGCACAGCCACTGGCCCATGCTCATGTTCAGGGCCAGGAGGCCCAGGAAGCTGTCGGGCTCGCGGAAGTATTCAGCCACGAAACGGAACACGCCATAGCCCATCAGGAACATGCCCGAGACGGCACCAAGCTGGCGCGGCTTGCGGCCATAAAACCAAAGCAAGGCGAACAGGGCCAGGCCTTCCAGCCCGAACTGGTACAGCTGCGATGGATGCCGCGGCTCCAGGCTGCCCGAGTCTGGAAAAACCATGGCCCATGGGAGCGAGGGGTCGGCGAAACGGCCCCACAGCTCACCATTGATGAAGTTGCCGATGCGGCCAGCCGCCAAGCCGACGGGCACGCATGGCGCCACCAGGTCAGCCACCTCGAAGAATGCGCGCCCGTTACGCCTGGCATAAAGCCACATCGCCGTGATCACACCGAGCAGCCCACCATGGAAAGCCATGCCACCCTGCCAGACGGCGAGGATCTCGGCCGGGTGGCTCAGGTAATAGCCGGGCTTGTAAAAGAACACATAACCCAGCCTGCCGCCCAACACGACGCCCAACACGCCAAAGAACAACAAGTCTTCCACCTGCTGGCGATTCCAGCCCGCCTGCGCGAATGGCGCTCGCTTGGCACGCCAGGTGGCCAACAGGTAGAACAGGCTGAAAGCGGCCAGGTAGGTCAGGCCATACCAGTGGACCTTGAGCGGCCCCAGTTCCAGGGCAATGGGATCGATGTGCGGGTGAACAAGCATGGGTGAGGCAGACAAGCCAGTGGCCTGTTCCAGAGAGAAACCGGGGCGAACGATAACCGATGCCGGGACCATTGATAGGATGTGGCCATGAATCCCACTACCCTGCAAATCGTGGCCGCAACGCTGTTTGGCATTGCGCTGATCCACACCTTCTCGACCAAATTCTTTGAACGCCTGGCCCACACACGCCCAGCCCATGCCGGCCTGTGGCATTTGCTGGGTGAGGTCGAAGTGGTGTTTGGCTTTTGGGCCATGGTGCTGATGCTGGTGATGTTTGCCATGGAGGGCAAGGATTCGGCCACGGCCTACATCGATGGGCGCAATTTCACCGAGCCCATGTTCGTTTTCGCCATCATGGTGGTGGCGGGCAGCAAACCCATCCTGGAAACCGCTGGCCAATTGACCCGCCTGCTCGCACGCGGTCTGCCGTTGCCTCAAGGCCTGTCCTTCACGCTGGTGACCCTGTCGGTCGTGCCCTTGTTGGGCTCGTTCATCACCGAGCCTGCCGCCATGACGCTGGCCGCCCTGCTGCTGCGCGAACGCCTGTTCATGGCCCCCGTGTCGGCCCGCCTCAAGTACGCAGCCTTGGGCGTGTTGTTCGTCAATGTCTCGATCGGCGGCACGCTCACGCCGTTTGCCGCGCCGCCGGTGCTGATGGTGGCCGGAGTCTGGGGTTGGGACATGAGCTTCATGTTCCACACCTTTGGCTGGAAAGCGGCGATGGCGGTCATGGTGAACGCCATCGGGCTGGTGCTGTTGTTCCGCCATGAGCTTCGCCAATTGCCGCCAGCCTCCAACAGTGCCAGCGGGCCGGCCATCCCCTGGCCGGTCAGCCTGATCCACCTGATCTTTCTGACCGGCGTGGTGGTGTTTGCCCACCACCCGGCCGTGTTCATGGCCTTGTTCCTGTTCTTCATGGGCTTCACCACGGCTTATTCCCAATACCAAAGCCCGCTGATCCTGCGGGAGGGCATGCTGGTCGCTTTCTTCCTGGCCGGGCTGGTCGTGCTGGGCGGGCAACAGCAGTGGTGGCTCGAACCGCTGCTGATGCGGATGGACCACACCAGCGTCTTCTTTGGCGCTACCGCCTTGACCGCCATCACCGACAACGCCGCCCTGACTTACCTGGGCTCGCTGGTGGAAGGGCTCAGCGACGAGTTCAAGGTGGCCCTGGTGGCCGGCGCGGTGTCGGGCGGTGGCCTGACTTTGATCGCAAACGCGCCCAACCCGGCTGGCGCGGCCATCTTGAAAGATGGCTTTGACGACAAATCCATCCACGCGGGCGGCTTGTTTTTGGCCGCCTTGCTGCCCACCGCAGTGGCCATGGCTGCCTTCACCCTGTTATGACCTTGCCCAGATGACCGAAAACCACCCCATCCCCGAGGCGCTGAGGGCCGAACTGTCCGATTGGCGCCGCTGGGTGTCGCGCGTGGTCGTGCTGAGTTTTGCGGCGCTGGCGGGGTTGAGCGTGGTGCTCATGACCCGTTTGAGCGAGCATGCCCTGGATGTGTTCTTCAAAGTGCAGCAACAGTGGTTCTGGGCCCCTTTGCTGTGGACCCCGCTGTGCACGGTGGCCGTGGTCTGGTGCACGCGCAAGTGGTTCGCGGGGGCGGCTGGCTCCGGCATCCCGCAAGTCATGGCTGCTCTGGACCCCGAGACGCCCCCGACACTGCGGCGGCAACTGGTGTCATTGCGCGTGTCACTGGGCAAGATCGGTTTGACCTCGGCGGGCTTGATGGCGGGCCTATCCACCGGACGTGAGGGCCCGTCCGTCCAGGTGGCCGCCGGCGTCATGCACCACGCGCGGCGCTGGCTGCCCACGGGATCGGGCGTGAAGAACCACGAACTGCTCGTGGCCGGTGGGGCCGCCGGCATCGCCGCCGCCTTCAATACGCCGCTGGGGGGCGTCATGTTCGCCATTGAAGAGCTGTCGCGCCACCCTGAGCAACGCCGCAGTGGCCTGCTCGTGGCGGCCATTGTGCTGGCCGGCCTGATCGCCGTGTCGATTGACGGGAACGGCACTTACTTTGGCGTGATCAAGGTCGAGGCCTTGAGCTGGGCCTTGTTGTGGCCAGGCTTCCTGGTGGCTTTGTCGGCGGGGCTGCTCGGGGGCTTGTTCTCGCGCCTGCTCATCCAGTCCTTCACCCCCAACGCCGGGCGGTTAAGCCAGTGGCGGCGGCAATACCCCCTGCGGTTCGCCGCGGCGTGCGGGTTTGCCGTGGCCTTGATTGGCGTGGCCGCCGGGGGCCTGACGTTTGGCAGCGGCTACGACACCACCAAACAACTGCTGGAAGGCCAGGACAAGACGCCCGGCCTCTACGTGGCCCTGCGCTTTCTGGCGACCTGGCTGTCGACCTGGAGTGGCGTGCCCGGTGGGATTTTTGCGCCCTGCCTGACCATTGGCGCCGGCATTGGCAGCGACATCGCCAACCTGACCGGCCACCCTTATCAAGCCGCCCTGATTGCCCTGGGCATGGCGGGATTTCTGGCCGCGGTCACACAGGCGCCCATCACCGCCTTCATCATCGTGATGGAAATGGTCGATGGCCACAGCATGGTGCTCAGCCTGATGGCCTGCGCGCTCACCGCCAGCGGGGTCGCGCGCCTGCTCAGCCCGCCCCTGTATGGCGCCTTGACTAACACCTACAAAGCCCCACCGCCCGCGCCCAACCCCGAACGCTGAGCGACAATGCTGGTTTTCGCCCCCGGCCACACCTTGCCGGCCGTTCGCGGCACGGGTAAGGTGCGTGGTTGTTGGCCCCACAGCATTACTTTAAGCACACCGCCATGAGCCTGAACCGCCGCTCTAAGAACATCACCGAAGGCGTCGCCCGCGCGCCCAACCGCTCCATGTACTACGGCATGGGCTACCAATCGGAAGATTTCGTCAAACCGATGATCGGCGTGGCCAACGGCCATTCCACCATCACGCCGTGCAATTCCGGCCTGCAAAAACTGGCCGACGCCGCCATCGAAGGCATCAAGGAAGCCGGTGGCAACGCGCAGGTCTTTGGCACGCCGACGATTTCCGACGGCATGGCCATGGGCACCGAAGGCATGAAGTATTCGCTCGTGTCGCGTGAGGTGATCTCCGACTGCGTGGAAACCTGCGTGGGCGGCCAGTGGATGGACGGCGTGATCGTCATCGGCGGCTGCGACAAGAACATGCCCGGCGGCCTGATGGGCATGCTGCGCGCCAACGTGCCCGCCATCTATGTGTATGGCGGCACGATCCTGCCCGGCCACTACAAGGGCAAGGACCTGAACATCGTCAGCGTGTTCGAGGCCGTGGGCCAGTTCACCGCCGGCAAGATGAGCGAAGAAGATTTCTGCCAGATCGAGAAGCGCGCCATCCCTGGCACCGGCTCGTGCGGCGGCATGTACACGGCCAACACAATGAGCTCGGCCTTCGAGGCCCTGGGCATCAGCCTGCCTTACAGCAGCACCATGGCCAACGTCGAAGACGAAAAAACAGCCAACACGAAGGAAAGCGCCCGCGTGCTGGTCGAGGCCATCCGCCAGGACATCAAGCCGCGCGACATTGTCACCAAGAAGGCCATTGAAAACGCCGTGGCCGTGATCATGGCCACTGGCGGCTCGACCAACGCCGTGCTGCACTTCCTGGCCATCGCCCACGCGGCTGAAGTGGACTGGAGCATCGACGACTTCGAGCGCATGCGCAAGAAGGTGCCCGTGCTGTGCGACCTCAAGCCCAGCGGCGAATACCTGGCCATTGACCTGCACCGCGCTGGTGGCATTCCCCAGGTCATGAAGATCTTGCTGAACGCCGGCCTGCTGCACGGCGACGCGCTGACCATCACCGGCCAGACCATGGCCGAAGTGCTGGCCGACGTGCCCGACGAGCCCCGTGCCGACCAGAAGGTGATCCGCTCCATCAAGGACGCGATCTATGCCGAAGGCCACCTGGCGATCCTGAAGGGCAACCTGGCGCCCGAAGGCTGCGTGGCCAAGATCACCGGCCTGAAGAACCCCGTGATGACCGGCCCCGCCCGTGTTTTCGACGACGAGCAATCCGGCCTGGCCGCCATCATGGCCAAGCAGATCAAGGCCGGCGACGTGATGGTGCTGCGCTACCTGGGCCCCAAGGGCGGCCCTGGCATGCCTGAAATGCTGGCACCCACCGGCGCCCTGATCGGCCAAGGCCTGGGCGAAAGCGTGGGCCTGATCACCGATGGCCGGTTCTCGGGCGGGACCTGGGGCATGGTGGTGGGCCACGTGGCGCCTGAAGCCGCCGCGGGCGGTTTGATCGCCCTGATCCAGGAAGGCGACTCGATCACCATCGATTCCCACCAGTTGCTGCTGCAACTGAATGTGGACGATGCCGAAATTGCCCGCCGCCGCGCATTGTGGAAGGCCCCAGCACCCCGCTACACCCGCGGCGTGCTGGCCAAGTTTGCCCACAACGCCTCCAGCGCCAGCACCGGCGCCGTGCTCGACAAGTTCGAATAAGAACAGCCCTCCTGAATGAACAAAGCCACCGCGAGGTGGCTTTTTTTCAGCGTTTCTTCTTCTTGGGGCCCAGGCCCAGGGATTCCAGGCTTTTCTGCCGCCGCGCCTCGCGCCGGGCATCATCCTTGTCCATCGCCTTGCGCTTGGTCATGCCGGAGGCATCGGCCCAGGCCCACCAGGCGGCCGCCAGCGCGAAAGGCAGCAACATGGCCCACCACCGATCGGCCCAGGTCCACTCGCCGATGGGCCCGATGCCGGCAAAATTGAGCAGCAGCATGACCACGCCGATCACGATAAACCACATGCAAAACCCCTTTGAAAAATAGTCCGGCGGCGGTCAACCGAAACCAGGCCTGTCCGCGTTACTAGAATACTGCGTAGACTTTACTTCACAGATTGCCCGAGGACCCTCCATGAAATTGCTACCTTCGTTGCTGGCTGGCACCGCTCTTGCCTTGGCCGCTTTGTCGCCCGCCCTGGCAAATCCGGAACTGGCCCAGAAAAAAGCCTGCATGGCCTGCCATGCCATGGACAAGAAGATCGTCGGCCCGGCCTACCTGGACGTGGCCAAAAAGTACAAGGGCCAGAAAGACGCCGAAGCCAAGCTTGTGCAAAAGGTGCTCAAGGGCGGTGGTGGCGTTTGGGGCACCATGGCCATGCCGGCCAACCCACAAGTCAGCGATGCCGAAGCCAAGCAATTGGTGAAGTGGATTTTGTCGCTCAAGTAACCACCGAGCGCGCCCAGAAAAAAAGCCCCGCATGGCGACCATGCGGGGCTTTTTGCTGGCGTGTGACCGCCAGCGGGACCTTCAACCTCAATCGTTGGCGTAGATGTCCACGTCCTTGGTCTCACGCACGAACAGCAAGCCGATCACGAACGTGGCACTGGCGATGATGACGGGATACCAAAGCCCGTTGTAGATGTTGCCCGTCTGCGCCACGATGGCGAAAGCCGTGGTGGGCAGCAAGCCGCCGAACCAGCCATTGCCGATGTGGTACGGCAAGCTCATCGAGGTGTAGCGAATGCGCGTGGGGAACATCTCCACCAGCATGGCTGCAATGGGGCCATAGACCATGGTCACGTAGATCACCAGCAAGGTCAGGATGGCCACGATCAAGGGCTTGTTCATCTTGTCGGGGTCAGCCTTGGGCGGGTAACCCGCGGCCTTGAGCGCCCCGCCGACCTCCTTCTTGAACTGGCCATCGATCACCTTCACGGCCGCGGCTTTGGGGTCTTTGTCAAACGCGGCCAGGGCGGCGCCAGACTCCTTGGCGCCCTTTTCGGCTGCCTTGAGCTTGTCCTCGGCCTCCTTGCCCGTGGCGCCCATGGCTTTCAGATCCTCGAGTTTCTTGGCCGCGGCATCCTTGTCCTTGATCGCGGCCTCCTTGGCGGCAGCAATGTCAGCCTCGGTCACGTTGCCTGGGCTGTACACATTGATCACCGTTTCGCCCACCTTGATGGCGGCGGGCGTGCCTGCGGGCGCGTCCAGGTTCTCGTAGTTCACCGAGTTGTTCGCCAGGTACTGTTTAGCGATGTCACAAGAGCTGGTGAACTTGGCCGTGCCCGTGGGGTTGAACTGGAACGAGCACTCCTTGGGGTCGGCCGTCACCGTCACGGGGGCGGTGGCCTGGGCCTGGGCCAACACGGGGTTGGCGGCTTCGGTCAGTGCCTTGAACAAGGGGAAGTAGGTCAAGGCCGCGATCAGGCACCCCGCCAGGATGATGGGCTTGCGGCCGATCTTGTCTGACAAAGTGCCAAACACGACGAAGAACGGCGTGCCGATCAGCAGCGCGATCGCAATCATGATGTTGGCGGTGGCACCATCCACCTTCAGCGCCTGCGTCAGGAAGAACAAGGCGTAGAACTGCCCCGTGTACCAGACCACCGCTTGACCAGCGACCAGGCCGAACAAGGCCAGGATCACGATCTTGAGGTTGCCCCATTGGCCAAAAGACTCGGACAAAGGCGCCTTGGAGGTCTTGCCCTCGGCCTTCATCTTCTGGAAGGCCGGGCTTTCGTTCATGCTCATGCGGATCCACACGCTGACGCCCAGCAAAGCCAGGGACACCAGGAAGGGAATGCGCCAGGCCCAGTCACCGAAGGCTTCTTCACCAAAGTAAGTGCGCGTGCCAAGAATGACAATCAGTGACAGGAACAAACCCATCGTGGCCGTGGTCTGGATCCAGGCCGTGTAGGCGCCACGCTTGCCGTGGGGCGCGTGCTCGGCCACGTAAGTGGCGGCACCACCGTATTCACCACCCAGCGCCAAGCCTTGCAGCAGGCGCAAGACGATGAGGATGATGGGCGCAGCCACGCCAATGGAGGCGTAGTTAGGCAGGATGCCCACGATGAAGGTGGACAACCCCATCAAGAGGATCGTGACCAGGAAGGTGTATTTGCGCCCGATCATGTCGCCCAAACGGCCAAAGACGAGGGCGCCGAACGGCCGCACGATGAAGCCGGCAGCAAAGGCCAGCAAGGCGAAGATGAAACCAGAGGTGGGATCGAGGCCCGCAAAAAACTGCTTGGCGATGATGGCCGCGAGGGAGCCATACAGGTAGAAGTCGTACCACTCGAAGACGGTGCCCAGGCTGGAGGCGAAGATGACTTTTCGCTCCTCCTTGGTCATCGGGGCCGTGGACGCCACTGTGCTTGAAGCCATGGTTATCTCCTCTTCCTTTGGAAAATCGCAGCTCTCGTGAGCTTTACACCCCCCAATCTAGGGGGGGTCGTATCGATTTGTAATAAGGGGGAATGCTAGTACCGGCTTTTATTTGTGCAAAACCACACACCCTCAATTCGTCTGGGCGAGCTGGTCGAGGATGGCGGGATTCTCCAGCGTGCTGGTGTCTTGCGTCACCTTTTCGCCCTTGGCGACCACACGCAAAAGGCGCCGCATGATCTTGCCGGAACGGGTCTTGGGCAGGTTGTCGCCAAACCGGATGTCCTTGGGCTTGGCGATGGCGCCGATTTGCTGCCCGACATGGGTGCGCAACTCGTTGGCGATTTGTTTGGCCTCGTCACCCGTGGGCCGGCTGCGTTTCAAGACCACGAAGGCGCAGATCGCCTCGCCAGTCAGGTCGTCCGGGCGCCCCACCACGGCGGCCTCGGCCACCAGGGGATGAGACACCAGCGCCGACTCGACTTCCATGGTGCCCATGCGGTGGCCGGAAACGTTCAACACGTCGTCGATGCGGCCCGTGATGGTGAAATAACCGGTCTCAGCATCGCGGATGGCGCCGTCGCCCGCCAAGTAGAACTCGCCGCCAAATTCGGCCGGGTAATAGCTGGTCTTGAAACGCTCGGGGTCGCCCCAGATGGTGCGGATCATCGACGGCCAGGGCTTGCGCACCACCAGCACGCCGCCCTGCCCCCATGGCACCTCCTTACCGGTTTCATCCACCACGGCAGCGTCGATGCCCGGGAAAGGCAGGCTGCAAGAGCCTGGGACCAGCGCGTGGGCCCCTGGCAACGGCGTGATCATGTGCCCGCCGGTTTCGGTCTGCCAGAAGGTGTCGACGATGGGGCAGCGGCCGCCACCAATTTCGCGGTAGTACCACTCCCAGGCGGCGGGGTTGATGGGTTCGCCCACCGAGCCCAACAGGCGCAGGCTGCCCAGATCAAAATTGCGAGGGTGCACTTCGGCCGTGGATTCGGCCGCCTTGATGAGGGCACGGATGGCCGTGGGCGCCGTGTAGAACACGCTGACCTTGTGGGCTTCGATCATGCGCCAGAAGCGCGCGGCGTCGGGGTACGTGGGCACGCCTTCGAACACCACCTGCGTGGCGGCGATGGCCAGCGGGCCATAGGCGACATAGGTGTGGCCCGTGACCCAGCCGATGTCGGCCGTGCACCAGAACACGTCTTCGGGCTTGAGGTCAAAGGTCCACTTGCTGGTCAGCGCCGCGTGCAGCAAGTAGCCGCCGCTGGCGTGCTGCACGCCCTTGGGCTTGCCCGTGGAGCCAGAGGTGTAAAGCAGGAACAGTGGGTGCTCGGCGCCGACCCATTCGGGCTCGCAGGTGGTTGGTTGCGCGGCCATGGTTTCATGCAGCCACAGATCGCGTCCGGGCTGGAAGGCCACTTTGCCGCCAGTGCGTTGATAGACGATGACCTGGCGGACGCTGCCCGCGCCTTCCATGGCCAGGGCTTCGTCGACGATGGCCTTGAGCGGCAGGCTCTTGCCACCGCGCATTTGCTCATCGGCCGTGATGACCAACACCGCGCCCGCGCCTTCAATGCGGTCGCGCAGGCTTTGGGCCGAGAAGCCGCCAAACACCACCGAATGCGTGGCCCCAATGCGCGCGCAGGCCTGCATGGCCACCACGCCTTCCACCGACATCGGCAGGTAGATGACGACGCGGTCGCCCTTTTTAACGCCTTGCGCCTTCAGCACATTGGCCAGGCGACAGACGCGCTCCAGCAGCTCGCCGTATGTGACCCGCGTGACCTGGCCATCGTCGGACTCGAAAATGATGGCGACCGTGCTTCCCAGCCCCGCCTCGACGTGCCGGTCCAGGCAGTTGTAGGAGACGTTCAGCAGGCCGTCGTCAAACCACTTGTAGAACGGGGCCTGGCTGTCGTCCAGTGCCTGGGTGAAAGGCTTTTTCCAGGAGAGGAACTCGCGGGCCAATCGGGCCCAATAGCCGGCGTGGTCGGCACTGGCCTCGGCGCACAGCTGGTCATACGCCTGTCGGCTGCCAATGTGCGCGCTTTGGGCAAATGCGGGCGGCACCGGGTAGGGTGTGGCGGTCGTGGAGGTATTGTTGGATGCTGTCGTCATGGCATTGCTCCGAGGGGTCCACATTTATACGTGGAGACCTTACCAGAACAAAACCCTGCTCGGACCTCTAGAATTTGAGCCTTCGGACTATCCCTTAAGGCCTTCATGAGTCAGCCGCCAGAACAAAACAAAATGCGCCATCTGCCCAATCTGATTTTTGCCAGCCGCTGGCTGCAATTGCCTCTCTACCTGGGTTTGATTCTGGCGCAAGGCGTCTATGTGGTGCACTTCTGGGTGGAGTTGGTGCACCTGGTGCAAGCCGCCTTTGGCAACCAGGAGGCCTTGCAGATGATCTTCGCGGCAACCGGCCAACATGCCGGTACCGCGGCCACGCACTTGACCGAGACCACCATCATGCTGGTAGTGCTGGGCTTGATCGACGTGGTGATGATCTCCAACCTGCTGATCATGGTGATCGTTGGCGGGTACGAGACTTTTGTGTCGCGCATGAACCTGGAAACCCATCCTGACCAGCCGGAGTGGCTGAGCCATGTGAATGCCTCGGTGCTGAAGGTGAAGCTGGCCACCGCCATCATCGGGATTTCGTCCATCCACCTGCTCAAAACCTTCATCAATGCTGAAAACTATTCAGAAAAGGTTTTGATATCGCAGACGGTGATTCACATTGCGTTTTTGCTGTCGGCGCTGGCCATTGCTTACACGGACAGGCTGTTGAGCCACACGAGTGGCAGTGACAAGGCCCGTTGACATCGGCGACAAAAGAAGCGCCAGTTGCGAATGGTTCTTGACTAGGCGGGGCTTTTGTTGCTGGATGGCCCAGTAAAATGCCCCACCCCTTTTTGAGCCTCACAACACACCATGTCCACGACCATTCACCACGACGATCTCGTTGAAAGCGTCGCAGCCGCCCTGCAGTACATCAGCTACTACCACCCGGCCGACTACATCGCCCACCTGGCCCGCGCCTATGAGCGCGAGCAAAGCGCCGCCGCCAAGGACGCGATCGCCCAGATCCTGACCAATAGCCGCATGTGCGCCGAGGGCAAACGCCCCATCTGCCAGGACACCGGCATCATCAACGTCTTCCTGAAGATCGGGATGGATGTGAAGTGGGAAGGCTTTGGCAAGGGCAGCATTGCCGATGCGGTCAACGCGGGCGTGCGCAAGGGCTACCTGAACCCCGACAACGTACTGCGCGCCTCGGTGCTGGACGACCCCATCTTTGCCCGCAAGAACACCAAGGACAACACCCCTGCCGTGATCTTCATGGAAGTGGTGCCGGGCAACACGGTGGATGTGACGGTGGCCGCCAAGGGCGGTGGCTCCGAGAACAAAAGCAAGATGATCATGATGAACCCCGGCGACAACATCGTCGACTGGGTGCTCAAGACGGTGCCCACCATGGGCGCGGGCTGGTGTCCGCCCGGCATGCTGGGCCTGGGCGTGGGTGGCACGGCAGAGAAAGCCGTGTTGCTGGCCAAGGAATCGTTGATGGACGACATCGACATGCACGACCTGCTGGAGCGCGGCCCCCAGAACAAGCTCGAAGAAATGCGCATCGAGCTGTACGAAAAGGTCAATGCCCTGGGCATTGGCGCGCAAGGCCTGGGTGGCTTGACCACCGTGCTGGACGTCAAGATCAAGACCTACCCTACGCACGCGGCCTCCAAGCCCGTGGCCATGATCCCGAATTGCGCCGCCACGCGCCACGCGCACTTCGTGCTGGATGGCAGCGGCCCGTCTTACCTCACACCGCCCAGCCTGGACTTGTGGCCCAACGTTCACTGGGCGCCCGATTACAACAAGAGCAAGCGCGTTGACCTGAACGCGCTGACCAAGGAAGAAGTGGCCTCCTGGAAGCCAGGCGACACTTTGCTGCTGAACGGCAAGATGCTGACCGGCCGCGATGCCGCGCACAAGCGCATCCAGGACATGCTGGCCAAGGGCGAATCGCTGCCGGTTGATTTCACCAACCGCGTGATCTATTACGTGGGCCCGGTTGACCCGGTGCGTGACGAGGCCGTGGGCCCCGCCGGCCCCACCACTGCCACCCGCATGGACGGCTTCACGGACATGATGCTGGCCAAGACCGGCCTGATCGCCATGATCGGCAAGGCCGAGCGGGGCCCGGTCGCCATCGAGTCGATCAAGCAACACAAATCGGCATACCTGATGGCCGTGGGTGGCGCCGCTTACCTCGTGTCCAAGGCCATCAAGACCGCCAAGGTCGTGGGCTTTGCCGACCTAGGCATGGAAGCCATCTACGAGTTTGATGTGACCGACATGCCCGTGACCGTGGCGGTGGATGCCGGCGGCACCAGCGCCCACATCACCGGCCCCAAGGAATGGCAGGCCAAGATCGCGAACATTCCGGTCAACGTGGCCTGAGCAAGCCTTAAGGCGGAGACACGCCAGGCGCCGTTCAGCGTCCGTCTGGCGCGGTCTTTGCAACAGCCCCTTGGTGATCCCTGACCTTGCCTTTTGTCAGCATGACCAGCCCCTCCACCACCGCCGGCCTGTTCGCTCAAACCAAGATCAGCCCGCCCCGACCGCGGGCAGGACAAGTGCCCCGCCACGCCATCGTGTCGGCCCTGAGCGATGGCATTGGCCACCATCGGCTGGCCTTGCTGACCGCACCGGCCGGGTTTGGCAAGACGGCCGTGCTGACGCAGCTGCTGCAGAAGCTGCCCCCGGGCACTGGCTGGTGCTGGATCTCTGCCGATGCCGACGATGACCTGCCCCGCCTGCTGGGCTGCCTGACCACCGCCCTCGACCCCTGGGACCTGCCCTGGCGCGTGGCCCCCGACACCTTGGCCGAGCAAGCGCGGCAAGGCCCGCAGGGCTTGAGGCAAGTCGCCCGCGAAGTCGCGCAAGCCTTGATCAGCAGCGGCTTAGCACAGGGCCTGATCGTGATTGACGACACCCACCGCATCCAGCAGGCCGCCGTGTTTGAATGGCTGGATGCCCTCTTGGAGTGCCTGCCACCCAATTGGACTTTGCTTTTGAGCAGCCGCGTCGAAGCGCCTTTGGCCATCGCGCGCTGGCGCGCACAGGACGATGTGCTGGAACTTCGCCAAAGCCACCTGCAATTCACCCCGGACGAAACCTCGCACCTGCTGCACAAGCTGGGGCGCAGCATGACGCCCGAGCAGTTGGAGGCTTTGAGCCAACGAACCCAGGGCTGGGCCGCCGGCCTGAGCCTGCTGCTGCGCGGCGGCCCGCTGGGCATCGGTGCAGCCAAGCCAGTGCAAGACCGGCACATGTTTGATTTCCTGGCCAGCGAAGTGCTGGAGGGGCTGGAGCCAAGCCTGCGCCAGTTCCTGCTGCGCTGCTCGGTCCTGCCTGAGCTGACAGCCGAACGCTGTGCCGTGGTGTCTGGCCAGGCCCACTCCCTGCAGCGGCTGGACGACATCGAACGCATGGGCCTGTTCGTCAATGTGCTGGACGAGGCCGAACTGACCTTGCAACTGCACGATCTGTTCAGGGATTTTCTGGAAGACCGCCTGCGCAAGGAAGCGGCCGACGAGTGGCCCCACCTGTTGCAAAAGGCCGCCGACACCGAGCCCGATCCCGTGCGCAAGATGGGCTTCCTGATCAAGGCCGGAAACTGGGCCATGGCCGAGCGCACCTTGTTCGAGCTGGCCCCCGCCATGCTGGCCCGGGGACATGCGGCGCAAGTGCAGCGCCTGGTCGAGCAGTTCCCCGCCGCGTGGCGCGAACAGTCGGGCCCGCTCACGCATTTGTTGGGCCTGTGCGCCTGGGCCCACTGGGACCTGGTGAACATGATCCAGGCCTTGACCCGCGCGGGCGAGCTGTACGACCAGCAGGGCAACGCACCCGCTGCCCAAGAGGCCCGCATGCTGCAGGTGCTGGGCTTGGCGGCCGGCGGTTCGGTGCTGTCTTCCTATGCCCTGTTGGAACAACTCAAGACGCAGCCCTTGAGCCATGGCGCCCAGGTGATTGCCGCCCAAGCCAGCAGTTGGCACGCGGTGGCCGCCAGCCGGTTTGACCAGGTCCACCTGCCCTTCACGCAGATGGTGGACCTGCTGCTGGCCGGCGCCAGCCCCATGCTGTGGCTGCAAAGCGTGCCCCTGACCACCTTCCTGGGCTTGCCCGGAACACGAGCGCCCATGCAGCGCTACATCGATGGCGCCCTGCAACATTGCCAGGGTGAAGACCCCACGCCTTTGAGCGTGATGGCCCACATCCTGCAGGCCGCGCTGGACCTGTGGGCGGGCGATCTGGCATCGGCCACGCAGCGCCTGCAAACCGCCGAAGAAGACTGCCGCTGGCTGAATCAACCGCCCAACCTCATGGGCTACTGGTCCCTCGTGCAGGCTTTGACCCAGGCGGTGCGAGGCCATGGTCCCGCCGCCTTGTCGGCCACCCAGACCCGACTGGCCTCGCTGGATGACGACCGCACCAGCGGGCGCAAGGCCACCTGGCTGAACCACTTTTACTTCACGCAAGTGCGCGTGGCCTGCATCCTGGAAGACCCAACTGCTTTCGAGGCCGCGGTTGCGCTGATCCAGGCCAATCCCAAGGCCGATGAGCACGCGATCTTTTTGCGCGAGCGCGCCACCCTGCCCGCCCGCACGGCCGAGATGGCCCAGCGCTGGGATGAAGCCGCCGCCTTGTACCAACAAGCGCTGACCGATGCCCAGGGCATTGACCTGTACGGCCAGGCCCTGGAAGCCCGCGTGCGCCTGGCGCATGCTTTGCTCATGAGCGGCCAAACCGCAGCTGCGGCCCAGGCTGCCCAAGCGGGCATGGACCAGGCTGCATCCCTGGGCGAGATGGGTGGCGCCTTGTTCGCTGGCCCCAAGGTGTTGCGCGCCTTGGCCAACCACCCCTGGCAAGACCAGTTGACCTTGGCCCAGCAGCAAACCCTGCGGGATTGGGCACAACGCCTGCCGCAGCAGCCCGCCCGGCCCGGCGCCATCGTGCTTAATGAACTGATGTCGCCGCACCTGCAAGCCAACCCGCCTGCCAGTCGGCATGGCCTGCTCACCTCCCGCGAACTGGAAGTGCTGCATTACATGAGCGCGGGCCAGAGCAACAAGCTGATCGCCCGCTCACTGGACCTGAGCCCCCACACCATCAAGCGCCACGTGGCCAACATCCTGGACAAACTGGGCGTCAGCTCCCGGGGCCAGGCCGTGGCCCGCCTGGGCGCCATGCACTGACACCCCCCAAAGCGGGCACCCAAAGGGGTTGGCCCGTTTTTGTCGGGCCATTGGCTCTTTTGGCCGATGCACCAGCACCACGCAATTCGGACACTGGTGTCCTGCGATGACCACACAGGTTCATCCCTCGGCAAACACACCAGGAGCCCACCATGCCCGCCACCGTTCTCAACGCCACCATCCGGCCGATCACCTCGCGGCCCGCCCCCGCCACCGCACCCCGCTTCGACATCTACGCCGGCATCCACAAGGCCCTGCGCACCTTGATGACCGACACGCTTGGCCGCCTGGGTCGCTGCGACCTCGATCACGAAACCGATCTGCACGACACGCTTGACCGCACCACGCTGATGCTCGCCCTGCTGGCTGGCCACATAGACAGCGAGAACCAGGTCATCCATGCCGCCATCGAGGCACGCCGCCCCCAGGGCGCCCGCAAGACCAGCGACGGCCACAACGATCACTTGCAAAGCATGGCTGACCTGGCCGACGACATCCAGGCCTTGCGCCAGGCGCCCCCAGCTCAGCGCGCACCGCTGGCACAAGCGCTGTACCGGCACGTGGCCCTGTTCGTGGCCGAGAACCTGGAACACATGCACGTGGAAGAAACCACCAACAACGGCACGCTGTGGTCACTGTTCACCGACGCCGAGATCGTGCAACTGGAAGGCCAGATCGTGGGCCGGCTCAGCCCCGAAAAGCTGTCGGCCTACCTGCGCTGGATGGCGGTCAGCCTGTCCACGGCCGAGCTCACCGGCTTCCTGCAGGCCATGCGCCTGGGCGCGCCTGCCGAAGCCTTCGATGCCACCGTGTCGCTCATCCATGGCGAACTTGATGCCGTGCGCTGGCACCGTCTGTCCACCGCCCTGGGCTTGGCCAGCCCGGCTGGCCGCCAAAGCGTTGGGGGCGGGGCATGAAGCGCTGGATCAAACGCACCCTGACCACGGTTGGTGTGTTGAGCATGCTGGCCGGCGCCACCTTGATGGCCGCCACCCACCAGGCCGACCTGACCATGCACCGCCAACTCGACGTACCCGCCCGCAGCGTGGAGTTGCGCACTGACGCTGCCAGCATCGAGCGTGGCCGCTACCTGTTCAACTCGCGCGGCTGCACCGACTGCCACGGCGCCAAAGGTGAAGGGCGCACCTTCATCAACGATGGCAAAGGCATGCTGGTGGCCGGGCCCAACATCAGCCCTGGCCCGGGCAGCGTGGTCCGCCACTACCAGGCGGAAGACTGGGACCGCACCATTCGCCATGGCGTCAAGCCCGATGGCCGTCCTTTGCTGATCATGCCGGCAGAGGACTACAGCCGCCTGACCGACGACGACCTGGCCTCGCTAGTGGCCTATGTGCGCCAACTGGCGCCGGTCAGCGGCACGGAGGCGGTGATCCAGTTGCCACTGCCCGTCAAGGCGATGTATGGCCTGGGCCTGATCAAGGATGCCGCGGCCAACATCGACCACAGCCTGCCGCCACAACAACCCGTGCCCGAGGGCGTGACGGTTGAGCATGGCCGCTATGTGGCCAACATGTGCATCGGCTGCCACGGCGCCCACCTGTCGGGCGGCAAGATTCCCGGCACCCCGCCCGAGTGGCCTGCCGCCTCCAACCTCACGCCGGGCGAAGGCAGCGCCATGCCCCGCTACCTGAGCGCCGACGCTTTCGTGGCCATGCTGCGGACGGGTCAGCGCCCGGATGGCAGCGCGATCAGCAAGGTCATGCCTTTCGAAGCCCTCAAGCACATGAACGACACGGATGCCAAGGCGCTCTACACCTACCTGAAAACCATGCCGGCGCGGCCTGCGGGCGAACGATGAGCACGGCACCTGCTTGAGATGGCGGCATGATGGCGGGCATGAAGAAGAACCCCCACTTCAACCCCGCCAAGAAGCACCACCGGCCGGACGGCTTCCAGAACAACTACATGTCGTTTCGGGGCAAGCGCTGGCATGAGCTGCTGCGCTGGAAATGGCGGGCCTGGCGGGCCGGGCACCCTCGCCCGCCCACCGAGCCCATCGCCATCGTGGCCGCTGAACTGGCTTTCATCCAGGTGAACGCACAAGCAGGCCTGGCCATGCAACCGGCGGCGACCTGGATCGGGCACATCACGGTGCTGGCGCAGATCGGCGGGCTGAACATCCTCACCGACCCGGTGTTCTCAGAGCGCTGCTCACCGGTGCAATGGTCCGGCCCCAAGCGCCACACGCCGCCGGGTCTGTCACTGGCCCAATTGCCGCACATCGACGTGGTGCTGCTGTCGCACAACCACTATGACCACATGGACGAGGCGTCGCTGCTGGCCCTGTCACGCCAATTCGGCGGCAGCCCTTTGTTCATCACGCCGTTGGGCCACCAGCATTGGTTTGCCAGGCGCGGCATTCACCGCGTGATCGAGCTGGACTGGTGGGACACGCACGTGCTGGAGGCCACCGCACAATCCGCGCGCATGCCCGTGACCTTGACGCCGGCGCAACACTGGTCCGCCCGCACGGCCACAGATGCGCTGCGCAGCCTGTGGGGCGGGTTCGCGGTGCTGTCGCCCGACTGCCATTTGTTCTTCGCCGGCGACACGGCGTACTCCAAGGATTTCGTCGACATCCGCCAGCACTTTGCGCGCGAGCACACGCCTGAGCACGGCGGCGGATTTGATCTGGCGCTGCTGCCCATCGGTGCTTACGAACCGCGTTGGTTCATGAAAGACCAGCACGTGAACCCAGCCGAGTCGGTGCAGATCTTCCAGGACCTGGGGTGCAAACGGGCACTGGCGGTGCATTGGGGCACGTTCCAGCTGACGGATGAGGCGCTGGACGAGCCACCCCGGGCTTTGCAGCAGGCCTTGAAGGCCCAACACATCGATGGCCAGGATTTTCAGGTCCTGGCCATTGGTCAAACTTGGCGCCTGCCCGCTCGCCCTGCCGCGGCTAAGACGCCCAACCCTGCGAGCAACATCATCCAAACCCCGGGTTCCGGCACTGCAACTCGGTTATCAAAATAGACATATGCTTGGTAGTTCAATGTACCGTTGGCAGCGTCATCCGAATCGTTTCGAAATGCCACCAACAGGGACTTTGACACACTGCCCGTGCTATCAAGCTTGATGTCGTCGACCAACCACGCATTGTCGTCATCCCCGATAGCGACAAGTCCACGTAAAGAATTGAGGCCGAACTGCCCGTTCTCTGATATCTCCGCTTTTACATTGGCCGATAGGGTGATCTGTGTCTGGGGGCTCAAAACGAAACGGCCGCCACGCACCCCCTCGCTGCGCGTCAATATCAGCGCCGCTTCTGTCGCGTCGGCCGCAACATGCACTTCAGTGGAAGTCATCCAGACGCTCGCGCCCTTGAGCGTGAGACTCTGGTCGCCCCAACCGTAGATGCTTGAGGCATCGTCGGCAAGGTCGCCTGGAAAGTGCACCCAAACGCCCGCCGTTGAGCTCAGATCCATCCAACTGATCAAAGGATCTATTCCATCGTTGGGATCAAGGTCGGCCAGGCTCCATTGAACGTCTGTCAAATGGACCGCGCCCAGCGTGGCAGCTGGCGAGGCGCCAGCCAACAAGCACAGAACGAGGCTTGAAACCGTTTGCTTCCATTGCATGGCGAACTCCTGCTTTATTGATGGGCTGGCGGACGCCACGCTGGCACGCAGCTTAGTGCGGCCCGTCCCATCAGGCAAGCGTCAGCGTCAGTGCACCACGCGCCCGAACTGGAACCCACCCTCTTCGCTCACATCCACCGGGATCACATCCTTTGCCCCGAACCTGCCTTGCAGGATCAGCTTGGCCACGGGGTTCTCGATCTGCTGCTGGATGGCCCGCTTCAAAGGCCGCGCGCCAAAGGCAGGATCGAAGCCCACCTTGGCCAGCTCGGCCAGCGCCGCGTCCGACACATCCAGCTTCATGTCCATCTTCTCCAGCCGGGCCTCCAGGCCCTTGAGCTGAATCCGCGCGATGGACGCGATGTTGGTCCGGTCCAGGGCATGGAACACCACCACCTCGTCGATGCGGTTCAAGAACTCCGGACGGAAGTGCTGCTTCACCTCCACCCACACCGCCTCCTTGATGTCGCTTGAAGGCTCGCCCGCCATCTGCATGATTTGGTGCGAGCCCAGGTTGGACGTCATCACGATCACCGTGTTCTTGAAATCCACCGTGCGGCCCTGGCCATCGGTCAGGCGGCCATCGTCCAGCACCTGCAAGAGCACATTGAACACGTCCGGGTGGGCCTTCTCGACCTCGTCCAGCAGCACCACGCTGTAGGGCTTGCGGCGCACCGCTTCGGTCAGCGTGCCGCCTTCTTCATAGCCCACATAGCCCGGAGGCGCGCCAATCAAACGGCTCACCGAGTGCTTCTCCATGAACTCGCTCATGTCGATGCGGATCAGGTGGTCCTCGCTGTCGAACAAGAAGCCCGCCAGCGCCTTGCACAGCTCGGTCTTGCCGACGCCGGTGGGGCCCAGGAACAAGAACGATCCATACGGCCGGTTTGGATCAGACAAGCCGGCACGCGAACGGCGGATGGCGTCGGACACGGCCACGATGGCCTCTTCCTGGCCCACCACGCGTTCGTGCAAACGATCTTCCATGGCCAGCAGCTTGTCGCGCTCGCCCTGCATCAGTTTGGACACAGGAATGCCGGTGGCCCGCGCCACCACTTCGGCAATCTCTTCGGCGCCGACTTGCGTGCGCAGCAGCGTGGGCTTGCTGCCATCCTTGCCCTTGGCGTTCTCCTTGTCCTGCGCTTCCTTCAGGCGCTTTTCCAGGTCGGGCAGCTTGCCGTATTGCAGCTCGGCCACCTTGTTGAAATCGCCCTTGCGCTTGAACTCCTCAATCTGGAATCGAATCTTGTCAATCTCTTCCTTGACGTTCGCCGAGCCCTGGGCCTGCGCCTTCTCGGCCTGCCAGATCTCTTCCATGTCCGCGACTTCGCGTTCGAGCTTCTTGATCTCTTCCTCGATCAGGCCCATGCGGCGCACGGAGGCCTCGTCTTTCTCGCGGCGCACGGCTTCCCGCTCGATCTTGAGCTGGATCACGCGTCGGTCCAGGCGGTCCAAGGCCTCGGGCTTGGAGTCGATCTCGATCTTGATCTTGGCCGCCGCCTCGTCGATCAGGTCGATGGCCTTGTCGGGCAGGAAGCGGTCGGTGATGTAGCGGTTGGACAGCTCGGCCGCGGCCACGATGGCCGGGTCGGTGATCTCGACGCCATGGTGCACTTCGTACTTCTCTTGCAGGCCGCGCAGGATGGCGATGGTCGCCTCCACCGTCGGCTCGCCCACGAGGATCTTCTGGAAGCGGCGCTCCAGCGCGGCATCCTTCTCGATGTACTTGCGGTATTCGTCCAGCGTGGTCGCGCCGATGCAGTGCAGCTCGCCGCGCGCCAGGGCGGGCTTGAGCATGTTGCCGGCGTCCATGGCGCCATCGGCCTTGCCGGCGCCCACCATGGTGTGGATCTCGTCGATGAAGACGATGGTCTGGCCTTCGTCCTTGGCCACTTCTTTCAGCACGCCCTTCAGGCGCTCCTCGAAGTCGCCACGGTACTTGGCGCCGGCCAGCAGCAGGGCCATGTCCAACACCAGCACGCGCTTGTTGCGCAGTGAATCGGGCACTTCACCGGCCACGATGCGCTGGGCCAGGCCTTCGACGATGGCGGTCTTGCCCACGCCCGGCTCACCGATCAGCACGGGGTTGTTCTTGGTGCGGCGTTGCAGCACCTGGATGGCGCGGCGGATTTCCTCATCACGGCCGATGACCGGGTCGAGCTTGCCTTGGCGGGCACGCTCGGTCAGGTCCAGGGTGTATTTCTTGAGCGATTCGCGCTGGCCTTCGGCCTCGGGGTTGTCCACCTTCTGGTCGCCGCGCACGGCGTTGACGGCCGCTTCGAGCGACTTGCGGTTCAGGCCGAAATCGCGCGCCACCGAGGCGGTGTCGCCTTTGTGGTCGGCCAAGGCCAGCAGGAACATTTCGCTGGCGATGTAGGGATCACCGCGCTTGTGGGCTTCCTTCTCGGCACCCTGCAGCAGGCTGACGGTTTCGCGGCCCGCTTGAACCTGTTCACCACCCTGCACTTGGGGTAGTTTGGCCAGTTGCTTTTCAAGGGCCGTGGTCAGGCCGGGCACGTTGACGCTGGCGCGCTCAAGCAGCGCCCGTGGTCCATCGTCTTGCTGGATCATGGCCAGCAGCAGGTGAGCCGGCTCAATGTAGGGATTCTCGCGGGTGACGGCCAAGCTCTGGGCGTCGGTCAGCGCTTCCTGAAATTTGGTGGTGAGTTTGTCAAGTCGCATGGGGCAATCCTTTGGGGCCCTTCATGGTTGGGCCGATTGCTCACGCAGATGGGGCGCCCTGACCTCATTTCAAGGTCTGCGCCCACGGCCAAGCTTGACCCAAATCAACAATCGTGGTCGCCGAACACCACGCGGTTGCGACCGTTTTGCTTGGCCTCGTACAGGCGAACATCGGCGCGCGACAGGTCTTCTTCCAGAGAACTGTTGGGGCAGTGAAAGCTCACGCCAATGCTGATCGTGACCCGGATGGGGCCGACCCGTGTCTCGCAGGGGGTTGATTCGATGGCATGGCGCAGGCGCTCAGCCACCCCATGGGCCTCCTGCATGGTGTGCACCGGCAGCAAGATAGTGAACTCCTCACCGCCATAGCGGGCCAGCAGGGCGTCTTCGCGCAGCCGCTCACGCACCACGTGGGTGATGTGCTTGAGCACATCGTCGCCGATCAGGTGCCCATAACGGTCGTTCACCGCCTTAAAGTAATCAACATCCAGCATCAGCACAGCCACCAAGCTGGGTTGGTGCTCTTGCATGGCCAGCATGCGCTCACCCAACTCCCGCAGGCCCCGGCGGGACAAGGCTCCGGTCAGCTCATCGGACAAGGCGCGCGCGCGCAATTGCTGGTTCAAGCGGTCGTTGATGAGGGCGAACACCACGGATGCCACCGCCAAGGGCAGCAACGCGAAGCTGATGCCGCTGATGGGCAGCAACCAGGCGGGGCTGTGCAGCCAATGCGCTGGGTAAGGGCCGGGCACGGTGAGCACATTGGCCAAGAAGAAGACCCAGTGCAGGGCAAAGCCACCGGCCACGACCAGCAAGGTCAACTCACTGCCATTGACCCGCGCGCTGCGCAAGATCAGCCAGCCTTGGTCGATCGCCATGCCCAGGCTCACCAGGGTGAAGCTCAGGGCCAGCGCCCGTTCGTAAACCTCATCGCTGCCAAAAGCAAAGCCCCACAGGCTCGCCCCCACCGCCATGGTGATGAACGTGCCCAGCCAGGGCGGTGTGCGCCGCCCGTTCAGCTGGCGGAACGCCCAGGCCAGCAGGGTGACGCCCATCCCCGCAAAGCCGATGGCCGCCTTGGTCACCCAAGGGATCAAATCGGTCGGGGCGAAGATGACGCCGCCCAATGCGGCCAGGCAAATGAAGGCACAGCGGTACAAGAACAGCGCATAGGAAACACGCGGCTGCTCGGTCTGGATGAGCGAGATGAGTCCCAGCCCCACCAAGGAACCGACACCCGCCACCGCGTAGCAACTGAAGATATCGACAGAAAACATTCGCCCAGCTTGGAAGCGTCAGATCAGACCTTATCGGCAGTTTGGGCGCCGAGCTTCAATGCCAAATGGTGAAAAGCGGGCGAAATACCGGCCAGGAGTTCCGGGATGCGTTAAGCGAGGAACCAGCGCATGGCACGTGCGCCCAACGCGGCGCACGCCAGGGCGCCCAGCACATGCGCGGTGGTGTGGAATGCCGCCAAATCAAAGCGCCCTTTTTCAATCAACGCCAGCGATTCGGCCGAAAAAGTGGAGAACGTCGTCAAACCGCCAAGGAATCCTGTCACCAAGAGCAAGCGCAAGGGCTCGTTGGGGTAACGGGCAAAGGCGACGAATGCCATGCCGGCCAGCAAGCCACCGATGGCATTCACCGCCAGCGTGCCCAGCGGGAAACCCGCCCACACCGCATTGAGCAACAAGCCCGCCCCCCATCGTAGCAAGGCCCCGAACACCGCGCCCAACGCCACCGCGGCACCCAGCATCCAGTTGCTCACGGCAGGATCCCCCAGCGCGCCAAAGCATCGTCATCGCTCACTTTGGCCTCCACCCAGCGCGAACCCGTGGGCGAGATCTCTTTTTTCCAGAATGGGGCTTGGGTCTTGAGCCAGTCCATCAGGAACTCGCAGGCCAAAAATGCCTGGCCCCGGTGACTGGAGGCTGTGACGACCAGCACGATCTGCTCACCCACGGCCAAGCGCCCCACGCGGTGGATGACGCGCACGCCCCGCAGGTCAAAACGGCGCTGCGCTTCGTCGATCATGGCCTCGATGGCCGATTCGGTCATGCCGGGATAGTGCTCCAGCTCCAGGCAGGTGTCCGGACCCGAAGCGGCGTTGCGGTCAGGCGGCAACCACTCGCGCACCGTGCCCACAAAGCTCACCACCGCGCCAATTTGGGCGTCCTGGCGGCGCAACTGGGCCACTTCGTCGGCCAGGTTGAAGTCGGCGGTTTGCACCGAGACGCGCGCCGCGGCCATGCGCATCAGCCCCCCGTGACCGGCGGAAAGAAGGCGACCTCGGCGCCCTCAGGCAGGGGCTCTTGCGGCGAGCACATCAGCTGGTTGCAAGCAGCCCGCAGCGGCAAGGAGGTGTCTAGCGCGAGGGCATGCTGGGCAGACCGGCCGATCAGCCATTGGCGCAATTCACCCACGGTGGAGGGCACATCCACGGCGCCTGCCGGCCAGTGCAGGTCTTCTCCCGGGCCCAGCAGCTCCCGGACTTGGGCAAAGTAACGCACGTTGATCTTCATGGTCGCGATCTCAGGCCTGGCATTGCGCCGCGGGCGGGGCAAGCCAATCGGACAAGGACACGAAAGGCACCACGTCGCCGCGCTGCACCGTTTGCCCAGGGGCCAGATCCACCAGGCCATCGGCCCACACGGCCGAGGTCAGCACACCCGAGCCTTGGTGCGGGTAAAGGCTGACGCCGCCGGCCGCGTTGCGCCGCACCCGCACGAACTCGCGGCGCTTATCAGCACGGGGCCAATCGAAATCAGCGCGCAGCATGGTGGGGGCAGGCCAGCTCCAGGGCTCGCCCGCCAGCACGCCCAGCACCGGCCGCACCAACAGCAAAAAAGTGACGAAACTGGCCGCGGGGTTGCCCGGCAGGCCCATGTACAGCGCGTGCGAGCCATCTGAGCGGCGCAAGCGGCCAAACACAAAAGGCTTGCCGGGCTTGATGGCCAACTGCCAGAAATGGAGCTCGCCTTCGGCTTGCACGGCGGCCTTCAGGTGATCCTCTTCGCCCACCGACACGCCGCCGCTGGTGAGAATCAGGTCGTGATCCTGCGCGGCCTGGCGCAGCTTGGCGCGTGTGGTGGCCAGGTCATCGGGGATGATGCCCAAGTCACTGCCCAGCGCGCCCGTGGCTTGAATCAAGCCGCGCAGCATGTGGCGGTTGGAGTTGTAGATGGCCCCAGGCGGCGGGGGCTGGCCCGGCATCACCAGTTCATTGCCCGTGGTGAGCACGGCCACGCGGGCTTGCTTGAACACCGTCAGGCTGGCCGCCCCCACGGAAGCGGCCACACCCAAAGCGGCCGGCGACAGCCTCAAACCGCGAGACAGCACCGTGGCGCCCTGGCCGATGTCTTCACCCTGGCGGCGGATGTTTTGCCCGGGCTTGGGCGCGGTCAGAAAGCGCACCGCGCCAGCATCGACCTCGCATTGCTCCTGCATGACCACGGCATCGGCCCCCACTGGCACCGGGGCACCCGTGAAAATGCGGGCACAGGTGCCCGGGGCCAGTTCGGCACCCAACTGCCCAGCCGCCACGCGCTGCGACTGCGGCAAAGCCACACCACCAATGGCCACGTCTGCACAACGCACGGCATAGCCGTCCATCGCGCTGTTGTCCAGCGGCGGCACGTTCACGGGAGACACCAGATCGCTGGCCAGCACGCGGCCCAGGGCCTCGAAGCTGTCGATCACCTCGGTGGCCCGCCCTTCATGCGTCTGCAGGGCCTCGCGCAGCCCCCGCAACGCATCGTCCAGCGGCATCAGCGGTTTGGGCACTTGGGCGGCCATGGTGCAGCCTCAGTCCTGGCAGTGGCGGGTGACGTAGTCCTTGACCATGTCCACGTCGGCCGGCACCACGGTGAAGCGCTTGGGGCGGTCTTCCAGGCCTTCCAGCCCGGCAATCCAATGCGGGCGCTCAGGTTGCCGGCCCGTGGCTTCAAAAATGGTCTCGGCGAACTTGGCGGGCAAGGCCGTTTCCAGCACCAGCATGGGCACGCCAGGCGTGAGGTGCTCGCGCGCCACTTTCAGGCCGTCGGCCGTGTGCGTGTCCACCATGAGGCCGAAACGATCAAACGTGTCCTTGATGGTGCGCAGCCGGTCGGCGTGCGTGCTCTTGCCTGACAGAAAACCATACTGCGGCACGTTCTTGAACTCGTCAGCACTGACCTGGAACGAGCCCTTGACCTCGACCTCGTCCTTGAACAAGGCCTTGACCCGACCGCCATCGCGGCCCAGCAGATCAAACACAAAGCGCTCGAAGTTGGACGCCTTGGAGATGTCCATCGAGGGGCTGGACGTTTCATACGTCTCGGCGCCCTTGCGCACGCGGTAGGTGCCGGTGCGGAAGAACTCGTCAAGCACGTCGTTCTCATTCGTGGCGGCCACCAACTGGTGAACCGGCAGGCCCATCATGCGGGCCACGTGGCCGGCGCAGATGTTGCCAAAGTTGCCCGAAGGCACCGTGAAGCTCACCTTCTCGCTGTTCGATTTGGTGGCCTGGAAGTATCCGGCAAAGTAGTACACCACCTGGGCCAGCAAGCGCGCCCAGTTGATGGAGTTGACCGTGCCGATCTTGTACTTGCGCTTGAAATCCAGATCGTTGGACACGGCCTTGACGATGTCCTGGCAATCGTCAAACACGCCTTCCACCGCCAGGTTGTGGATGTTGGGCTCTTGCAGGCTGAACATCTGGGCCTGCTGGAAGGGGCTCATGCGGCCATGGGGCGACAGCATGAACACGCGCACGCCGTGCTTGCCGCGCATGGCGTACTCGGCCGCGCTGCCCGTGTCGCCAGAGGTCGCGCCCAGGATGTTGAGTTGCTCGCCGCGGCGCGCCAGTTCGTACTCGAACAGGTTGCCCAGCAACTGCATGGCCATGTCCTTGAAGGCCAGCGTGGGGCCGTTGGACAGGGCTTCCAGATAGACGCCCTCTTCCAGCTTCTTCAAGGGCACGATGGCGTCAAAGCCGTACACCGCCTTGGTGTAGGTCTTGGCAGCGATGGCCTTGAGGTCGCCGGCAGGGATGTCGTCGATGTACAGCGACAGGATCTCGAAGGCCAGCTCGGCATAGCTCAGGCCGCGCCATTTGGTCAGCGTGGCATCGTCGATCTTGGGGTAAGACGTGGGCAGGTAGAGGCCGCCATCGGGCGCCAGGCCCTCCAGCAGGATCTCTGAGAAACCGCGCTGCGTCTGGTCGCCACGGGTGCTGATGTACTTCATGCCAACTCTTCCTTGCGCAGGCGCACGATGGGGGCCAGCACGGTGGGCAAAGCCTGCACCTGCGCCAGGGCTTGGTTCATGCGGCCTTCCTTGGTGTCGTGCGTCAGGATGATCAGGTCGGTCTGGTTGCCGCCTTCACCGCTCACTTCGTCGGCCTCGCGCTGGATCACAGCGTCGATCGACACTTGCTGCTCGGCCAGAATGCCGGTGATCTTGGCCAGCACGCCGGTCTGGTCAGCCACACGCAAGCGCAGGTAGAAGGCCGTGACCACTTCTTCGATCGGCAGGATCGGCATGGCCGACAACTCATCAGGCTGGAAGGCCAGCGAAGGCACGCGCGCGGCGGGCGCAGCGTCCAGCAGGCGGGCAATGTCGACCAGGTCAGCCACCACGGCCGATGCGGTCGGCTCAGCGCCCGCGCCCTTGCCGTAGTACAGCGTGGTGCCCACGGCATCGCCCTGCACCATCACGGCGTTCATCGCGCCTTCGACATTGGCGATCAGGCTGCGCATTGGCACCAGCGTGGGGTGCACGCGCAGCTCGATGCCATTGGCCTGGCGGCGCGCGATGCCCAGCAGCTTGATGCGGTAGCCCATCTGCTCGGCATACTTGATGTCGGTGGCCGAGAGCTTGGTGATGCCCTCGATGTGGGCCTTGTCGAACTGCACGGGCACACCAAACGCGATGGCGCTCATCAGCGTGACCTTGTGCGCGGCGTCCACGCCTTCGATGTCGAAGGTGGGATCGGCTTCGGCGTAGCCCAGGCGTTGCGCTTCCTTCAGCACCACGTCAAAGTCCAAACCCTTGTCACGCATCTCGGACAGGATGAAGTTGGTGGTGCCATTGATGATGCCGGCCACCCACTGGATCTGGTTGGCGGTCAGGCCTTCGCGCAGCGACTTGATGATGGGGATGCCACCGGCCACGGCCGCTTCAAAGGCCACGATCACACCCTTGGCGCGCGCAGCGGCAAAGATCTCGGTGCCGTGCACGGCCAGCAAAGCCTTGTTGGCCGTGACCACGTGCTTGCCGGCGGCAATCGCCTCCAGCACCAGTGCCTTGGCCACGCCATAGCCACCGATCAGCTCGACCACCACGTCGATGTCAGGATTGGCAATGATCTGGCGTGCGTCGCTCACCACGGTCACGCCTTCGCCAGCCACTTCGCGCGCACGCTCGACGTTCAGGTCGGCCACCATCGAAATCTCGATGCCGCGGCCGGCGCGGCGGCGGATCTCGGCCTGGTTGCGGCGCAGCACGGCGAAGGTGCCGCCGCCCACGGTGCCGATGCCCAGCAGGCCAACTTGAACGGGTTTTTGCGAAGTGGAGGAGCTCATGGAATCTTTAAGGGTCTTGGTCGTCATTCGGATCAGGAAAAGCGCCTCGGCTCAGGCGTAGCGCTTGCGGTAGTTCTCAAGGAAGCGCGCAATGCGCCCAATGGCCTCGGCCAGGTCATCGCTGTTGGGCAAGAACACCAAGCGGAAGTGGTCCGGGTGCGCCCAGTTGAAGCCGGTGCCCTGAACAATCAGCACCTTCTCTTCGGCCAGCAGCTCGTAGGCGAATTGCTGGTCATCGGCGATGGGGTAGATCTTGGCATCCAGGCGCACGAACATGTACAGCGCCGCCTTGGGCTTGACCACGCTCACGCCGGGAATCTTGGACAGCAGGTCGTAGGCCAGATCGCGTTGGCGCAGCAGACGACCGCCCGGGCCCACCAGTTCCTTGATGCTTTGGTGGCCACCCAGCGCGGTCTGGATCGCCAGTTGGCCTGGCGTGTTGGCGCACAGGCGCATCGAAGCCAGCATGTTCAAGCCCTCGATGTAGTCACCCGCGTGCTTCTTCTCGCCCGACACCACCATCCAGCCGGCACGGTAGCCACACGAGCGGTAGTTCTTGCTCAGGCCATTGAAGGTCAGGAAGAACACGTCGTCGGCCAGCGAGGCGATGCTGGTGTGGGTGTGGCCATCGAACAGTGTCTTGTCGTAGATCTCGTCGGCGAACACCATCAACTGGTGCTCACGCGCGATGTCGACGATGCCTTGCAGGATGCTGTCGGGGTACAGCGCGCCGGTCGGGTTATTGGGGTTGATGACGACGATGGCTTTCGTGCGAGGCGTGATCTTGGCGCGGATGTCGTCCAGATCGGGGTACCACTCGTTGGCCTCGTCGCACAGGTAATGCACGGGTTTGCCGCTGGACAGCGCCACGGCGGCCGTGTACAGCGGGTAATCAGGCGCGGGGATCAGCACCTCGTCGCCGTCGTTCAGCAAGGCATTGAAGGCCATCACGATCAGCTCGGAGGCGCCATTGCCCAGGTAAACGTCGTCCACCGCCACGCCAGAGATGTTCTTTTCCTGGCAGTAGTGCACGATGGCCTTGCGTGGTGCGAACAGGCCCTTGGAGTCGGTGTAACCGGCCGCATTGGGCAGGTTGCGGATCATGTCCTGCACGATCTCGTCGGGCGGCTCCAGGCCAAAAACCGCCAGATTGCCGATGTTCAGCTTGATGATCTTGTGGCCATCCTCTTCCATCTGCCGGGCCTTTTCCAGGACCGGCCCACGGATGTCATAACAGACGCTGGCGAGCTTGCTGGACTTGGTGATCGGCTTCAAAACGAGGGTCTCCACAGACAAAGAAATAGAATTTAACCACACCCCCCTCACTTTGCGCCCCCATGAAACTCCAAGCCGACCGCCCTGAAGGCGTCAATGTCATCAATGCCTATACCCGCCAGTCGGTGTCCATCAATGGCCAGGAACACCTGAGCAGCGTGCTGGTGCCGCCCAGCGGCGCACCGGTTTCCTGGCGGGCGAACAACGTGGGGGAGCTGACCGAAGCGGATTTTGAACAAATCCTGCAGATGGACCCCGAATTGGTGGTGCTGGGCAGCGGCCCCACCCTGAAGTTCGCCCCGCCAGCATTGATGAAGGCGCTGATGAAAAAGCGCATCGGGGTGGAGACCATGGACACCCCGGCGGCGTGCCGCACTTACAACATCCTGGTGGGCGAAGGGCGTCGCGTGGTCGCTGCCCTGCTGGTTCACCCCTGAAAACGCCCTTGAAAAGCGCATTGGGGACCCTAATTTGGGGGAGATCCCCCCGCGCCTTGGGGGTCGACCCATAAGCACTTTATAATCTCGGGTTATTCACGCAGGCTGATCACTAGTAGAACATGACACCCGCCCTCAACAAACCTTTGCCAGAATTCGAAGCTGTCGCCACGGGTGGAGTCAAATTCACCCCCCAGGCCTTCGTCGGTCAAACCGTGGTGCTGTACTTCTATCCCAAGGATCACACCCCCGGTTGCACCACCGAAGCCATGCAATTCCGCGACAAGCACAAGGAATTCATCAAGGCTGGCGCCATCGTGTTTGGTGTCTCCCGGGACAACCTCGTTTCGCACGACAAGTTCAAGGAAAACCTTGAATTGCCTTACGAACTCATTGCCGACACAGAAGAAAAGCTTTGCCACATGTTCGGTGTGGTCAAGAACAAGATCATGTACGGCAAAAAGGTCAAGGGCATCGAGCGCAGCACCTTCCTGATCGATGCCAGCGGCATCCTTCGCGAAGAATGGCGCGGCATCAAGGTCGCAGACCACGTCGACGCCGTGCTCAAGGCCGTCAAAGACTTGAACAAAGAAGCGGCCTGATTCACAAAGCGTGACAAAGAGGCGTGTTGCACGCCTCCGACACGATCACGGGCCGGGCATGGAGTGTGCATAATCAACTCATGCTTCTGAGCTTGTACCGACTCAGCCCCCTTTGTGAACCCCGAATGGCAAGCCCTGCTTGCCTGCAAGATCAGCGTGAGGCCGCACAGTGTTCTGTGCGGCCTTTTTGTTTGTGCCCACCCAAGGAACGGAAACACCATGCCCCTGCCCAAGCCGCCTGCCAAACGAGCTGACATGCTGAGCGCTGACGACTACACGTCACAGCCCAAACCTGCCAAAACCAGTGCCCGCAGCAGCACTCGCGCCACCCCCGCCAAACCAGCCCGCGCGCCGGTGCTGGAACTGGTCGGCAAAGAGCCCTTGAACACGCCGGCTTTCCAGCAAACGGTCAGTGACCTGAACCCACCCGCCCGCACGGCGCCGGCCACGCCCAAACGCACGGCCCCCGCGCCGGTCGTCGCCGAGAAGATCAGCGATGGCAGCCCGGCCTTCCCGATGCGAAGCCCCCCGGCGGCGGCCTCCAACCCTTCGTTGAGTGGCACACGCCGCCGCAAGGGCGCCGCCGGCCCCGCCAAGCTTTTCGTGCTGGACACCAACGTGCTGCTGCACGACCCGATGTCGCTGTTCCGCTTTGACGAACACGACGTCTACCTGCCCATGATCACGCTCGAAGAGCTGGACGGGCACAAGAAGGGCATGACCGAAGTGGCGCGCAATGCCCGCCAGGTCAGCCGCGACCTGGACGCCCTGGCCGCCGACATGGGCCGGGCCCAGTCCGACCCGTCCGCCGGCATCGAGCTGTCCAAGACGGGCCACAAGGATGCGCGCGGCAAGCTGTACTTCCAGACCATGAACCTGGATGCGCAACTGCCCATCGGCTTGCCCCAGGGCAAGGCCGACAACCAGATCCTGGGCGTGGTGCAGGCCCTGCGCACCCAGCAACCCGACCGCGATGTGGCGCTGGTGTCCAAGGACATCAACATGCGCATCAAGGCGCGCGCGCTAGGCTTGCCGGCCGAGGATTACTTCAACGACAAGACGCTGGAAGATGGCGACCTGCTGTACACCGGCGTGCTGCCCCTGCCCAACGACTTCTGGGAGCGCCACGCCAAAGGCATGGAAAGCTGGCAGCAAGGCGGCATCACCTTCTACCGCGTCAGCGGCCCGATGGTGCCTGTGCTGTTGATCAACCAGTTTGTCTACCTTGAAACCCCCGGCGCCACGCCGTGGTACGGCAAGGTCACCGAGATCACGGGCAAGTCGGCCGTGCTGAAAACCGTCAAGGACTTCAGCCATCAGAAGCACTCGATCTGGGGCGTGGCCGCGCGCAACCGCGAGCAGAACTTCGCGCTGAACCTGCTGATGGACCCCGAATGCGACTTCGTGACGCTGACCGGTTCAGCCGGCACCGGCAAAACACTGATGACCCTGGCCGCCGCCTTGAGCCAAGTGCTCGACGAGCGCCGCTACACCGAAATCATCGTGACCCGCGTGACGGTGCCCGTGGGCGAGGACATCGGCTTCCTACCCGGCACGGAAGAAGAAAAGATGTCGCCCTGGATGGGCGCGCTGGACGACAACCTGGAAGTGCTGGCCCGTGGTGGCGACAACACCGCCGGCGAGTGGGGCCGGGCAGCCGCCAACGACCTGGTCCGCAGCAAGATCAAGATCAAGAGCATGAACTTCATGCGCGGCCGCACCTTCTTGAACAAGATCGTCATCATCGACGAGGCGCAGAACCTGACGCCCAAGCAGATGAAGACCTTGATCACACGGGCCGGCCCCGGCACCAAGATCATCTGCCTGGGCAACTTGGCGCAGATCGACACGCCCTACCTGACCGAAGGCAGCTCGGGCCTGACCTACGCGGTGGACAAGTTCAAGGGCTGGCCTCACAGCGGCCATGTCACGCTGGCGCGCGGCGAACGCTCACGCCTGGCGGACTTTGCCTCCGAGGTGCTTTGACCGCCGCTTGAACAGCTGATTTGACAATGAAGAAGGCCGGGCGGCAACGTCCGGCCTTTTTGCTTTGCAGGTGTCAAAACTTGGGGGTATGCTTTTTCTGAAATCAACCCGGGAGGCTTTCATGAGTTCCAACCTCACGCTGTACGTCGACAGCCGTTTCTTCAGCCCCTATGCCCTGTTTGCCTTTGTGGCATTGAGTGAAAAAAAGCTCTCGTTCGACATCGAGAAGGTCGACCTCGTCAACAACGCCCACCACAGCAGCGGCTACCAGCAGCTGTCGCTCACAGGCCGTGTGCCCACCCTGCGCCACGGCGATTTTTCTGTGTCCGAGTCGTCGGCCATCATCGAGTACCTGGAGGATGCCTTCCCTGCGCCGCACCACCTGGCCGTGCTGCCGGCCTCCCTGCGCGACCGGGCCAGGGCGCGGCAGTTTCAGGCCTGGCTGCGCAGCGATCTGGCGCCGCTGCGCGAAGACCGACCCACCACCGTCATCTTCCAGCAACCCAGCACTTTGCCCTTGTCCCCATCGGGGCAGGCCGCCGCGCAGCAATTGATCGCCGCAGCCTCGTCGCTGGTGAATGACCAAGCCGATGACCTGTTCGGCGCCTGGTCCATCGCGGACACCGAACTGGCCTTGATGCTGAACAGGTTGGTGGTCAACCAGGACCCGGTGCCCCCCAAACTCAAAGCCTATGTGGCGCGGCAGTGGCAACGCCCTTCGGTGCAGGCCTGGCTCCAACAACAGGGCTGATGAGGGCACGCCCTCCCCGCGAACAAGGGGCGCCCACCCTGCATTAGTGCTCATTTGGCAGGTGCAACCCTGACAGAACGACTGTCAAGGTATTTCAAAATGGAAAACACGGGGCCTCGGATTAGCTGAGGCCCTTGTTGACCAAGCCCCTGCCTTGAAATACCTGCCCGAATTCACCCTCGCCGATCTGCACAGCGCCCAGGCTCATTACCTGATTGCTTGGGCGGTGCTCATCTCGGCCGTCGTGGTCTGCGTGACCGCCATGATCCGCTGCAACTCCCTGTGGTTGCACCGCTGGTTGAGCCTGGGCTGGCTGAGCGATTTCCTGCTCACCAAAGACCCGAAGCAAAAGACCATCGGACTTCGCTACCTGGTGGGTGTGGTCAACTGCACGACAGGCTTGGTGGCCTTGAACTACGGCGCGAGCATTGGCGTGATCGATGTCGATGGCTGCCGACAACTGACCGTCGCGGCCGTGCTGATCATGGCGGTGTTTTATGGCTTGCTGCGCACGGGGTGGAACCAGAAGCTGGCCAACCCATCGATGTCAGAAGCGCAGATGGCCGCGGCCATCGGTTTCCTGGGATGGGGCTACCTGATCGGGGGGCCCGGCGCCCCCGTGGCCTTGATGCTGCTGTTCATCATCCTGATGTTCGGCATGTTCACCGCCACCTCTCGCCAACTCATCCGCTCCAGCGTGCTGGCCGGGATCGTGTTTGGTGCCGCCTTCATCATGACCGGGGTGCGCGAGTCTGGCTCGCCCACACTGGTGCGCATGCAGATGGTTTATTTCGGCGTTTTGGTGATCATGCTGGTGAGCGTGTGCCTGCTGGTCAACGAAATGGCCCGCCTGCGCGCACGCCTGACCCAGCGCAAAACGGACCTGACCGCCGCCCTGGCACAAATCAAAGAGCTGGCCATTCGCGATGAGCTGACCGGTTTGTTCAACCGGCGCCACATGGTGACTGTGCTGAATGCCGAAGGACAGCGCACCGACCGGAGCCAGGGGCGCTTTTGCCTGTGCCTCATCGATGTGGACCACTTCAAGGCCATCAACGACGAATGGGGCCATGGCACTGGCGACGAGGTGCTGCGCTCCCTGTCCAACGTGATCGCGGCGGGCTTGCGGGAAACCGACGTCGTGGCACGTTGGGGTGGCGAAGAATTCCTGGTGCTGTTCACCGAAACCGATTGCGAAGACGCCACCGTGGTGATCGAGCGCATCCGCTTGATGCTGAGCAAAACGGTGGTGAGCGCGGCATTGCCGGACCTGCGGGTGACGTTCTCGGCGGGCTTGACCACCTACCAGGTGGACGAATCCATCGTGGCCACCATTGAACGGGCCGACCAGGCCCTGTACCAAGCCAAGGCCAGTGGCCGCAACCGCACCGAGCGGCACACCTTCTGCGGCGGCGATTACCTGGCCTGAGAAGGCCTGACGGTCAGGCCTCGTCTCGTTCAAAGACCGCCATGCTTTCGACGTGCGCGGTGTGAGGGAACATGTTCACCGCCCCCGCAGACACGCAGCGGTAGCCGCCCAGGTGCACCAGCAAACCGGCATCACGTGCCAGGGTGGCCGGGTTGCAACTGACGTAAACAATGCGCTTGGGCGCCACCCAGTCGGGCGCCAGGCTCGGATCCTGGTTCAGATCAGCCACCGCTTTGGCCAAGGCAAAAGCACCTTCGCGCGGCGGGTCGACCAGCCACTTGTCGGCGTGGCCATAGCTGGCCAGCTCGGCCGGCGTCAATTCGAAAAGATTGCGGGCGACAAAGCTGGTGCGCTCAGCATGGCCGTTGACCAGGGCGTTCTCGCGTGAGCGGGCCACCAACTGCTCGCTGCCTTCGATGCCCAACACCTCGCGGGCCTGCGTGGCCAAGGGCAAGGTGAAATTGCCCAGCCCGCAGAACCAGTCGATCACGCGTTCATCAGGCTGCACCTGCAACAGGCGCAGCGCCCGGCCCACCAGCACCTGGTTGATGGCGTGGTTGACCTGGGTGAAATCAGTGGGCTTGAACGGCATCGTGACGCCGAACTCGGGCAGCGTGTAGTCCAGACCCGGCTGGGTGTCGTCCAGCGGCTTGACGGTCTCGGGCCCTTTGGATTGCAGCCACCAGGCGATCGGAAAACGCCCGCCGTCGTGCGCACTTTGCGTGGCCGCGAAATCGCTCAGCAGTTTGATGTCCTTGGGGCTCAAGGCTTCCAGGTGGCGCAGCACCAGGGCCGTGACGTGCGAGCCCACAGCCACCTCGATCTGAGGCACGCGGTCGCAGTGGTCCATCGCGCCGATCAGCTCGCGCAGGGGCAGCAGCAGGCGGGACACATGCGGGGGCAGGATCTCGCAGGATTTGATGTCGGCCACATAGCGCGACTTGCGCTCGTGGAAGCCCACCAGCACCGTGCCTTTCTTCACCACATGGCGCACCGACAGGCGCGCACGGTAGCGGTAGCCCCAGGCCGGGCCTTCAATGGGGCGCAACAAGGTTTCAGCTTTGACCTTGCCCAGGTGCCAGAGGTTGTCCTCCAGCACGCGCTGCTTGACGGCCACTTGCGCGCCCGCATGGAAGTGCTGCATCTTGCAGCCGCCGCACATGCCGAAGTGAACGCATTGGGGCACCACGCGCTGCGAACTCTCGCGGCGCATGTCGGTCATCGACCCCTGCTCCCAGTTGTTCTTGCGGCGCGAGACATTGGCCCGCACTTCTTCGCCCGGCAAGGCGCCTTCGATGAACACCACCTTGCCATCGGCGCGGTGGGCCACGCCCTGGGCTTCAAGGTCCAGGGACTCCACCTTCAGCCACTCATCAGAAGGGCGAAGGGATACTTGTGCTTCAGACATCAACGAACGATCGAACGATCAACGGGTGGGCAACTGACGCGCCGGGTCAACGGGCTTGCCTTGTTTGCGGATTTCAAAGTGCAGCTGCACGCGATCGGCATCGGTCGAGCCCATCTCGGCGATCTTCTGGCCCTTGCGCACGGCCTGGTCTTCCTTGACCAGCAAGGTTTGGTTGTGCGCGTAGGCGGTCAGGTATTCGGCGTTGTGCTTGATGATGACCAGGTTGCCATAGCCCCGCAGGCCCGAGCCGGCATAGACCACACGGCCGTCGGCCGAGGCGAGCACCGCGTCACCGGCCTTGCCGCCGATGACCAGCCCTTTGCGCTTGCCCTCTTCAAAGCCGCCCAGCAGAGGGCCATTGGCAGGCCACTGCCAATTGGGCTCATCGGCTTCACGGGGGTCTTTGGTGACCGGATCCTTGGGCGGCTCATTGCCTGGCACGGCCTGGCTGGCCGGCACAGTGGCACCCGAAGCCGACGATGCACCAGGCTTGACGCCCGAGGCCGCGGCCGTGGCCGGCGCCTTCGGGTCAATGGCCCGCGCCTGGATGTTGGGCGAAGCGATGGGCTTGGTGGACGAGACCCCGTTGGAGCTTGCACTGGCGCTGGCGGTCGCATCAGGCGCCACCACGCGCAAGACTTGCCCCACTTCAATCAAATTGGGGTTGTCCAGGTTGTTCCAGGCGGCCAGATCGCGCCAGTTTTGGCCCGTTTCCAGGCTGACCCGGATCAGAGTGTCGTTGGGCTTGACCGTGTAGTAACCAGGCTTGCCGGCGTTTTCGGCGCCGGGCAGCACGCGGGCGGGCGCGTTGCTGCCAGAGGCATTGCCGTTGGATCGGCTGCGGTCTTCGACCGGCGCGCGCTGGTGGTGCGTGGCGCAACCCACCAGGGACAACACGACAGCAGCGCTGGCCAACAAGCGATGATTAAAAATGATTTGCATGTGAGGAAGACTCAAAGCGGGCCGCGTGTCAGCCACGGGCAAGGCATCAGGTGATGCCGGATTTTAAGGGGACGAACAGAACCGCCCCGGATGAAGTCTGCTGGAGCCGCCCATCCAGGTGGCGATCGACCACGGTCAACACCTGCCCCAAGCCTCGGCCATCGTCCATGGGAGCCACCAGGCGGCCCCCTGGGGCCAACTGGTCCAGCCAGGCCTGCGGGAGACTGCGCCCGCCTGCCGCCGCGATGATGGTGTCATAGGGCGCGGAGGGGGCGTGGCCCAGCATGCCGTCACCATACACCAGTCTGACATCAGGGGAACCCGGCAACTGGCGCCGCACGGCGTCCAGGTTGTGGCGGGCTTTCAGGTGCAGATCGCGCAGCCGTTCGATGGAAATCACCTGGCGGGCCAGATCGGCCAGCAAGGCGGCCTGGTAGCCGCAACCCGTGCCAATTTCAAGGCACATGCCCAAGGGGCGCGTGGCATCCGCCCCCAGGCCGGGCCGGGCGCACAGCAAGGCGATCATGGCGCCCACCACCGAGGGTTTGGAGATGGTCTGGCTCAGCCCGATGGGCAGGCTGGTGTCTTCATAGGCCTGGTTGACCAGGGCCGTGTCGACGAACAGGTGGCGCGGCACGCGGGCAAAGGCCGCCAGCACGCGCGGGTTCTGCAGGCCATCGGCCTTCAGGCGATCCACCATGCGCATGCGCACGTGGACCGAGTCCAGGCCCAGGCCTTGTGGGGCCATGACGGCCTTGCGATCACGTTCGGCAGCCTGCAAAGGTGCCTGCGGCCGCAACAACAGGTTGTCGCGGCTGGCCGCAGGGCGCGCCGAGCCCATCTGGTCCAGGCGCAATGGAAACCGGCTGGCTTTGCGATCAGGCGCTTTGTTGCTCACTGCTGCTGGCCCACCCAGGTCTGCCATTGCGGCAAGGCGGCATGGTGCGTCATGTCCACCTGCAGGGGGGTGATCGACACAAAACCCTGCCGGGTGGCTTCGAAATCGGTGCCCTCGCCCACGTCTCGGGCCTCGCCCGCCGGCCCGATCCAATAGATGGGCTCGCCGCGGGGGTTGGTTTGGGCAATGGCGGGGAAACTGGCGTGGCGGCGGCCCAGGCGCGTGGTGCGCCAAGGGGCGGACTCGGCCTTGGCATCGGCGGGAATGTTCACATTCAGCAGGAAATGGCCCTGGGCGGGCGGCTTGGCCAGCACGGCCTCCACCACGCGGCGGGCCACGCGGGCCGCCACATCCAGGTGGGCCCAGCCTTTGTCGGTCATTGAAAACGCGATGGACGGGATGCCGAACAGGTAGCCCTCGGTGGCCGCGGCCACGGTGCCCGAATACAGGGTGTCGTCGCCCATGTTGGCGCCGTTGTTGATGCCCGACAAGACCAGGTCAGGCTTGGCAATCAGCCCCGAGGTCAAGGCCAGGTGGACGCTGTCAGACGGGGTGCCGGTGACAAAACGGAAGCCGTTGGCGGCCGTGTGCACGGTCAGGGGCTGGTGCAAGGTCAGGGAATTGGAGGTGCCACTGGCGTTGCGCTCAGGGGCGAAAACGTCAATGGTGCCCAGCCCCTGGCAAGCATCGACCAGCGCCTGGAGGCCGGGGGCCAGGTAGCCGTCGTCGTTGGCGATCAATATGTGCATGTTGCCAATTGTAGGAGTGAGGACCACCCATCTCAGTGTTGGAACGATGCGATTTCGAATGACGGCATGTGAAGACATGCGGATAATCGAAGATTGTTCGCCCCAAGTGGTCTGGGGCGCAGATCAACCCCGGCTTGCCGCTTTTGGCAGCAAGCTTCGGGAGGGGCTCCATGGCTGTCAAGGTTCTGATTCTCGAAGACAACCCGGTCGCCCGGGGCTTTTTGTGCCGCGTGGTGCGCGAAAGCTTCAGCGACATCAGCAGCATCGCGGAAGCGGGCGATCTGGAAGCCGCCCGGCGCCTGCTGGGCCACAAGGCCGGCGGCCGCGCTGCGGCGTGTGACGACCCCTATCAATTGATCATGGTCGACCTGGAATTGCCGGATGGCAGCGGCCTGGAGTTGCTGACCGAACTGGCGAATTACCCGGCCACCCGCATCGTGACCACGCTGTATTCCGACGACGAACACCTGTTTCCGGCCTTGCAATGCGGCGCCGATGGCTACCTGCTGAAAGAAGACCGCTTTGAAGTGCTGGTGGAAGAACTGCAAAAGATCGTGCGGGGGCAACCGCCCCTGTCGCCGGCCATTGCCCGCCGCCTGCTGACGCATTTCCGCACGGGCGATGGGCTGCTGTCTGCGCATGCACCGGCCGCCCCCGCCGCCGCGCCGGTCAGCGCCCCTGCCCCCCTGGCACCGCTTGACCACGAACGGCTGACGCCGCGCGAAAGCGAAGTGCTCACTTACCTCAGCAAGGGCTTCACCATCAAGGAAATTGCCGCCTTGATGGGCATCAAGTGGTTCACCGTGAATGACCACATCAAATCCATCTACAAAAAACTGAACGTGTCCAGCCGCGCCGAGGCAGCGGTGCTGGCCAGCAAGCAAGGCTTGGTCTGAGCGTCCAGCCATGCCGGCCCTGGACACTTCGCCGCCGCGCGCCGCACCTGACCTGCTGATCGGGGGCTCGGGCTACATCCCCACGCTGGACGAGGTGCTGCAAGGCTCACACGACCTGCCGCGCTGGATTGGCTGGCGCCTGCGCATGCTGGTGGGCGCGATAGTGATGGGCTTTGTGCTGGTGCTGCTGGTGGGGCAATGGCTGTCCAGCCAACCCCGGCTGCCCGTGAATTTGCGGGCCACCGCTGAAGGCACCGTCCGCTTGCATTCCGTGGACAACCCGGCCATGCAGCGGCTGGAAGGGCACATCCTGGAAGGCTTGCGCAGCGAGGTGGTGCAGCCGCACGGCAGCACCCAGGTGCTGGAAACTCCCATCGAGATGCTGGCCTTGCAACGCTCGGGGCGCTGGATCAGTGATGCCGAGCAACGCCAGCACTTCTTCAATCTGCACCTGGGCGTGGCGCGACTGCTCGCGGCCTTGCCGCCAGACAACAAGGTCGTGCTCTTGCAATTGGCCAATGCGCCGGACGAGCCCGTGCTGATCAGCCCACGCGGCTGGTCAGGCTTGAGCCCCTTGTTCTGGCTGCTGTCGGCGCTGGCCCTGACGCTCTTTGCCGTGGGTGCCGTGGTGGTGCTGGCCGGACCGCAATTGCGCAACCTGGCTTACTTCGCCCTCGCCTTGAGCCAGGCGGGGCAGTTGATGTTCATCGCCGTAGAGACCAACCTCGACCTGTTCCTGCCGGAATGGTTCATGACCCTGGACATGCGCGCCCGGGGTGGCCTGGACCTGATCACCGCAGCCGCCATGATCCAGGTGGCCGTGCTGCACCCCCGCCGCCTGAAGGGCTGGCCTTACTTCATGGCCCTGGGCTGGGCCGCCGCTGTGGGCCTGGGCCTGACGGCGATGACCCTGGACCACCCGAGCAGCTGGTTGTGGCTGCACACCGGTTGTGCGGTCATGACCGCGGCCGCGATCATGCTGATGGGCGCGGCCTACCGCGCCTCGCCACACCCGTTCACGCTGGTCTTGCAGCGCTTTTCGATCATCACACTAGCCACCTGGGTGTTGCTGAGCGTGGCGGTGGCACGGGGCGGTGCGCGGCCCGACATGCTGCTCAACATCACCACCTTTGGCGTGATGACCTGGCACGTCTTCTTCGCCTCTGAATTGTTGCTGGCGCCCTACCTGTCACGCTCCAAACAGATCCTGCAAGAGTTTTCGTTGCTGGCCGCGTCCAGCACGGTCGCGGCTTCGTTGGATTTGCTCTTCGTGGCGGTGTTCTCGCTGGGCCAGTTCACGTCGATGACCTTGTCGCTGTTTTTGTCGTTCGGGGTGTACATGTCGGTGCGGCGTTGGTTGATGACCCGCCTGCCCGGCCGCGATCCAATCACCATGGAGCGGCTGTTCGAGCGGCTGTACCGCATGGCGCGCGAGTTGGAGCGCCGACCCGCCAAGACCGATGACTTGCTGGCCCGCCTGATGCGCGAGCTGTTCGACCCGCTGGAAGTGACCGTGGCGCGTGGCGAGGTGTTCGCTTCTGAGTTGCGCGGCAATGGCTCGGTGATGCTGGTGCGACTGCCCTCCTTGCGGCCCAACCGCGAGACGCCCTCGAAGCACGCGCTGGTGCTGAAGCATTCAAACAAAGGCCGGCGGCTGTTCACCTCGGAAGACGCCCGCTTGGCCGACCGGATAATTGACCAGCTGCACCGCGTGCTGAGCTTTGACCAGGCCGTGGAGCAAGGCCGCAGTGAAGAGCGCGTGCGCATCGCGCAAGACTTGCACGACGACATTGGCGCCCGCTTGCTCACGCTGATGTACCAGGCGCCCAATGCCAACATCGAGGAATACATCCGACACACGCTGCAGGATTTGAAGACGCTGACACGTGGACTGGCCGCGCAAAGCCATGGCCTGAGCGAGGCGGCGGGCGAATGGAAACGCGATCTGCACCAACGCCTGGGCTTTGCGCAGTGCGAGCTGACCTGGCAAATGACCCAGGACTGCGACGTGACCCTGTCGATGGGCCAATGGTCGGCGCTGACCCGCATCCTGCGTGAGCTGGTCAATAACACGATCAGCCATGCCAAAGCCTCGAAGGTGGTGGTGAACCTGATGCTGGCCAACGACCACCTGTCCCTGACCGTGACCGACAACGGCGTGGGCCGCGCCCCGGAGACCTGGTCTCATGGATTGGGTTTGGGCGGGGTGCGCAAGCGCGTCAAGCAGTTGGGCGGCACCGTGCGCTGGAGCGAGGCCGAGCCCAAGGGCGTTTGCTGCGAAGTGGTGGTGGAAAACTTCTCGGCCACAGCGGGGCCAGCGGCAGACAGCGAGCTGTGACCATCAAGTCGGCCGGGCGCTTGCCGATATAAGTCCTGAACCAGCCTGGTGAATCAAAGGTTGAAGGACGTGAACAAACGCTGGCCCGGCACGCCGCCGAATGGCCGAAAACTCAGCCGCCGCAACCGGGACGACTCATCGCGACACGAAGCGGCCGACTCGCTTCGGGGTGCTTCCAGAGCCGACGCACCGCAGGAACCTGCCAGTGCGCCGCCCACGGCATCCGCCTCGGTCGAGGCCGTTCTCGGCCGGGGCCATGCCTGGCTGCGCTTTCCAACCGCCCTGGAGGCCCAGTTCCAGTCCGACACCCTGGAGCCGCGCCGCCGACTGCTGATGATCTGCGGTCTGCTGGGCATCATTTCAATTTATTTCGGCACCCTCAACATCGCCGCGTTGAACCCTGACATCGTTGCCATGGCCTTGCGGGTGGCCCAGGCCAATGTGGCCGCGAGCGCCTTGGGCCTGGCCGTCGTGTGCTTCATCCCCAAGCTTTGGCGCCGCACGTGGCAGGCCGAGGGGGTGACCGCCTTGATCGCCGTCGGCACCTGCGCAGGCCTCATCAACGGCTGCATCTTCAGCAGGGCGGACACGACGTTCACCCATTCAGCCGTCCTCGTCAGCGTGGTCATGTACACCTGCATTGCCGCGCGTCAGCGCTTCGTCTGGTCACTGGGCTGCACGGTTTTGCCCTTGCTGGGATACGCGATGTTCGTGAAGGGCTTCACGCCTCATCAGGAACTGATCGTGATCGCCAACCTCAAGCTGATGGCGCTGAGCTTCGCGCTTGCACTGGTGGCCAATTACACGTTCGAGCACCGCGAGCGCCGGAACTGGCTGCTGCGCAAGCTTGAGGAGTACCGGCGCGGCGCACTGGTCGAGACGACCGAACGCCTTCACATCCTGTCCATTCAAGATCCGTTGACCGGTTTGCTCAACCGCCGCCAGTTCGACACCGACCTGGCCCAGGCTTGGTCCACGGCGACACGGACCCGGCAAGCTGTGGCCATGCTGATGGTCGACGTGGACTTCTTCAAGCGCTATAACGACACCTATGGCCACCCAGCCGGGGATGCGTGCTTGGTGCGCGTGAGTCAAGCCCTGACGAAGGTGGCCCAGGCCCATGGCGGCATCGCCGCCCGCTTGGGCGGTGAAGAGTTCGGCCTGCTGCTCCCCGGCCGCACCCTGGCCCAAGCCATGGACGCGGGGACCGCGCTGTGCGATGGCCTGCGCGACGCCGGCATCGAACACCGGACCTCATCGGTGGCCGGCCATGTCACGCTGAGCGTCGGAGCGGCGCAGGCTTGGCCGACGCCAGGCAGTCGAGCGTCATCCCTGATCACCTCATCTGACCAAGCGCTTTACCAGGCCAAGGAATTGGGTCGTGACCGTGTCTGCGCCGCCACCGCAATGCTCGACATGAACCAAGCCGAGGTTCTGCCGCCGGAGCCCTCTCAGTGCGAGGGCATGGGCGCGGCCCAAGCTGAGGCCACTGTTCCGCCGGAGGCGGCCTATGTCCACACGCTTCAGGGCAAGTTTCGCTGGCTGCGGTTTCCCGCCGAGCAAGAGGCCGACTACAACCAGGGCCAGGTCGCCCACCGTCGCGAACGTCTGATGGCCGTGACCGTGCTGGGCCTGCTCATTTACCAAGCCTACGTGCTGAGCAGCCGCGCGATGTTTCCAGACGTTCCCACCAGCGCGCTCATGGCGCAGTTGGGCATGAGCGCCGTTCTCCTGATCATGGCCATGAGGCTCCACAAACTGGAGGCCCTGCCACCATGGTGGCGCGAAGCATTGTTCAGCGGCGGCACTTCAGCGACGGCGGTGATGATGCTCTGGGTCTTGTCGCAAAGCCAGCAGCCATCTGCCTTGAGCTTCTCGGTGTGCTTGGCCTTGATCCCAATGTTCGCGGGGGTGGGCGCACGGCAACCTTTCTGGTTCACCTGCCTGCCTGCCGTGATCACCTGCGTGGCGGCCGCATATTTCTTGAATCCGCGCGGGGCGCTTCAGACTTTGGTGTTCAACGACAGCATCCTGATGATCGTCAACAACACGGTCTTCACCCTGATCCTGGCCTACACGCTGGACCACGGCGCGCGCAAGGCGTGGCTGCTCTCGAACATCGAGCGCTTGCAGCGCCAGTCCTTGGTGGCGGCCACTCAGCGATTGCACGAGTTGTCCACGCGAGATCCACTCACCGGCATCTGCAACCGCCGCCAGTTCGAAGAAGACCTTCTGCGCATATGGGAGGACGGACTGCAGGCTGAAAAACCGGTGGCCATGCTGATCATCGACGTTGACTTTTTCAAGCTCTACAACGATGGCTATGGCCACCCCGCCGGCGACCGCTGCCTCAAGCAGGTGGCCGCCACGATCGACCAGGTGGCGAAAAGCGCCCATGCCCTGGCAGCCCGGCTGGGAGGTGAAGAATTCGGCATCCTGCTACCAGGCGGCGACCACGGGCAAATCCTGCAACTGGGCGAACGGGTTTGCGCGGCAGTGCGACAAGCGGGCTTGCCACACCGCCATTCCAAGGTGGCAGGCCATGAGGTCGTGACCGTCAGCCTGGGAGCCGCCAGCTTGCTACCTGCCAAGGGCGGACACCGTCGCGCGCTGCTGGCCATGGCCGATGACGCGCTCTACCAGGCCAAGAACTCAGGCCGCAATCGCGTTGCGGCCTTGCGCGTGCCCGGCAGGATGCCCGCCCACGCCTGAGTGACGCGAGGCTAGCCTTCCCACTGCGGCGTGTTCCGCAGGATCTCGTCCAAAGTGGTCACCCCTTCAGACACCTTCATGACGCCCGACAAGCGCAAGGGACGCAAGCCCTCTTGCGCCGCCGCCTGGCGCAGCTTGGCCATGTCCACCGACGGATTCATTGCGGCGCGCAAGGCCTCGGTGATGGGCAGCAGTTCGTACAGGCCCACGCGGCCCTTGAAGCCGGTCATGCGGCATTCCAGGCAACCCACCGGCTGGTAAGGCCGCAAGGTGCCATTCATGCGCCAGGGCTTGATGGCCGTGGCCAGCGTGTCGGCCGACATGGCCTCGTCCGGCTTCTTGCACACGGGGCACAAGGTGCGCACCAGGCGCTGCGCCAGCACGCCGATCACGGTGGCGCTGATCAGGTAAGGCGCCACGCCAATGTCGGTCAGGCGCGTGATGGCCGAGACGGCGTCATTGGTGTGCAAGGTTGAGAACACCAAGTGGCCGGTCAAGGCCGCCTGGATGGCCATTTCGGCGGTTTCCAGGTCGCGGATTTCGCCGACCATGATGATGTCCGGGTCCTGCCTCATCAGCGCACGCAGACCGTCGGCAAAGTTCAGGTCGATGTTGGACTGCACCTGCGTCTGGTTGAACGACGCCTCGATCATTTCGATCGGGTCTTCGATGGTGCAGACGTTGACGTCGTCGGTGGCGATGCGCTTGAGCGTGGAGTACAGCGTGGTCGTCTTGCCCGAGCCCGTGGGGCCGGTCACCAGGATGATGCCGTGCGGGCGCGAGACCAGCCCTTCCCATGTCTGCTGCTCGCTGGGGGCAAAGCCCAAGGCCTCGAGCGACTTGACGGTGTTGTCAGGGTCAAAAATCCGCATCACCAGCTTCTCGCCAAAGGCGGTGGGCATGGTGGACAAACGCATTTCGATTTCATCGCCCGCGGGGTTGCGGGTCTTGATGCGGCCGTCCAGCGGCCGACGCTTTTCAACCACGTCCATGCGGCCCAGCAGCTTGATCCGCGCCGTCATGGCCTGCATCACCGACAGCGGCACCTGGTACACCGTGTGCAGCACGCCGTCGATGCGGAAGCGGATAGCGCCCATCTCGCGGCGCGGCTCCAGGTGGATGTCCGAGGCCCGTTGGTCAAAGGCGTATTGCCACAACCAATCCACCACCTGGATGATGCCCTGGTCATTGGCGTCGAGCTGGCGGTTGGTCTTGCCCAGCTCGACCAGTTGCTCGAAGTTGTGGGCGACGCTGTCGCCGGTCTTCTTGTTGGCGTCGCGGACCGATTTGGCCAGGGTGTAGAACTCGGTGCGGTAGCGCTGCAGATCAAGCGGGCTGGACACCACCAGGCGCACGTTCTTCTTGGTGTGCGACAGGATTTCGTCGATCCAGGCCACGTCCAGCGGCTCGCTGGTGGCGATGGTGATTTCGTTCAGGCCCACCTGCACCGGCAGGCACTTGCGACGCTCGGCATAGTTGATGGACATGACCTCGGCCACGCGGGCCACGTCCACCTTCAAGGGATCGATGCGCAGGTAGCCCAGGCCCAGGTGCTTGGCCAGCCATTCGGTCAGGGCCTCCAGTTCCAGCACATGGTCGTTGTCGGCCCGCTTCAAACCCATGGCACCCAGGCGCACCAAGGGGTGCTGGGCACTGTCGCCCGCGGCGAACCGCTGGGCCACGCGTTCACCCTCTTTGACGGTGATGATGCCGTCCTCGGTCAACCAGGCCAACAGCCACTTCCAGTCCAGCGGCCCCTTGTGCGTGAGGGAGCGCTTCTTGGCGGGCTTGGCAGGTGCGGACGGGCTTGACGTGGTCATGTCGTCGGTCGGGGGGTGAAAGTGGACAAAAGCTTGAGCCATTTTCCGGCCGGCAGCTCAAATCTATTCTGTAAAGTTTCTGCCCGTTCCGCCAGTATTTCTCGGCTTGGCAGGTCGAACCCCTTCCAGGCCAGCACGATGGTGTTGCCTTCGCGGGTGGGTTTGAGCATGGCCGTGCGGCCGGGGCCGAAGGCCGCGGCAATGCGGGCCGAGCTGGTGGCAAAACTGGCATCGCGGCCAAACAGGTTCACGCTCATCACGCCGCCATCGTCCAGCAGGCGCCAGCAATCGCGGTAAAAGGCCTCGTCGTCCAGCACGGGGCTGGCCGCTTCCTGGTCGTACAAATCAACGCACAAGGCACCGGCACTGGCCGCGTGCTCAGCGTTGGCCACGTACTTGGCGGCGTCAAGCTGAAGCACGTTCAAACGCTCGTCGTTGTCCGGCAGGTTGAACCAGTTGCGGCACACGCCGATCACGGTCGGGTTGAGCTCAACCGCCGTGGTGCTGGCCACTTTCAACACCGCGTGGCAATGCTTGGTGATGGCGGCCGCGCCCAGGCCCAGTTGTACGCACCGCGTGTCAGGCAAGGCAGACAGGTCGCGCAACAGCAGCCAGGACATCATGCGCTGGATGTATTCCAGCTCCAGCTTGAGCGGTTTGCTGACGCGCATCGCGCCCTGGATCCAGGGCGTGTCCAGGTGAAGGCATCTCACACCACGGGATTCCGACAGGGTGGCTTCGGGAAGTTTAAGTTTGCGCTTCACAAGTCGATAAGTTGAAACAGTCAAGAGCGTGGCCGTCAGTGTCGCACGGGGTGCCGCCCCAGGGAGATGCGAACACCAGGGTCGCCAGATCGGCAGGTTTGACTGCGTCCACTTTTGTCATAAGGGATCACTCATGCGACTGACATCAACTCTGGGCCGAAGCATTTCGGCCTTGGCACTGGCCTTCGGCGCCAGCACCTGGGCCCAAGCGTCCGACCCCATCCTCTACACCGATCAAGGCCAGGCGCGAGGAATCGACAGCAACGGCGTCTCGCGCTTCCTGGGCCTGCCTTTCGCGGCGCCGCCGGTGGGCGATTTGCGGTGGAAAGCGCCCCAAGCACCAGCCAGCTGGGCCGGCGTGCGCGAAGCCACGCAGTTCGCCAACGTCTGCCCACAAGAGCCCAGTGCCTTTTCAGGGCGATCAGAAACCGAGGACTGCCTGTACCTGAACGTCTATCGGCCTGACAACAGCGATGGCCAACCCCTGCCCGTGATGGTGTGGATCCACGGTGGTGGCTATGTGCTGGGCGCCGGCTCCTACTACGACGGTGCCCCCCTCGCCCGCCAGGCCAAGGCCGTGGTCGTGACGGTGAATTACCGCCTGGGCGTGTTCGGCTTCATGGCCCTGCCGGGCTTGCAGGTTGAAAGCGCCGCTGCCAACTACGGCATCCAGGACCAGCAGGCCGCCTTGCGCTGGGTCAAACAGCACGCCAGCCGACTGGGGGGCGATCCCAGCCGCATCACCGTATTCGGGCAGTCTGCCGGCGGCAACAGCGCCTGCGTGCACGTGGTCTCGCCAGGGTCTGCCGGGCTGTTCAATGGGGCCATCTCTCAAAGCGGCCCCTGCGTGTTGCTGCGCAATGTGCCGTTGGCGCAGATACGCGACCAGTCCGAGGTGCTGGCCCAGTCCCTGGGCTGCCCAGGCGATGCCAACCAGGTGGCGTGCATGCGCCAGAAAAGCACGGTGGCTTTGATGAACGCCACCCCGCCCGATCTGGACATCATCTACAACAAGCCAGCCTGGGTGCCCGCCATTGACGGCGTGGTTTTGCCAGACGCGGCCGACAAGCTGATCCAGTCGGGTCGCATCAACAAAGTGCCGGTGATGTTCGGTGGCAACCACGACGAGGGCCGACTGTTCGTGGCGCTGACCTTCCACCTGGGGCAACAACGGGGCGTGACGGCCGCAGACCACAGCCTGGCGATGCGCGGCATGGTGGGCCCGGCTTTGGCGCCCCTGTTCACCGATGTGCTGTACTCGGCCGCCCGTTACGGCTCGCTCGACAAGGCACTGGCCGCGGCAGTGACCGACAACTTCTACGCCTGCAGTTCACTCGACGACGCCAAGAGCTTGTCCAGCTTCACCAAAACCTTTGCTTTCGAGTTCAACGACCCGAACGCCCCCGGTGCCGCGCCCGATCCTTACTTTGCTTGGAACGCCTACCACTCGGCGGAGCTGGCCTACATCTTCCAGGGCGAAACGCCTTCGCGGGTGTTCACCCCCGCGCAGCAAACCCTGGCCGACCAGATGGTGAAGTACTGGGCCAACTTTGCAGCCAAGGGCGATCCGAACGGGCCGGGCCTGCCGCAATGGAGCCAGTTCAACCGGCTCACGGCACCAGTTCAGTCTTTGGCGCCAGGGGCGGTGAGCACCTTGCGGCTGGGCCAGTTCGAGCGCGATCACCAATGCGGGGTCTGGTCCACCGTGCACGCCTTGAGGAGGTTGAACGCGTTATAAGCGGGTGATGCGCGTTTCATCACCCCCGGCCCTGCCCACCTTGCAGGGCCTGCCCCCAGTCATCACGGCCGACACTCGGCTCGTGGTGCTGGGGAGCTTCCCCAGCGTGGCCTCCCTGGCCAACCAGCAGTATTACGCGCATCCCCGCAATCAGTTCTGGCCCATCCTGTCCAGCATTTGGGGGCTGACCGGCGATGCCGACCTTCGCCATCAGCCCTGTGAAAGGCGCCTGGAGGCCGCACGCGCCCACGGCCTGGGCATCTGGGATGTCTACGCCCATTGCCAGCGGCAAGGCAGCCTGGACAGCGCGATCCAGCAGCCGCAACTCAATCCATTGCACCGACTGAAAGAATGGGCGCCGGGCTTGCGCGCCATCGCGCACAACGGCGGCACATCAGCGCGGCACATGCGCATCACCCAGGCGTTGGGCTTGCCGGTCGTCAAATTGCCATCGACCAGCCCCGCCCATGCTGCGTGGTCGTTCGAGCGCAAGCTCGCGGCCTGGCGTGCGGTGTTCGAGGAGTTCGGCATCGGCTGACTTGATGGCCCGGCTCGTGCCAGAGACAATGGGCCCGCACCAATCTCATGATTCAACCCATTGTCTTCAGACCCTGACAACCTTCACCAACTGGTCCAGCAATTTCCTCGGCCGGGCAGGCTGGACCGCATCATCCTGCGGCCAGAGCGGCGCGCGCGCACCGTGCAGGTGGACAGCGTTCAAGTGTTGATGGAACGGGGCCTGGCGGGCGACCGGGCCAGCGACCGAAAGCCCTCCGCCGCTGGCGGTGGCAAACGCCAGGTCACCCTGATCCAAGCCGAGCACCTGCCCGTGATCGCCGCCTTCATGGGCGTGAAGCAGGTGGATCCCACGCTGCTCAGGCGCAATCTGGTGGTGTCAGGGCTGAACCTGCTGGCGGCCCGCGCCTTGTTCAAGAACGAGCCCATGGTGCTGTGCATCGGCGACCAGGTCGCGCTTGAAATCACCGGCCCCTGCGAGCCCTGTTCGCGGATGGAAGCGCTGCTGGGCCCAGGCGGTTACAACGCCATGCGCGGGCATGGGGGCATGAACGCCCGCGTGATCGCCGAGGGCTTGGTGCATGTGGGCGATGCCATCACCTGCCGCCCCGCCAAGGGCACCATCCCGCAACTCAAGCTTTGGTGATCCGCAAGCCCGCGTCCACCAACAAAACCTCGCCCGTGGTCTTGGCCGCGCCGGCGCCCAGCCACCACGCGGCATCGGCCACGTCTTCAGGGCTGAGCACGCTTTCCAGGGCGGCCCGCGCCTTGTAGCCGGCCACCGAGGCGGCGTAGCGCTCTTCACCCAACCCGTTTTGCAGCCATGGCGTTTCAACCAGGCCGGGCGCCACGCCGTTGACGCGTATCTCGGGGCCCAGCGCGCGGGCCAGCCCTACTGTCATCGCGTTCAAGGCGCCCTTGGACGCCATGTAGGCGATGGACGAGCCCACGCCCATCATCGAGGCCACCGACGAGATGTTGACAATTCCCGCCCCCGGGTTCTTCTTCAGCAAAGGCGCCAAGGCCCGGATCATTTGATAGGCGCCGACCACATTGACGCTGTAAATGCGGTGAAAGTCCTCCGCCTCCAGCCCATCCAGGTCTTTCAGGCCCACGAACTTGGTGGTGCCCGCGTTGTTGACCAGCACATCGGCCCGGCCAAAGCGGGCCTCCACTTCGGCCGCCAGGCGCACGCAGTCTTCATTGAGCGCCACGTCGGCCTTGACGACCAGCACCTCGGCGCCCAGCGAGCGGCACTCGGCCGCCACGGCCTCAGCGGGCGCCGGATCGCGTGAGAAATTGACCACCACGTTCCAGCCATGGCGGGCGTACAAGCGTGCGGTCGACGCACCAATGCCGGACGAGGAGCCGGTCACGACACAGACTTTTTTGCTCAAGGTGATCTTTCGTGGCGACCGCCAATGCGCGGCCAGCGAAAGATCTTATGCCAGCCGATCAGCGGTCGGACGTGGCGCGCCCGATGACCCGGAAAGCCGGTGCCAGGCGCACTTGCAGGGCATGGACCAAGCCCCGCCAGGACCCGCGCCGCGCTTGTTGCGACAGGGCCCGGGCCTTCTCGCCCCAGGTGTGTGAGTTGGACACCTCGATGCCCGTCATGGCCCCGGTCCACTCGCAGCTCTTGACGGTGTGCCAATCACGGCCCAGGCGCACCACGCCATCCTTGTCCATCAGCACCACCATCGAGCCTTCGATCAGGGGCGCCGTCAAACGGGCAAAGGCCGGTGATCGGATCAGGGCACCCGCCTGCTCGTCGGACAGGCCCTTGAGCAAATCGCCCAGCAGGCGCGCCAGCTCGGAGGTGTCGCTGAAAGCGGGGTTTTGCGGCGCCAGGTGGGCAATGCTGCCGTTGTGCATCAACATCAAGCCGGGCCTGACGGTGTAGGGATGCGCCATGTCGTGGTTCACATCGCCGTAGGTGGCCTTGCGCAAGTGGATGCAGGCCTCCACGTGGGCGGGCAGCCGGCGGTTGTATTCCACCAACTCATCGAACGCCAAACCGCGCGCCCAGACGACTTCGCCGTTCTGGACGAAGAAACCACCCCAGCCATGGAAATTGCGTTCCCAGGCGTTCTTCAGAAAATCAGCACAAATCGTGCGCCCGGCGGGCTTCTTGATGATGAGGCACATTGGTGTTCGAAAAGCAGGTCGGCCATGCAGCAACAACTATGAAACCAAACGAGCAGGCCGACACCGTAAAGTACGCGACTTTTCTCGCCTTTACCAGAAGATTTAGGCAGAACCATATGCGGCGAGCGCATCGCCAGCAGGGTTTGGCCAACTCTGGTACCTTCGCGTCCAACACGATTTAGGAGACCTGCGCGTGACCAGCCTTGATGAACGCTTGCGCCTGCTCTCGCCCGAGCGCTTGAAAGGCATCCGACGCGGCATCGAGAAGGAGAGCCTGCGCGTTCACCCCGATGGCCGCCTGGCCTTGACCCCCCACCCGGCCGCCCTGGGCTCGGCCCTGGCCAGCCCCAGCATCACCACCGATTTCAGCGAATCACAGATCGAACTGGTTACTGGCGCCCACCGCAGTGCGCCAGCCGCCATCGCCGAACTGACGCAGATCCACCAGTTCGTCTACCGCACCCTGGCGCAAGCCGGCGATGAGCAGCTGTGGGTCAGCAGCATGCCCAGCATCCTGCCCGACGACGGCGGCATCCCCATCGGGCGCTATGGCAGCTCCAATGTGGGCCAGGCCAAGAGCGTCTACCGCATCGGGCTGGCCAACCGCTATGGCCCGCGCATGCAGACCATCTCCGGCATCCACTACAACTGGTCGCTGCCAGGCATGTCGAACGAGGACTACTTTGCGCTGATCCGCAATTTCCGGCGCCAGTCCTTCTTGCTGCTCCTGTTGTTCGGGGCCTCGCCCGCCGTGTGCCCCAGCTTTGTGGCTGGCCAGCAGCACGGCCTGGACACCCTGAGCGACCGCACCCTGTACCTGCCTTATGCCACCTCGCTGCGCATGGGCCGGCTGGGCTACCAGAGCGATGCGCAATCCTCGCTCTCGGTCAGCTACAACGGCCTGGATGGCTATGGCGCCTCTTTGCAGGATGCGCTCACGCGCAGCTACCCGCCTTATCAGGCCATTGGCATCCAGGGGCCGCAAGGCGACTACCGCCAGCTGTCGACCACGCTGCTGCAGATCGAGAACGAGTTCTACGGCACCATCCGCCCCAAGCGCGTGATCTTTCCCGGTGAGCGGCCCTTGCACGCACTGCGAGAACGCGGCGTTGAATACGTCGAGGTGCGCTGCATGGACCTCAATCCATTCCTGCCCGTCGGCATCGACGACAGCACCGCGCGCTTTCTGGACACCTTCCTGCTGCACTGCCTGCTGCTGGACAGCCCGCCCGACACCCCGGCCGAGATCGCCGAGCTGGCGCGCAACCAGCACCGCACGGCGTCGCGTGGCCGCGAGCCCGGCCTCATGCTGGAACGCCAGGGCCAAGAGGTGCTGCTGACCGATTGGGCGCGCGACATCGTCCAGCAATGCGAACCCATCGCGCAGGCACTGGACACGGCACAAGGCGGCACGAGCCACGTGCAAGCCTGGCAATCGGCGCTGGACGCGCTGAACCAGCCCGAGACATTGCCCTCCGCCCGGGTGCTGGCCGCCTTGGTGAATGAGCACGACAAGGTCTATGTGGATTTTGTCAGGGCCCAGTCTGCGCAAGCCCAAGGCGCCCTGCTGAACGCGCCTTGGGATGCCGAGCAGCAAGCGCATTTCGAGAACATGGCGCGCGAATCGATCCAGGAGCAAGCCCGCATCGAAGCCGCAGACACCATGCCTTTCGAGATCTACCGGCGTGAATACCTGGCCACCAAGCGCCTGGGCGTGACGCTGGCAAACTGACCGGCGCCTTGGCTCAGGTGGACGAGCCGGTGCGTGCCAAAGCGGCGGCGCGCAGCTTGTCTTTCTTGCTGGGGCGCTTGCCTTTGATGCCGCCGTTCACATCGACCACGGGCGAGGCGGCTTCAACGGGCTCAAAACCGGGGATTTGCTCGCGTGGCACCCGCACACCCTGGCGCTTTTCAATCAGCCTGAAATGCGCCTCGGCATCGGCGGTGACAAAGCTGATGGCCACCCCGCTTTGCCCGGCGCGGCCCGTGCGGCCAATGCGGTGCGTGTAGTCCACCGCTGAACGCGGCAGGTCGTAGTTCACCACGGCCGGCAAGCGCGCCACGTCAATGCCGCGCGCCGCCACGTCGGTGGCCACCACCACCTGCAGCCGCGAGGCCTTGAAATCTGACAAGACCTGGGTGCGCGCGCCTTGGCTGAGCTCGCCGTGGAAAGCCTGGGCATGGATGCCCGCCAAGCCCAACTTGTGCGAGACCAGCTCGGTCGCGTACTTGGTGGCCACGAACACCAGCACCCGCGACCAGCCTTGCTCCTTGATCAGGTGGCGCAGCAAGGGCGTGCGCTTGGCGGTGTCGACCTCGATGGCCCGTTGCAGGATGTCGGGCTGCTCTTGCGGCTCGGCCTCGACCTGGATGCGGACCGGGTCGCGCAGCAGTTGATCGGCCAGGCTTTGCACCGCGGGCGGGAAGGTGGCCGAGAAGAAAAGGTTCTGGCGGCGCAATGGCAATGCTTGCAGCACCCGGGCCAGCTCTTCGGCAAAGCCCAGATCCAGCAGGCGGTCAGCCTCGTCCAGCACCAGGGTGTTGACTTCGTCCAGCCGGAGCGCGTTGTGCTCCACCAGGTCCAGCAAGCGCCCCGGCGTGGCCACCACGATGTCGGCGCCACCGCGCAAGCCCATCATCTGGGGGTTGATTGAAACGCCGCCGAACAGCACGGCGATCTTCAAGGGCTCGGGCAGGTACTGGGCTAAGTTGCGGAAGGTGTCGCCCACCTGGGCCGCCAACTCGCGGGTCGGCACCAGGATCAGCGCGTGCGTCCGGCGGGGCCGTTCACGGCGTCCTTGCGCCAAATGTTCAAGGATGGGCAGGGCGAAGGCCGCGGTCTTGCCCGAGCCAGTTTGCGCGCAACCCAGCACATCCACGCCACGCAAGGCGGCGGGAATGGCCTCGGCCTGGATGGCCGTGGGCTCAAGATAAGCCCGTTCGCGGGTGGCGCGAACCAGGGCTGGGGACAAACCTAAAGACTCGAATGACATGAATGGCCGTGCCGTTTGCTGGATACACCGAGGTTACCCGAGCAACGCGGCCGTCCGGCCATTGTTTCACCGGGTCATTGGGCCGCAGGAGGTGGCATGTCGGGCTTGGCGCCGTCAGACATGGGCATGTCAGGCTTGGCCATGTCGGGCTTGGGTGCGTTCTTGTGCATGGCCTTGTGGTGGCGTTTGGCCTTGGACTTGGGGCCGGCCGCCGTGGGCTCGGCCGAGTTGATGGCGGCTTCCTGCTTTTCCTTCAACTCCTGGGCATGGCGCTCCACTTCGGCCACCTTGTCCTGGTCAGTGTTGACCACGATTTCGCGGCCAGCAGGCTCGGCTTGGGCGAACACTGCAGCAGACGACAGCAAGGCGATGAGGGCGAGGGAAAGTTTCTTCATGGGGGTTCCTCTTTTGTAGTGGTCAAAAAGCCATGGTGCGGCGCGCCTGTGCGGCAGGGAGCCGGACGCCGCCCTGGTCACCGGTAGGACGTGTCTGACATCACGCCCCCTGACCCCCGTCATTTCGGGGTAGGAACAACCCGGGAATTCAAGGGTTACCACCCACTGCACGTTCATCGTTTCGCGAGACATTGATCACACAGTTCAACCTCCAATAACGACCCAAGGAACAAGGCCATGAAATCGATGTTCTCCATGCGTGCTGTTTGCGCCGCCGTTGCCGTTGCTGGCGCCACGATGATCGCCGTCCCTGCCGCACAAGCTGCCACGACCACCACTGGTTCGCAGACCAAATACCCCATCGTGCTGGTTCACGGCTTCATCGGCTTCGACAACATCCTGGGCATCCAGTATTTCTACAACATCCCCAACAGCCTGCGCAAAGACGGCGCCACCGTGTATGTGGCTTCGGTGAATCCTTCGCAAACCACCGAGTTCCGTGGTGAAGAACTGGTGCGCCAGCTCCAGCAATGGGCCGCCGCTGACGGCGTCAAGAAGTTCAACCTGATCGGCCACAGCCATGGCGGCCCCACTGTGCGTTACGCCGCGGGCACCGTGCCTTCGATCGTTGCCAGCGTGACCACTGTCGCCGGCACCCACTTCGGCAGCAAGGTTGCCGACGACATCCTGGCAGGCACCACGCCCGATGGCACCTTTGACAAGGCCGCCACCGCTGGCCTGCAACTGATTGGCTGGCTGTCGGGCAACGGCACCTACAAGCAAGCTGACCTGCTGACCGCCCTGGGCGCCCTGAGCGCACCCGGCGCCGCAGCCTTCAACAGCAAGTTCCCGGCAGGTGCCCCCACCACCGCTTGCGGCCAAGGTCCTGAAGTGGCCAGCGTCAATGGCAACAGCATCCGCTGGTACTCGATCTCCGGCACCGCCGTGAAGACCAACGGCTGGGACATCTCCGACGCCATCCTGTCCTACACCGGTGACTACTTCAAGGGCGAAGCCAACGACGGTCTGGTCAGCCGCTGCTCCAGCCATTGGGGCAAGGTCATCAAGGACGACTACCACTGGAACCACCTGGACGAAGTCAACCAGGTCCTGGGCATCATCGGCAAGGGCGATCCTGATCCCGTCGCCTTTTACAAGCAGCAAGCCAGCCGCCTGAAGGCCCTGTCTCTGTAAATTTCCCCGGATTTTTGCAAGGGGCCAATTTCAAACGAAGTTGGCCCTTTTTCTATTCAGAGGGGTGTTCAATGCAAACACGCAAAACTTGGGCCGCGGGCATGGCCGCGGCCGTGGTGGGCGGTGCAGCCTGGTTGCTCTGGCAGCAGGGCGTCGGCCAGCCCAAAGCTGCATCAACAGCAGCGCATGCCGAAGGTGAAAGCACCTGGCGGATCGCCGATGCGGGGCGTGCCTTTGGCCTGGGCACTGCCAAGCCAGCGCCAACAGCGCGCACGCCCGACGAGGTGCGCCGGCGCTTGTTCAAAGAAGGCTCGTTCGCGGGCACGGAGGCGGCCGGCAGCTGGTGCGTGGCCGACCAGAAACTCAAACCCTGCGGCGATTTGCGCAGCCGCTTCGAGTACTACGTGCTGGGCCTGGGCGAAGTCACCATCGAAGAGATTCGCGGCCTGATCCAGGACGAAGCCCAACGCGCGAACGGCGCCCAGCTGGCCGGTGAGATCATGGCCGTCTGGGACAAATACTGGCAAATTCGCACCTACGATTGGCGCAACAAGTTCGTCCAGTCAGACCGGACCACCTGGGTGCCGGTGTTTGAAGAGCAGCGATCCGTGCGGCGCCAGGTGCTGGGGGCGCCCTGGGCCGAGGCGTTCTTCAAGGAAGACGAGAAACACTTCCAGGATTACTACGCCCAACTGGAATCAGGGCAAGCGCCACCGCCCGATCCCGGTGAGCCCGTGCCCCAGATGGCCCCAGGCAAAGACCCGGCCGCCGTGCGCGCCGAACGCGTGGCCCGCTATGGCGAGGCTGCAGCCGATCGCCTGGCCAAGGCCGACGAGGAATGGGCCCAATGGGAAGCACGCCTCGGTGGCGCCCAGCGCGAGTGGGAGCGCTTGCAAAAGGCGGCCAACCTGTCGGACGAACAACGCAAGGCCGAGATCGTCACCTACGTGAAATCCAACTTCTCGCCCGACGAGCAAATGCGCGTGCAGGCCCTGCTGCGCATCTGAGCCCGGCCACGTTCAAGGCTTGCGCGGGCGGCCCCGCGTCTGCCACAAGGGCTTCTTGCCCTTGAGGTGGCGTTCGATGCCGTCGTTGAGGCGGCTGCGCAGATCGGCCACCCGCGCCACATGCCCGTAGACATTGGGAAAGCGCAGGTCCAGCCACAGCCACAGCGTGCACGATCGCAGGGCTTGCTCCATGCGTTCCAGGCGGCTGTGCTCATCCACTTCTTCCAGGAACCAGGGGCTGCCCGCCTCGCCGCTGAGCGCGTGGTAGTGCGTCCAGTTCAGGAACTCCTGAACCTGTGAGTCGGTGCGGGTGTCCACCGGTGCCTGGGCGTAGATGAAGCGCTCGCGCAATGAAAGCTTGCCTGCGCTGCGGTCGAGCTGCTCGGCCAGGTCCAGCATCTGCTCCAGTTCGGCCACGGCGAAGTGCGCATCGTCCAGCTCCAGTTGCTCCATGAAGATGCCCAGCACATCGCGCAGGCGATTCTTTTTCAGCCGCGTGGCGATGGTCTCCACGTGCCACCAGTTGGGGGCCACGGGCGCCTTGAAATCAACGGGGGCCTTGGGTTGCTTGGGCAGCAGGTCGCGCAGCATGCGCAAGGCGGTGGGCTCGGCCTCTTTGAGCACCCCCACAAAGCCTTCATCGTGCATGCCGAAGCGCCCTGCCCGGCCGGCGATCTGGTGCACCTCTGACACAGTCAGCGGCCGGTCGGTCTGGCCGTCGTACTTGACCATGGTGCTGAACAGCACGCGCCGGATCGGCAGGTTCAGGCCCATGCCGATGGCATCCGTGGCCACCAGCACGTGCGACTCGCCTTGGGCAAAGCGCTCGGCTTCGCGGCGGCGCACTTCGGGCGGCAAGGCGCCATAGATCACCGACACCGTCTTGCCATTGGCGGCGATCTGGTCGCGCAGCATCAACACTTCCCGGCGGCTGAAAGCCACCACGGCGTCGCCCTTCTTGAGCGCGTTGATCGACAAGGGCGCGGGCAGCAATTGCACGTGCTGCTTGCGCTCGAAGTGCTTGACCTCGCAGTCCTCGCCGCACAGGCGCAGCAGGTTCTGGATGGCGGGCACGGCATAAGCTGAACAGATGATGATGACTTCGTCGGCCGGCACGGCCACGATGGCCTGGGTCCAAGCCCAACCGCGGAAGGCGTCGAAGATCATCTGCGCTTCGTCGATCACGGCCACTTCGATGGGCTCGTTGGTGCCCACCATTTCAATGGTGCTGGACACCACGGCGGCACCCTCGGCCGGCACACTTTCTTCGCCGGTCAACAGCGAGCAGGCCACGCCACGGCCCTGCAAGCGGTCACGGCCTTCCAGGGCCAGCAGGCGCAAAGGCGCCAGGTAAGCACCCTTGCTGGCCTTGGCCAGTCGCTCAAAGGCCGCGTGGGTCTTGCCGCTGTTCGGCGGCCCGACATACAGCGTGACCTTGCGCTGCAAGTGGCGGGCTTTCTGGAAGGTGTCGGGGTAGCCCTCAAAAGCCAGTTGGTCGTTCAAGTCGTCCAGCGTGTCCAGCTCGGCCTCGTGGTGCTCCCAGCGCTCCAGGGCGCGGGTGCATGCCGCCTTGAGCGCATCAAAGGGCTGAGGCGTGCCGCACTCGGCTTGCAGGCGCGGCAGCAAGGAGGCCATCTGGCGCGGGTTGCTCACCTTGGCCCGGGCCAGCAGCGCTTGCAGGTGGGCCAGCAGCTCGGCCGCATGCGCATAGGCCGGCGGCGTGCCCAGGCTCTTGATCAGGGCGGGCTTGTCGCCGGTGCGGTAAAAATCCCAGATCTGCTCGGCATCAATGGGCTCCTTGAAGGACACCACGACCTTCCAGTCCTGGCCCGGCAAGGGCACGGTCTGGCTGATCAGCCGGTCCCAGTCCTGACCACGGCGGAACAGCCCCAAGGCCTCCAGCGCCGCAGCCCGGTCCAGCATGACCGAGCGCACTTCGCGGCCTCCACCGATGGCGTCGAGGTGCCGCAAGGCATGGTCCATCAGCTCGGGCGCGATCCAGCGGCTGGGCCGCGCGCCAGACACGGCCTTTTGCAGCAGGATCAGGCCCCTGCCGTCCAGGTAGTCCTCGAAATTCGGGGTGTTCTCGGGGATGAAATCGGCCGGCTTGACCACCTGGGGCAGGTTGAAAGCCGCTTGCCGGATGCGGCCGATCTGCTCGGCGTTCAGGTGAGGAGGGACGCGGCTGGCGTGGCGGGGATTGGGCAGGCTGCGGGGATCGGGCGAGGTGGCGGACATGGAAGCGGTGCGTGTCCCCGGCAAAGGGGAAGGAGGATGGCGAGTCGCCAGGGGAAGGCGCTATTGTCCGCTCAGGCGCGGATCAGTGCTTGCAGGCGCGGCAAGGCCTGCAGCGCGTTGGCCGCGGTGATGTCGCGGGTCTGCGCAAGCGACCAGCCGCGCAGCTCGGCCAGGGTCTGCGCGATGCGGGGCAACTCGGCCGGCTCGTTGCGGCTGTCGCGGCCTTGGGCGCGGTCTTTCTCTTGCACATACAGCCAGTGCGGGGGGATGTCGGGCGCGTCGGTTTCCAGCACGATGGCCTCGGCGGGCACGTCGGCGGCCAGGCGCCTGATCTGCAGGGCACGGTCAAAGGTCATGGCGCCGCCAAAACCCAATTTGAAGCCCAGGTCGATGAAGGCCTGGGCCTGTTGCGCGCTCCCGTTGAAAGCGTGGGCAATGCCACCGGGCACCGCTTTGCCCTGCTGCTTGAGGCGGCGCAGGTGCTTGAGCACGTCATCGGCACTGCGGCGCACGTGCACGATCACGGGCAGGCCGAACTCCACGGCCAAGGCCAGTTGCGCGGCGTAGACGCAGTCTTGCCGCGTGTTGCTGGCCGGGTCTTTCAGGTCATCAACGAAATGATCCTGGCCGATCTCACCGACGGCCACCAGGCGGGGATCATCACGGTGCTGTTGCAATGCCACCCGCAGCAGGTCAATGGCGTCATCGCCGGCTTCCTTCACGAACAAGGGATGGATACCCAGCGCATAGGTGCCTCCGCATTGCTCGGCGGCCTGCCGCGCGGCCTCGAAGGTAGCGGGCATGACGGCCGGCACCACGATCATCCCCACGCCCGCTTGAGATGCGCGGTCGATCACGGCCTGGCGGTCGCGGTCAAACTCCGGGGCGTCAAGGTGGCAATGGGTGTCGATCCACATGGTGCTAGTGTCCGCCGGGTTTCTCCATCTTCAAGGCGCCTTGCTTGAAAGCCCGTGAGGCCGTCTGGTAATAGGCAATCGCCTCGTTCATCAGGCGTTCGTCCACATCGGTGGGTGTGGTGGCCAAGGTGGCCGGGTCCACCTTGTAGGCCAGCACTTTGCGCTTGGGCAGCAGCACCGTCAACACATTACCGCGCAGGTAGCCCAGCTCCTGGTAGTTGCTGATGAAGGCGCGGTTGGGGTTCTCGTTTTCCGCCTCGAAGAAGGGCCGGCCAAAGAAGTGGTCATCGCCACCCTTGCCCATCATTTCGACAATGGTGGGCGCCAGGTCCAGCTGGCTCACGGTGTCTTTGTAAACGCTGGGCGGCACCATGCCAGGTGCGTAGAAGATCAGGGGGATGTGGTAACCATCCACCGGCAACTTGCTCTTGCCGGCCACTGAGGCGCAGTGGTCCGCGATGATGATGAACAGCGTGTCCTTGAACCAAGGCTGTTGGCGCGCGTCGTCGATGAACTTGCCGATGGCGTAGTCGGTGTATTTGACCGCGCCATCACGGCCACCCGGCGATTTGACGTCGATGCGGCCATCCGGGTAGGTGTAGGGCCGGTGGTTGGACGTGGTCATGATGTGGGCGAAGAAGGGCTTGTCGGCCTGGGCTTCGGCCGACAGGGTCTTGATGGCGTGGTTGAACAAAACCTCATCGGCCACGCCCCACACGTTTTCGAACACCACATCGGCCTTGGGGATGTCGGTGCGGTCGATCACCTTGTAGCCGTTGGCATCAAAGTAGGCGTTCATGTTGTCGAAGTAGCCGTAGCCGCCATAGAAGAAATACGACTCGACGTTCTGAGGCTTGAGGATCTCGCCCAGCGTGGCCAGGTGTTCGTTGTTAGGACGGCGCACGATGGCCTGGCCCGGCACCGGCGGCGTGCCCAGCGACAGTGACTCCAGGCCCCGCACCGTGCGGGTGCCGGTGGCGTACATGTGCTCGAACATCATCCCCTCGCGCGCCAGGGCATCCAGCCGCGGTGTCAGGTGCTTGGTCGATCCGTAGGTGTCCATGAACGCGGCCGACAGGCTTTCCACCGAGATCAGCACCACGTTCTTGGGCCTGCGCGTGAAAGGCAAGGGGTCGTCCGCCGGGTCTTCGCCCAAGGGCGGGTGAATGGCTTCGCTCAGGGGCTGGCGTTCCACGTCCATGCCCTTGAGGATGGCATCGGCTTGCGCCTGCGGCATGGTGCGGTAGAACTTGTCGTAGTCCAGCTCATTGCGGCGCATGGCCGCGGCCAGTGTGAACAAACCGTTGCCCGACAACTCGTCTGCATAGGCGTTGCCCAGGCCTTGCATCTGGTCCACGTTCGTCAGCAACAGGCTGCACGTGGGCAGCACGATGGCGGCCAGCCCCAGGGCCGCACGCTGCCGCCCTGACAGCACCTGTTCATTGGCGCGCTTCAAGAACGGGTTCAAGAAAAAGGTCAGCAGCGCCGCCAGCGACGCCAGGCCCAGCATGATCGCCGGGATGGGGTAGGACTGGCGGATGTTGCCGATCACTTCCTGGGTGTAGATCAGGTAGTCGACCGCGATGAAGTTGAAGCGCGTGGAGAACTCGATCCAGAAGGTGATCTCGGAAGCCGCCGCGATCAACATCACCAGCAACGCGAACCAGACCCACAAGGCGCGCAGCACCCGGTGCCAGCGCTGATCACGCCAGCCATTGGGCAACAGGGCCTCGTACACCAACACGGGCGCCACGGCGATCGCCGCCACGGCCAGGTCGAACATCAGCCCTTTGGCAAAGATGCCGGGCCACAAGGCGAAGGGCACGGAGGCCACGCCCACCGACAACGCCAACCCCAAGCGAAGTGCGGTGAACACCCCCACCCACACCAACACGATCAGCAAAGGCAGTCTGGCAGGCGCCAGCACGGAGGACCTGGAATGAGGCATTGGGGACAACTTCTTGGGGAGAAAGGGAGGGCGCCGAGCTACTGCTGAAAACTCAGGCTGCCAGGCGTCCCTGGACCAGGCGCAGATAGCGGTCGCAGCGGTGCGCCAGGCTGTCATCGTGGGTGACCATGACGAAAGCCGTGCCTTGCTCCTTGGCGACCTGCAGCATCAGGTCGAAGACACCATCGGCGGTGCCGCGGTCGAGGTTGCCGGTGGGCTCGTCGGCGAGCACGCAGGCCGGTTGGCTGACCAGGGCACGGGCCACGGCCACACGCTGGCGCTCGCCGCCGGACAACTCTGACGGGCGGTGTTCGCCCCGCGATGACAAGCCCACGCGGGCCAGCATTGCCATGGCTTGCTTGCGCGCCTCGGCCACCGACAAGCGCCGAATCAACAGCGGCATGGCCACGTTGTCCACGGCCGAGAACTCGGGCAGCAAATGGTGGAACTGGTAGATGAAGCCCAGGTGCTGGTTGCGCCAGCCCCCCTGCTCGGCCGCGTTGAGCTTTGAAAAATCGCGGCCCATCAGTTGCACGCGGCCAGACGTGGGCGCTTCGAGCCCACCCAGCAAATGCAGCAGCGTGCTCTTGCCCGACCCCGAAGCCCCCACGATGGACAAGATCTCGCCACGCGAGATGGTCAGGTCCACACCCTGCAGCACGGTCACGTCCAGCGGGCCTTCGGTGAAGCGTTTGGTCAAGCCTTGCGCGTGCAGGATCAGATCTGGCGACAGCATGGGGTCATTCATAACGCAGGGCCTCGGCGGGCTGGACTCGGCTGGCGCGCCAGCTGGGATAAATCGTGGCCAGGAAAGACAGCACCAGCGAGATCACGGCCACAGGCACGATGTCGGCCGCCTGCGGATCGCTGGGCATGCGGCTGATCAGGTAGATGCTGCTGGGCAGGAAATGCACGCCCAGCAGGTGCTCGATGAACTGCACGATGGCGCCCACATTGAACGCCACCAGTAGGCCCAGGCCCAATCCGCCCAGCGTGCCCAAGATGCCCGACAGTGCGCCCTGCACCATGAAGATGCCCATGATGGAGCCCGGCGTGGCGCCCAGGGTGCGCAAGATGGCGATGTCGGCCTGCTTGTCGGTCACCGTCATCACCAGGGTCGAAACCAGGTTGAAGGCAGCCACGGCCACGATCAAGGTCAGGATGATGAACATCATTCGTTTCTCGACCTGCACGGCCTCAAACCAGTTGCGGTTGGTGCGCGTCCAGTCATTGACCACGACATCGCTGCCCAAAGACACGGCCAACTCACCGGCCACCACGCGCGCGTCTTGCGCATCCTTGAGTTTGAGCTGCAAGGCGGTGAGCCCGCCTGTGCGGAACAGTTTGGCGGCATCGTCGGCGTGCATCAGCACCAGGCCGTTGTCGTATTCATAGTGGCCGGCGCTGAAGGTGCCCACCACGGTGACCTGCTTGATGCGCGGCACCACCCCGGCGGGCGTGACTTGGCCACTGGGCGCCACCAAGGTGATGGGATCGCCCACGCGCACATCCAGGCTGTTGGCCAGTTCAGCACCGATCACCACGCCCCAGCTGCCCGGCGTGAGCAAAGCCATGGTGGATTTCATCTGCGCCGCCAAAGGCGTCACCGAGATTTCTTCTTCGGGCACGATGCCGCGCACCATCGTGCCGCGCATGTTCTCGCCCCGCGCGATCAGGGCCTGGGCCGGCACGAACGGCGCCGCACCCACGACCTGCGGATTTTCGCGGGCCCGGGCGGCCAGCGCCTTCCAGTCGGCCAGTGAACCGCCATGCGCGTCATAGACCTCGACGTGGGCGATCACGGACAGCATGCGGTCGCGCACTTCCTTCTGGAAGCCGTTCATCACCGACAGGACGATGATGAGGGCCGCCACCCCCAGGGCAATGCCCAGGACGGACACACCCGAGATGAAAGAGATAAAGCCGTTGCGGCGGGCACCTCGGCCGGCGCGGGTGTAGCGCCAACCAACTCGCCATTCATAGGGAAGGTTCATGGTGCGCGAAGTGTACTCACTTGATAATCCCCGGATGCCCGCCTCGCCCCCCTCTTTGCATTTGATCCTGCCTTTCGCGGCCAGCCTGTCCGAACCGTGCCAGCAGGCCCTGCCCCGGCTGGACGATGCGCAGCGCTTGCCCCACCTGCACCAGCTTTTGGCGCGGCTGGGCCAATCCACGCGCCTGGACGGCGACGAATACGCCCTGTCCATGCCCCATGAGCGGGTTTTGGCACAATCTTTGGGCTGGGGCCACCTGGCCGACGGCACCCTGCCCTGGGCGGCTTGGCAGGCACAGGCCAGCGGCATCGACACGGCGGGCAAGGCCTGGGGCCTCTTGAGCCCCTGCCACTGGCTGATGGGCCGCGAAACCCTGACCTTGCTGGACCCCGATGAGCTGCGCCTGACCGACGTGGACGCCCGCGCTTTTTTAGAGGTGCTGCGCCCCTGGTTTGAGGAGGAAGGCTGGACCCTGGTGTACGGCACTCCCACCCGCTGGTACGCCGCCCACCCTTCGCTGGCCAGCCTGCCCACCGCGTCGCTGGACCGGGTCATTGGCCGCAATCCCGATGTCTGGATGCCCGATCACCCGCAAGCCCGCCTCATCAAGCGCCTGCAAAACGAAGTGCAGATGCTGATGTACGAGCACCCGCTGAACGCGCCGCGCGAGGCGGCCGGCCAGTTGACCGTCAACTCCTTCTGGCTGAGTGGCACCGGGCCGCTGCCGGACCAGACCACGGCCACTCCCGCCCAAAGCCCGCAATTGGTGACCGATCTGCGCGCACCTTTGCTGGCCAGCAACCTGGCCGACTGGATCGCCACCTGGCAAACGCTGGACGCCACCGTCTTCAAGAACGCCTGCGCCACCCTGGACGCTGGCCAGACCGTTGCGTTGACACTGTGCGGCGAACGCAGCGCCATCACTCTTGGCCAACCAACGGCCCCTTCTTTCTCGCAGCGCCTGCTCGGCCATGCTCAGCGCTGGCTGGGACGCACCGGCCCCCTGCCCTCGGCCCTGCTCGCCACCCTTTGAACCGGCCCCATCCCGCCCCATGAAAATCACTGCCCGAGACATCCCCCCGCGCACCACTTGGGCGCTTGAGCAAGCGGGCGTGCACCCGTTGCTGGCGCGCCTCTTCGCCTCGCGCGGCGTGCGCCATGTCGATGAGCTGGACGACGCCCCCGGCAAACTGCTGCCCCCCAGCGAGCTGAAAGGCGCCCTGGAAGCCGCCCGCCTGCTGGCCGATGCCATCGAGCAACACCAGCACATCTGCATCGTGGCCGATTACGACTGCGATGGCGCCACCGCCTGCGCCGTCGGCCTGCGCGGCCTGAAGATGCTGGGCGCCCAGCCCGACCAAGTCAGCTTCGTGGTGCCCGACCGTGCCGTGCATGGCTACGGCCTCACTCCGCCCATCGTGGACATGGTGCACGCCAAGCAGGCCAAGGTGCTGATGACCGTGGACAACGGCATGGCCAGCCACGAGGCCGTGGACCGCGCCCATGCCTTGGGCCTCCAGGTGGTCATCACCGACCACCACTTGCCCGTGGTCAACGCCCATGGCCAGGTTAGCCTGCCCCAGGCCGATGTGATCGTGAACCCCAACCAGCCCGACTGCCCGTTTGCCAGCAAGGCACTGGTGGGCGTGGGCGTGATGTTCTACGTGCTGCTGGCCCTGCGTGCCGAGCGGCGCCAACGCGGCGCCTTCGATGCCACCAACCAACCGCGCATCGACAGCCTGCTGGACTTGGTGGCCCTGGGTACCGTGGCCGACGTGGGCCGGCTGGACGCCAACAACCGGCGCCTGGTCAGCCTGGGCCTCAAGCGCATCCGCTCGGGCCGCATGCAGCCGGGCATCGCCGCCCTGTTCACCGCAGCCGGGCGCGATCCAACCAAGGCCAGCAGCCAGGACTTTGGCTTTGCACTGGGCCCGCGCGTGAACGCCGCCGGCCGCCTGGCCGAGATGAGCCTGGGCATCGAATGCCTGTTGACCGACGATGTGGGCCGCGCGCAAGCACTGGCCCAGCAACTGGACGCCATCAACCGCGAACGCCGCGAGCTGGAAACCGGCATGCGCGAACAGGCCGAGGCGCTGCTCGAATCACTGATGCCCGAAGACGAGCCGCCGCCCGCCATCGCCATCTTCGATCCCGAATTCCACGAAGGCGTGGTGGGCATCGTGGCCTCGCGCCTGAAAGACCGCCAGCACCGCCCCACCTTTGTGTTTGCGCTGGGCCAGGACGGGCTGCTCAAAGGCTCCGGCCGTTCGATCCCGGGCTTTCATTTGCGCGATGCGCTCGACCTGGTCAGCAAGCGCCACCCGGGCTTGTTGAAGAAGTTTGGCGGCCACGCCATGGCGGCCGGCTGCACCATCCTGGAAGAAGATTTCGACACCTTCGAGCAGGCCATCATGCTCGTCGCCCACGAGGGGCTGGACCCCAGCCTGCTGGCACGCCAGATCAGCACTGATGGCCCGCTCGACACGCAGTGGTTCACGCCAGAAACTGCATCAGCGCTGGAGCAAACCGTGTGGGGGCCGGGCTTTGACGCGCCCGTGTTCAGCGACGCCGTTGAAGTGATCGGCCAGCGTTTGGTGGGCACCCGCCACATGAAACTGAGTTTGCGGGTGCAAGGCCAGGTGCGCGATGGCATCTGGTTTGGGCGCACCGAACCCTTGCCCGACAAAGTGCACCTGGCGTTTCGCATCAGCCTGGACGAATACCAGGGACGCCAGCGCGTTCAGATCATGGTGGAAGGTTTGGCGGACGCCTGACGTCGGGCCAGACGGCTCAGGCGCGGTAGGCGTTCACGGCCATCTGGCCGGATTTGGGCGCCAGGGCCGAATAGGTGGCAGAGGCCTCTTGGGGCAAGAGCATGCCCAAAGTGCGCTCGATGGAATGAGCGGCGCGCCTGACGGTGGATTGCTGCCCCATGACGCGTGCTTGCGCCAGCAGCAGTTGATGACGCAATTGCGGCGTCAGTGAACCCGGGCCCGCATGGCGAAAAGCCGCCATCGCTTCGGCCAGTGAACGGTGCAAATCCTGGCTGCACGACTCGATCGCCTGGGCGTCTTGCGACACCAAAGCCTCGTCCAACACCCCCAATTGCGCCTCGATGGCGGCAATGTGGGGTGTCAGATCCAGCACGGGCGGTTGAACAGCGGCCATGATCGAAAAGCCTCGATCAGGACTGACGTTCAAGCAGTTCGCGCGAATTGGCGATCAACTTGTCCGCGATCGCTTCGGGGTTCACTTTGTAAGACCCGTTGTCGATCGATTGCTTCACTTGCGAGACTTTGTTGGCATCGAAAGTGGGATCCGCCCCCGATAAGAGGTTAGATGCCGCATTGGACAGTGTTACCTTGGCGCTCTCGCTCACGCCGCCATCCAGGCTGGCCGTTTTACCGGGCGTCTTGGTGGTGGCGGTGGCTTCTGTCTTGGCACTGGTGCCGTTGACAGCTTTGTCTGAAGGGTTGCCGATTTTCATGATGTACTCCTTACTCTCGGTGTGTACCGAGTGGTCACATCCGGGATATCGACCCGGCCGCCACCGACTTTAACGCCAAAGGCCAAAACCCCCGCAATCCAGGGGGGTGGGCCTGCAAATTGACCGAATTTCACAAGAAGATCTCCACCTGCCGGGCCCCCACGGGCTCCCCGCAGACCACGCGGCCACCTTCAAGCCGGATCTTGGCGCATTGCCCCTCGTCACCGGCCGTGAGTGCCGTGCCTTCCGAGGCCACCGAAAATCCAGGGCCCTTGACCGTCAAACGGACGGGATCACCGGCAGCGAACCAGCGGCGGGCCTTCACATCTTCCTGACGCAGGCTTTGGCCGGCTGACAGCTGGCGCACCACGGTGCGGCCCACCACGTCTTGCGCGCGCAGCACCGCGGGCGAGGCATGCGAAGCCAGATCAACTTCCGCCATGCGCAAATCTTCCATCGCCAAAGCCGCGCCCGGGCGCACTGTGCCCACCGCCACCAAGGCCTGGCCCCAAACCTTCACGGACACGGGCCAGTACACATTCCAGCGCACCACGCCCTGTTCGCAACGCAGACCAACGCGGGTGTTGCCCCACAGGCGCATGCCCGGCGGCACATAGGCCTTGACCTTGTCGCAAGGCGCCAGCTTGAGGCGTGGGTCCAGTTGGCCCAGAACGACTTCGACGCGCCAGGGCGCGCCGCTCTTTGAACTGTCGGCCTGCGGCAAGGCCTGGTCGTGCAACAGGCTCTGCACATAGGCCTGCAGCACACCCGACTCACCCACCGGCGACGCCTGCGCGTGGGCCGAAGGGGACAACAGCACCGCGCCGCCGCACAACAGCAACCACACCAGGGCGCTCAGCAAGGCCGCCCAAATCTGGAATGGCTCGAAACCCAGGTCATGCAGCAGGCCCGGCGCAGGGGCCGAGGAGCTGGTCGATGAAGGGGGGCTGGGGTTCGTGTCCATGCCTGCCAATGTACGAAGCCCCGCAGCGCCAAGAAGTCTGAAATGAGGCGCGAAAGGCCGCTTATTCCGGCTCATGTTTCAGCCCCAGGCGTTCACCATCCCCTACAAGCTGCGCCAAATCCCGTTGTTCTTGGCAAAGCGCTCACAGGCCGGAGGGCTTGCCATGCTGAACAGATTGACCGACACCCTTAACTTCCAGGCTGATGCCCTGGCGCTGCGCTCGGAGCGCCAGCGCCTGATCGCCAGCAACATCGCGAACGCCGACACCCCGGGCTATCAGGCAAGGGACTTCGACTTCGCCAGCGCCTTGCGCAATGCCACCGGGCAGGCCTCGATGGGGGCGTCATCCATGTCACCCGCCAAGCTGCAACTGGCCACGGCCAGCGCCGGCCATCTGGGCCGCGGCGGCGCGCCCGCTGGCAGCAAGGAAGCGACCGACAAGAACTACGCCACCCCCGCCCAGACCAACCTGGACAGCAACACCGTCGACATGGACCGCGAGCGTGCCACTTTTGCCGACAACACGGTTCGCTATGAAGCCACCTTGCGCTTCATCAACAGCCAGGTCAAGACGCTCAACACGGCCATCACCGGCCAGTGACCCAGGAGTAATCAACCATGTCGATGTTCAGCATTTTCAACGTCTCGGGCAGCGCGGTCAGCGCGCAGGCTCAGCGGCTCAACGTGGTGGCCTCCAACCTGGCCAACGCCGACACGGTGGCCGGCCCCGACCGCTCACCCTACAAGGCCCGCCAAGTCGTATTCACCACCACGCCCATGGGCAACGAGGTGGGCACTGCGGGTGTCACGGTGAGCAACATCACCGAAGACAACACCCCCGGCCGCCGCGTGCTCGATCCCAAGCACCCGCAAGCCGACGCCGATGGGTACGTGACCTACAGCAACGTGAACGCCGTGGAAGAGATGGTCAACATGATCTCGGCCTCGCGCTCGTACCAGAACAACATCGAAGTGATGAACACCGCCAAGAGCCTGCTGATGAAGACGCTGCAGCTCGGTCAAGGCACCTGATTTACCTAAGGACATGACATGAGCACCGTATCTTCAACCGGCAATTCCGTTCTCGACAAGATCAACGGCGCCAAGGCCACTGCCAGCGACAAAACGACCGAGGCTTCGGACCGTTTCCTGAAGCTGCTGGTCACGCAGATGCAGAACCAGGATCCCCTGAATCCGATGGACAACGCGCAGGTCACCAGCCAGATGGCCCAGATCAGCACGGTGACCGGCATCGAAAAGCTCAACACCACCATGGGTGGCGTGACCGATGGCTTCAGCCAGATGCAGTTGCTGCAAGGCGCCAGCCTGGTCGGCCACCAGGTGCTGATCGAAGGCAACCAGTTGGTCGCCGGCAACGTCAAGGCCGAGGACGGCACCACCAGCACCGTGGCCGCGGGCGCATTCGACCTGAGCGGCAGCGCGGCCACTGTCAACATCGATGTGATCAACGCCGCAGGCAAGGTGGTCGACACCATCAGCCAGGGCTCGCAGACCGCCGGCCTGCACAGCTTCCAGTGGACGGTGCCCAGCACCATGTCCAGCGAGGGACTGACCTTCAAGGTGTCGGCCAAGAACGGCAGCACTGACGTCAGCAACACCAGTTTGATGAACGACCAGGTCGATGCCATCAGCAACAGCAACGGCACCTTGAACCTGGAGCTGCGCAACAGCGGCACCACGGCTTACAACAAGATCAAAGTCGTCGTTTAATTTTTCAAAGCAGTACCCCGAAAGGACAACACCATGGGCTTCCAACAAGGTCTCTCCGGTCTGAATGTATCGGCTCGCAATCTGGAGGTGATTGGCAACAACGTGGCCAACACCAGCACCTTCGGGGCCAAGGCCTCGCGGGCCGAGTTCTCGGACATGTACGCGGCGGCACTGAACGGCTCGGGCACCAGCGCGGTGGGCATCGGCGCCACCGTGGCGGCCGTGGCCCAGCAGTTCACGCAGGGCAACATCAGCACCACCGACAACCCCATGGACCTGGCCATCAACGGCAATGGCTTCTTCCAGGTGCAGGACGGCCGCAACCAGACCTTCTTCACGCGCAACGGCCAGTTCAAAATTGACCGCGACGGCTTCATCGTCAACAACGCCGCGCACAAGCTGCTGGGCTACCAGGCCGACTTGACTGGCAACATCACCAACACGAGCGACCTCGTTCCGATCCAGCTGACCACGGGCGGCATCGCCCCCAAGCAGACGGACAAGACCGCCATCGAAATGAACTTCCGGTCAACCGACTCGATCAAGAGCGTTGGCATTGATTTCACCGACAACACCACCTACAACTTCACGACGTCGCAGACCATGTACGACGTGAAGGGCCAGTCGGTGGGCATGGCCTACTACTTCCAGAAGGTGGGCGACAACGCCTGGGACATGTACGTCACGGCCAACGGCACCTCCATCCAGACCGACGGTGCCGGCGCACCCGCCAAGGCCGCCACCTTGACCTTCCCAACCTCGGGTGGCACCCCGGTGGACCTGGCCAATGGCAGCCCGCTGGAAGGCGACCCAGGCACGATCACCACCTACGACGCCAGCGGCAACCCCGTGGCCACCTCGTCGACCGGCAGCTTCACCTTGCCCGACATCCCCAAGGTCAACGTCACGAACGCCAGCACCGTGCCGCCGATCGCACAAACGGAAGTCATCAGCGGCGTCACCATGGACCTGTCCAAGGCCACGGAGTACGGCGGCAACTTCGCCGTGACCAACCTGTCGCAGACCGGTTATGCGCCGGGCGACCTGTCCAGCATCACGGTGGACAGCACTGGCGTGATCCTGGCCCGCTATTCCAACGGCCAGTCCAAACCAGCCGGCCAATTGGTGACCGCCAGCTTCCGCAACCCACAGGGCCTGCAACCCCAGGGCAACAACGAGTGGGCGGCCACTTACGCGTCCAACGCCCCCGTCACCGGCGCGCCGGGCACGGGCAACCTGGGCCTGCTGCAATCGGGCGCCCTTGAAGAATCGAACGTGGACCTGACCGGCGAGCTGGTCAACATGATGGTGGCACAGCGCATGTACCAAGCCAACGCGCAGACCATCAAGACCGAAGACCAGGTTCTGCAGACCCTGGTGAACCTGCGTTGATGCACCGCACCGTCAGCAGTAACCGGAGCACATCATGGATCGGATGATTTATGTCGGCATGGCCGGCGCCAAGATGGACATGCAGCGCCAGGATGTGCTGGCCAACAACTTGGCCAACATCAGCACCACCGGCTTTCGGGCCGAGCTGCAAGCCATCCGGGCCGTGCCAGTGCGCGGCGACGGGGCCACCACGCGCGTCTATTCGCTCGAGACCACGGTGGGCTACGACGACTCGCAAGGCCCCATCACCACCACCGGCCGACCGCTGGACGTGGCCTTGCAAGGCAAATCCATGCTGGCCGTGAGCGCGCTGGATGGCACCGAGGCCTACACGCGTTTCGGCTCACTGACGGTGAACAACGAAGGCGTGCTGATGACCCAGAGCGGCCTGCCCGTGCTGGGCGACGGCGGCCCCATCACCATCCCGCAGAACGCCCAAGCCAGCATCGCGCCCGATGGCACGGTCAGCGCCAAAGAGGCCAGCGGCAAGATCACCGGGATCGGCAAGCTCAAGCTCGTCACCCCGGAGACCAAGCTGACGCGCGGTGAGGATGGTCTGTTCCGCAATCCCGAAGGCGCCGAGCTGCCCGTCGACGCCAACGCCCGTGTGCAAGACGGCGCCCTGGAAGGCTCCAACGTGAACCCCATCGAGACCATGATCAGCATGATCGCGGCGGCCCGCCAGTTCGAAGCTCAAATGAAGTTGATCCAGACCTCTGAGAGCAACGAGAAAGTGGCATCCCAATTGTTGTCGGGCAACGCCTGATCTGTTTACCGGCTTGACGCCTGAGGAGTAGCACCATGATGCGATCACTGTGGATCTCGAAATCGGGGATGGAAGCCCAGCAAACCCAGCTGGACCACATCTCTCACAACCTGGCCAACAGCGGCACCAATGGCTACAAGCGCTCTCACGCGGTGTTTGAAGACCTGATGTACCAGAACCTGCGCCAAAGCGGGGCCAACAGCTCGGAGCAGACGCAACTGCCCACCGGCCTGCAAGTGGGCCTGGGCGTGCGCCCCGTGGCCACCTCGCGCCAGTTCTCGCAAGGCAGCCTGCAGCAGACCACCAATTACCTGGACGTGGCCATCAAGGGCAACGGCTTCTTCCCGGTCTCCATGCCCGATGGCACCACGGGCTACACCCGCGATGGCTCTTTCCAGCTGGACAACCAGGGCCAACTGGTCACCAACAATGGCTACCAGATCCAGCCCGGCATCACGGTGCCCGCCAACGCCACCTCGGTGACCATCGCCCCCGATGGCACGGTCAGCGCCGCGATCTCGGGCCAGAACACGGCCCAGACGCTGGGTCAGATTCAGCTCACCAACTTCATCAACCCGGCCGGTCTGGAGCCGCGCGGCGAGAACCTCTACACCGAGACGCCGGCCTCTGGCACACCGCAGACCGCCAACCCCGGCACCGACAGCACCGGCACGCTGGCCCAGGGTTTCGTGGAAACCTCCAACGTCAACGTGGTGGAAGAACTCGTCACGATGATCCAGACCCAACGCGCCTACGAGCTCAACTCCAAGGCCATTCAGACTTCGGACCAGATGCTGCAACGTCTGGCGCAACTGTGATGAACGCCCTGCGCCGCCGCGCCCGTTTGGCGCTCATCGCCGCCGCCAGCAGCCTGCTGGGCGCTTGTTCTGTGCTGCCCACCACGGCCAAGGTCGATGTGCTGGAGCCCACCCAGGCTCGGCCAGCCGTCCCGGTGGTGCCGGTGATTGCCAATGGCTCCCTGTTCCAGAGCGCCGGTTACCGGCCCTTGTTCGAAACCCACCGGGCCCGCCTGGTCGGCGACATCGTGAACGTCACGATCGTCGAGAAGATCGCGGCCAAGCAAGAGTCGACCAGCAGCATCGAGAAGACCGGCGATGCCTCGGCGTCGGTGTCGGCCGTGCCGCTCCTGAAGGCCGAGCAGCTGGCCAAATTGCGCCTGAGCGCCAACGGCACCTCGTCCAACACCTTCGATGGCAAGGGCACCACCGAGAGCTCTCACAACTTTGTGGGCACCATCACGGCCACGGTGATCGAGGTGCTGCCCAACGGGCACCTGATCATCTCGGGCGAAAAGCAGATCGGCGTGAACAAAAACGTGGAATTGTTGCGTTTTTCAGGCCAGGTTGACCCCACCACCATCCAGCCGGGCAACACCGTCGCCTCCACCCAGGTGGCCAATGTCCGCATCGAGCAAAGAGGCCGCGGCGCCCAGGCCGACGCCCAGGGAATAGGCTGGCTTGCGCACTTCTTTTTGAGCATTCTGCCGATCTAAAGAACTCCAAAATGAGGCCGAACCTTCCCGGAATCTGGCCTCATGAATACTTCAGAACGACTCCTCAAACTGCTGATTGGCCTGGCCTTCCTGGCCGCCTCCGCAGCCGTGTGGTGGCCCGTTGAGGCCCAGGCAGCCCGCCTGAAAGAGATTGCCAGCGTTCAAGGCGTGCGCGCCAACCAGTTGATGGGCTACGGCCTGGTGGTGGGCCTGGACGGCACCGGCGACCAGACCACCCAGACCCCCTTCACGGCCCAAAGCCTGAACTCCATGCTGCAGCAGATGGGCATTACCGTGCCCGCTGGCGTGGCCATGCAGGTCAAGAACGTGGCCGCCGTGCTGGTCACGGCCACCCTGCCCCCTTTCGCCCAACCCGGCCAGGCCATTGACGTCAATGTGTCTTCGCTGGGCAATGCCAAATCCCTGCGTGGCGGCACGCTGGTGACCACCCCCTTGAAGGGCGCTGACGGCCAGATCTACGGCCTGGCCCAGGGCAACCTGATCATCGCTGGCGCCGGCGCCTCGCAAGGTGGCGCCAAGGTCCAGGTCAACCACCTGAGCGCCGGCCGCATCCCCAACGGTGCCACGGTCGAGCGCAGCGTGCCCACCCCCTGGTTGCAAAGCAGCGTGGTCCAGCTGGACGTGCAGGCCGATGACTTCAACACCGCCCGCGACATCGCTGGCGCCATCAACAAGGCCAAAGGCGCCGGCACCGCCGAAGCCATCAACGGCCGCACGGTCAGCGTGAAGCTGCCTGCCCAATCCGGCGAGCGCGTGGCCTTCATGGCCGACATTGAAAACTTGTCCATCGACCGCGCCACGCCGTCCGCCCGCATCGTCATCAATGCCCGCACCGGCTCAGTCGTGGTGAACCAGGCCGTGACCATCGGCCCCTGCGCCATCGCCCACGGCAACCTGTCGGTCACCATCAGCTCTACGCCGGTCATCAGCCAGCCCAATGCCCTGTCGCAAGGCCAGACGGTGGTCACTGAAAAGGCCGACATCAAGATCAACCAGGAACCCGGCGCGCTGATCCAGCTGCCGGCTGGAACCAAATTGACCGATGTGGTCAAGGCGCTCAACACCTTGGGCGCCAACCCGCAGGACCTGCTGGCCATCCTGCAAGCCATGAAGGCGGCCGGCGCGCTCCAAGCGGAGCTGGAGGTCATCTGATGAGCCTGACACCATTCCCCTCGTCCTCCGGCAACAGCCTGAGCCTGGACACGCGCTCGCTCGACAAGCTGAAATACGCTTCCGGCACCGACCAGAAAAGCGCGATCAAGGACACCGCCAAGCAGCTGGAAAGCCTGTTCATGCAGGAGCTCATGAAAAGCATGCGCTCCACCACCATGAACAGCGGCATGCTTGAAAACTCGGGCACCGAGATGGGCACCAACATGCTGGACAGCCAGCGTGCCCAGCAGATGAGCGGTCTGCCGGGCGGCCTGAGCGACATGATCATCAAGCAGTTGCAACGCCAGCTGGGCGGCCCCGATGCCTCGGCCGACACGCCCGTCAGCCCCTTCAAAGGCATGGGTGATCTGTCGTTGAACAAGCTGTCCATGCCCGCCAGCCCCAGCGCGACGGCGGCCACCGCGGCCATCGCCCCTGCTTCGGCCGCGGGCAGTGCCTCGGCCGCCAGCACGCGCAAGCTGAGCAATTCCGAGCAGTTCGTTCGCGAGCACCAGTCCGCCGCCAAGGCCGCCGAAGCCGCCACGGGCATCCCCGCCAACCACATCCTGGGCCAGGCCGCACTGGAATCCGGCTGGGGCAAGCACCAACCCAAGATGGCCGACGGCACCACCAGCCACAACCTGTTCGGCATCAAGGCCACGTCCAGCTGGACGGGCAAGGTGGCCGAGGTCACGACCACCGAATACATCGGCGGCGTGGCCCGCAAGGTCACGGCCAAGTTCCGTGCTTATGACTCTTACGAAGACGCCTTCAAGGACCACGCCAAGCTGCTGAGCAAGAGCCCCCGCTACAGTCAGACCGTGGCCCAGGCCGACACCGCGCAAGGCTTTGCGCGAGGCCTGCAGAAGGCTGGCTACGCCACGGATCCCGCTTACGCCGACAAGCTCACCAAAGTCATCAACACCACGCTGCGCCTGCAACGTTCGGTGACGTGATCGACTGACGGAGAAGTACCACCATGGGTTCAGGACTGCTCACACTCGGCACACGTGCCATGTTCGCCAACCAGGCGAAGCTGGACACGATTGCCCACAACATCAGCAATGCCAGCACCGAAGGCTATTCGCGCCAGGAAGTGCAACTGTCGACGGAAGGCGGGCGCTACACGGGTGCGGGCTTCTACGGGCGCGGCGTCAAGATCGACTCGGTCACCCGCGCCTCCGACTCCCTGCTGGCCCGCGACTACAACAACAACCTGTCGGTTGCGTCAGCCGACCAGATGCGGCTGGACAAGCTCACCCAGCTTGAGAAAGTCTTGTCCACGGGCGAATCCGGCATCGGCTTTGCCGCAGGCCAGATGCTGAACGCCTTTGTCGATGTGGCCAACCAGCCGCAAGACCTGTCCGCGCGACAAGTGGTGCTGTCAAAGGCCTCCGAGCTGGCCAGCCGCCTGAGCAACGCCGGCATCCAGCTGAACGACCTGCAAAGCGGCACGCTGTCCGACATGAAAACGACCGTGACCGAGATCAACTCTCTGGCCGCGCGCATCGCCGACATGAACCAGAAGATCGCTTCGGTCACGGGCCTGGGCCACGAGCCCAACGACCTGATGGACCAGCGCGACCTGCTGGTCAAGAACCTGTCCGAGAAGATCCAGGTGTCCACCGTGCCGGCCGACGATGGCTCGATCAGCGTGTTCATCGGGGGTGGCCAGCAACTGGTGCTCAGCAACCAGGCCTCGACACTCGGCGTGCAAACCGACCAATACGACGCCACCCAAGGCCGCATCACCATTGGCTCGGGCAACAACCAGCACACCCTGGATGAAAGCCTGCTCACTGGCGGCACGTTGGCCGGCCTGCTGAAAGTTCAGAACGACGACATCCCCGCGGCCCGCAATTTGCTGGGCCAGATGGCCGCCGCCTTGAGTTGGCGCGTCAACCAGCAACAGTCTTTCGGCCTGGACCTGGGCACGCCTGCTGCGGCCGGCGCGGCCATCTTTGACGTGGGCACCCCCCAGGTGCTGCCCTCCACCAGGAACACCTCGTCCACGGCCAACCCGCCCGTCACCATGACGGTGGTCGATGCGAGAGAACTGCAAGCCAGCGATTACAGCCTGTTCGAAGACCCGACCACGCCAGGCAACTACCGGCTGACCCGCCTGAGCGACAACACCGTCACGTCGGTGGCCGATGGCGATGTGGTCGATGGATTCCGCGTCAACATCGACGCTGCCACCATCGCCAGCGGCGACAAGTTCATGCTGCGCCCGGTGGGCAACGCCGCGTTGAACATGAAGCGGGTGCTGGACAAGCCCACGGGCATTGCGGCGGCGTCGCCAGTGAATGGCACCTTGGGCACCGCCAACACCGGCACCGCCACCGTGGCCTCGCTGCGCATCACCGCCACACCAACCACGCCTTACGATTCGGTCACCGTGGCCTTCACCGGCGCCTCTGGCTCGGGGCGGGACTATGAAATCCGCGACTCCGGCGGCGGGGTGCTGGCCTCGGGCACCTGGACGCCCGGCTCACCCATCGAGTACAACGGCTTTGAGCTGAACCTCAACGGCGTGCCCAAAGAAGGCGACACCGTCGGTGTGGCCCCCACCCTGTACCCCTCCTCCAACAATGGCAATGCCCTGTCCTTGCTGGCGTTGCGTGATGAAGACATCGTGGGCCGGGTGAACCAGGGCGCTGGTGGCACCGCTCCCGGCGCCACCATCACCAATGCTTACTCGCAGGTCATCGGCAGCATCGGCGTGCGGGTGCAAGATGCCAAGACATCGGCCACCATTTCGGCCACACTGGCATCCAACTCGCAAGAATTGTTGACCAACAAGACCGGCGTCAACCTCGACGAGGAAGCCGCCCGGCTCATCCAGTTCCAGCAGGGCTACCAGGCCGCGGCCAAGATCCTGCAAGTGGCGCAGTCGGTGTTCGACACGCTGCTCAGCATCAGCCGATAAGGAGTCTCGTCATGCGCATCAGCACTGCCTACAGCTTCGACTCGTCGATCGACAACCTGCAAAAGCGCCAGAGCGAAATGTCGCAATCGCAGATGCAACTGACCTCGGGCAAGAAGGTCAACGTTGCAAGCGACGACCCCATCGCGGCCGCGCGCGCCGAGCGGGCCCTGGCCAGCATCTCGCGCGAAGAGGCCAACCAGCGCTCGCTGGACGCCAGCCGCAACGTCATGCAATTGAGCGAATCGGCCATTGGCGATGCCGTCAGCCTGCTGCAAACCGCCCGCGAGTCCATGATCGCGGCCGGCAATGGCAGCTACTCTGACAAAGAACGCGAGGCTTTGGCCCTCAAGCTCAAGGACATCCGCGCACAGATGCTCACCATCGCCAACCGGTCGGACGGCAGCGGCGGCTTCGTGTTTGGTGGCCAGGGCTCGGCCACACCGCCCTTCCTGGACACCACCGCGGGCGTGCAGTTCGTGGGCCAGGGCGGCCAGGTGCAGGCCGCGGCCGGTGAAACCCTGAACCTCACGGTCGATGGCGACCAGACCTGGCTGAAGGCCAAATCGGGCAACGGCGTCTATGAGACCAACCCGGTCAGCACCAACACGGGCGCTGGCTGGATCACCGCCGGCTCGGTCACCTCCCCCAGCGCCTTGCCCTACCCGGCCGATCCCAGCATCACCCCGCCGCAATACGCCGTCAACTTCACCGTGAATGCGGGCGTCACCACCTACAGCGTCACCAAGGATGGCGGTGGCACCACCTTGACAGACGTGCCTTACGTCAGCGGCAAGGCCATCGTGATCGACGGCATGTCGTTTGCGGTGAGCGGGAAGCCCGCCGACACCGACAGCTTCACCATTGACCAATCCACCAACGACCTGAGCGTTTTCGACGCCCTGGATTCGGCCATCAACTCGCTCACCACCAGCAACCAGGGCAGCGGCCAGATCATGCAGGCCGTGAACCGGGGACTGAGCAACCTGGACAGCGTCTTGAGCAACGTCAGCGCCGCGCGCTCGGCGGTGGGCGAAAGCCTGAACCGCATGGACAGCATTGAAGGCCGCATCTCCGCCTCCAAGCTGGCCGCTGAAACCGAGCGTTCCAATGCCGAAGACCTGGACATGGTCTCGGCCGTTTCCAAATTCCAGAACCAGCAGACTGGTTACGAAGCCGCCTTGAAGAGTTACGCGATGGTGCAAAAATTATCGCTGTTCCAATACATCAACGGCTGACCCACAAGGGACTCACTGCCCATGACTGACCACCCCATCCTCGGCCAGATCGCCCTGGCTTATTGCCCGGTCATCGACCGCAACCGCAGCGTCACCGCCACGCGCTTGACGGTGTTCCCCCTCAACCAGAGCGCCGGCCTGGACTCCGCAGCCCTGCTGTCGGCGGTGGGCGAAGCCTGGCCGGTGGGCGGGCCCCAGATCTGGTTGAACGTTCTGAGCGAAGGCCTGCTGCACGACCTGATCGCGGCACAGCCGGCCACGCACATCCTGATGGAGATCCCCTCCTTCATGGCCTGCGAGCCCGACAGCGTGGCCCCCATTTGCACGCTGCACGCCAACGGCAACCTCTTGCTGCTCAAAGGCCGGCCCTTGCGTGAACTGCCGCGCGAAGTGCTGCCATGCTTCAAGTACTCCATCATCGATTACGACGACGACCGCCGCGTCGATCCGCACACCGGCGTCAGCAACAGCAGCCCTGAAGGCGTGATCCGCACCATTGGGCATGTGCAGTCCGGCATCCGCACGGTCGAGGCCATGGAAAACGCCTTCCGCCGCGGCGCCACCGCCGTGCTGGGCTGGCCCATCGACGATGCCATCGAGGTCTCCACCCGCCCCACCGACCAGCCCGCGCTGCAGGTCATCGTGCTGCTCATTGACCAAGTCCACAAGCAGGCAGACATCGAAGACCTGGAAAAGACACTCAAGCGCGATCCGCCGCTGGCCTACAAGCTGATGCGCTTCATCAACTCACCCGCCTTCGGCCTCTCGGTCGAGATCAGCTCCTTCCGCCACGCCATCATGATCCTGGGCTACCAGCGCCTCAAGCGCTGGCTGGCGCTGCTGCTGGCCACCGCCAGCAAGGATCCCAACATGCGCCCGGTGATGTTCGCCGCCGTGCGCCGTGGTCTCTTGATGGAAGAACTCTCGCGCGGCAGTGGTGACAACGAGCTGAGCAACGAGTTGTTCATCTGCGGGGTGTTCTCGCTGCTGGACCGCATGTTCCGCCAGCCCTTCAGCGAGCTGCTCAAGACCATCCCGGTGCCCGAGCGCGTTTACCAGGTGCTGGTTGACGGCGCAGGCCCCTACGCGCCCTACCTGAACGTGGTCAAGGCCATGGAGGGCCAAACCCTGGCCGAGATCCGCGAAGCGGCCGATGGCCTGATGATGAGCTTTGGTGACATCAACAGCGCCATGCTGCGCGCCATGAGCGCGGGCTCTCAGCTCGACTGACACAATGGGGGATGAGCTCCTCGGACACCCCCTACGCCAACCTGACCCCTGACGCGGTCCTGCACGCCCTGCAAGCCATGGGCGTTTTCAGCGACGGCCGCCTGCTGCAACTCAACTCCTACGAAAACCGCGTCTTCCAGATTGGACTGGAAGACGCCGGCTACGTCATCGCCAAGTTCTACCGCGCGGGCCGCTGGACCGATGCCCAGATCCTGGAAGAGCACGCCTTCGCGCAAGAGTTGCTGGATGCCGAGGTGCCCGCCGTGGCGCCCTTGCCCCTGATCGCCGACCTGGAAGTCGACCCCGCCGTGCGCTGCCTGGGCCAGCCCGCCACCTTGGGTTCGCTGGGCGACATCCGCCTGGCCGTGACGCCCCGCAAGGGCGGTCGCTCGCCCGAGCTGGAAGACCCGGCCGTGCTAGAACGCCTGGGCCGCTTCCTTGCACGACTGCACACCGTGGGCGCCGCCAAGAAGTTCAAGCACCGCACCACTTTGAGCGTGGAGACCACGGGCCGTGCCGCGCGCGACTGGCTGGTCCAGCACCAGGTGGTCACCGACGACCAGCGCGCCGTGTGGCTGTCGGTTGCTGATCAGGCGCTCGACCTGGCCCAGGCCGCCTTCGAGCGCGTCGACGGACTGCGACTGCGCCGCCTGCATGGCGATTGCCACGTGGGCAATGTGCTGTGGACACCTGAAGGCCCGCATTTTGTCGACCTGGACGATGCCTGCATGGGCCCGGCCGTGCAAGACCTGTGGATGCTGCTCAGCGGCGACCACGGGGAACGCCAACAGCAACTGCATTCACTGCTGTCGGGCTATGAATCCTTCGCCGATTTTGACTGGCGCGAACTGACGCTGATCGAGCCGCTGCGCACGCTGCGCATCATTCACCACAGCGCCTGGCTGGCCCGGCGCTGGGCCGATCCGGCCTTTCCCGCGGCGTTTGCCTGGTTCGGCACCTCGGCCTACTGGAGCGAGCAATCGCAGTTGTTGCGCCAGCAAATCGAGCTGATGCAAGAGGGCCGGCAAGGCCGCCCCATGGCGGACGACGAAGACTGGTGAGCGCCCCGGCTCAGCTCGCCAGAACCGTGCGGTTGCGGCCGGCACGTTTGGCCCGGTAAAGGGCCTGGTCCGCACGCTCGATGGTGTCGGCCACTTCCTCGTCAAAGCGCTGCTCCGCCAATCCGGCCGAAAAGCGGATGTGCAGTTCAGGATGCGCCGGGCACATCAGCTTGCTGTTGACCACCTCCCGCACCCGCTCCATCATGGCGTCGGCCTGGCCCACCCTGCACTCGGTCAGCATCAGCAAAAACTCCTCGCCGCCCCAACGCGCGATGACGTCGGACTCGCGCAGCTCGCGCTGCACGGTGTGGGCAAAATTGCGCAGCACCTCGTCACCCGCGCCATGCCCATGCGTGTCGTTGACGCGTTTGAAGTGGTCGATGTCCAGGATGCCGATGCAGAACACCCTGCCACCCCGGTCGCTGAACTTCTTCTGCAGCGCCAAGGTTTCCACCATGTGCCGGCGGTTGAACAAGCCGGTCAATTCATCGCGCGTGGCCAGGGTCTGGATGCGCTCCACCGCGACGGCCAGCTCGTCCTTGCGTGCCCGCAAGCGTGACCGCAGATCACTGAGCTGCCCGGCCAGCAAAGAGATCGTGGGCAAGGCCGTGCAGGCAAACAGGAAGTGGATCAACTCCTGACGAACCGGGTAGCGCCCGGGCTCCAGGGTGTTCATGGCCAGCATGGTCAAGCCCTGCGCCACCAAGGCGAAGAAGGCTGCCAACCTGGCTTGCGATGCGGTCAAGTTGAACAACCCGAAGACCAGCACCAGCGCCAGCAACATCAAGCTGGCGCCGCGCGACTCACCCAAGATGGCGTACGCCCCCACCACGCAGGTGATGGCCACCATGATCTGAGGCAAGGTCAAGGAGGGGTCGGCGAACCGCAGGTTGATCCCGCTGCGCAGCAAGACGTAGAACAGCAGGCAGTTGCCCATCGTGTAGGCGCCCAGGGCCCAGCCGGCCGTCTCGTTCACCGCGCCCACGCTGACCGAGTAAGCCAGCACCACGGTGCAGATCACAAAGTTCACCGCCGCCACCGTGTAGCGCTGGATGCGCAGGCGTTGCTTGGGGTCGCTGGAGAACACCAGGTGCATCAGGAACTGCAGAAAGCCGGAGGTCTCCTCTTCATCGTTGCGGGTGAACTGTGACAAAGTCACGCCGATCACGGCCAGGAGCATGAAGCGCAGCAACTCCTGAGCCACGTCATAGGTGTTGGGGTGCGCATGCAGCAGCCACACCATGGCCAAACCCATGGCCACGATCGCGTAGGCACTGAGCATGCGGACCTGCAAAGGCCGCAGGTAGCGAAAGCCATAGAGCAGCAAAGGGGCCAGGGTCAGCAGCATCAGGTCTCGCGCTGCCCCACCCATGGTGTACACCCAAGCCGCGTACGAGATCGCCATCACCATCTGCGGCATGGTCAGTGAGGCATCCCGAAAGCGCAGGTTCATGTTGCTGCGCAACAGGCCGTAGAAGGTCAGCGTCGTCAGGCCGATGGCCCCACTGATGGCCAACACCGGCTTGGTCGGCAAATAGCCGTGGCCAGCCACCCAGTTCATCAACAGGCACACCAGCAGGTAGACCAGCCCACCGCCCAGGCAGCGCAAAATGCGCACACGCTGTTTCCAGTTGTCGCCGAGCAGCCAGACGCCCCATGTGCCCGTGTTGATCCTGACTTGATCGGAATCGGGGCGGGCGGAAGGCGGCATGGCCATGGATGGTGAGGTCGTGTCCATTCGGGTGATTTCGTCACGTGAACGCCGCACTTGAGCGCCCCTGTCGCTAACTAGCCCTTAGCATCGGCGCATTGCACTCACCAGGCCTGCCTCACCATGACCAACGGACTCCTCACCAGCCTCGCCATCCGGCCCGACCCCAGCGAGGCCAATCCCCTGGTGATTTACCACGACAAATGCGCTGACGGTTTTGCCGCGGCCCTGGCCGCCTGGCTGTTCTTTGAAGGCCGCGGCGAGTACCTGGGCGTAGCGCACGGCAAGGTCCAGCAAGTGTCTGATTTGCCCCCGCTGGAAGGCCGCCCGGTCTACATCCTGGATTTCTCGTTTTCGGCCGAGATCCTGCAGGGCATCGACGATGTCGCGGCCAAGCTGGTCATGCTCGACCACCACAAAAGCGCGGCCGACAAATTGGGCGCGTTCCAGTGCCGCTGTGGCATCGTGCATTTCGACATGACGCAGTCAGGCGCCAAGCTGGCGTGGCAGTTCTTCCAGCGCGAGCAGGCCATCCCCGATTTGGTCCGCTTCGTGGAGGACCGCGACATCTGGACATGGCAATACCCCGAGAGCGCCGCCTTCCTGGCCGCGCTGGACATGGAGCGCTTCGAGTTCCCGCGCTGGGCCGAGATCGCGGCCTTCACGCCCGCGCAAAGCGCCGCCTTCCGCGAACGCGGTGGCGCCATGAACGAGAAGTTCATGAGCCTGTGCCACGACATCGCGCGCAACGCGATGCCCATCAGCTTCAATGGTGAAAACGGCCTGATGGTGAACTGCCCCGGCGCCTTCAGCAGCGAGGTGGGCGACCTGCTGGCCATGCAATGCGGCACCTATGCCCTGCTGTGGAACTTCAGCAAGGACGGCATCGTCAAGGGCAGCCTGCGCTCGGTGCGGCCCTACAACGTCATTCCCTTGGCGGAATCCATGGGCGGTGGCGGGCACGCGCAGGCGTGTGGTTTCAAGATGGGCGTGGAGCGGCTGCCAGAGTTGCTGACTGGGACCTTTCAGTCCCAGCCTTGATGGCCAAAGCCGGGAAGGGGTTCAGTCACTGGCATTGGCCAAAGCTGTCGATGGCGCCGCCGCAGTAGATGAAGTTGTTCTGCACCCCCATGCCTTCGCCGGTGCGGCCATACAGCGCCAGCATCTTGAACCCGGAGGCGGCCACCGTGGTGCCGCTGTCAGGATTCGCCAAGGGGACGGAGACCGAACGGGCCGCCGCCGAAAATCTGACGTCGCCGATGCGGGAGTTCGACTGGTCACCACAGTCGCGGTCCGAGCAGAAGGACGCCGAGTTCAGGCCGGTGTGGCCACGGGCAAAGGTCCAGCTGGCATTGAACGTGGTCGAGGCCCCCGTGGCCAGGGCCAGCGTGCGCAGGCTGCTCACGGTGCTGTCCGTCAGGATGGGCCAGGAGAAGGCCTGAATCCGGTCAGCCAGCGGAGGCACGCCCATCATGTCAACTTCGAACTCGCTGCGGCCATCCAGCACCATCGGGATTGCGCAACTGGTGTCCGTGTAGAGCGCGACCTTCACAGTGCGGCCACCGCGGTAGAAGTTGGTGATGGCGGCGTCCCCACCCGTGCCGGATGCCAGCTGGATCTGGCTGTCGTCGCTGCCGCGAAGCTGGCCTGCAGCCGTCGGATCCATCAGCAAGTTGCTGAACGCATCGCGCCAGAGTGACAGCCGCTCGGGTGAGCCGCTGTAGCGCTTGTAGTAGGCCAGCAGCACCTCGGCACCGTTTGAATCCCGCTGGGTAACTTTGGCGCATTGCAGGCCGGTGAGGGCCTGAATGTCGAACTGGAAGGCGCGTGAGTACTCGGTGTAGGCCAGGGCGCCCGTGCTGTCAAAGGTCTGGGTGCGTTGCAAGGCCGCATTGGCGTGGATGTTGATCGGATTCACATCCCCCTTGAACTTCCAGGTCTGGCCCTCGCGCACCACCGCCATCTCTTCGCCGATAGACTGCAGGCTGCCATCCAGGAGCTTCAGCACAAAGGACACCTTGCAGACCGGATCGGTGCCCGACAGGTCACAACGCCCCAGCGTCGGGCTCACGAACGAGACGCCAAAACCGGGCCCTTCATCGCTCGTGCCAATGAAGTCACACATCTGCGTGCCCACATCACTTGCACCCTGCGCGGGGTTGGGCCCATCAAAGCTCATGCTCGACGTGGTGGCCAGCAGCCCTGGCAGGTTGGCACGGCAGGCCGTGTCATTCGCCATGGCCAGCGACATGTTCTGGAACAGGGTCTCGATGCCCGTCAGCGAGACGTTGGCAGCCTGGCTGTCCACCGTCAAGGTGCCTTGCGGAGCCAGGCCCGATTCCAGATAAAGGTTGCCCGTGCCCAGGCGTGGTGTGATCTGCACGAAGGGGGCGTTGGCCTCGCCGGTCGTCACGCCCACGGAGTCCAGCACGCGGTCATAGCCGGTGCGGGTGCCCGCGCTCAGATCGCCGCTGATGAAATCGAAGTTGGGTGAGACGCCGGCGTCAGCCAGGATGCCGGCCAGACCCGTGCGCAAGGTGGCCTGGGCTGCCGCGATGCTGGACGCGTCCAGGGAGGTGCCGGGGCCATCCATCAGGTCTTCCGGCGAATCACCCGTGGCCAGCAGCACGGCGGCGGTGGTCAACGGTGTGACATTGGCCACGCCAGCGCCTTGCGACACCGAATACACGCAGCGGTAGTTCTCGCCGACGTGGCCACAGGCCTCAATGCGGTAAGGGCCCGTACCGGTCAGCGTCACGCCGGTGAAGGCACCTGCGGCGTCCACGCCCACCCCCGAGCTCACCACATTGCCCGCCGAGTCCAGGATGCGCACCAGCGCGTCGGCCATGGGCGCGCCCACGGCCACCGTGCCCGACAAGGTATTGGCCGTTGAGCCACCTGTGGCCGGGGCCGCTGAACCACCGCCCCCGCAAGCCGACAACATCCCCAGTCCCGCGAACGAGACACCCACCAGCAGACGCTGACGACCTTGCTTCAAAACCGAATTGACCACGGAGGCTTCCTTATCCTTTGCGCCAGCCCGCTTGGCTGAGCCCTAGGGATATCGGTCAAGGTATTGGAAAGATGAAGGGTCCTGCGGCCAAACGCGCCCGGTGGAAAGGAATCGTTCACGCAGATGGCCTGGGTGCCCGACATAAAAAAAACCGGGCGCGAAGCCCGGTCTGTGTTCAGTGGCTGGCCATGCCAGCCAGCGCAGCGTCAATCGATCACGCCACCAGCGCGCGGTTCAGGCGCAAAGCCACCAGCGTGCAACCAGCGCCTGACAGCAAGTACAGGCTCAAGTAGCCCAGGCCAAAGTTGGCCGACAGGCCCAGGGCCACCAGCGGTGCAAAGGCAGCCCCCACCAACCAGGCGAAGTCAGAGGTGAGCGCAGCGCCAGCGTAGCGGTACTTGGTCGAGAAGTTGGAGGTCACGGCACCGGCCGCCTGCCCGTACGACAAGCCCAGCAAGGCAAAGCCCAACAGGATGAACAGGTTTTGCGCGGCGGCGTCGCCATTGAGCAAGGTGGGCGCAAAGCCGCTCAGCACCGCGATGAAGCTGGCGCACAGGCCCAGGGTCTGGCGGCGGCCGATGCGGTCGGCGATCAGGCCCGAAGCGATCATGCCCAGCACCGCGATGCCGGCACCAATGAGCTGAACGAACAGCACATCGTTGATGGACTGGGTGTTGCCCAAGGCGATCCACGACAGCGGGAACACCGTCACGATGTGGAACAGCGCGAAGCTGGCCAGGGCCGCGAAGGCGCCGATGAAGATGTTGTGCCCTTGCGTGCTCAGCAACTCGCCCACGCGGGTGGGTTCCAGCTCACGCTCCTCCAGCAGCTGCGTGTACTCCTCGGTCACCACCAGGCGCAGACGTGCGAACAGCGCCACCACGTTGATCGCGAAGGCCACGTAGAAGGTGTAGCGCCAGCCCCAGTCCAGGAAATCAACCTCTTGCAGATTGGCATGCAGAAACAGGAACAAGCCGCTGGCAATGGCAAAACCGACCGGAGCGCCCAACTGGCCCAGCATGGCATACCAGCCACGGCGGTTTTCAGGGGCATTCAACGCCAACAGCGATGGCAAGCCGTCCCAGGAGCCACCCAGCGCAATGCCTTGCACAAAGCGAAATATCGACAGCAAGATGATGGCCTGGAAGCCCAAGGTGGCGTAGCCGGGCAAAAAGGCCATGCCCGCCGTGGAGAAGCCCAACAGGAAAAGCGCGATGGTCAGCTTGGTGCTGCGCCCCCAGCGGCGCTGGATCGCCATGAACAAGGCCGTGCCAAACGGCCGTGCGATGAAGGCAAAGGAAAAAATCACGAACGCCCACAGAATGCCGTCCAGCTGGTTGGCAAAGGGAAAGAACACCTTGGGGAACACCAGCACCGAAGCGATGCCATAGACGAAAAAGTCGAAATATTCGGATGCGCGGCCAATGACCACGCCAATGGCGATTTCGCCAGGTGCGATCTCGGAGTGGCCGGCCGTGATGACCCTGGCGTCGCGCTCCAGGTTGTTCGAGGAGGGCTCTGGGTAAGTCTGATCGATGCTGGACATCATGCGTACTCGTGATTCGAATTTGATTTTTCAAGCGGACACCCCGAGGTTCTCACCTCTGAGGGATTGCCGCCATAGGACAAAACGCCCAATACCCAAGACAAGTCAATAGGGGTAGATTCTGCCGCTTCTGCGGTCACGCGCTCAACCTCGTCTTGCAATGCTTTCCCTCAAGAACCTTCGCGGACCCCTCCTGCTCCTCGCCACCGCCTTTTTGGGCGGTTGCAAAGCGGTGGTGATGAACCCTTCTGGCGACGTGGCCGTGCAGCAGCGCGACCTGATCGTCGTCTCCACGGTGCTGATGTTGCTGATCATCGTGCCGGTCATCATCTTGACCCTGGTCTTCGCATGGCGTTATCGGCAATCCAACACGGATGCCGAGTACAAGCCCGATTGGGACCACTCCACCCACCTGGAACTGGTGATCTGGGCCGCCCCGCTGCTCATCATCATCGCCCTGGGCGCCGTGACCTGGATCAGCACCCACACGCTCGACCCCTACCGCCCGCTGCAGCGCGTGGCCGCCGGCAAGCCCGTGGCCAAGGATGTCAAACCCCTGATCGTTGAAGTCGTGGCCCTGGACTGGAAATGGCTGTTCTTCTACCCTGAGCAAGGCATTGCCACGGTGAACGAGCTGGCCGCGCCGGTCGACCGCCCGATCAAATTCAAGATCACCGCCTCCACCGTGATGAATTCCTTCTTCGTTCCAGCGCTGGCCGGCCAGATCTACGCCATGCCCGGCATGGAAACCCAGTTGCACGCCGTGATCAATCAACCCGGCGAGTACAAAGGTATTTCTGCCAACTACAGCGGCGCAGGCTTTTCGGGCATGCACTTCAAGTTCCATGGCCTCACGGCTGGTGATTTCGACAAGTGGGTGCAGACGAACAAGGCGAGCGGCGCAACGCTCAGCCGCGAAGACTACCTGGCCCTCGAAAAGCCCAGCGAACGCGAGCCCGTGCGCCGCTACGCCTCCGTGGCCCCTGGCCTGTACGACGCCATCCTGAACCGCTGCGTTGAAAGCAACCGCATGTGCATGAAGGACATGATGGCCGTTGACGCACGTGGCGGCCAGGGCAAGCCCGGCACCTTCAACGTGGTGTCGTCCAACCAGTCCAACCGCACATACGTCGGGGCCCTTTGCACGACGACCAATCTGACCGGCGCCACCCCAGCGCCCGTCTCCCAGCCGCTGTAACGCTGCCAGCAGCGCGCCACCCCTTACCTTTGCCACCGGACCCACGATGTTCGACCACCTCGACTTAACGAAGCTCATCTTCGGCCGCCTCAGTTGGGAGGCGATTCCACTCCACGAGCCGATCCTGCTGGTGACCTTCGCCGCCGTCGTGCTTGGCGGCCTGGCGCTGCTCGGTGCACTGACCTACTTCAAGCTGTGGGGCTACCTCTGGAAGGAGTGGTTCACCAGCATTGACCACAAGAAGATCGGGATCATGTACATCATCCTGGGTCTGGTCATGCTGCTGCGGGGCTTCGCCGACGCGCTGATGATGCGCGCCCAGCAGGCCATCGCCTTTGGCGAGAACCCCGGCTTCCTGCCGCCACACCACTACGACCAGATCTTCACCGCCCACGGCGTGATCATGATCTTCTTCGTGGCGATGCCTTTGGTGACGGGCCTGATGAACTTCGTGGTGCCGCTGCAGATCGGCGCCCGCGACGTGGCCTTCCCCTTCCTGAACAACTTCAGCTTCTGGATGACGGCCTCCGGCGCCCTGCTGGTGATGGCATCGCTGTTCGTGGGCGAATTCGCCAAGACAGGCTGGCTGGCTTACCCGCCGCTGTCCGGCATCCTGCACAGCCCGGACGTGGGGGTTGATTACTACATTTGGTCATTGCAGATAGCGGGGGTAGGCACGCTGCTATCGGGGATCAACTTGCTGGTCACCATCGTGAAGATGCGCGCGCCCGGCATGACCATGATGAAAATGCCCGTCTTCACCTGGACCTCGCTGTGCACCAACGTGCTGATCGTGGCCGCCTTCCCGGTGCTGACCGCGGTGCTGGGCCTGCTGTCGCTCGACCGTTACGCCGGCACCAACTTCTTCACGAACGACTTCGGCGGCAACGCCATGATGTACGTGAACCTGATCTGGATCTGGGGCCACCCCGAGGTCTACATCCTGATCCTGCCCCTGTTCGGCGTCTTCTCTGAAGTCGTTTCCACCTTCAGCGGCAAGAAGCTGTTCGGCTACGCCTCCATGGTCTACGCCACGGTCGTGATCACGATCCTGTCCTACCTGGTGTGGCTGCACCACTTCTTCACCATGGGCTCCGGCGCCAGCGTGAACAGCTTCTTCGGCATCACGACGATGATCATCTCGATCCCGACGGGCGCCAAGATCTTCAACTGGCTGTTCACGATGTACAAGGGCCGCATCCGCTTCGAAGTGCCCATGCTCTGGACCATCGGTTTCATGGTCACCTTCGTGATCGGCGGCATGACCGGCGTGATGCTGGCGGTGCCCCCAGCCGACTTCGTGCTGCACAACAGCCTGTTCCTGATCGCCCACTTCCACAACGTGATCATCGGCGGCGTGCTGTTCGGCTTGATGGCCGGCATCACCTACTGGTTCCCCAAGGCCTTTGGCTACAAGCTCGATCCGTTCTGGGGCAAGTGCTCGTTCTGGTTCTGGCTGGTCGGCTTCTGGGTCGCCTTCGCACCGCTGTATGTGCTGGGCTTCATGGGTGTGACCCGCCGCACGAGCCACTTCGAAGACATGTCCCTGCAGATCTGGTTCCAGATTGCGGCCTTCGGTGCGGTCCTGATCGCTTTCGGCATCGCCTGCTTCCTGATCCAGCTGGTCGTCAGCTTCATGAAGCGCGAAGAGTTGCGCGACCACACGGGCGATCCGTGGCATGGCCGCACGCTGGAATGGTCGACCTCGTCGCCCCCGCCCGCCTACAACTTCGCTTTCACGCCTCGCATCCATGACAACGATGCCTGGTGGGACATGAAGAAGCGTGGCTACGAGCGTCCCTCAAGCGGTTTCCTGCCGATCCACATGCCCAAGAACACGGGCGCCGGCATCATCCTGGCTGGCCTGAGCACCGCCTTTGGCTTCACGATGATCTGGCAGATGTGGATTCCCGCCGCCCTGTCCTTCCTCACCCTCGTGGTCGTGGCCATTGCCCACACCTTCAACTACAAGCGCGATTACTACATCCCCGCGGATGACGTGATCCGCACCGAGGCCGAACGCACGCACCTGCTGAGCAGCCATGTCTAACACCGCCACACTCTCCCCCAACGCCCAGGAGCCCATCAGCTTCCACGTGGCCGAAGAGCACCACCCCGAAAACGGCACGCTGCTCGGCTTCTGGCTGTACCTGATGAGCGACTGCCTCATCTTCGCCTGCCTGTTCGCCGTCTATGGCGTGCTGGGCCGCAACTACGCCGCGGGCCCTTCGGGCGCCGACTTGTTCGACCTGCCGCTGGTGGCGTTGAACACGTCCATGCTGCTGCTGTCGTCCATCACCTATGGCTTTGCCATGCTGGAGATGAACAAGAAGCACGTGCGCGCCACGCTGGTCTGGTTGGGCATCACCGGCCTGTTCGGCCTGGCCTTCCTGGGGCTGGAGCTGTACGAATTCGCGCACCTGATCCACGAAGGTGCCGGCCCGCAACGCAGCGCTTTCCTGTCGGCCTTCTTCACGCTGGTGGGCACCCACGGCCTGCACGTCACCTTCGGCATCATCTGGTTGGTGGTGTTGATGGTGCAGGTGGGCAAGCTGGGCCTGACCAACGAGAACAAACGCCGCCTGATGTGCCTGTCCATGTTCTGGCACTTTCTGGACGTGGTCTGGATTGGCGTCTTCACCTTCGTGTACCTGATGGGAGTGCTGCCATGAGCGCGCACAACGACACCGCGGCGCACGGCGCCCACCACCACGATCATCATCACGATGATGGCAACCACGGCTCCCTGAGGGACTACACCATCGGCTTCGTGCTGTCGGTGATCCTGACGGCCATTCCGTTCTGGCTCGTCATGGGCAAGGTGTTCAACGATTCAAGCACCACGGCCCTGGTCATCCTGGGCTTCGCGGCCGTGCAGATCGTGGTCCACATGATCTATTTCCTGCACATGAACGCGCGCTCTGAAGGTGGCTGGAACATGCTGGCCCTCATCTTCACGATCGTGCTGGTGGTGATCACCTTGGCGGGCTCCTTGTGGGTGATGTTCCACATGAACGCCAACATGATGCCCATGTCGATCCACGAGATGAAGAACATGCCTTGAGGCCTGTGGACCAAACCGCGATGGGTGACGTAGACACTCAGCGGCGTGGTCCGCGCTCAAGAACCTGGCTGGCCGCCTTGGCGGTCATCGCCGCCCTGGTGTTCACCGGCTTTGCCGCGCTGGGCGCCTGGCAAGTCAAGCGCCTGTTCTGGAAGCTTGACCTGATCGAAAAAGTTGACCAGCGTGTGAACGCGCCAGCGGTGGCGGCCCCCGGGCCGGCCCAATGGCCGCAACTCACCGCGGCCAACGACGAGTACCGCCACGTGCGGGCCACCGGCACCTTCCTGCATGAGCACGAAACCCTGGTCCAAGCCGTCACGGCCTTGGGCAGTGGCTTCTGGGTCATGACCCCACTCAAGTTGGCGGACGGCACGGTGCTGCTGGTCAACCGGGGCTTCGCCCCCCCTGAGCGCCGTGCCCGCGCCACTCGCCAGGCCAGCGAAACCTCTTCGACCACTTCCGTCATCGGCCTGCTGCGCATGAGCGAGCCGTCTGGCGCTTTTCTTCGTCGCAACGACCCGGCGGCCCAACGCTGGTATTCGCGCGATGTGCAGGCGATTGCCGCAGCGCGGGGCTTGGGCACGGTCGCGCCTTATTTCGTGGACGCGCAAGCCAACCGAGCCCAGGAATGGCCCGTGGGAGGGCTGACGGTGATTGCCTTCCAGAACAACCACCTGGTGTACGCCGTCACCTGGTTTGCCTTGGCCTTGATGGTCTTGGGGGCGGCCTGGTATGTCTGGCGCGACGAGCAAAAAGGCCGTCAGCACCAAACCGATCAGAATGCGGACTAGTTCGACGACGAAAGCACCGATGTCAAGCCAGACCGAACCGCCGGTGATCGACGGAAGCCCGCCACCGACTGCGGCCAAGGTGCGAGGCGTCAACCACGCCACCGGGCTGAAAAACATGCAGCTGCTGATCCAGCTGCGCTGGATCGCGGTCGTGGGGCAGATCGTCACCATTGCCGTGGCGCATTTTGCCTATGGCATGCAGCTGCCCCTCAAGCACATGTTGACGGTGCTGGCCTGCCTGATGGCCTTCAACGTGGCCAGCCAGTTGCATTGGCGCGCCCACCGTGAAGTCACCAATGGCGAGCTGTTTTTCGCACTGCTGGTCGATGTCAGCATGCTGACCTTTCAGCTTTACCTCAGCGGTGGCGCCACCAATCCTTTCGCCTTTCTCTACCTGCTGCAGCTGACCTTGGCCGCCCTGCTGCTGGAGGCCTGGTCCACCTGGACCATCTTCGCCATCACCGCCACCTGCTTTGCCAGCCTGGCCTTGTTCGGCGTGCCCTTGTCATTCCCGCAGGATCAGAACCAGGGCCTGTTCAGCCCTTACATGCAAGGCATGCTGATCTGCTTTGCGCTCAACGCCGCGCTGCTGGTGATCTTCATCACGCGCATCAGCATCAACTTGCGCAAACGCGATGCACGCCTGGCGAACCTGCGGCAACGCGCGGCCGAAGAAGAGCACATCGTGCGCATGGGCCTGTTGGCCACGGGTGCCGCGCATGAACTGGGCACCCCTTTGGCCACGCTGGCCGTCATCCTGGGCGATTGGGCGCGCCTGCCCTCCTTCACGTCCGACCCGGAGCTGCTGCAGGAAGTCGACGAAATGCAAGCCCAGGTTCAGCGCTGCAAAGCCATCGTGAGTGGCATCTTGTTGTCAGCCGGCGAAGCGCGGGGCGAGTCGTCAGAAAAAACCACCGTCTGCACGTTCATGGACGAACTGGTGGACGAGTGGCGCTCGACGCGGCCCGCCAACGCTTTTGTCTACGACAACCGGTTTGGCCAGGATCTGACCATGGTGTCTGACTCGGCCTTGAAGCAGACCATCTGCAATGTGCTGGACAATGCACTGGAGGCTTCTCCCCATCTGAAGCTCGAGGTCACGCGCGATGCCGACACCTTGAGCGTCACCGTCACAGACAACGGCCCCGGTTTCGGCCCCGCCATGCTGGCCAACTTCGGCAAGCCCTACCAGTCCAGCAAAGGGCGCCCTGGCCGGGGCCTGGGTTTGTTCCTGGCGGTGAACGTGGCACGCACGCTCGGGGGCAGCCTCACCGCGCGCAACCGGGCCGGGGGTGGCGCGGTCGTGACCCTGAGCCTGCCCCTGTCCGCCATCACTTTTGAGGAAGACGAAGCCCATGGAAGAAGCAGCTGAGCGCGTGCTGCTCATCGTTGAAGACGACGCGGCATTTGCCCGAACGCTCGGCCGTTCGTTCGAGCGGCGTGGCTATGAAGTCATGCTCGCGTCCAGCCTGGAAGGGATGACCGAGTTGCTGCAACAGCGCACGCCAGGCTATGCCGTCGTGGACCTGAAGCTCAACAGCGAAGCGTCCGGCCTGGCCTGCGTGCAAAAGCTCAACGCACACGATCCCGACATGCTGATCGTGGTCCTGACCGGGTTCGCCAGCATCGCGACGGCGGTCGAGGCCATCAAGCTGGGCGCTTGCCATTACCTGGCCAAGCCCTCCAACACGGACGACATCGAAGCCGCCTTCGGCCGCGCCGAGGGCGACACCGAGGTCGGCCTGACCAACCGTTCCACCTCGATCAAAACGCTGGAGTGGGAGCGCATCCACGAGATCCTGGCCGAAACCGGTTTCAACATCTCCGAGACCGCGCGCCGGCTGGGCATGCACCGGCGCACCCTGGCGCGCAAGCTGGGCAAGCAGCAGGTCAAGTAAGCCCAAGAAACACCGTGTTTCATGCGGCTGGACGTGATTGGATAGCATAGGGGTTCCACCAAGGAGGCCCTAGCGCATGCAACGACGTCACTTCATCCAGACCGCCGCAGCCCTTGCCGCCGCTGGCATCTCCATGCCGAACCTGATGGCAGCGGAGCGGGCAGGCGCGGTCAGCAAACTCGGCAAACCCCAGGCTTTCAGTTATGCGTGGCTGAAGGGGCAAGCCAGCATGTTGGCCGGGCAGGCCTGGCGCCCGCCCACCACCCGTGTGCCCGATGAGCTTACCCAGCTGGATTGGGACCAGTACCAATCGATCGGTTACCACGATCAACACGCCTTGTGGGCCAAGCAAAAGCGGCGCTTCGAGGTGAAGTTCTTCCACCTGGGCCGCGGCTTCACCGCGCCAGTGCACATGCACGAGGTGATCGATGGCCAAGCGCAAGAGTTGGCCTACGACCCCAGCATGTTCGATTACGGCAAAAGCGGCGTGAAGGGCGCTCGCCTGCCCAAGGACCTGGGCTTCGCGGGCTTTCGGGTCAACTTCCACACCGACTGGAAGCGTGATGTGGCGGCCTTCCTGGGCGCCAGCTACTTCCGCGCCGTGGGGGGCGAAGGGCAATACGGCCTGTCCACCCGCGGCCTGGCCATCGACTGCGGCGCCGAGCGCCCTGAAGAATTCCCGGTGTTCACCTCGTATTGGCTGGAGCGCCCCGCCCCCAACTCATCCACGCTCACGGTTTATGGCCTGCTCGATTCGCCCAGCGTGGCCGGCGCTTACCGCTTCGACATCCATCCCGGCGAGATGATGGTGATGGACGTGGACGCGGCCCTGTACCCCCGCAAGCCGATCGAGCGCCTGGGCATTGCGCCATTGACCAGCATGTTCCAGCACGGCGAAAACGATCACCGCATGGCCAACGATTGGCGCGCCGAGATCCATGACTCGGATGGCTTGGCCATGTGGAGCGGCAACGGCGAATGGATCTGGCGTCCGGTCACCAACCCGGCGGGGCTGCGCTTCAGCTCTTACGCAGACGAGAACCCGCGTGGCTTTGGCTTGCTGCAGCGTGATCGCCAGTTTGACCACTACCAGGACGATGGGGTGTTCTATGAACGCCGCCCCAGCTTGTGGGTAGAGCCCAAGGCGGGTTGGGGCAAAGGCGCGGTGCAGTTGGTGGAACTGCCCACCGACGACGAGACCAACGACAACATCGTCGCCTTCTGGAACCCGGAAGCCAAGCTGCAGCCTGGGCAGGAACGCCTGTTCAGCTACCGCCTGCATTGGGGCGCCAGGCCGCCCGCGCAACCCACCGCCGCGCAGGTGGTGGCCACGCGCACCGGCATCGGCGGCGTGGTCGGCCAAAAGCGCAAGTATTTTTCGTGGCGCTTCGTGGTGGACTTTGCAGGAGGCGACCTGCCCATGCTGCGCGAAGGCGCGAAGGTGGAGCCCGTGATCACCGTGTCACGGGGGCAAGTGGAGATCACCTCGGCGCGGCCCTTGAGCTCGATCAACGGTTACCGCGCCATGTTTGACCTGCGCCCCGTCGATGACAGCACGGCCCCGGTGGAATTGCGCCTTTACCTGAGCTACAACGGCCAGCCCATGAGCGAGACCTGGCTTTACCAATGGACGCCACCACCGGCGGCTCAGCGCCGGGTGTGACGGCGCAAAGGCCAGCCTACAGCGCCACGGTGCGGCCCACGTACAAGATCGGGCCGGTGGGCCGCCCGATGGGCGAGCCATTCTCAGGCTCCAGGGTGATCTCGAACAACTGTTGAGCACCCACGCCAGGCAGCCGCGACACCGGCAACTCCAACGGCTGGCCCGCCTTCACCAAGCCCAATGAGGTGGGGCCGGCAGCGCCTTGCGGCTTGGTCCAGAACTGCAGCGCACGGCCTGCGGGCACCACACCCGTCTGCCCCATGGGCAGCAAGCGCACCGTGCCGCCTGCATGCACCTCGACCACCCAGCCTGTGCTTTGATCCTGGGGGCTTTGCAGCACGGCCAGGTAGCGCGCACCTGGCTCTTGGCCTGGCAGGCCCGCGCCTTGGTTCACCAGCAACACCGCCATGACCAGGCAGACGGCCAGAGCCAAACCACTGACGCCTTGCCACAAGCCCAAGCGCTGCCACCAGGGCGCGCGGCTCGGGGTGCTTTCAGCGCGGGCAGGCCGGGGCATGGCGGCGGCCATGGCACTCAGCGTGGCGTCGATGCGTTGCCACAGCTGCGCGCGTGGGGCCGCAGGTGCGGCTTGGGCGCTCAAGCTCAACAACTGGTCTTGCCAGGCATAGACCTCGGAGTGCAATGCAGGGTCTTGCGCCAAGGCAGCTTGGAAAGCCACTTTGTCTTCTTCGCTCAAGGTGCCCAACACGTACTCGCCCGTGGTGGCCACCCGGCTTTCAGGGTCCTGAAGGTTGATCACGCCATGCACTCCTTCAGGCTGTTCAGGCTGCGGCGAATCCATGACTTCACCGTGCCCAAGGGGGTTTGCAGCCGCTCGGCAATCTGCTCATGGGTGTAGCCGTCTACAAAAGCGTGCACCACGCAAGCCCTTCTCGCTTCGTCCAAACGCTGCAGGCAGCGCTCCAGGCTGTCGCTGTCCAGGCCCCGCTCGCTGGCCGTGTCTTGCACCGCCTGCTGCTGGTCCGACAACTCGGCCAGGTCGACCGGGTCAAGCGCCTGCATGCGGCCCGGATGGCGCACCTCTTTGAGTGCGCGGTGGCGCACCACCGTGTACAGCCAGCCTCGCGCCGAACCCAGCTCAGGCCGGTAGGTGGAGGCGTCTTGCCAGACTTGCAGGAAAGCGTCGTGCAGCACATCTTCGGCCAGCTCGCGGTCTCGCACGATGCGCAAGGCCACGCCAAGCAACCAGCGCGCCTCGCGCTCGTACAAGGCGCGCATGGCGAAGCGCTCGCCACGCGCGCAAGCGAGCAAGGCAGCTTCGTAGTCAAAAGGTGTGGGGTCGGCGTTCAGCATGCGCTCAATGTACATGCCACGCCGGCACCACTGCTTTTGACTGAGCTCAAGCGGCTTTCCAGAAGATGTAGTCGGCCTGGTACTTCACCACTTCCTTGCGGCCCACGGCGCCGCCATCGCACATGCTCGCGGGCGCCACACCACCTTGCGTGGCCACGCGCTGCACATAGGTGATGCCGCTCATGGCGCCCGAGCCCATGGCCGGGTTGGCCTTCACGAGTTGCGATGGGATGTTGCCCATGCCTGCGGGCGCCACAGCCACTTGCGTGCCAGTGATCTTGGAGCCGTCCAGCGCGGCCCAGGTGGCGGGAGGACCAAAGTAGGTGCCCAGCTTGGCGCCACTGCGGCTCATCAGGTCAGCTTGCGGCCCAACGAACACCCAGGCAAAGGCGCCCGGCGCATCGGCCTTGGCGCGGCATTCGTAGGTGATCTCGCCCACGCCCACGCTTTGCAGGGCGACCTGGTTGCCCATGGGCACCTTGACAGCGTCTGGCAGGCCATCCTGGCTGAAAGGCTTGTCCATGGCCTTGGGCGACATGCTGGAGCATGCGGACAACAAGGCAACGCAGGCCAGGGCCAGGGTGGTGGTGGTACGGGTTTGCATGCTCATGAGAAAGCTCCTTCAACAATCGTGGGTTTTGATGGGTGTGGCCGAGGCTCACACCAGGTACTGGCCACGAAGGATGCGCTTGGATGCACAGGGATGGGATTTATTTTTAAAAACAATGGCACGGCAGTTGCATGGATCGCAGGTGCCCGCCCGACCTGGAGTCCTTTTGATGAACCGCCATCGTCCCACCGACCCCTCACGCCGCCGAGCCCTGGCCGCACTGTCCTTGCCCCTGGCCCCCTGGGCGCTCATGGGCACAGTGAGTGCCGCCACCCTGGAAGAAGTCCGCAAGCGCGGCTACCTGGTCGTGGTCACCGAAGACGATTTCAAACCTTTCGAGTTCATCAAGGATGGCAAGCCCACCGGCTTTGACAACGAGATGATCGAGGCGCTGCGCAAGTACGCCCCTTTCGGGATCCGCCAGGAGATCGTGCCTTGGACCGGCCTGCTGGCAGGCGTCGCCACTGGCAAATACGACATCGCCATCACCGCCGCGCTCATCACCAAGGAGCGCACGCAATCGCTGGATTTCGCCAGCCCCATCGCCGATGCCACGCACTACTACGTCAAGCGCAAAAGCGATGCCTCGATCAAGTCGATCAAAGACCTGAACGGCAAACGGATCGGTGTGCAAGGCGGCAGCGCCATGCTGGCCCGGCTGCCCGAGCTGGCGGCCATGCTGGCCAAGACCGGCGGCACGCTGGGCAAGGTCACCGAGTACACCTCTTACCCTGAGGCCTACCAAGACCTGGCCTTGGGACGCACCGACGTGGTCATCAACACCGTCATCAACCTGAAGTCGCTGGCCACCGAGAAGCCGGCCGTGTTCGAGTTGGGCCAGGCCGTGTCCGGCAAGTCCTACCCGGGCTGGGCGGTGAAGAAAGGCAATGGCGAGTTGTTGAAGTTCATCAACGAATTCATCGCCAAGCAAAAGGCCAATGGCACGATGCCCGCGCTGCAAAAGAAGTGGTTCGGCGAAGCGTTTGACCTCCCGGCATCGTTCACCCCCGAAGTCTGACGCCGCGTGAGCGCAGAAGATTGGCTGGCGCTGTTCAGCGGCGCGCTCACCACCTTGGCATTGTCGGCCGCGGGCATTGCGCTGGGCCTTCCGCTCGGCCTGGGCTTGGCCTTGCTGCGCTGGTCGCGCGTGCCGGTGATCGCGCCTATGGTGGCGGTGTATGTCAGCGTGCTGCGCGCCACGCCGCTGATCACCTTGCTGTTGCTCATCTTCTTCGCGCTGCCTGGTTTGGGCATCACGCTGGGGCCGGTGTCGGCCGGCGTGCTGGCACTCATGCTCAACGGATCGGCGTTCAACTGCGAGATCTGGCGCGCAGCGCTGATGGATCTGCCCAAGGACCAGATCGAGGCCGCGCAATCCACCGGCATGCGCTTCGGCCTGTATCTGCGCCGCATCGTTCTGCCCCAGATCGCCCGCGCCAGCTTGCCCGGGCTGATGAGCGAGATGTCGCTGTTGATCAAGTTGACGCCCGCGTTGGCCGTGGTCGGTGTGGTGGACTTGACGCGGGCTGCGGTGCGCATTGGTGCCAACACCTACGAGCCACTGCCACCACTGATGGCGGCCTTGGCGATCTACCTGCCCATCGTGTATGCGGTGGTGAGCAGCCAGCGATGGCTTGAGCGGCGCCGCGCCTTGCTGGCGGCCGAGGCGTGATGCAGGACTTCGCCATCGTCTGGTCAGAGCGCAGCCTGCTGTTGTCGGGGCTGGCCAACACGGTCGTGCTGACGGTGCTGGCGGCCGTGGGTGCCTTTGCCTTGGGCGCCTTCCTGTGCCCGCTGCTGACGCGGCAAGAGCGCGCTGTGGCGTGGGCAGCGCACGCCTTCGTCGACGGCTTCCGCTGCACACCATTTTTGCTGTTCGCCTACCTTGTCTATTACGGCCTGCCCACGGTGGGCATCAGCTTTGACAGTTGGGGCGCGGGCCTGTTCGCGCTGGTGCTGTACCACACAGCCTACGTGGCCGAGATCCTGCGCGGTGCGTGGGCCGCCCAGCCCAAAGCCCCCCTGGAAGCGGCGCATGCTTTTGGCTTTCGTGGCTTCGGTCTGTGGCGCCGCATCGTGATGCCGCCCTTGCTGCTGGCGGCCGGGCCGTTGCTGGGCAACCAAGTCATCCAGATCGTCAAGGACAGTGCCTTCCTCACCGTCATTGCCCTGCCCGAACTCACGCACGCGGCCAACTCGATCCAGTCGCGCCACTATGTGCCGTTTGCCGCTTTGCTGACCGCCTTGCTGCTCTATTGGGCTTTGTGCCTGGTGGTGGAAGCAGGCGTGGCCGCCGTGGGGCGCATGGCCGAGGCCCGCCGATGAACGCGCCCTACCGATTGAACGTGGCCGGGGTGAGCAAGCGTTTCGGCAGCTTGCAGGTGCTGGACAACATCAACCTGCAGGTGGCGCCGGGCGAGACGGTGTGTTTGCTGGGGCCTTCTGGATCAGGCAAGTCCACGCTGCTGAGGTGCATCAACTGGCTTGAGCGACCGGACTCCGGGCGCGTGCTCATTGATGGCCAGACCATCGGCGTGACCGGTGATGTGGTGATGAATGACCGCGCCCTGGCCGCCATGCGCACCCGCATTGGCATGGTGTTTCAGCATTTTGCGCTGTGGCCGCATTTGACCGTGCTGCAGAACGTGATGGAGGCGCCACTCCATGTGCTGCGTCGGCCCGCGCAAGAGGTTCGCGCCGAAGCCGAGGCCTTGTTGCGGCGGGTGGGACTTTTTGACAAGCGCGATGCATTCCCTGCGCGATTGTCAGGCGGGCAGAAGCAACGGGTGGGCATTGCGCGGGCGCTGGCCATGAAACCTTCGCTGATGCTGTTTGACGAACCCACCAGCGCGCTCGACCCTGAACTGGTGAGCGAGGTGTTGGCCGTGATGCGCGATCTGGCGCAAGAGAGCATGACGATGGTGATCGTGACGCACGAGATGGCTTTTGCCCGCGATGTGGCCAGCCGGATCGTGTTCATGGACCGGGGCAGCGTGGTTGAAACCGGCACGCCAGAGGCCTTTTTTACCGCGCCCAGCACGGAGCGGGCGCGTCAGTTTTTGCTGCGCTATGGCAGCGCTTCAAATTCTTGACCTGAATACTTGGTAGGCCGTGTTGGACTTGAACCAACGACCAAAGGATTATGAGTCCTCTGCTCTAACCAACTGAGCTAACGGCCCCCGGCCTTGAAACGCAAGGGAGCGGCGATTGTAAGGGCACGCCGCTTGCCATCTTCCTTCAGGTACTCACCCCCTTTGAAGGAGACGATCATGGCCCAAAGCAGCATCTTAGGCACCGAACAAGCCCCCCGCCACGCCACCGGCCGCGACGCCGACGTGCTGGGGCCCAGCGACAGCTCCGACAGCGGCTCGGACATCCAGGGCGAACTGCACCTGGAAACCGACGACTTCGAGACTCTGTCGGCCGCGATTTCCGGCGCCGGCAACACCGACCTGCAATCCGACACAGATGCTGGCGGCACCGGCGAGCGAGGCTCGGCCGTGCCAGAACACATCCACGAAGGCGCCGACATCGCGCCAGACCGCGTGATCCTGTCCGGCGAAGAAGCGCTGGAGACCGACCCGGAACTGGTGTCAATCGACGACCCCGAGGCTGTGGACTTGGACAACCTGGTCGCTGACGAGGAATATTCCGAGGAAGATGAGATCGACGAGGATGGCGACGCCCTCGCCGACCCGGCGCTCGCTACTTCTGACTCAGCGCGTTAGACACCATCCGCGAGGTGATGTCCACGATCTCGATCATGCGGTCATAGGCCATGCGCGTGGGCCCGATCACGCCCAGGGTGCCCACGACCTGGCCGTTGATCTCGTACGGGGCCGACACCACGGACAGCTCCTCGAAAGGCACCACCATGCTCTCGCCGCCAATGTAGATGCGCACGCCCTCGGCCCGGCTGGAGCCTTCCAGCAGGCGCATCAGCTGGGTCTTCTGCTCGAACAGATCGAACAGGCGCCGCAGCGATCCCAGGTCGTTTGAAAAATCCTGCACCGTCAGCAAATTGCGCTCGCCCGACACGACCAGTTGGTCGGTGCTTTCTTCCAGTGCATCGCTGCCGGCCTGCACGGCGGCTTGCATCAGGGTGGCGATGTCGCCACGCAACTGGTCAACCTCCGATTTCAGGCGGCTGCGCATTTCCTCGATCGACAAGCCGGAGTAATGGGCGTTGAGGATGTTGCTGGCCTCGACCAGCTCCGACTGGGTGTAATCCTGGGCCGTGAACAACACGCGGTTTTGCACGTCGCCATCGGGCGCCACCAGGATGACCAGCACGCGCTTGTCGCCCAGGCGCAAAAATTCAATGTGCCGAAAAACCGATGCCTTGCGCGGCGAAGTGACCACGCCCACGAACTGCGAAAGGCTGGACAGCATTTGCGCCGCGTTGGCGATCACGCGCTGGGGCTGGTCGGGCTGCAGTTGCTCGCGCTGGTGCTCGGCGTTGAACTCGTAAGGGCGCGCCGTGAGCATGGTGTCGACAAACAGCCGGTAACCCCGCGCGGTGGGCACGCGCCCGGCCGAGGTGTGCGGGCTGACGATCAGGCCCAACTCTTCCAGGTCAGCCATCACATTGCGGATCGTGGCAGCAGACAAATCCAGCCCGGCCGCCCGCGACAAGGTGCGCGAGCCCACGGGTTGCCCGTCGGCGATGTAGCGCTCGACCAGGGCTTTCAACAGTATCTTGGCACGGTCATCCAGCATGGATTTGATTCTAGGCGCTCGCAGGCACAAGCCGTCACAAATCCAGGGCCCCGGGGGGCAAAACCACCCCTCGTTCAGGGCGGTGCCGTGTGGTGTAATTCCGGTCATGCCCAGCCCTCTGCCTTGCCGTTTTCGCCACGCCGCCCTGGTCGGTAAATACCAGGCCCGCGGCATCCGCACCGTGCTGGAAGACGTGGCTGCCATCCTGGTCAAAGCGGGGCTTGAAGTCTCGCTGGAGATGGAAACCGCGCTCAACACCGGCATCACGGACTACGGCTCGCTCAGCCTCAAGCAGATCGGCAAGCAATGCGACGTGGCCGTGGTGGTGGGTGGCGACGGCACCATGCTGGCCATCGCGCGCGAGCTATCGCGCTTTGACATCCCGCTGATCGGCATCAACCAGGGTCGCCTGGGTTTCATCACCGACATCCAGCACAAGGACATGGACACGGCGCTGCCCCAGATCCTGACCGGCCACTATGAAGAAGAGCACCGCGCCATGCTGGAGGGCGCCGTGCTGCGCCCCAACCGCGATGGCGGGCTGGAAACCATCTACGAAGGCTTCGCCATCAACGAGGTGGTGGTCAGCCGTGGCGCCACCGCCAGCATGGTCGAGCTGCGCGCTGAGGTCGATGGCCAGTTCGTGGCCAACTACCGCGCCGACGGCCTGATCGTGGCCTCGCCCACCGGCTCGTCGGCGTATGCCTTGTCCGCGGGCGGCCCCTTGCTGCACCCTGGCCTGGGCGGTTGGGTGATGGTGCCGATTGCCTCGCACACCTTGTCGAACCGGCCCATCGTGATCCCCGACACCGGCGTGATCAGCATCGAGATCGTGGCGGCCAAGGACGCCAGCATGAACTTCGACATGCAAAGCCTGGCCAGTCTGCTGCACGGCGACCGCATCACCGTGCGCCGCTCGGCTCACCGGGTGCGCTTTTTGCACCCCAAGGGCTGGAACTATTACGCCACCCTGCGCCGCAAGCTGCGCTGGAACGAGGGAGTTGCCTGATGTTGCGCCGCCTGACCCTGCGCGATTTCGTGATCGTCACGGCCCTGGAAGTCGATCTGCGCGCCGGCTTCACGGCACTCACCGGCGAAACCGGCGCGGGCAAATCCATCTTGATCGACGCCCTGCAGCTGGCTCTGGGCAGCCGGGGTGACGCAGGTGTGGTGCGCGAAGGCGCGGCCCGTGCCGACATCACCGCCGAGTTCGAACCCCACGCCGCGCTGGCCGAACGCCTGGCACCCTGGTTGCACGATGCGGGCTTTGACTCGGCCGAGCCTGGCGCGGCCTTGCTGCTGCGCCGCGTGGTCGATGCCCAGGGCAAAAGCCGCGCGTGGATCAACGGGAGCCCCGCCACCGTCACGCAATTGCGCGAGCTCGGAGAGAACCTGGTCGACATCCACGGCCAGCACGCCTGGCAAAGCCTGACCCGGGCCGATTCGGTCCGCGCCTTGGTCGACACGCAAGCCGGGGTGGACACCGCCGTCTTGCAACAGTCGTGGGCCGTGCGCCGCGAAGCCCAACGCCGCCTGGACGACGCCAAAAGCCGACAAGCCGACCTGGACCGCGAACGCGAGCGCCTGCAATGGCAGATCGCCGAGCTCGACAAGCTCAAGCCACAAGCTGGCGAGTGGGATGAGTTGAACACCGAACACCAGCGGCTGGGCCATGGCCAGGCCATCCTGGACGCGGCCCAATTGGCCCTGAGCGCCATCTCTGAAGACGACACCAACGCCGGTTCACTGACCTCGCGCGCCATCGACGCGCTCGACAGCGTGGCCCAGGTCGACCCGAATCTGGCCAGCGCCCTGGAGGTGCTGCGCAGCGCCCAGGCCCAACTGGAAGACGCCGCCCACAGCCTGAGCGGCGCCCTTCGCCACACCGAGCTCGACCCGGGGCGCCTGGGCGAGCTGGACAGCCGCATCGCCAGCTGGATGAGCCTGGCCCGGCGCTTCCGCCGTTTGCCGCAAGACTTGCCGGAGTTGCTGCAAAACTGGCGCGACGAGTTGGCCGCCCTGGACGCCGCCGCCGACCTCGAAACCCTGGAGCGCCAAGCCGCCGAGGCCCACCAAGCCTGGCTGGCCGTGGCCAAGACCGTGTCCCAGCAACGCGCCAAAGCCGCGCCCGTGTTGGCCCAAGCGGTCACCGCTGCCATGCAGGAGCTGGGCATGTCGGGCGGCCGCTTTGAAGTGGCCTTGCCCAAGCAGGACGAGCCCCAGGCCTTCGGCCTGGAGTCGGTCGAATTTCTGGTGGCGGGCCATGCCGGCAGCACACCCCGCCCTTTGGGCAAGGTCGCCTCGGGCGGCGAGTTGTCGCGCCTGGCCCTGGCCATTGCCGTGACCACGTCGCAGCGTGCCGACGCGGCCTCGCAATCGGGCACCCTGATCTTTGACGAGATCGACTCAGGCGTGGGCGGTGCCGTGGCCGACACCGTGGGCCAACTCATGCAGCGCCTGGGCGGCAGCCAGCAAGTTCTGGCCGTGACCCACCTGGCCCAGGTTGCAGCCTGCGCGCACCAGCACTTAGTGGTCTCCAAGGCCCTGAGCCAGGGCACCACCACCAGCGACATCCGCGAAGTGACGGGCGAAGACCGTGTGCGTGAAGTAGCCCGCATGCTGGGCGGCACCGTCACCGACACCAGCCGGGCCCATGCCCAAGTCATGGTGGACACCGCCCACGCCACGCCTGATCAAGCCAGCGCCAGCAAGCGCCGGCGCAAGGAAGCCGCATGAGCCTGGACGTCGTCTTTCTGACCGGCATCTCGGGCTCTGGCAAATCCGTGGCTATCAATGCGTTGGAAGACGCCGGCTATTTCTGCGTGGACAACTTGCCGCCCGAATTGCTGCGCGGCCTGATCACCCTGGAGCTGGCGCGCCCCGAGCCGCAACGCCGCCGCGTGGCCGTGGCCGTGGACGTGCGCAGTGCGCAGTCCTTGCCCAGCTTGATGCCCATCCTGGCCGAGCTGAAAGCCGAAGGCGTGCGCGTGAAATCGGTGTTCCTGGATGCCAGCACCGACGCCCTGGTGCGGCGCTTTTCCGAGACCCGCCGGCCTCATCCTTTGTTGCAGGCCAATCAGCCCACACGCCCCTTCGTCGGCATCCCGCCCATGCCCGACCAGATGGACGAACAACTGGCCTACCAGGACCAGGCGCTGATCGACACCATCAACCTGGAACGCGAGCTGCTGGAGCCTTTGCGCGAAGTGTCCGCCGTGATCGACACCTCACTGCTGCGGCCCGCGCAATTGCGCACCTGGGTTCGCAACGTGGTGCAGGCCGAACCTTCGCGCCTGACGCTGGTGTTCGAGTCCTTCGCCTACAAGCAGGGCGTGCCCATGGACGCCGACTTCGTGTTCGACGTGCGCATGCTGCCCAACCCGTATTACCTGAAAGAGCTGCGCCCCTTGACGGGCCGCGACCAGCCGGTGATTGACTACCTGCGCCAGCAGCCCGAAGCCGCCGAAATGATCGACCAGATCGAGACCTTCCTGCTGCGCTGGTTGCCCACGCTGGAAGGCGATCAGCGCAGCTACGTGACGGTGGCCCTGGGCTGCACAGGCGGGCAGCACCGCTCGGTGTATTGCGTGGAGCAACTGGTCGAGCGTTTCGTGAAGCGGGGCGTGGCCCTGGCCCGCCACCGCGAACAGGACGCGCGCTAACCCACCATCAGCCCATCGCTTCGCGCAGCGCCTTGCGCAGGCTTTCGCCCAACTCCGGCTTGCCCGCGAAGGGATCGGTTGGGTTGCGCGCCTGCACCACGTCCTCCAGCCGCGTCTGCACCATGCCCAGCGCTTGCGGGTGGCTGTAAACGTAGAAATGGTTCTGCTCTACCGCGTTGAACACCAGCTGCGCCACATCGGTGGCCGACACGCGGCCCGATGTGACTGCCTTGGTGCTCATGGCCTGCGCGATCATCTGGCTGGGCGTGGGCTTGCCGCCGCTGCGCAACTCGGCCGGGCGGTTGCGGTGTGACTGGTGGATGCCGGTGGGCACGAAGTACGGGCACAGCACCGAGGCGTGCACCTGGTCGGTGACCAAGGCCAGGTCCTGGTACAAGGTCTCGGTCAGGCTGACCACCGCGTGCTTGCTGACGTTGTACGCGCCCATGTTGGGCGAGTTCAGCAAGCCCGCCATCGAGGCCACATTCACGATGTGCCCTTGCCAGGCCGGGTCCTTGCGGGCCGCCGCCAGCATCAAGGGGGTGAACACGCGCACGCCATGGATCACACCCCAGAGGTTCACACCCAGCACCCATTCCCAGTCGCTGGTGGTGTGCTCCCAGATCAGGCCGCCATGGGCCACACCGGCGTTGTTGATGACCAGGTGAGGCACGCCAAAGTTTTCCTGGCAGGCCGTGGCCAGGGCTTCAACATCGGCCGCGCGTGAGACGTCTCCGCGCAAGGCCACCACTTTGGCGCCCAGGCCGGTCAACTCGGCCTTGGCCGCGTCCAAGGCATCCTGCTGCACATCGGCGATGACCAGGTTCAGCCCTTTGCTGGCACCCAGGCGGGCCAGCTCCAGGCCAAAGCCACTGCCTGCACCGGTGATGACGGCGGTTTGCCCGGCTTTCAAATTCATGATCGACATGGTGTTTTGTCCTTCACTCACAGTGTTCAAACCAGCTTGACCAGTTGCTTGCCAAAGTTCTTGCCTTTGAGCAAACCCAGGAAGGCTTCGGGGGCGCTGGCAATGCCTTGCACGACCGACTCGCGGAACTTCATCTTGCCGGTGGCCACCATGGTGCCCAGCTCTTTGGTGGCATCGGGCCACACCTCGGGGTGCTCGCTCACGATGAAGCCTTCAATCTTGAGGCGCGACACCAGGATCATGGCGGGGTTGGCAAGGGGCATGGGCTGGCCGTCATAGCCAGCGATCATCCCGCACATGGCGATGCGGCCAAAGGCGTTCATGCGGGCCATCACGGCGTCCAGGATGGCGCCGCCCACGTTCTCAAAATAGCCATCGATGCCATCGGGCGTGGCCTCTTTCAAGGCTTTGTACAGGCTGCGCGAATCGGGGTGCGCCTTGTAGTCGATGCAGGCATCGAAGCCCAACTCATCGACCACATACCGGCACTTGTCGGCCCCGCCGGCAAAGCCCACCACACGGCAACCGCGCGCCTTGGCCAATTGCCCCACCACGCTGCCCACCGCGCCACTGGCCGCGCTGACGACCACGGTCTCGCCCGCCTTGGGGTTGATGATCTTGACCAGGCCATACCAGCCGGTGACACCCGGCATGCCCACCGAGCCCAGGTAAGCCGACAGGGGGATGTGAGTGGTATCGACCTTGTGGATGGCGCCGCGCACGTTGGCATCGACCACCGCGTACTCTTGCCAGCCCCCCATCCCCAGCACCTGGTCGCCCACGGCGAACTTGGGGTGCTTGCTGGCGACCACTTCGCCCACCGTGCCACCGATCATCAAAGTGTTCAAAGGTTGGGGTTCGGCGTAGCTCTTGCTGTCGTTCATGCGGCCGCGCATGTAGGGGTCAAGCGAGAGGTAGTGGTGCTTGACGACCACCTGGCCATCGCTCAGCTCACCCTGCGAAGGCACGGGGGCTTCGACCAGCTTGAAGTTGTCGGTGGTGGCTTCACCTTGTGGGCGAGAGGCCAACAGGATCTGGTGATTGATGGTACTCATGGTCTGGTTCCTCGGTGTTCTTCAGTGGGGGTAACAACGGCTTGAGATCAACCGCCAATCAAGGCGCTGACACCGCCATCGACGGGCAAGGTCTGCCCGGTGATGTGCTTGCCCGCATCGCTGGCAAACAGCAGCGTGGTGCCTTTCAGATCCTCATCATCACCAATGCGCATCAGCGGCGCGCCCTTGGCAATGTTTTCCTCGCCCGCCATGCTCAGCAAGCCCGCCGTCATCTTGCTGGGGAAAAAGCCCGGCGCGATGGCATTGACGTTGATGCCCAGGTGGCCCCACTCACAGGCCAGCGCGCGCGTGAAGTTCACGACCGCGCCCTTGCTGGTGTTGTAAGCGATGGTCTGCATGAATGGCGGGTTGCCGCCCAGGCCCGCGATCGAGGCCACATTGATGATGCGGCCGCTCTTGCGCGGGATCATGCTGCGCTTGCCAATGGCCTGCGATAGCAGAAAGTAGCCCCGCACGTTCAGGTTCATGACCTTGTCCCACGCTTCCAGCGGGTGCTCTTGCGCGGGCGCACCCCAAGAGGCACCGGCGTTGTTGATCAGGATGTCGACATGGCCCAACTGCGCCAGGGCTTCGTCGGCCAGCCGGTTGATGTCCTCGGGCTTGCCGGCGTCGGCCGCGATGAAGCTGGCCTCGATGCCTGAGGCTTTCAGGGCCGCCACGGCTTCTTCAAGATCAGCCGCCTTGCGCGAGCTGACCAGCACCTTGGCGCCGGCTTCGCCCAAGGCGTGGGCCATCTGCAGGCCCAGGCCACGCGAGCCACCGGTGATGAGCGCGGTGCGGCCGGTCAGGTCAAAGAGCTGTTGAACTTTGCGAGGGGTGGTCATGGGGATTCCTTCTTGTGATGAAGCGCTCAGCAGAAGTAGTCGAGCACGTGGCGCGTGGCCGCCATTTCGCGGATCTGGGCAACGACGCCCTGGTGGTGCGGATGGGGCTGGTAGGCGGCCAAGGCGGCGGTGTCTTCAAAGGTCGAGATCAACACCACGTCGGCATTGGCCTCCAGGCCTTCGGTCTTGATGCCCACGTCGAACTCGTGCATGCCCGGCACCAGGCCTTTGCAGCTGTCGAGCAGGGCCTTGACCTTGGGGGCGTCCGCAGGGTTCTTGAGCGTGAAGATCACAATGTGTCGAATCATCTTGGTCGTCCTTGAATGAGATGGATGCTTGTCAGAACCAGTCGGGCCGGGCTTGCGCGCAAGTCATGTCGCGGCGCGCAACCACGCCCAACCAGGCGTCGATCTTGGGCAGCTCGAAGTTGAAGAAGTAATCGCAGGCGGCCAGCTTGCCCTGCAGAAAGCCTTGGCCCAGCGGGCTTTGCTGGTCCAGCGCGCTGCGTGCGGCAATCGCCAGCTCCAGCCAGATCCACGCCAGCACCGTGTGGCCAAAGCCTTGCAGGTAAGGCGTGGCGTTGGCCAGCGCTTCTTCAGGCACGCCGGTAGACCAAGCGGCCTTGGTGGTCGCGCCCACCTTCTGCAACGCCTGCGCCAACGCATTGCTGTGCTCCGCCAAGCCATCGATCTGGCCGGCCTTCTGAATGGTCTGGCTGATGCGCTCGGCCAGCACGCTCAAGGCCTTGCCGCCGTTCATCACCACCTTGCGGCCCAACAGGTCCAGGCCCTGGATGCCGTGGGTGCCTTCGTGAATCATGTTCAGGCGGTTGTCACGCCAATATTGCTCGACCGGGAAGTCGCGCGTGTAGCCATAGCCGCCCAGGATCTGGATGGCCAGGCTGTTGGCCTCTTGCGCCCACTCGCTGGGCCAGCTCTTGGCGATGGGCGTCAGCAGTTCCAGCAACAGGCCAGCGTGCTCGGCCTCGGCGGGCGTGCCGGTGTATTCCTCATCGACCAATCGCGCGCAAAACAAGCCCAGGGCCAGGCCACCTTCGGCGATGGCCTTTTGCTGCAGCAGCATGCGCTTCACATCGGTGTGCTCGATGATCGAGATCTGCGGTGCGCTGTGGTCCTTGCCACCCGCGCCCATGCGCCGGCCTTGCGGGCGTTGCAGCGCGTATTCCAGCGAAGCCTCGTAGCCCGCGTAACCCAGCATGGTCGCGCCCAGGCCCACGCTGATGCGGGCCTCGTTCATCAAGGTGAACATGCACTTGAGGCCTTCGCCCTGCTTGCCGATCAGGTAGCCCACCGCGCCCGACTGGCCGTTCACCGGGAACTTGCCTTCGCCAAAGTTCAGCAGGGTGTTGACCGTGCCGCGGTAGCCCAGCTTGTGGTTCAGGCCGGCCAGGGCCACGTCGTTGCGTTGATCGGTGATGGCGCCATCTTGCTTGACCAGCTTGCGGGGCACGATGAACAGCGAGATGCCCTTCACGCCTGGGATCGTCTTGCCATCTTCACCCGGGATCTTGGCCAGCACCAGGTGCACGATGTTCTCGCCCATCTCATGCTCGCCGCCCGAGATCCACATCTTGTTGCCCGTGAGGCGGTAACGTGGCCCCAGTGCGTCCTGGTCCCAGTCGATGCCGCTGCCATCGCCCTTCACGTCAGGTGTGGCCTTGGTCAGGATGTCCGACAGGCTGGAGCCGGCCTGCGGTTCGCTCAAACACATGGTGCCGAAGGTTCGGCCTTCGAAGCCACCCTTGGCGAACACGTCGATCTGCAAAGGCGTGCCGTGGGCCAGGATGGTGTTGGCGTTGCCGCGCGTGAGCATGGGATAGGCCGCGAGCGACACGCTGGCCTTGTAGAAGAAGCTCATCGAGGCGATCTCAACCACGGTGGGCAACTGCATGCCGCCGATCTCGACGTCCTTGCTGGCGCCCATCAGGCCCGCGTCGTTGAAGGCCTGCAGGGCCACGGGCGTTTCTTCGGGCAGGTGCACCTTCACGCCGTCGAACTCGGGTTCCTGCACATCAGTCAGGCGGTTGTGCGGCGCGAACTGTTCGCTGGCGAGTTTCTCGCTCAAGTCCAGCACCGCGTCGAAGGTCTCGCGGTTGTGGTCGGTGTGGCGCTCGCGCAGGGTCAGGTCTTCGGCGTGAAGCCAGTCGTGCAGCAGGAAGTCGATGGTGGCGCGGTGGGTCATGGGGATCTCTTGGAAATCGGTTTTGGTTCAGCAAAGGCGGAGCAGGCTCAGCGCCCTTTGAACACCGCATCGCGGCGCTCGATGAATGATTGGATGCCTTCGGCCGCGTCTTCGCTTTGCATCACGGGCAGCAGGTCTTTGAACAGGTGCTTGGCGGCTTCGGCCTCGCCTTCGTTCCACGCCAGGCGCGTGGACTTCAACACGTTCTGCACGCCCATCGGCGCGGCCTTGGCGATCTGCTCGGCGATCTCGCGGGCCTTGGCCAGTTGCTGGCCGGCCGGCACGACTTCTTGCACCAGGCCCAAACGGTGCGACTCTGGCGCGTACCAAAAATCGCCCGTCAGCAGGTAGCGCTGCGCATTGGCCCAGCCCATCTGCTGCGGCAACCGCAAGGTGGCACCGGCGCAGGGGAAGATGCCACGCTTGACTTCCAGCATCGCGAAGCGCGTGTCATCGGCCGCCACACGCACCTCGGTGTTGAGCATGATCTCGACGCCCCAGGTGAAGCAGTTGCCCTGCACCGCCATCACCACCGGCTTGCTGTGGCGCGGGCCTTGCAGCCCGAAGGGGTCGATCTCGCCCTCGCCGATCTCGAAGCCCTTGCCGTTGCCGAAAATGGGCGCGAACTTGTCCAACTCAACGCCCGAGGTGAAGTGCTTGCCCTCAGCATGCAGCAGCGCCACGCGCAAATCGGGGTTGCGGCTCAGTTCGCCATAGGCCTTGGCGATGTCGCTGTACATCTCGGGCGACAACGCGTTGTGCTTCTCCGGCCGGTTGACGCGGATCTCCAGGATGTGCCCGTTCTGCGTGGTTTCAATGAATGAAGACATGCTGACCTCGGATTGAAAAATGAACAGGCGGCCAAAAAAAAGGTCCACAGCTTCAACAGTGCTGCAGACCCCTTTTGATTCAGTCAACCGCCTTGGTCGCCAGGCTTGTGGATCAAGCCTGCCCGGTGAAGTTCTTGACCTCGGCCGCCAGCTTGGCCAGCAGCGGTGCAGGCTCCCAGAAGGCCACATCATCGTGCGGGTTCTGCTGGAAGGCCTTCATCTGTTCAATCACCTGAGGCAAGCCGACCATGTCGGCGTACAGCATCGGGCCACCACGGTAGATGGGGAAGCCATAGCCGGTCAGGTAGACCATGTCCAGGTCAGAGGCGCGGTTGGCAATGCCTTCTTCCAGGATCTTGGCGCCTTCGTTGGTCAGCGACAGCACCAGACGGCTGACGATCTCTTCATCGCTGATCTCGCGTGGCGTGATGTGGTTGTCCTGGCGGAACTTGTCGAGGATGGCCAGCACTTCGGTCGATGGCACGGGTTCGCGCTTGCCGACTTCATAGTCGTACCAGCCCTTACCAGCCTTCTGGCCGAAACGGCCCACCTCACAGATCAAGTCAGCAACCTTGCTGTAGCGCATATTGGGCTTTTCAACATAGCGGCGCTTGCGGATCGCCCAGCCAATGTCGTTGCCAGCCAGGTCGCCCACGCGGAAGGGTCCCATGGCCATGCCGAACTTCTCGGCAGCCTTGTCGACCTGCTCAGGCGTGGCGCCCTCTTCGATCAGGAAGCCGGCTTGGCGGGTGTATTGCTCGAACATGCGGTTGCCAATGAAGCCATCGCACACGCCCGAGACCACCGCCACCTTCTTGATCTTCTTGGCCACGGCCATCACGGTGGCCATCACGTCCTTGGCGGTGTGCTTGCTGCGCACCACTTCCAGCAGGCGCATCACATTGGCCGGGCTGAAGAAGTGCAGGCCCACCACGTCGCTCGGGCGCTTGGTCACTTCGGCGATCTTGTCCACGTCCAGCGTCGAGGTGTTGGAGGCCAGGATCGCGCCCGGCTTCATCACCTGGTCCAGCTTAGCGAACACCTGCGACTTCACGCCCAGATCTTCAAACACAGCCTCAATCACCATGTCGGCCTGCGCGATGTCGTCGTAGCTCAGCGTGGTGCTGAGCAGGGCCATGCGCTGCTCATACTTGGCCTGGGCCAGCTTGCCCTTGGACACCTGCGCTTCGTAGTTCTTGCGGATGATGCCCAGGCCACGGTCGATGGCTTCCTGCTTCATCTCCAGCAAGGTCACGGGCACGCCCGCGTTCAGGAAGCACATGGCAATGCCGCCACCCATGGTGCCGGCGCCAATGATGGCCACCTTATCGACCTTGCGCAAAGGCGTGTCGGCGGGCACATCGGGGATCTTGCTGGCGGCACGCTCGCCGAAGAAGGCGTGGCGCTGCGCACGTGCCTGGTCGCTGGTGACGATGCGCTCGAACACATCACGCTCGAACTTGATGCCAGCGTCCAGATCCGTCAGGCTGACCGAGGCTTCCACGCAATCGACGCAACGCTGCGGCGCTTCCAGGTTGCGGCGGGTCTTGGCCAGGGCAGCACGGGTCTTGATGAACAACTCAGGATCGGTGGGCTTGGCCACCGTCAGGTCACGAACCGACGGCAGTGGGCGTGCGGCGGCGATCTGCTTGGCGAAGATCTTGGCGCCGGCCAGCAAGTCACCATCAACCAACTGGCTGAACAACTTCTGGCCAGGCGCCAGGATCAACTTCTCGCTGGGCACCGAAGCACCCGTGGTGATCATCTCGAGTGCAGTTTCCACACCCAGCACGCGCGGCAGGCGCTGCGTGCCGCCGGCGCCTGGCACCAGGCCGATGTTCACCTCAGGCAGGGCCACTTGCGTGCCAGAAGCCGCCACACGGTAGTGGCACCCCAGGGCCAGTTCCAGGCCTCCGCCCATGACCACGCCATGGATGGCCGCCACGACGGGCTTGGTCGATTGCTCGACCGCTGCAATGGTGACGTGCAAATCGGGCGCGGCTGAGGCCTTGGGCGATCCGAACTCACGGATGTCGGCACCACCGCAAAAGACCTTGCCCGAACCGGTGATGACCACGGCTTGCACGGCGTCGTCGGCCTGAGCCTTGGTGATGCCATCAACGATGCCGGCGCGCGTGCTTTGCCCCAGACCATTGACGGGTGGGTTTTCCAGCGTGATGACGGCGATGCCGTCGGCGACTTGGTAGGAGGTGCTCATGCCAATCTCACTCGTGTGGGGAATCTGAAAAGAACCATTGTAAGAATAGCTGCATTAACCCTTGCGGCAACACTGCAACGGTCGCCAAAAGCCCAGGGTAAACGCTTAAATCCTCACACTTCCAACCACTCGCGGCGAACGTTGCTGTCGGCCTTCAGCTCTTCAGGCGTGCCCTGAAAAACCACCTCGCCATGGCCCATCACGTAGCAGCGCTGAGAGATGTCCAGCGCAATCGTGAGCTTCTGCTCCACCAGCAACACGGCCAAGCCGCGCCGCTTGAGCTCTTTCAAATATTCACCCACCAACTCCACGATCTTGGGCGCCAGGCCTTCGGTCGGCTCGTCGATCATGATCAGGTCGGGGTCGCCCATCAAGGTGCGGCACAGCGTGAGCATCTGCTGCTCGCCGCCCGACAGCACCCCGGCTTCGGTGTGCTGGCGCTCTTTCAAGCGCGGGAACATCTGGTACATGTCGTCCAGCGACCAGCGCCCGTTTTTCTTGCCACCCCGCCCCGGTTGCTGGCCCAGCAGCAGGTTCTGCTCCACCGTCAGTTTCGGGAACACATCGCGGCTTTCGGGCACATAACCCAGCCCGCGCCGGGCGATGTCGTAGGTCTTGTGGCCGAGGATGTCGGTGCCGTTCCAGGACACCTTGCCCTCGCCCTGCACCAGGCCCATCACGGCCTTGATGGTGGTGGATCGGCCCGAGCCATTGCGGCCCAGCAGGGCCACGATTTCGCCTGATTTCACTTCCAGGTCCACGCCGTGGAGGATGTGGCTTTTGCCGTAGAAGGCGTGCAGTTTCTGAATGGACAACATGGTCAGACTCCGGCCTCAAGGGTTTGCTGGTCGGCCAGGGCCGAACCCAGGTAGGCTTCGCGCACCCGCTCGTTGCCGCGGACTTTTTCAGGCGTGTCAAAAGCGATCACCTCGCCATACACCAGCACCGCGATGCGGTCGGCCAGGCCGAACACCACGCCCATGTCGTGTTCCACCGTCAGCAGCGTCTTGCCCACCGTCACCTCGCGGATCAGGTTCACGAAGTTGGCGGTCTCAGATTTGCTCATGCCCGCCGTGGGTTCGTCCAGCAAGATGACCTTGCCGCCGCCCGCGATCGTCACGCCGATCTCCAGCGCGCGTTGCTCGGCATACGTCAAAGACGACACCATGACATTGCGCTTGCGCTGCAGGCGGATCATGCCCAGCACTTCTTCGGCACGTGCATTGGCGGCATCCAGCTTAGACAGGAAGCGCCAGAAGGCATAGCCCTCGCCCATGGACCACAACACCGCGCAGCGGATGTTCTCGAACACGCTGAGGCGCGGGAACAGGTTGGACACCTGGAAGCTGCGGGCCAGCCCACGGCGGTTGACGTCGTAAGGCGTGCGGCCATCAATGCGCTCACCATTGAGCAAGATCTCGCCGCTGGAGGGCGCCATGCGGCCGCTGATCAGGTTGAACAAGGTTGACTTGCCGGCGCCGTTGGGGCCGATCAAGGCCACACGCTCGCCTTCCTTCACCTGCAGCTGGGCACCGCGGATGATTTCAGTCTTGCCAAAGGATTTGCGCACATCGCGCAACTCGAGGGCAAAGCCGCTCGACGATGCGCCTGAGGAAGTGTGGGGAGTACTCATCACTGGGGCTTCAGGTTCGTGGGTTCAAAGCGCTTCACGGCGGCGTGTTTCAGCCTCGATGTCGTCTTGCACCGCGCTCCAGCGGGCGGCGAAATGGCGACGAGCCACTTCAAACAGAACAGCGCCAACCAAGGTGAGCAGGCCCGCGCCCATCCACGCCGTCGGGCTGTCGGTGTTGATCTCGACCTTCCAGTAGGTCATCGTGGGCCCCAAGGCCTCGTTGAGCTTGCGGTGGTACACCATCTCGACCATCACCGAGATGCCCACCAGCGCCGTGAAGGCCGTGCTGAACAAGGCCAGGTAAGCCACCCACAGGCGCCGCATCATGCCGAAGGCCGCCACGCGCACGTTCATCATCAACAGTGCGGCAAAGCCGCCCGGTGCGTACATCACCATGGCCAGGAAACCCACGCCCAGGTAAAGCAGCCAGGCCTTGGTCATCTCGTGCAATAACACCTCGGCCAGCACCATCAGCACCGCGCCGATGATGGGGCCGAAGAAGAACAGTGCACCACCGATGAAGGTGAACAGCAGGTAGGCGCCCGAGCGCTCAGCGCTCATCACTTCGGCCGTCACGATCTCGTTGTTCAGTGCCGCCAAGCCGCCCGCGATGCCCGCGAAGAAGCCCGCCACCATAAAAGAGATGTAGCGCACGCGCTGGGTGTCGTAGCCGATGAACTCGACGCGCTCGGGGTTGTCGCGCACGGCGTTGAGCATGCGGCCCAGCGGCGTCTGCGTGAAGGCGAACATCAAGGCGGTCGACACAAAGCAATAGACCGCGATCAGGTAGTACACCTGGATCTGCGGACCGAAGGTGATGCCCATCACCGCATCGCCAATGACGCGGTTGCTCGAGATGCCCCCCTCGCCGCCGAAGAACTCGGGCAGCATCAATGACATCGAGAACACCAGCGCGCCGATGCCCAGCGTGATCATGGCGAAGGTGGTGCCCGACTTCTTGGTGGTGACCGCGCCGAACAGCGCCGCCACCAGCAGGCCCGACACGCCGCCCACCATGGGGACCAGGCTGACCGGGATGGGCAGGCTACCCGACGACGCAAAGTTCAGCGCATGGATGGCCCCGAAAGCCCCCAGCCCCGAATACACCGCGTGCCCGAAGCTGAGCATGCCGCCCTGCCCCAACAGCATGTTGTAAGACAGGCAGACGATGATGCCGATGCCCATCTGCGACAACATCGTCATCGACAGGCTGCTGGTCCACAGCAAGGGGGCCACCAGCAAGACCAGTGCGAACAGCGTCCACACGATCCAGCGGCCAAGGTTGTAAGGTTTGAAGCGGTAAAAGGTAGTTGATGACATGGCGGCTTACTCCTCGCGCGTGCCCAACAGGCCCTTGGGCCTGAAGATCAGAATGAGCACCAGCAGGAGGTACGGGAGGATCGGCGCCATCTGCGACACCGAAATCTTGAGGAGCGGGTAGGCCCAGTGGTCAAAGCTCACTGGGTTGCCCATGTTCTGCATCACCGAGGCGATGGACACGTCCACCACCACCGCGAAGGTCTGCATCAGGCCGATCAGGATGGACGCCAGGAAGGCCCCCGCCAGCGAGCCCATGCCACCGACTACCACCACCACGAAGATGATGGCGCCCAGCGAAGCCGCCATGTTGGGTTCGGTCACGAAGGCATTCCCGCCGATCACACCGGCCAGGCCGGCCAGCGCGCAGCCGCCGCCAAACACACCCATCATCACGCGGGGCACGTTGTGGCCCAGCGCTTGCGCCATGTCCGGGTGCGTGAGCGCCGCCTGGATGATGAGGCCGACGCGGGTGCGGGTCAGCAACAGCCACAGCGATCCCAGCATGAACAGGGCGACGATGGCCATGAAGCCCCGGTACAGCGGGAACTGGGTGCAGGAGTTGCCGGAATCCGGTGCGCAGATCGCGGCATCGCCCGCGCCCCACAGCCAGGCCAGACCCTGCCCTTGCACATTGGCCACGGTGAACAGCGGCCCACTCAGCAGCTCGGGCACCCGGTAGTCGACGTTAGAAGGGCCGAAGTACAAACGCACCACTTCAACGATCACATAGGACAGGCCAAAGGTGATCAGCAGCTCGGGCACGTGCCCGTATGCGTGCACCTTGCGCAAGCTGTAGCGCTCGAAGGCCGCACCCAGCAAACCCACGAGGATGGGGGACAGGATCAGCGCAGGGAAGAAGCCCACGTACCCCGTGATCTCGTAGGCAAAGTAAGCACCCAGCATGTAGAAGCTGGCGTGGGCGAAGTTCAGAACGCCCATCATGCTGAAAATAAGCGTCAGCCCGGAGCTGAGCATGAAGAGCAGCAGCCCGTAGCTGAGACCACTCAAGAAGAAGACGACGAAAGTTTCCATGACAGAGCGACCGTGGCGCTGAAATCGGTCAACCGCTAGGCTGACGAGGGGCCCCTGCCGCGGTGACCGCGGACAGGGGGGCGCTCATTGGCGTTGATCGGACCGCCACGCCAAGCGTTCCGCCTTACTGCTACTGCGAGGTGCGGCAGCGCCGTCAGGCGCCGCCTGGCATCACGAAGGACGCTTCATCTGGCAAGACGTGGGCGTGCTGGCCACGTAAGCGTCGTAGGACTTGACCGGCGCAAAGGTCAGCCCCGTCTTCTCGACGTCGTAGGCGTTCTTGGCGTCCACCTTCTGCCACCTGGCGATGAACAAAGGCTGCTGGAGCTGGTGGTCAGCCTTGCGCATTTCAACCGGGCCATTGAAGCTGGTGAACTTCATGCCTTCCATTGCGGCGGCCACCTTGACGGGGTCGGTCGACTTGGCCTTGGCGATGCCCTCGGCCAGTAGCACCATGGCGGAGTAGCTGCCCGCCGAGTAGAAGTCGTCGTTGAAACGCTTCTTGAACTCGGCCAGCATCTTGCCGTACTCGCCGCCCATGTTGTAGTGCCCATAACCCACCTGGAAGACGCGGCCTTCAACGGCGGGGCCAAGCGCCGTGGGCGTGCCACCGAAGTTGGCGTAGTAGGTGTAGAACTTGGCGTTCAGGCCAGCGTCGTTGGCAGCCTTGACCAGCAGCGCCAGGTCGGAGCCCCAGTTGCCGGTGATCACCGTGTCAGCGCCAGAGGCCTTGATCTTGGCCACATAGGGTGAGAAATCACGCACCTGCGCGAGTGGGTGCAGGTCATCGCCCACGATCTGCACGTCCGGGCGCTTGCGGGCCAGGTTGGACTTGGCGAACTTGGACACCTGCTGGCCGTGTGCGTAGTTCTGGTTGATCAGGTAGACCTTCTTGATGTCGGTCTGGTCCTTCATGAAGGTCGTCAGCGCTTCCATCTTCATGGAGGTGTCGGCATCGAAGCGGAAGTGCCAGTAGCTGCACTTGCTGTTGGTCATGTCGGGATCCACCGCCGCGTAGTTCAGGTAGATCACTTCCTTGCCTGGATTGCGCTCGTTGTGCTTGTTCACGGCGTCCATCAGGGCCAGGCCGGCGCCCGAACCCAGGCCCTGCACCACGTAGCGCACCCCTTGGTCGACAGCCGACTTCAAGGCATTGAGTGTTTCCGCAGGGCTGAGCTTGTTGTCGATGCTGACGATTTCAAACTTCACGCCCGCCGGGTTGCTCGCGTTGAGCTTCTCGGCGATGTACTGGTAGGTCTTGAGCTGGTTTTGGCCCACGCTGGCCATCAAACCCGACAGTGGGTCAATCCATGCGACTTTGACCGTCTCACCTTTTTGGGCCATGGCGGCGCTGGCGCTCAGAGAGGCGGCCACAAAAATACTCAATGCTCGGCGTTGAAAGTTCATTGCTGTTTCCTCGGTGGGGTATCGACCAGATACAGAGATTACCCCCCCTAACCCGGGGGGTCATTCAGGGATGACCCGATATTCCTACATTTCCGGACTGAATCCAACCTGCCACGGCCATGAAAAAAGCGCCCCTCAGGGCGCTTCGTGGCGGGTCTGGACAGATCAAACCGTGGGCAGCTGGTGGTCCTTGAACTGCTCGCGCAGCTTCAACTTGTAGATCTTGCCCGTGGCGGTGTGGGGGATCTCATCGGTGAAGACCACGTCGTCGGGCGTCTGCCACTTGGGGATCTTGCCGTCGTAGAAGGCCAGGATCTCTTCGCGGGTCACTTCAGCGCCGGGCTTCTTCACCACAACCAGCAAGGGGCGCTCGTCCCACTTGGGGTGGCAGGCCGCAATCGCCGCGGCCTCGTGGATGGCCGGGTGGCCCATCGCCACGTTCTCGAGATCGATCGAGCTGATCCATTCGCCACCCGACTTGATCACGTCCTTGGAACGGTCGGTGATCTGCATGTAGCCGTCGGCGTCGATGGTGGCCACGTCGCCCGTGGGGAACCAGCCGCCGTGCAAGGGCGACTTGTCGACCTTGAAGTAGCTGTTGATGATCCAGTGGCCGCGCACTTCCAGGTCGCCTGGCGTCTTGCCGTCCCAAGGCAGCGTCTTGCCTTCGGCATCGACGATGCGCATGTCCACGCCATAGATGCCCTTGCCCTGCTTTTCAAGGATGCGCTGTTTGGCGTCCTTGGACATGTCGGCATGCTTGGCCTTGAGGCGGCTGAGCGTGCCCAGCGGCGACATCTCGGTCATGCCCCAAGCGTGGATCACCTCGACCCCGAAGTCATCCTGCAGCGTCTTGATCATGGCGGGCGGGCAAGCGGCGCCACCAATCACGGTGCTCTTGAAGGTGCTGAACTTCAGGTTGTTGGATTTGACGTGGTTGAGCAAGCCCAGCCAGATGGTCGGCACGCCAGCGCTGAAGGTGACCTTCTCGGTCTCGAACAGGTTGAACAGCGAAGCGCCATCCAGGTGGTGGCCCGGCAGCACCAGCTTGCAGCCGATGAGGGCGGCCGTGTAAGGCAGGCCCCAGGCGTTGACGTGGAACATGGGCACCACGGGCAGCACGGTGTCCTTCGAGGCCACGTTCATGGCATCGGGCAAGGCCGCGGCGTAGGCGTGCAGCACGGTGGAGCGGTGCGAGTACAGCGCGCCCTTGGGGTTGCCGGTTGTGCCCGAGGTGTAGCACAGGCTGGCGGCGGTGTTCTCGTCAAAGTCGGGCCACTGGTAGTTGCCGTCCTCGGCGGCCAGCAGCTCTTCGTAGCACAACAGGTTCGGGATCGACGACTCCTTGGGCATGTGCTCGCGCGCGGCCATCACCACCACGTGCTTGACGGTGGGCAGCATGGCAGCGAGCTTGTCGACCAGAGGGAAGATGTTCAGGTCAACGAACAGGACCTTGTCCTCGGCGTCGTTGATGATCCAGGCCACCTGCTGCGGGAACAGGCGGGGGTTGATGGTGTGGCACACCAGCTCGGAGCCCGAGACACCGTAATAGATCTCAACGTGGCGGTAGCCGTTCCAGGCCAGGGTGCCGACACGGTCACCGGCCTGCAGGCCCAGGCGGGCCAGGGCTTGGGCCAGCTTACGCGCGCGCACGTCCACCTCGGTCCAGGTGGTGCGGTGCATGTCGCCTTCGACCCGCTTGGAGACGATCTCGACATCTCCGTTGTGACGCGAGGCGTGCGTCAACAACGACGAGATCGTCAAGGGCATGTGCATCATTTGGCCCATCAGGCTCATTGGCGGCTCCAGAAATGTGAGGACAGGAAATTCAGACAATGATCATAGTCAAATTTTGACCAGTTACCAACAGGGTGTTTTCGCTTGAATGCCTGATCAGGTTTCCGCCACTTGCAGCTTCTGCACCGCCAGCGCGAAGTCTGCTGGCAAGCTGGTGGGGCGGCGTGTGACGCGGTCCACGTACACATGCACGAAGTGCCCGCTGGCCGCCGACAAGGGCTGTCCTTCGTCGAACAACCCGATTTCGTAGCGCACGCTGCTGCTGCCAATCTTGGTCACGCGGATGCCGGCCTCGACATTGCGCGGGAAGGCCAAAGGCGCGAAGTAATTGCAATGGGTCTCCACCACCAGGCCGATCACGCCACCGTCGTGGATGTCCAGCACGCCGGCTTCAATCAGGTAGCGGTTCACCGCCGAATCAAAATAGCTGTAATAAGTGACGTTGTTGACATGCCCGTAGATGTCGTTGTCCATCCAGCGGGTCGAGATGGTGTCAAAGTGCGCGTAAGCACTGCGGGGTTGGGGTTGAGCGCGTTCCATGCAAATGATTATTAACGCTACATTACTGACCAGTCGGTCAGTTACCAACGCCAGCCCTTGTCTGCCATCAAAAAATCCTGCCCTGTGACCTCGCTGATCCAATCGGTCGGGCCGGGTCGCCAGCGCCGCAAGGCAGCCCGGCCTCAAGAGTTGCTGGAAGCCGCCCTGACGCTGTTCGTCGAAAAAGGCTTTGCCGCCACGCGCACTGAAGAAGTGGCCCGCCTGGCCGGCGTCTCAAAAGGCACCTTGTACCTGTACTACCCGAGCAAGGAAGAATTGTTCAAGGCTGTGGTGCGCACCCACCTGGTCGAAGTCATTGCCGAGGGCAGCGGCATCGTGGAGCAGTTCGAAGGCCCCACCTCCGAGTTGCTGCATTTGCTGGCCCACACGTGGTGGTCTCGTGTTGGCGCATCCAAGGCGTCCGGGATCATGCTGGTCATCATCACCGAGGCCAACAACTTCCCTGACCTGATCCAGTTCTACATGGACGAAGTGGTGGCGCCCGCGCACGCCATGCTGACCAGGGCCGTGCAACGCGGCATGGACCGAGGCGAGTTCCGCGACATGGATGTGAGCGCCGTGGTTCACGCCTTGATCGCGCCCGTGCACTTCCTGGTGCTTTACCGGCATTGCTCGGCCGCCTGTTCGGTCAACCCTGTCCCCTTGGACCCACCGCAATTCATTGCCACGCAAATCGAGCTCTTGCTTCGTGGTTTGGTGAAATGACCAAAAATGCCCACCGTTTTCCGTTGTCCGGGCACTGCAGTTCTTAAAATCCCTGCTTTTTCCCAATATTTAACTTCTCCGACTGCACCTAGGATGTCTTCATGAACGTCGAACAAGCCCGCTTCAACATGATCGAACAGCAGATCCGCCCTTGGGATGTGCTGGACAGCTCCATCCTGTCCCTGTTGTCCGTCGTGCGCCGCGAAGACTTCGTGCCCGAAGCCCATAAGTCCTTGGCTTTCATGGACCTGGAAGTGCCCTTGCCTGGTGGCCGGGCCATGCTCGCGCCCAAGCTGGAAGCCCGCCTGGTGCAAGACCTGAACCTGGGCAAGCGCGACACCGTGCTGCACATCGGAGCCGGCACCGGCTACGTCACCGCCCTGCTCGCTCACAAAGCCCAGCGCGTCATCGGCCTCGAAGCCCAGGCTGATCTGGTCCAGGCAGCCCGCAACAACCTGCGCCGCGCTGGCGTCAACAACGCAGAGATCGTTCAGTCCGACGGCGCCGAGGGCTTTCCTGCGCAAGCACCCTTTGGCGCCATCTTGCTGACAGGCTCAGTGGCCACGGTGCCGCAAGCCCTGCTGGACCAGCTCAAGGAAGGTGGCCGCCTGCTGGCCATCGTGGGCGAAGAGCCCATCATGCGTGCCCGTTTGTTCACGCGCTTGGGCAACGGCCAGTTCAGCAGCGAAGACCTGTTCGACACCACCGCACCTCGCCTGGCTGGCTTTGTCATTCCCAGCCGCTTCCACTTCTGACAGGATTCAAAAGATGTCCCCGAACTCGAAACGCCCCGCTCTGCGCCCAGTGGTTTGCGCAGCGGCCATTGTGCTGATGAGCATGTCCAGTTGGGCCAGTGCTCAAACACAGCAGGCGCGAGCCCAGTCATTGGTGGAACTCTTTCAAGCGGCCAAAAGCTATGACGCCGCCTACCTGTCGGCCAAGTCGGAAGCCGACTCTGCCCAATACAAGGCGGCCCAAGCGGATGCCTTGCGTCTGCCCACGGTGGGCTTCAGAGGCACCATCGACCGCACCTACCTCGACTCCAGCGCACCGGGCCTGGCTGGCGAGGCGGCCAGTGGCTATGGCACAAAGAAGACCTTCGGCCTGTCGGCCAAGCAACCGCTGTTCAACCGCGCCAACGACGCCGATGTGGGCCGGGGCCAACAAGCGCTGGTGGCCGCGCAAGCGAGCCTGAAATCGGCCGAGGACGACTTGGTTGTGCGGCTCACGCAGGCCTACTTTGATGTGCTCGCCGCCCAAGACATCCTGAACACGTCGCAGACCAACAAGAAGGCGCTGTCCGAGCAACTGGCCGCGGCCAAGCGCAATTTTGAAGTCGGCAACGCGACCATCACGGACACCCGCGAAGCCCAGGCACGCTTTGACCTGGCCGGCGCCCAGGAAATCGCAGCCACCAACGACCTGCGCGTCAAGGGCCTGGCCCTGGACCAACTGGTGGGCCAGATCGATGTCAAGCCCCGGCCCTTGATGACCCCCGTGAACCTGCCCGTGCTGATGCCCTCATCGGTGGACGAGTGGACCTCACAAACTGCGCAATCACCCACGGTCCGCAAGGCCGAGGTGGCGCTGGCACTGGCCAAGCTGGACACCGCCAAAGCCCGCGCCGGCCACATGCCCACCTTGGATGCCACCGCAACCATCGCCAACACGGACATCGACAGCAATGCACCTGGTGCTGCCGCAGCCCAGGTTGCTGGCAGCGCTGGCACCACGGCAGCGGTCGGCCTTGAGTTGAACGTTCCCTTGTTCGCTGGTTTTGCAGTGCAGAACCGCATCAAGGAAACACTGGTCGGCGAAGAGAAGGCCGAGCACGACCTCGAAAACGCCAAGCGCACCATCACCCTGGGCACGCGTCAAGCCTTCCTGGTGGTTCAGTCCGGCATGGCTCAGGTCAAGGCCTATGAAGCCGCTGAAAGCTCGGCCAAGCTGGCGCTGGAAGCCACGCAACTGGGCTACCGCGTGGGCGTGCGCATCAACAAGGATGTGCTGGACGCGCAGAACCTGGTAGCCAACACGCAGAAGGACCTCTACAAGGCCCGGTACGACGTATTGGTGGCCAGCATGCGGCTTCGCCAAGCCAGCGGCACGCTCAAGCCCGAAGACCTGGACACCTTCAACAAGCTGCTGGCACCACAGTGAACCAACAGCCCCTTTGAAGCCCCCAAGCCCGCCTCGTGCGGGCTTTTTCTTGGCCCCTAGTTTGTCAGTGACAGTCCCCCTAGCCCTAGGGAACGCCACGAAGTTAGGGGTATGGCGCCACCCTGAATGAACAGACATTGCGGCCATCCGATCAAGAACCCGGTCGGTGTCACACAGCCACATCAGTCAACCCATTCAAGGAGCAAACCATGAAACATGCCCACCACCGCCTCACCGCAGGCGTCCTTCTCAGCCTGGCCGCCATCAGCAGCGCCATGGCCATCGACGGCGTTGAAACCTTCACCAGCGGCGGCAGCTTCTTCAAGCGCGTGGTCACCAACACCAACCCGCAGACCACCAGCACCACCGTGTTCCAGGACCTGCCCTCGGCGGGCACCACCATCTTCGTGCCGCCTCAAACCGCTGTGCTCGTGAGTGCACGGTTTGATGCAGAGGCCCGCTGCAGCAGCAACACCGGCAACGCGGCGCAGGACTGGTGTGAAGCGCAGATCCTGATCGGAGGCGTCGAAGGCAGCCCTCAGGCCAGCACCTTTGGCCCGGACACCTACGCGCTCAAGAGCACCAACGCTGGCGCTGAAACCACGGCATCGTGGGCCGCGCAAAGCTTCAGCCGCCATCGCTGCATCCGCAACACCTCCACGGCCCCCATGGCCGTGAACGTGAAGGTGCAATGGAAGGTGACCAACTTTGGTGGCAGCGCCCCGGAGTTCTGGGCCGATGACTCCGCGCTGGCCATCGACATGTCGCGCGACTGCACCGTCTCCACACCCACCACGCCCAGCACCTTCGGCGCGGCTGCCGCCAAGGCCGCCAACGCCTCCGACGCTCAATCAACCGCCCGGTAAACCACCATGAAACAACACACCCCCCACCTCCAACGTCTGGCCGCCGCTGCGCTGCTCGCCATCGCCGCCACCAGCGGGGCCCACGCGGCCAACGTCACCCTCTTCGGTGACCGCACCGCCTTCCTCACGGCCATTGGCGCAGCACCCGTGGTCACGCAAGACTTCGAATCCTTTGCCGATGGCGCAAACATGTCGGGCGTGGACATCCTGCCCGGCGTGTCGGTCTCGACCAACCTGGCCAACCTTGAGGTTTTCCAGGGCTCTGGTGACAAGGAGCTGTTCGCCACCACGCGCGACTTGCCCGAGGCCGAGTACCACATCAATGTCGCTGGCCTCTACAAGTCATTTGGTTTTGACATCGACGCCTTCGATCCCGCCACGCCCGGCCCTGGCTTCCTGGACTTCTACTTTGCCGATGGCGACACCACCTACCAGGGCATCCCCGTGCTGCCTTTGAACGCCACCGAAAACACCCCCTTGTTCCAAGGCATCATCAGTGACACCGCCATCACGAAGATCGTCTGGCGCGAAGGCCCGGAGATCGGCGGCATCAACTGCTGCGAAGAAACCGCGCTCGACAACTTTGTGGCCGTGCAAGCCGTGCCAGAACCCAGCACGACGCTGATGCTCCTGGGCGGATTGGGCCTGCTGGGCCTGCCCGCTGTGCGGCGCCGGATGGGTTGGATGCGCTGATTGAACCTGCGTGCCCAATGAGAAAAGGCCCCAGTGCGATTAACACTGGGGCCTTTGTCTACTTGGTGCCGCTTGTCGGATTCGAACTGACGACCTACCGCTTACAAGGCGGTTGCTCTACCAACTGAGCTAAAGCGGCGAAGAACTCTTAAGCGCAGTATTGTACTGTGCCTCTGACTTCGATTTCACTTCACGCGACGCAAAGCAGGTCGGCCAGCACCCGAAGGTGGTGGCGACTCGGGCGGTGGTTCATCACCTTCCGAGCTGACGATGCTGACCGGAGACAAAGCCTTGGTGGGGCTTTTGTCATCGGCCTTGGCGGATGCCTTGGTGCTGACGCGCTCTTTCTCTTTCGCCGGCGCAGCGCGCGGTGTCCTGGCCAAGCGCAAGGGCGAGCCCGAACGCTCTGCGCCGTCGACAGGTGCGTCACCGGTGGGCTCGTCGAGGGACAGATCATCATCCATGCCGCCCGTTGCCGTTGGCACAGGGAAGGCCATGCCTTGCCCATTCTCTCGGGCATAGATGGCAATCACATGGTCCACCGGCACCGAAATTTCACGGGCAATGCCACCGAAACGCGCCTTGAACTCCACGAACTCATTGCCCAGCTGAAGCTGGGTCGTCGCCTCGAAACTGACATTAAGGACGATCTCGTTGTTCTTGACGTATTCCTGTGGCACCTGAACCGAACGATCCACATACACGGCCAGGTAAGGCGTGAAGCCATTGTCGGTGCACCAGTCGTGCAGGGCCCGAATGAGGTAAGGCCTGGTGGACGTGCCCTGGCTGTCGGAATCGATCGGCGTCGTGGTCATAGGATCCGGTGGCAAGTGCTGATCACTTGCGCATGACTTTCTCGGACGGGGTGAGCGCCTCAATGTAAGCCGGGCGCGAGAAGATGCGTTCGGCGTACTTTAACAAGGGCAAGGCGTTCTTGGACAACTCGATGCCGTAGTAATCCAGGCGCCACAGCAGCGGCGCAATGGCCACGTCCAGCATCGAGAAATCGTCGCCGAGCATGTACTTGTTCTTCAAGAAGATCGGCGCCAACTGGGTCAGGCGATCGCGGATCTGCGAACGGGCCTTTTCCAGTTGCTTGTCGTTGCCCTTGATGCCACGGCCTTCCAGCACGTTGACGTGGGCAAACAGCTCCTTCTCGAAGTTGAGCAGGAACAAACGAACGCGCGCGCGCGCCACCGGATCGCCCGGCATCAGCTGGGGGTGCGGGAAGCGCTCATCAATGTATTCATTGATGATGTGCGATTCGTACAGGATCAGGTCGCGCTCAACGAGGATGGGCACCTCGTTGTACGGGTTCATCAGCGCGATGTCTTCCGGTTTGGCGAAAATATCAACATCCCGGATCTCGAAATCCATGCCCTTCTCGAACAGCACAAAGCGGCAGCGGTGCGAGTAGGGGCAGGTCGTTCCGGAGTAAAGCACCATCATGGCGGAGGACTCCTCAGTGACAAAAAACTATTGGGGTGCAAGCACCGAAAAATGAGCAAGCGCAGTGGTCTCCGATCAGGACAACCACTGCGCCCAAGGCTGTGAAAGCTTTACTTCACGTCTTTCCAGAAAGCCGCGTTCAGGCGCCAGGCAATGACGAAGAAGATGCTCAGAAAAATCAACACGCCCACACCAATGCGAACGCGCTGACCCTGCATGGGCTCGCCCATCCATTGCAGGTAGGCCACCAGATCGGCCATCTCGCTGTCAAATTCCTGGGGCTTGAGCTTGCCATCGGTCAACTGCTCGAAGCCTTCGAACTTGTGGATTTTCTTGGCGGGATCGTGCGGATCTTGCTCTTCCACGAACTTGGCTGCACGCTGGCCCTGCAATTCCCACATGGCATGAGGCATGCCCACGTTGGGGAACACGATGTTGTTCCAGCCGGTGGGGCGGGCGTCGTCGCGGTAGAAGGTGCGCAGGTAGGTGTAGAGGTAGTCGGCACCGGAGCCAGCGTGGCTGGCACGCGAGCGGGCCACCAAGGTCAGGTCAGGCGGTGTGGCGCCAAACCAGGCCTTCGCGTCCTTGGCGTCCATGGAGACCTTCATGGTCTCACCCACCTTGTCGGTCGCGAACAGCAAGTTCTCCTTGATCTGCTTTTCAGTCAGGCCAATGTCGCGCAAGCGGTTGTAGCGCATGAACCCGGCCGCGTGGCAGTTCAAGCAGTAATTGACGAACAGCTTGGCACCGTTTTGCAAGGCCGCCAGATCGGTCACCCGTTCGTAGGGGAACCGGTCCAGCACCAGCTCGGTGCTGGCGCGCGCGCCACTCATCAGGGCGAACACGGCCAGCAAGGAGGCAAGGATTTTCTTCATGTTGTGTCTCTCCTGCAGGCGCTCAGTGGGACTCGAAAGTCACACGGTCAGGCACCTTCTTGAAGGTGCCCAGCTGGCTCCACCACGGCATCAGCAGGAAGAAGCCGAAGTAGAAGATGGTGCCGACCTGGGCCACGCGTGTACCAACCACCGACGGAGCCTGGATACCGAGGTAGCCCAGCACCACGAAGAACAGCACGAACACGGCGTACAAGTACTTCACAAAGTCAGGGCGGTAGCGAATGGACTTGACCGGGCTGTGGTCCAACCAGGGCAGGAACACCAGGATCACCACCGCACCGCCCATCACCACGACGCCCCAGAACTTGGCGTCGAAGGTCTTGAGCAGGAAGATGCCGATGACCGCAGCCACCAGAGACACCACCTTGGCTTGCATGGAGCCCTTGCCCTTGATGAGGTTCAGCACCGCCGCCAAACCAGCGATCACGCACAACACATTGACAAGGTCATCGGTGGTGGCGCGCAGCATCGAGTAGAACGGCGTGAAATACCACACCGGCGCGATGTGCGATGGCGTCTGGAACGGATCAGCCGGGATGAAGTTGTTGTACTCCAGAAAGTAGCCACCTGCTTCAGGCGCGAAAAAGATCACCGCCGTGAAGACGATCAGGAAGCCAGCGACCCCCATGATGTCGTGCACGGTGTAGTAAGGATGGAAAGGAATGCCATCCAGCGGGCGGCCCTTGGAATCCTTCTTGGCCTTGATTTCAACACCGTCCGGGTTGTTGGAGCCTACCTCATGCAGCGCGATCAAATGCGCCACCACCAGGCCCAGCAACACCAGAGGTACCGCAATGACGTGCAGCGCAAAGAAGCGGTTGAGCGTGGCATCGCCAACCACATAGTCACCCCGGATCAGGATGGCCAGGTCAGGCCCGATAAAGGGAATCGCGGCGAACAGGTTGATGATCACCTGAGCGCCCCAGTAGGACATCTGGCCCCAAGGCAGCAGATAGCCCATGAAGGCTTCGGCCATCAGGCACAGGAAGATCAAGCAGCCAAACACCCAGACCAGTTCACGTGGTGTGCGGTAGGAACCGTAGATCAAGCCACGGTACATGTGCAGGTAGACCACCACAAAGAATGCCGACGCACCAGTTGAGTGCATATAACGCACCAACCAGCCCCAGGGCACGTCGCGCATGATGTACTCGACCGAGGCAAAGGCCGTGGCCGCATCCGGCTTGTAGTTCATGACCAGGAAAATGCCGGTCACGATCTGGATCACCAGCACCAGCAAAGCCAGCGAGCCGAAGAAATACCAGAAGTTGAAGTTCTTGGGGGCGTAGTACTCGGCCGCGTGCTCGTTCCACAGCTTGGTGGCTGGGAAACGGTTGTCGACCCAGTTCATCAGTTTGGCGCCGGCGCCGGCGCCAGCAGGAGCTTCTTTGAATTCAGCCATGTCGACCTCTCCTGTCAGGCTTTTTTGTCTTCACCAATGAGAATCTTGGTGTCTGACAGGTACATGTGTTGCGGCACTTCAAGGTTGTCCGGGGCGGGCATGTTCTTGTAGACGCGGCCGGCCAAGTCGAAGGTCGAGCCATGGCAAGGGCACAAGAAGCCACCGGGCCAGTTGTCAGGCAAAGACGCTTGCGGGCCCGACTGGAACTTGGAAGTGGGTGAGCAACCGAGGTGCGTGCAGATACCCACCGCGACGAACACGTCGTTCTTGATAGAGCGGTGCACATTGCGGGCGTACTCGGGGGTGAGTTCGCTGGGCTTGCGTTCGGAATTGGGATCAGCCAGTTCGGAGGCCAACTTGTCGAGGGCCGCGACCTGCTCGGCCGTGCGGCGGACGATCCAGACTGGTTTACCCCGCCATTCCACCGTCGCCATCTCGCCAGGCTTGAGGCCACCGATGTCGACTTCAACCGATGAACCTGCCGCGAGCGCACGCTCTGACGGCTGGAAGGTGAGGGCAAAGGGCACGGCTGCGGCCACGCCGCCTGCTCCACCTGCGACACAGGCGATGGTCACCCACGTCCGGCGGCTTTGATCCACTGGCTGATTGCTCATGGTTTGGATGGCTTGAGTTTGGGGGTCAACCTCGCATTCTAGCGGACGCTGCACCGCAGTCGTTGACATGGCGCGGTTTTCGTCAATACTCCTCTACTGTTCAGCAACACATCCCGTCAGGGAGAAGGAGTCAGTCAATGGGTTTCGTCAGTGAATTCAAGGAGTTTGCCGTCAAGGGCAATGTGGTAGATCTGGCCGTGGGCGTGATCATTGGTGCCGCCTTCGGGAAGATCGTCGATTCGGTCGTCAATGACTTGATCATGCCCCTGGTCGGCAAGGTTGTCGGCGGCCTGGATTTCTCCAACTACTACATCGCCCTGGCAGGTCAGACGCCAGGATTGCCCCTGGCAGAGGCCAAAAAAGCCGGCGCGGTGTTTGCCTACGGCAATTTCATGACCGTCGCGCTGAATTTCATGATCCTGGCTTTCATCATTTTCCTGATGATCAAGCAGATCAACCGCCTCAAGAAAGAATCTGCCCCCGCGCCGGCAGCGCCTGCCCCCACGCCGGAAGACATTGTCCTGCTCCGCGAGATTCGTGACAGTTTGAAACAATAACGAAAGAAGGGGCCGGAGCGGTCGATATCCAGAGATCAAAAGAAGTCCCCATCTGGGACAGTGGTGGTGCAGCAATGCATCACCTTGATCGAACTGACTGGACTCGCCCCGTGACCGACCCCCGTCTTGAACCCGTTTTGCAGGCATCGCTCAGCCGCATCCAGGTGGCGATGGCGGAGGCCGTGGACAAAGCTGGCAGCCAAATGGGGCTGCTGGCGAGCACCTCCACCAGCAATGCGCACCGGCAGTTGATGATGACCGCCGAATTCGACCTGCAGCGCAAGACATCGGTGCTCAACCAGGCTTTCATGGTTGAGTTGCGCAAGCGTGTGAACAAGGATTCCCGGCGAAAAACCCCGGCCGGCACGGTGTACTCGGAAACCGATTGGGACGCCCTCAGCCTGGTCGACAACGCCGAAGTGGAACGCAATGTCGTGGCCGAGCGACTTGCCCAGAGTCTGAGCCAGGAGTGCGAAAGCGAGTTCAAGGCGGTCCACGACCACCTGAGCCCTCTGCTGGACGATGCCCTGGCGGAACACAACCCGCTTCGTCCCCAAACGGTGAGCGGAGCCTTGCTGGAAGCCTTGACCGAGGTCAGCACGGACCCGGAAGTGAGTACCCTGCTCGCCCAACAAATTGGCCGGCACCTGGCCACCGGGCTGAAGAACAGTTACGAGATGACCGTGACGGAGTTGCGCTCGCAGGGCGTGCGGCCGGTGGACCCGGTCAGCGCCAGCAAATTCCGCGCGTCCAGCCAAGGCGGCCGAACCACCAGCCCCGGCAGCCTGCCCAGCCCCCTGCCCACCCAGCCGGGCACCTTCAATGACACGGCGCCCAGCCACAGCGGCAACACGCCTTTGCAGGCACACCAGCGCGCTGCCAAGGCCCTGAGCGAGATGTTTGGCGTGTCGATGCCCGCCTCGGCATTCAACACAGCTTTCTCGGGCACCCACCCGGGGATGGCGGGCATGGGCGGCAGCGCCCATCCCGCAGCGCAAAACGCTGCAGGCGAATTCAACTCCCTGATCCGCCGACTCAACAGCGTGCCTTACCTGCAAGGCTGGGGTGGCGTGGACAGCGGCGCCGTGGCCTCGGCGGCCGACTTCGCGGGCACCTTCCCGGGTGTGCCGATCGATGGCGCGGCGCAAGGCGGCTTTGCCGGCCCGATGATGGCCGTGAACATGATCCGCGCCCACCGCGAGGAACTGGTTCGCGCCAGTGGCGGCGCGGCGTTGGACCAGATGGTCATCGACATCGTGGCCGCCTTGTTCGACCAGGTTCTGTCGGACCCCAAGGTGTCGCCGCAGATGGCCCGCCAGATTGCCCGCCTGCAGTTGCCCGTGTTGCGCGTGGCCCTGCACGACATGGGCTTTTTCAGTTCACGCAAACACCCGGTGCGGCGTTTCGTGAACCGCATCGCCAGCCTGTCGGCCACTTTTGACGACTACGAGCAAGGCGTGGGGCAGGCCTACCTGACCCGAATCACCGCTTTGGTGGACGATGTGGTCGAGGGCGATTTCGACCGCATGGAGCTCTACGAGGCCAAGCTGACGGATCTGGAAGCCTTCATCGACGAGCAAAACCGCCAGGAGAGCGCTGAAAACGCTGCCGTCGCGGCCTTGCTCAGTGGCAAGGAAGCCGACCTGCGCGTGCAGCAACGCTACATGCAGGTGCTCAAGAAGGAGCTGGCGTCGGTCGAGATGCCCGAGTTCGTCCGCGACTTCCTGACCCAGATCTGGAGCCAGGTGCAAGTCATGGCCACCGCCCGCGACGGCGCCCAATCGCCCATGGCGCAGCGCGTCAAGAAGGCCGGGCACGACCTGGCTTTGAGCGTGCAGCCCAAAGGCAGCCCCCAGTTGCGCAAGGAGTTTCTGATGAAACTGCCTCAGCTGATGAAGGACCTCAACGAAGGCCTGGCCCTGATCCAGTGGTCCGAGGAGGCCAAGCAGGATTTCTTCTCCAAATTGCTGCCTTCGCACGCGGAATCGCTCAAAGCCCAGCCCCAGCACGACCTGACGGTGCGCATGCTCGAAGCGCAACTGACCAAAGTCGAGAAAATCACCATCCCCAGCCGGGAAGAGGCTGCCAACGACCCGCTGCCCGCGTCGCTGGACAACATCGCCGAGACACCCACGCTGACGGTGGTGACAGCGCTGAGCGCTGACGAAATCAAGCAGGCCGGCTTCATGCCCGAGGCCGCGCTGGCCAACGAGCCGCTGGACATCGACCTCGACAGTGCCGGCCCCAGCGATCCCAGCCTGCTGGACATCGACATCAACCTGGACGCCCCGCCGGTGCCTTCGGCTGGCGCGCAGTTGGTGCACCACATCAACAAGGGCACGGCCTACCAGATGCTGATGCAAGGCGAATGGAAGCGCGTGCGCCTGACCTGGATCAGTGAAGGCCGCAGCTTTTTCATCTTCACCCAAGGCCACCAGCACAAGCAGACGATCTCTCTGACCTCGCGCACCTTGGCCAAGATGTGCGATTCGGGCCGGTTCAAGGCCTTCGAGCAGTCTGAATTGATCGAGCGCGCCACCATGCGCGCGCGCCGCCAGCTGGCCGCCCTGGCCGGCAATAAATCAGCCGCTTAAGCGCCGCCCCGGCCGCCCACGAGTTGGCGCGCCATGCGCCAAGCCTGCAGCAAGCTGGAAGGATCGGCACGGCCCGTGCCGGCCAGATCAAACGCCGTGCCGTGGTCGGGGCTGGTTCTCACGAAGGGCAAGCCCAAGGTGACGTTCACGCCATGGTCCAAACCCATGTACTTCACCGGGATCAGGCCCTGGTCGTGGTACATCGCGATCACCACATCAAACTCGCCGGGGTGATCGGCCGCGTGCCTGGCGCGCATGAACACCGTGTCAGGCGCCAATGGGCCCGTCACATTGATGCCCAGGGCCCTGGCCGCCGCGATGGCCGGGCCGATGATGCGGATTTCCTCGTCGCCAAACAAACCGCCCTCGCCTGCATGCGGGTTCAACCCCGCCACAGCGATGCGGGGCCGATCGACGCCCCACAATTTGGCACTGTCGTGGGTGGTTCGGATGGTTTCCAGCACCGACTCGAAGGTGACCGCCTCGATGGCCTGGCGCAAGGCCATGTGGATGGTGACCAGCACCGTCTTGAGCTGCTCATTGGCCAGCATCATCCGCACCGGCGCGGGTGGCTGGCCTAAGGGGGCGCCTTCGGCCTGTAAAAGCTCGGTGTGGCCTGGATAGGGCTCGCCCGCCAGCGCCAGGGCCTCCTTGTGCAGCGGCGCGGTGACAATGCCCGCCGCCACACCCGTTTGCGCCAAACGAACGGCCGCGCGGATGCAGGCGGCGGCGGCTTGGCCGGCGCGCACATCCACCTGGCCCACAGGCGCATCGATCAGGTCGGGGGGCAAACCTGATGGCGCCCAAACGGGCATCGCGCCGGGCGGCACATCGGCCCAGTTTTTTGGCTCATGGATTTCCACGATCAACGGCGCCTTTCCGCCCTGTGCGCGGGCCACCCACTCGGCCGCCCGGCGCATGACCTGTGGAGAACCCAGCACAAGCGCCTGTGGCATGGCCGAATCCAACCAAAGACGCGCGATGATTTCAGGGCCGATGCCGCAGGCGTCCCCCATGGTCAGGGCGAGAACGGGGGCGGATTGGGCGGGGTGAGCAGACATGCCGACATTGTCCCAGCATCGCCCTGGCATTGCGATTGCTACACTAGCATCCATGAATTGGTTGGATGACATTCGCTGGGATGACCAGGGCCTCGTGCCCGTGATCGCGCAAGAGGCCAGCACCGGTGACGTGCTGATGTTTGCATGGATGAACCGTGAGGCTTTGGCACGCACCGCTGAAATCGGCGAAGCCGTCTACTGGAGCCGTTCGCGCAGCCGCTTGTGGCACAAGGGCGAAGAATCCGGGCACACACAAAAAGTGCAGTCCATTCGCCTGGACTGTGACAACGACGTGGTGCTGTTGAGCGTTGAGCAATTGGGGCACACGCCCGGCATTGCCTGCCACACGGGACGCCACAGCTGTTTTTTCCAGAAATACGAGCAGGGCCGCTGGGTGAGCGTGGACCCCGTCCTCAAAGACCCCGAGCACATCTACAAGTGACCGATTTTTCCCCCATGAGTGAACCTTTGGCCACCACTACTGACGTCCTGCTGCGCCTGGCCGCCGTCATCGAATCCCGCAAGGGGGGCGACCCGGACAAAAGCTACGTGGCGCGCCTGTTCCACAAGGGCACCGACGCCATCCTGAAAAAAGTGGGCGAAGAGGCCACCGAAACCGTCATGGCGGCCAAGGACGCGGCCTCTCAGCCCAGCCCCGAACACAGCAAGGCCTTGGTGGGCGAATTCGCCGATTTGTGGTTTCATGCCATGGTGGCGATGGCGCATTTCGGACTCAGTCCCGCTGACGTCGTGGCCGAGCTGGCCCGACGCGAGGGCTTGTCCGGCCTGGAAGAATTTGCTTCGCGCAAGGCGCCGATGCGGCCAGCCGGCGAAAGCGACAACATGTAGTCATCAATCACGGGCAAGATGGCCTGGATTGTTTTTTTGTTTTTGGTCGAAAGACCGGTTTAGGAGAGCGACATGGGTTCATTCAGCATTTGGCACTGGTTGATCGTGCTGGTGATCGTGATGATGGTTTTTGGCACCAAGAAGCTCAAGAACATTGGCGGTGACCTTGGTTCCGCCGTGAAGGGCTTCAAGGACGGCATGAAGGACGGCGGCACGACCGACGCCGCCGCCCCCGGATCAACCGCTTCGCAGCAAGTGACCAACCACGCCAAGACCGACGCCAACACCGTCGACGTCGAAGCCAAGACCAAGTCGTGATGCCCGCGTCCGCTGGGACCGTTGAGTCATGATCGACTTTGGAATCGACAAACTTGCCTTGATTGGCGCCGTGGCCCTGATCGTGATCGGCCCTGAAAAACTGCCGCGCGTGGCCCGCACGGTGGGCCTGCTCGTGGGCAAGGCCCAGCGCTACGTGTCACAGGTGCAGTCCGAGGTCAATCGCTCCATCGAACTTGAAGAACTCAAGAAGGTGAAAAGCGGTTTTGAAGAGGCGGCCCGGAATGTGGAGCAGTCGGTCGCGGATGGCATCAGCCACACGGAGGGCGAGATCAATTCCGCCTTGGGCAGCGGCCAGTCGGACAGCTTCTACAACGACCTGCACCAGACGTCCTACAACAGCTTCGCGCCCAAACCAGTGCGCAAGAATTGGCGGCTCAAGCGCGCGGCCATGCCGACCTGGTACAAGCAGCAAAATGGCGTTCGCCGCCATGTGCAGTCGGGTGCTGCCCGGGTGGCGCGATTCCGCCCACCTGCCCCCGCAACGAGCTCCCGCCACCAACCTTGATGTGACCCCTTTGTGAGCGACAACGATCCCAAGCCCGGACTGGAGGGCGCCGAGCAGCCCTTCGTTGCCCACCTGATTGAACTGCGTGACCGATTGATCCGGGCTGCGCTGGCCATCGGCCTGGCTTTTGCCATCCTGGCCATCTACCCAGGCCCCGCCAATCTGTACGACCTGTTGGCCGCCCCACTGGTGGCCCACCTGCCCAAGGGCGCCACCTTGATCGCCACCAGCGTGATCTCGCCTTTCATGGTGCCCATCAAGATCACCATGATGTCGGCCTTCCTGCTGGCCCTGCCGGTGGTGCTGTACCAGATCTGGTCCTTCGTGGCGCCAGGGCTGTACACGCACGAGAAAAAGCTGGTGATGCCGCTGATCGTGTCCAGCACCCTGCTGTT
>PNKV01000007.1 GCA_013822685.1 Leptothrix sp. (in: b-proteobacteria)
GCGTTCTGGCAGATGTCGCGCTTTTGCTCGAGCGTGGGCGCGATGTTGATGGCCGCGTCGGTCACGATCAGGGGTTTGTCGTAAGCAGGCACGTCCATGGCGTAGACGTGGCTGATGCGCCGGTCGGTGCGCAGGTTAGAGCTGGCCCCCACCACGGCGCCCAGCAGCTCGTCGGTGTGCAGGCTGCCTTTCATCAGGGCCGCCACTTTGCCGGCCGCCCCCCACTCCGCGGCCAAGGCCGCGGCGGCATGGCTGTGCTCCACCGACTGGATCTCGATGCCCGCGAGGCTGACCTGGGCCGCCTCGGCCGCCGCGCGGATCTTGGCCTCGGGGCCGAACAGCACTGGGTCCAGCAGGCCCTCATCGCGCGCCTCGATGGCCGCCTTGATGGCATCGGGCGAGCAAGGGTGCACGATGGCCGTGCGCAGGGCCGGGAACTCCTGCGCCTGCTTGATGAAGGCTTCGTAGCGGTCATGTCGGCGCACCGAGACCTCGGGCGGGGTCTGGGCCGGCCAGATGATGGGCGCGGCCGGGGCGATCACGGTCGCAGTGCCCTGCAAGACGACCTCGCCGTTCTGGTTGAGGCAACGGGTGTCCAGCAGCACCACACGCTTGTCGGGGTGCTTCTCCTTGACGGTGACCGAAGCGGTGATGGTGTCACCGGGGATGACCGGGTGGCGAAACTGCAACTCTTGCCCCAGGTAGATGGTGCCCGGCCCCGGCAGGCGGGTGCCCAGCAAAGCCGAGATCAGCGAGCCGGTCCACATGCCATGAACGACCACGTGCCCCAACACGTTGCTGGAGGCAAACGCCGCGGCGATGTGCGCGGGGTTGACATCGCCCGACATGGCCGCGAACAGGTCGATGTCGCTCTGCCCGGCGACGCGCACCAGCGACGCGGTTTCGCCGATGCCGAGTTCTTCAAAGGTCCGGTTGCGCAATACAACGCCATCGTTCATGGGTCCGCCTTGTGCTTGAGAAACAAGGTTCAGTGTAAGCAAAGGCGCACAACCCGGCATAGCCCTTGCACATGGCCTCACCGTGTGACCCGATCTGGGGCGCAATCATCAAGGGGTGCAACCGTGATCAGCAAAAATGTGATGACCAGCGAAGACGCGCTCAAGGCCTTGCAAGCGGCGCAAGAAGAAGCCCGCGCGCACCAGTGGGCCGTGTCGATCGCGGTGTGCGACGACGGGGGCCACTTGCTGGGCTTTGTGCGCATGCCTGGGGCGAACATCGCTTCGGCCACCATTTCGCAGTCCAAGGCGGCCACCGCGGCCCACATGAAGCGGGAAACCAAGGGCATCGAAGAGATGATCAACGGTGGTCGTTTCGCATTCTTGTCGGCGCCCAAGCTGGAGGGTTTGCTGGAAGGCGGTATCCCGGTCATGATGGACGGGCAATGCGTGGGTGCCGTGGGCGTGAGCGGCGTCAAGCCGGGCGAAGATGCCCAGATCGCGAAGGCTGCGGTGGAGGCGGTTGTCACCAGTTAGCCTGATTTTGGGAGGCAGGCACGCTGATTGCCCTTCATGGTGGGTTCACCAGGATTTCAGGAGCATCGCATGACCAAACCTCTTCACATCAACTGGGCTGCGGGACTGACTGCATCGGTTCTGCTGTTGTCAAGCGCCCAGGCGTGCAGCGGCCAACTCGACGCCCTGCCGGCCGAGAAAACCAGCCTGGGCGTCACTTACGTGAGTGGCGGGGTCGGCCTGGACGAGTCGGGCGCACTGAAGGTGGCGAGAAAAGATTACTCGCTGGACATTGAAACTTTTCAATTGGCCAACGGCAAGAATGAGTACATCGCCGCGGTGCCTTTGACCATCACGCGCCCCAATGGCCAGTTGGTGTTCCAGGCTCCCACCGACGGGCCGTTCACTTTGTTGCGCTTGCCGCCCGGCACCTACGTGGTCAAGGCCAGCCACCAAGGCCAGACCCAGCAGCGCCAGGTTCAGGTAGGCACGGGCTTGGGCGCCAAAGCGTCGTTCGTTTTCAAACCCAGTTAAGCTGGACCAGTCACGGCATTCACCTAAGGATCTCAATGAAATTTCACTTCGCGCACCTGGCCCTGACACTGGCCATCGCCCTGGGCTCTGCCGCGGCATCGGCCACCGAACTGGCGCCACTGCAATCGGTGGAGTCGGTCAACCTGAACCGCTACCTCGGTCGCTGGTACCAGATTGCCCATTACCCCAACAAGTTCCAGGCCCAGTGCGTGAGCGACACCACCGCCGACTATCGCCTCCTGTCAACGGGGCGCATTGAGGTGGTCAACCAGTGCAAAACCGCCACGGGCACGACCGACAAGGCCGTGGGCGAGGCACGCCTGGCGCAACCTCGCCTCTTTGGCATCCCGGTGGGTAAGGTGGTGAGCACGTCCCAGCTGCAGGTGCGTTTCGCGCCCGCCGTGCTGGGTTGGGTGCCCGGCGTGTGGGCACCTTACTGGGTGATTCAACTGGCGCCAGACTACCGCTACGCGGTGGTGAGCGAGCCCGACCGCGAGTACCTGTGGATCCTCTCGCGCACGCCCACCCTGGCCGCACAAGACAGGGCCGCCATCAATGCCCAGCTGCAACAGCAAGGCTTTGATCTGGCACGCCTTCAAGAAGACCCATACACCGCCCAACCCTGAGCGGATCGGCTCAAGGCTTGAGCAACTTGCTTGTCATGGGCCCCAGGTTGCCGGTGTAGTGCTCACCGTCGTAGTGCAAGGTCGTCACCGTTTTCCTGTGAATCGGTGACTGGCCTTTGTCCTGCCGCCCCGGCCCATGCGATTGAATGCGGGCCGTCACGTTCAGGTCGCGCCAACCTCGGCTGGTGCCGGTCCCCAGCGTCAGGATCAGATCGGCCTCGTTGATGGTCTCGATGGAGCAGGCGTCGATGTTGTCGGCCAGGTTCCACTTGGCCACCGTCCACACGCGCAAGGGTTGTCGGTTCAAGACCGGGCGCAGGCCCTTGCCCTCCGGCACCAGCAGTGTGAGGAAACGGCTGCTGCCCCCATCGGCACATTTGGGGCTGTGGCCAATGTCCATGCGCACGCCGAACGCCCGCACCTCGGGGGCCAGCTCGTACCGCCCCGTGTCAATCGACAAGCTGGTGTCGCTGAGGCGGATGCCAGGATTCAACTCCACCTTCTCCTGATAGAGGTGCTTGACGTTTGCCCGCCGGGTGTCCACCACCGCCACGGTGAAGCCTTTCTGGTCGGACAGCGTTTGGCCCGCGTCGTCATGCAGGTCGTGGAACAGGGCCACGACGGTCCAGGTGCTGTTCTCGGGGTACACCTTGCACACCAGGTCGATCACATCACCGCTTTGGCCCCCTTTGGGGAAGGCGATGCCCAGGGGCTTCTGCAATGCCCGGGCCACCGCAGGCACGTCGCAGCGCTGCGGTTCGCGGGCCAGCGCCGTCGGGGTGGTCCACCACCCCAAGGCCAGCATGAGGACGGTCAAAGGAGTTCTCATCGCGCAGATCGTAGCGCCAACCGGGGGCCGGGCGCCCAGGCAGCCCATTTTGTTCAGACTGCCAGCAGGTTCACACGCACCAGATCAGGACGGGCGTTGGACACGGCGCCCCTCCGCATCGATCACGACTTCACCATCTTCCTTGGTGAACGCGCCCTGTTGAGGTGTGGGAAGGATGTCGAGCACCAGCTCGGATGGACGGCACAGTTTGGCACCCAAGGGCGTCACCACCACAGGCCGGTTCAACAAGATGGGGTGCGCCACCACGAAGTCCAGCAACTGTTCATCAGTCCAGTGGGGCGCATCCAGCCCCAGCTCATCGTAGGGCGTGCCTTTGCGGCGCAGCAGCTCGCGCACCGGGATGGCCAAGGCGGCCACCAGCGCTTGCAATTCTTCGCGGCTGGGGGGCGTCTTCAGGTACTCGATCACCTGCGGCTCGGCCCCGCTGTTGCGGATCAAAGCCAAGGTGTTGCGGGACGTGCCGCAGGCCGGGTTGTGGTAAATCTTGATCATCGTGTTCATGCGCCTTGCGCTCCTTGTTCATACCAGCCCTTGCTCCGGTTGACCACGTGGACCACCAGCAGCATCACAGGCACCTCGATCAGCACGCCCACCACGGTGGCCAGGGCCGCGCCAGAGTCGAACCCAAACAAGCTGATGGCCGCGGCCACCGCCAACTCAAAGAAATTGCTCGCACCGATCAGGGCGGATGGACAAGCCACATCGTGCGATTCACCCACCCGGCGGTTGAGCCAGTAGGCCAGGGCCGAATTGAAGATCACCTGGATCAGGATGGGCACCGCCAACAGCGCGATGACCACCGGCTTTTGAAGGATGGCCTGGCCCTGGAAGGCGAACAGCAGCACCAAGGTGGCCAGCAAGGCGGCAATCGACCAAGGGCCGATCCTGCCTAAGGCGGCCTCCAGTGCAGCAGGGCCGCGCGCCAGCAAGGCGCGGCGCAACAGCTGCGCCACGATCACCGGGATCACGATGTACAGCACCACCGAGGTGATCAAGGTGTCCCAAGGCACGATGATCGCCGACATGCCCAGCAGCAAAGCCACGATGGGCGCGAAGGCGAACACCATGATCGCGTCATTCAAGGCCACTTGCGACAAGGTGAACAAGGGGTGGCCGCCCGTCAGCCGGCTCCACACGAACACCATGGCCGTGCAAGGCGCCGCGGCCAGCAGGATCAGGCCGGCGATGTAGCTGTCCAGCTGGTCGGCTGGCAAGTAGGGCGCGAACAGGTGCCGCACGAACACCCAACCCAGCAGGGCCATCGAGAACGGTTTGACAGCCCAGTTCACGAACAGGGTGATCCCCATGCCCTTCCAGTGGCGGCGCACTTGCGACAGGCTGGCGAAGTCCACCCGCAGCAGCATCGGGATGACCATCACCCAGATCAGCAAGCCCACCGGCAGGTTGACCTGCGCGACTTCCAGTCGGCCGATGGCCTGGAACACCTCGGGCATGGCCTGCCCCAACCCAATGCCGACCAGGATGCACAGGAACACCCACACCGTGAGGTAGCGCTCGAACCGGCTCATGGCTTGGCCTTGCGTTGCACAACACAAGGCTGCCCCTGGCAACAGTTGTCATTCAGGTAGGACAGCAAACCGTTCATGTGCTCGAAAGCAGCGCGGTAGATCAGATGGCGGCCGTCACGCTCCTGGCTGACCAGCTCGGCGTGCAGCAGCTCCTTGAGGTGGAAGGACAAGGCCGAGCCCGGCACCCCCAGCGATTCGCTCAAGTCGGAAGGCGTCAACCCCGCCGGCCCCGCCACCACCAGCGCGCGGAACACCCGCAGCCTGACCACTTGGGCCAAGGCGGCCAGGGATTTCACAACGTCTTGTTCTTTCATTGTTCAATTATTAATGAATAATCATTCAATTGCAAGCCTAGGTGCCTTCAGCGGGCACCAGCACGGTGAGCTTCAGATCGGGGTGCTGCGCCACCCGCAAGGTGAACTGCTCGTACTCGCGCCGGCCTGAACGGGCATGCTCAAAAGCACGCAACCCACCCTCGCGGCTCAGCACCTTTTGAGATTGCCAGGCCGCGTCAAAGGCCCGGCTGGCCGAGCGCAACTCATCAACCAAAGCCTGGCGCACCGGGTCATCGCGCCAGGCAGCCGTGTCCGAGCGGTACTCGGCCACCAGGCGCCGTGCGCGCTCGGGCCAGTGGACGATGAAGCTGGGTGCCTGGGGATTGAGAAACACATACCGCAGCAGATTGCGCGCGCCAGCGCCCTTGAGCCAGTCCCCGAACAGCACAGCGGCCGGCCTGTTCCAGGCGATGGCATCCCAATGGCGGTCCAGGATGTAGGCCGGCGTGCGGATCACCTTGACCAGGTCAGCCAGTTGATGCGGCGCTGCACCCGCCATGGCTTGGTGCTCTGGGTCGGCGCGCGCAGCCAGCTCGAACAGGTAGGCGCGCTCGGCCTGCGACAAGTGCAGCCCGGTGGCGATGGCACCCAGGGTCTCGGTGGACACGGCCTGCGTGCGGCCTTGCTCGATCCAGGTGTACCAGGTGGGGCTGATGTGGCACAGCGTGGCCACCTCTTCACGGCGCAGGCCTGGTGCGCGCCGCCTGAAGCCAGGCGGCAAGCCCACGTCTTCCGGGCGCAATTGATCGCGTTTGGCGCGCAAGAACTCGCCCAGCTGGTTCTGGGGTGCGGCGGCGGTGATGGGTGCCGAAGGTGGGTGCTTTCGCATGCGTTGGGGGCCTCAGCCTGTTGATTCTTGTAATAGGATAAACGCTGATCTTGTACCAGGATCAATGCACGCTTAAGGTCAGGGCCTCAACCACCGAAAACGGAGCCCGCGATGCGAGACCACCTTCAGACCAACCTTGAGCAATATGGCACCCAGGCCCAGGCCTACCTGGACAGCCCCGTGCATGCGCAAGGCCCCGACCTGGTCAAGGCACAAGCCCTGGTGGCGCGGGTTATCGCAGCAGGCGGCCAGGCGCTGGACGTGGGCTGTGGCGCCGGCCACCTCAGCTTTGCGCTGGCACCGCATGTGGCGCGCATCGTGGCGCTCGACCCATCGGGCCCCATGCTGGACACCGTCCGGCAAGCGGCTGCCGCCAAAGGCTTTCACCACATCGAAACCGCGCAGTCCACCGCAGAAAACCTGCCTTTCCCGGATGCCAGCTTTGACCTGGTGTGCTCACGCTACAGCGCCCACCACTGGACACAATTGGCACCGGCCTTGCATGAAATGCGGCGGGTGCTCAAGCCTGGCGGGCACCTTCTCATGATCGATGTGCAGGGCGAGGAAGACGCACTGGTCGACAGCCATCTGCAAGCCATCGAGTTGCTCCGAGACCGCTCGCATGTGCGCAACCGTTCTGTCTCTCAATGGCATGCCTTGCTGGCCGACGCCGGCTTTGCCGAGGTGGCCCATGACAGCTGGCCGGTGCACATCGATTTTCCATCATGGGTGGCCCGGATGCGAACGCCCGCCACGCGCGTGGCCATGATCCGCGAAGTGCAGACCGAGGCGCCCAGGGAGGTGCAAGACGCGCTGGCCATCGAGCCCGACGGCTCGTTCAAGTTCACGACCGGGCTGTTCTGGGCGCGTTGTCACAACTGGCCCGGCTGCCACGTCTTGTCTCACCACTGCACTATCCTTGCCCAGAGCACCATGAGCACAGCCACGCCCGCCCCCGACCCCTTCACCGCTGTGCGGCCACGGCTGTTCGCCATCGCCTACCGCATGCTGGGCACGCGGTCGGATGCGGAGGACGTGCTGCAAGACGCCTGGCTGCGCTGGCATCAGGTCGAGCAGGCGACGCTGCAATCCGCGGTGGCCTGGCTGGTGACCGTGGTGACCCGCCTGGCCATTGACCGCCTGCGATCGGCCAAGACCGAGCGCGAGGCTTATGTGGGCTGGTGGCTGCCCGAGCCCCTGGTGCAGCAGGTGGACCACCACACGCCCGAGGCCGCAGCCGAGCTGGCGGGCGAGTTGTCCGTCGCCTTGATGTGGGTGCTCGAGCGCCTCTCGCCTGAAGAACGTGCGGCCTTCCTTTTGCGGCAGGTGTTCGACCACGACTACGCAGAAGTGGCCACACTGCTGGGCAAAAGCGAGGCCGCCTGTCGACAGATCGTGCACCGCGCCTCCCAGCGCGTGCAAGAGGATCGGCCACGTTTCGAGGTGCCCAAGGATGCCCACCGCCGCGTGCTCGAGAAGTTCATGCTGGCGGCCCGCAGCGGCGAACGCGAGACCATGAAGGCCATGCTGGCCAGCGATGTTCAACTGATCAGCGATGGGGGCGGCAAGGTGCCGTCGTTTGGCCAGGTCCTACGTGGTGGCGACCGCGTCACCAACCTGTACTGGGCCTTGTCCAGACGCCTGTTGCCTGAGCAGATCGACTACCGCCCGGCCATGCTGAATGGCGAGCCGGGGTTGCTGCGCTACATCGACGGGCAGTTGGAGTCGGCACAGGCCTTTGTCACCGATGGCGAGCAGATCGTGGCGATCTACACCGTGCGCAATCCAGACAAGCTGGCGGGCATCTCAAGCAGTATTTGAAGGCGGCTGTCACAAGCGCCCTGGCCGAGGCGTCTTGATGGGCATGGAAGGCCGCAAAGGGTGGCTTTCCGCATCCCAACCCAAGGATCCCGCCATGAGCACCCACACCGCCCGCCTGCCCTACATGAAGCTCGCCCCCAAGGCCTTCAAGGCTTTGTACGACTTGTCCACCGCCGTCAAGAACAGCACCCTGGGCACACGCCTGGTTGACCTGGTCTTCTTGCACGTGTCGCAGATCAACGGCTGCGCTTATTGCATGGACATGCACTGGGCCGACCTCATCAAGCAGGATGTGGACCCTCGCCACCTCAACGCCGTGGCGGGCTGGCGTGAAGCGCCTTTTTTCAACGAACGCGAACGTGCCGCCCTGCGTTGGGCCGAGATCATCACCGCCACCCCGCACAGCGATGCCAATGACGACGAGTTTGCCGTGCTGAAGGCCCAGTTCTCAGACGTAGAAATCTCCGAACTGGGCTTTGCCATCGGGGCAATCAACGCCTGGAACCTGCTCAATGTGAGCTTTCGCAATCCCGTGCCCGACATGGCCTGAGCAACGATGCCCCAGGCAGGGCTACACTGGGCCAAACAAGCTGAGGAAAGAAGGCACCCATGCAAGTCCTGCTGAACACCGATACCCACGTTGATGGCCGCCACGGCATGGCCGAGTTCCTCGAAACCGAGGTGAAAGAAGCCCTGAGCCGCTTCGGTGACCACGTGACCCGCGTTGAGGCCCATGTGGCCGACGCGGTCAGCCACGCCAAGGCCCATCCGGACGACATCCACTGCACCCTGGAAGCCCGCCTGATCGGCCTGGAGCCCGTGATCGTGAAAGACCACGCGGCTTCGGCCCACCAGGCCATTCAAGGCGCGGTGGGCAAGCTCAAGCGCGCCGTGGGCACGGCCGTTGAAAAGCACGCGCCACGGCGTGGCCCCGGCTTGTCCGACATCGCCACGTCCGACACGGCGGGCGCCGACCCGGACTGAAGCCACGTCAAACGGCCAGGCGCCCCGCCTTGAAGTCTTCCACCGCCTGGAAGATTTCTTCGTTGCGGTTCATCACGAAGGGCCCGTACTGCGCGATGGGTTCGCCAAGCGGCTGGCCCGCGATCAGCAAGGCCCGCGTGGGCCCCTTCGCGCGCACCACCACACCATCGCGGTCCGGCCCGTTCTTCAAGATGGCCATGCGCTGGGCCGGCACCACCGTGTCCTCCACCTGCAACTCGCCCCGATAAACGTAGATGAAGGCGTTGTGCGCGGCCGCCAAAGGCTGCGCGAAGCTGGCGCCTTCAGGCAGATGCAAATCCAGGTACAGCGGCTGCGTGGCCTCGCGCTGCACGGCCCCGGCCACGCCATGGCTGGCACCCGCGATCACGCGCACGGTCACACCTTCACCCGTCGTGAACTCGGGGATGTCCGCGCTCTGGATGTCGCGGTACCAGGGCGCGCTCATCTTGTCCTTGGCAGGCAGGTTCAGCCACAGCTGGAAGCCTTCCATGCGGCCTTCGTCCTGCTCAGGCAACTCAGAGTGGATCACACCACGGCCGGCGGTCATCCATTGCACGCCGCCGTTTTGCAGCAGTCCTTCGTGGCCGGCGCTGTCGCGGTGGCGCATGCGGCCGGCGATCATGTAAGTGACCGTCTCGAAGCCACGGTGCGGGTGATTGGGGAAGCCACCGATGTAGTCGTCGGGGTTGTCGGTGCCAAAGGCATCGAGCATCAAGAAGGGATCCAGCCGCCGCTGCAAAGGCTGCGTGAGCACGCGGGTCAGCTTAACGCCATCGCCATCGGACGTGGCCTGGCCGGCGATCAGGCGCTCCACATCGCGAGGATGTGAAACGGTGGGCACGGTGGGGGTCAAAGTGGTGCTCATGCGGTGCTCCTTGCTGGCGGTTGGTTAAGCCATCTGTCCCATCATCCACTTCAAGCGGGGATGACTTCCTCGATTTGCGCTTGGGCCGAAGCCAGCGCATCTTGCTCGGCCTGCGGGCCCATGGCGATGCCTTCGGCGTACACGAACTGCACATCGGTCATGCCCAGGAAGGCCAGCACGGTCTTCAGGTAAGGCACTTGCGTGTCAGCGGGCGTGTTGCGGTACAGGCCGCCACGGGTCAAAGCCACATAGACCTTCTTGCCGGTCAGCAGGCCGACGGGGCCCTTCTCGGTGTACGTGAAGGTGACCTTGGCGCGGGCGATGGCGTCGATCCAGTTCTTGAGTTGGGCGGGCACGCCAAAGTTGTACATGGGCACGCCCAGCACCAGCACATCGGCGGCCTGGATCTCGGCGATCACGGCGTCGTCCACGGCCACCCGGGCGGCTTGCTCGGGCGTGCGTTGCTCGGCGGGGGTGAACAGCGCCTGCAGAGCGGGTTCGTCCAGCTCGCCCAAAGGTGTGCGGCCCAGGTCGCGCAGGGTGACCGTGGCGTCAAGCTGGTGGGCACGCAGGCGTTCAACGATGGTGGCGGCCAAGCGGCTGGAGTGCGAAGCGTCAGGGCGCGAGCTGGAATTGATTTGCAGGATGTTCATGGTGAGTCCTTCGGAGAAGAGGTTTGTTGAAGCGATGGACTCACTGTAATTATCCCTTCAGCAACGCGGAAGCCCTTAATTTGGATAACATTGTTCCACTAGTAGAACAATGGTGGCGCCGATGAACGTGGAACCGAACGATCTTTTGCTCTTCGCCCGGGTGGTGGACGAGCACAGCTTCAGCCGCGCGGCCGAGCGCCTCGGCCTGCCCAAATCCACCGTGTCGCGCCGCGTGTCGGCACTGGAGGCGCAATTGGGTGAACGGCTGTTGCTGCGCACCACCCGCCAGCTCACCCTCACCGATTTTGGCCACAGCGTGCTGGAACATGCCCACCAGATCGCCTCTGAAGTGGATGCGGCCGCCCTGCTGGCCCAGCACCGCCAGGTCCAGCCCAGCGGACGCCTGCGCGTGTCGATGCCGGCGGATTTCGCCAGCAATGTGCTGGCCTCGATGCTGGCCACCTTTGTGCAGAAGTACCCCGCCATCTCGCTGGAGCTGGACCTGACGCCGCGCCGGGTTGATCTGATCGGCGAGAACTTCGACGTGGCCATCCGCATGGGCGACCTCGCCGACGACAGCACGCTTGCGGCCCGGCGCCTGGCCACTTTCACGGCCGGCCTGTATGCCTCACCCAGTTACCTGGCGCGGCGCGGCCAGCCCTCGGAGCCGGAAGCCTTGATGGAGCACGATGGCCTGCGCCTGCTGGGCCGCAACGGTGATCCGGTGCCCTGGGTGCTACAGCGCGATCCAGCGCGCTGGGAAGGCATCCCGCCCGGCCGCGCCACGGCCAATTCGCCCGATGTGCTGATGCGCATGGCCCTGGCAGGCGCGGGCATCACGCTGGTCAGCGATTACTTTGCCGAGCCCCACGTGCGCGCGGGCACCTTGCTGCCGGTGCTGCCCGATTGGCGCCCGCCCACGACCGATGCGTGGGCGGTGTTCCCGGGCCGGCGCCTGATGCCGGCCCGCACGCGCGTGTTGCTGGATGAAGTGCAGGCCGCCTTGTCGGGGCCGCAATGCCAGGCTGAAGAGCACCGCATCGAGGAAACCCTGCGCCGCGCGAAGCAGGGCGCCAATCCGCCTTGAGCATCAGCTGGCATGATGCCCGGCAAATCCACCCCCGGGGAGCCCCATGAATCACCGCTTCGGCCTGCTGGCCATCGTCTCGTCCATCGCACTGTCGGGCTGCACCCGCATCGAAACCGGCGAGGTCGGCTTGCGCATCAACTTCGACAAGACCACCGACCCGGTCGAGCGCCTGCCAGGCTCGTTCAACCAGACCTTGGTGGGCCGCATCCTCACCTTCAAGATCCAGGACGTGGCCGTGGGCGTGGACAACATGACGCCCCTGGCCTCCGACAACTCCACCGTCAAGGACTTCGACATGACGGTGGTCTACAACGTGAACCCCTCGGCCGTGTCCGAGTTGTGGACGACCAAGAACCGCACCTTCCACGGCATGGCCGAGCACAACGACGACATCCTGCTGATGCAGAACTACGTGGCGCTGAGCGCCCGCAACGCGGCCTACAAGGTGGCGCGGGGCTATGAGTCGCTCAAGATGTCGGACAACCGCCCGCTGATCGAACAGCAGATCCGCGAGAACATCATCAAGACGCTGACCGAAGAAAAACTGGGCGACAAAATCACCGTCTCGCAAGTGCAGGTGCGCGCGATCACGCCGGCCGATGTCATCGTCAACAGCGCCAACGAGCTGGTCCGCGCGCAGAACGAACTCAAGACCAAGGAAGTGGAAGTGCAGACCGCCAAGAAAGAGGCGGAGCGCATCGCGGCCTTGAACGCCAACGCTGGCGCCATCGGCTACATGAACGCGATGGCCAACCTGAAGATCGCCGAAGGCGTGGCCTCCGGCAAGGTTCAGACCATCGTGGTGCCCTACGACTTCAAGGGCATCGTCAATGCGAAGTAGTACCCGTCTTCAATAACCCAGCGAGGCCAGGATGGGGTTGAAGATCGTGCCCCAAAAGCCCGGAAAGGCGACTTGCTTGACCTGGGCCACCTCGACCACGCGCAAAGGCGTGCCGGTGCCATCGAGCAGGTTGTCGATGAAGCTGCTCACGTTCTTCAGGTTCGCCTCCTTGATCGCCGTGCCACCAAAGGTGACCGTGGTCAGGCAGTGCGAGTTGATGATGTCGCGGGCATAGGGCAGGTAGTAGCCCACGTTCTGGTGTGGCTGCATGGCGCCCAGCCAGTTGCCGATGTCCTGGCGCCACTTGGCGTTCAGCAACTGGGCCTTGGCCTCACCCGTGGCGGCGGCAATCTCAGGGTTGAACTTGGTGTAGGAGAAGTCCGAGTAAATGCCGTCTTGCTGGAACAGCGCATAGCCCAGCCGATCCTGCGGAAAGATCTTGGCCAGGCCCGTGGTCATCGAGCCCAGGTTGTTGGCATCGCCTGCGCCTGGGTACTGCGTCAGGAGCTTGGTGACCAAACCGTTGGGGCCATCCAGGCCCCAGGCCACGCGGATCTTGTTCTGCAAAGGCAAGGAGGGGTACTGGGCGGCCGTACCGGCACGCGGCGCCGGGTAAAGCGGGCCCGAGTCGGCCAGCAGGGCAGACTTCTTCGGGTTCAACGCATCGCGGATCGGGCCGTAATTGGCCGTGGCCCCTGACCCGCCCGCCGAGAACCCGGCCACCAGCAATTGGTCAGGACGCGGCATGTTGGCCTTGAGCCAGGCGGCCACGCCTTCACTGTTGATTGAGCCCCGGTGCAGATAGGCCAGGGGCTTGCTGGGGTCGGCATCCGAATACACCGCTGTCGCATTGCCGGTGTGGACATCGCCAGTGCAGTAAGGCACGAACACAATGTTCCAGCCTTGCGTGCGCACGGTCTGCAGCGGGTTCAGGCGCGAGGTGAAAGGCGTGGACAGCTGGTGCGACAGCTCGGCCATGTAGTTGCTGGGCACGCCATTGGGGTTCGAGGCTGACAGCAGGTCGCCCCCCAGGCAGGACTTCTGGTCCCAGCAAGCGCCACCGCCTTCATAAACCACGATGGTGCGGTTGGTCAGCGGGGTGCGGTTCACGAAGAAGCGGTAAGGCGTGCCGTTGCCACACGAAGCGCCCGAGGCCACCGGCAGCTCGACGGTCTGCCAGGAAAAATAGCTGACCGCATGGGCGGCGAAGGCGGTGCCGGCCAAAGCCAGGGTGCTCAGGCCCCGCGCCACTGACTGCTTGCTGATCATGGGTGTGCTCCGTTGTGACAAGTGCACGGATTGGATCAGCAACACCGGTATCAGCGTCTGGGGGTTTTTGCGGAAGGCAGGCCCCGTTAAACGACGACGGGAACAGCGATTGCTGCCAAGGGCTTCGCTTCTTCTGGAGGGACACACCATGACCACACTGCAATCCGCCACCGAACTGGCCGCCGCCAGCCAGCCCTATCCCAATGACAGCGCCGAGTACCGCCAGGCCCGCACACGCCTGCTGGCGGAAGAGATCGAACTGCGGCGCCACATTGAGCGTGTGGCCGCCCAACGCCGCGCCTTGCCACCCGGCGGCGAGGCCGGCCCCTACCAGTTCAAGGACGAGAACGGCCAGACCGTGCAACTGGCAGACATGTTCGGGCCCCACGACACCTTGATCACCTACTTCTGGATGTTTGGCCCACAGCGCGAGCGCCCCTGCCCCATGTGCACTGCCTTGCTGGGCCCCTTGGATGCCACCACGCGGGACCTCACCCAGCGGGTGGCTGTGGCGGTGATTGGCCGCTCACCCGTCGAGCGCCAATTGGCCTTCGCCCGCGAGCGCGGCTGGCGCAACCTGAAGTTCTACGCCTCGGTGGGCGACGACTTCGCGCGCGACTACCGGGGGCTGGCGCCGGATGGCAGCGAATGGCCGGCGATGGATGTGTGGGTTAAGCGCGATGGCGTGGTCAGGCACTTCTGGGCGTCGGAAATGGGCGACACACAAGACCCCGGTCAGGACCCCCGAGGCGCCCCGGACCCCATGCCTTTGTGGAACCTGTTGGACTTGACCCCGGGCGGGCGGGGAACCGACTGGTATCCCAAGCTGGACTACCCGGCCTCGGCAGCGTGATGCTCAACGGCGCTTGCGCTTCGAAGGCTTGGGCAGCCGCTTGAGCGGCAGCCCCATGGCCTCTCTCGCCAAGGCATCGGCTTGCGCGTTGCGGTGCCGGGGTATCCATCGCAGTTGCGCCTGCTCGAACGACGACAGCATAGCGCGGGCCTCGTCGAACATCGCGGCCAGTCGCGCGATGGGCTTGCTGCGCGCATCGGTGAGTTGCTCGACCAGCACGCTGTTGTCGCTGTAGGCGCAGAGCTTGTTCACCCCGCGCAATTTCAACGCTTCAAGCGCCGCCATCAAGGCGCGCAATTCCGCCTCGTTGTTGCACCCGGTGGCGTGGGTCGCTTGCGAGAGGGTGTAATGCTGGCCACCAGGGTCGGTCATCACCACGCCCAGGCCCATGCGGCCGGGATTGGGCACAGCGCTGCCATCGACATGAACGGTCCAGTGATCAGGGGCGGGCAAAGCGAGGTCGGTCATGCCGGCACGCTATCAGAAAAGGGGATGACCGCTAGGATGTCGCCATGAACCCCGCCGCTTCACGCCTGATCCGTTTCAACAAGCCGTATGGCGTCCTCAGCCAGTTCACCAACGAGGGACGCTGGCGCGGCCTGAAAGACCTCATCGATGTGCCCGGCGTGTACGTGGCCGGGCGGCTGGATGCCGACAGCGAAGGCTTGCTCTTGCTCACCAACGATGGCCCCCTGCAGGCGCGCATTGCCGACCCCCGCTTCAAGATGGAGAAAACGTATTGGGTGCAGGTGGAAGGCGTGCCTACCGAGGCCGCCCTGGCCGCCCTTCGGCAAGGCGTGGCTTTGAAGGACGGCATCACCTTGCCGGCAAGGACGCGCTTGCTGAGCGAGCCACCCGCCATCTGGGACCGAGACCCACCCATCCGCGTGCGCCAGGCCATCCCCACGGCCTGGGTGGAGTTGGTGATCCGGGAGGGGCGCAACCGCCAGGTGCGGCGCATGACGGCCGCCGTGGGCTTCCCCACCCTGCGCTTGATCCGCGCGGCCATCGGGCCTTACACGCTGGAGGGGTTGTCGCCAGGAAGCTGGCTGGACACCCACCCTGTCAACTGAAAAAACAGAAATCAAGGAGAGTCCCTCATGCCCGAGCTTGTTGTTTCGCTGGAAAACCTGGCCGACCAGAACCTCGCGGAAGCCGCGCGCATCCACCACCGCTGGCAACCCGCAGCCCGACTCGTCGAACAAGGCGGCTTGCTGTGCCACCAGGGCACGGTGCCCATCCCTGCGCCATTTCAGAACTGCGTGATGCGCACCGACAAAGCCTTGCCCGCAGGCGAAGCGATGGACCGCGCCGACGCCTTCTTCGGCGCTGCGCGCAACCCCTACGCCGTACACACCTTTGCCCGACGCGATGCGGACCTTGAGCAGGTCTTGTCCGAGCGCGGCTTCATCCGCCAGACCGACCTGCCCGCCATGTTGGCCGAGCAGCCCGTGACCATGCCCGCCATTGACGCGTCCTGGCGCCTGACGCTGGCCCGATCAGACGAGGACATCGCTGCCTTCATCCATGTCTGCGCGCAGGCCTATGCATCGTTGGGGCTTCCCAGCTTTCTCACGCCTTCTTACTTCGTCAAGCAAGACGGGCTGGTGGACCCGCAGGTGTCCATCGTGATCGCCCGTGACAAGGATGGCACGCCCACCGCCGCCGCCATGGCCCTTCACACGGGCGAAGTGGGTGGCCTGTACTGGGTGGGCACGCTGCCCCAAGGACGTGGCGCGGGACTGGCCGCCGCCTGCACGGCCATGGCCACCAACTTGGCGTTTGAACGCGGCGCGCGTGCCGTGACCTTGCAGGCCTCGCACATGGGCGAAGCCATCTACCGGCGCTTGGGCTACCGCGAATACGGGCGCACCGCCCGGTGGAGCCGCTGATGCCATCCCCCAACCCGGCCACTGCCGAAGACCCACGCGCCGCGCCGCTCAGGCGCATGCAGGCCCTGGCGCTGGGTTTGCTGTTGCTGGCCATCGCCGGCCTGGCGCTCAGCCAATGGATGGGCGGCCAAGGCCATTGGGCTTGGAGCAAGGCCTTTTGCGAAGCCGCGGCCGTGGGTGCCCTGGCAGACTGGTTCGCGGTGGTCGCCCTGTTCAGGCGGCCCCTGGGCTTGCCCATCCCCCACACGGCCATCATCCCCAACAGCAAGGGCCGCATTGCCGACAGCCTGGCCACCTTCGTGCGCGACCATTTCCTGGACCCGGCAACGCTGATCGCCAAGCTGTCGGTGTTCGACCCCGCCGCCCGCCTGGGCCAGTGGATCAGCCAGCCTGACAACGCCCGCCAGCTCAGCGGTTCGGCCCGCGCCATCGCGCTGGAGGCGCTCGACCTGCTGGACGAAAGCGCCGTGCGGCACGCGATTCACCAGTTCGTGGTGGCCAAGGTGCGCGGCTGGAACGCGGCCTCTTTGGGCGGTGATGTGCTGGGCCTGCTCACCAAGGATGGCCGCCACCACGAGCTGCTGGACGCAGCCTTGCTGAACCTGGGCAACTACCTGGACAACCCCGAGACGCGGCAAAAGCTCTCGGGCCTGATGGTCAAGCATGCCCGCAGCGAATGGCCCAAGATCATCAAGGCGGTCAACATCATCAAGTCGGTCGATGACCTGGGTGACAACCTGGCCGACCGGCTCGCCGTGGCCATCATCAGCGAGATGCGCGAAGTGATGTCCGATGCCGAGCACCCGGTTCGCGTTCAGTACGAAGCGTGGTTGCAAGGCTTCATCGAACGACTGCAAAGCGACCCGGCGCTGGTCCAGCGCGTCAACGACATCAAGATGAAAATCGTCGACCACCCGGCGGTGCAGGACTACGTCAATGGCCTGTGGGCCGAGATCCACGCGGCGCTCAAGCGGGACCTGTCCAAAGAAACCTCGTCGATCGCCAGCCACCTTGAGCGCGGCCTGCTGCGCATTGGCCAGAAGCTGGCCGAGGACCGCGATTTGCGCGAAGCCATCAACACCCACGTGCTCTCGGCCGCCGACAAACTGGCCGGCACCTTGCGCACCACCTTGACCAGCCACATCGCCACCACCGTCAAGGGCTGGGACGAGCGCCAACTGGTCGAGCAGATCGAGCTGAGCGTGGGCCGCGACCTGCAGTTCATCCGAATCAATGGCACCGTGGTCGGCGGCCTGGTGGGGCTGGCCCTGCACGCGCTGATGACGCTCTTGCTGCCCATCTCATGAGGAACCAAGCCATGCTGGACCAACTCTCAAACCATGCCCACCAAGCCGCGCCTGCAGGCATCGACCATTGGGCCGTGCGGGGCGTGAGTGAACGCAGCCAGCGCTTGCTGGTCCGACAGGACATCGCCCAATCGCCCGCCGTGGCGCACGACGAAGGCGCCATGGTGACCGTGATCGCCGGTGGTGGGCTGGGCTACGCAGGCACCAGTGACACCTCGGTGGCCGGGTTGAAGGCCGCCTTTGCCCGCGCGCGCGACTTGGCCCAGGCCAGCGCCGGCCATACCGTGTTTGACCCCAACCAGTTGCGCATGCCCCGGCCGCAAGGCCGCTACGACAGCGTGGTGGCGCAAGACAGTGCGCAGATGAGCCTCGCCGACAAGATCGACCTGCTGCGCGCCGCCAGCGCCGCCACCCGCGTGGACGAGCGCATCGTTGACTGGCAAGCCAGCTTGTGGACGGTGCAGGTGGACCAACTGCACCTCAGCAGCGAGGGGGCGCACGCCGAGCAACATTGGCAGATGCTGACCCCGGCCATCCAGGCCACGGCGCAGTGGCAGGGTGTGACGCAAACGCGGTCTTCGGCCGGGCAGTACAACGGCTTCTGCCAGCAAGGCGGCCTGGAAGTGATCGACCGGTCGGGCTTTCGCACCGACGGCCCGCGAGTGGCGCAACAAGCCATCGAACTGACCTTGGCCGCCACCTGCCCCAGCGGCACCATGGACCTGGTCCTCATGCCCGATCAGATGATGCTGCAGATCCACGAGTCCATCGGCCATCCGCTGGAACTCGACCGCATTCTGGGCGACGAGCGCAACTTCGCAGGCACCAGCTTCGTCACGCTCGACATGTTCGGCCGCTACCGTTATGGCAGCGACCTGCTCAATGTGTCGCACGACCCGCACCAGGCGCACGAGTTCGCCGGCTTCGCCTTTGACGACGATGGCACCAGCGCACAACGCCAGCGCATCATTGAGCGCGGCATCTTGAAGCAGCCCCTGGGCGGCACCATCTCGCAATCGCGGGCCAGGGCCTTGGGCTTCGATTTGGGCGGCCTGGCCACCACCCGCGCTTCGTCGTGGAACCGCGCGCCCATCGACCGCATGAGCAACCTCAACGTCGAGCCCGGTGACGCCAGCCTGGCTCAGATCATCGCCTCGGTGGACCATGGCGTGCTGATGCACACCAACTGCTCGTGGAGCATCGACGACTCGCGCAACAAGTTCCAGTTCGGCTGCGAGTACGGCCAGATGATCCGCCATGGCCAGCTGGCCGAAGTGGTGCGCAACCCCAACTACCGGGGCGTGTCGGCCACCTTCTGGCGCTCGCTGGCCATGGTGGGCGATGCCAGCACCTTCCAGGTCATGGGCACGCCGTACTGCGGCAAGGGCGAGCCCTCCCAGATCATCCGCGTGGGCCACGCCGCACCGGTTTGCAAGTTCGCCAATGTCGCGGTTTTCGGCGGCGCCTGATGAGGACATGCCAATGAACCTGACCGATCGCCACTACATCAACACGCTGGCCGACGCCGTGCTCGCCGCCACGCCCTCGGGCCTGGAAAGCAGCCTGCACGTCGCCGCCGAAGACAGCACCTTCATCCGCTTCAACCATGCCAAGGTGCGGCAGGCCACCCAGGTCAGCCAGGCCTATGCCACCTTGAGCCTGAGCCAACACGCGCGCTGCACCGAGAGCACCTTGAGCCTGACGGGTGACATGACTGCCGACACGGCCCGGTTGCTGGCCGCGCAGACCGAGCTGCAGCACGACCTGCCCTCCTTGCCACCAGACCCTTACCTGTTGCGCCCTGACCAGGTGGTGGACACCTGCCGCGATGAGCCCGGCACGCTGCCCAACGCCAGCGAGGTGATCGATGCCGTGGCCACGCAAGCCCAGGGCCTGGACCTGGTGGGCTTCCTGGCCAGCGGCCCGCTGGTGCGCGCTTACGCCGACAGCCGCGGGCAACGCAACTGGCACCGCGTGGACACCTTCAGCTTTGACTGGTGCCTTTACCATTCCACCGACAAGGCCGTGAAAGCGGTGCATGCGGGTCAGCATTGGTCTCGCGATGTATGGGCAAGCCAACTCGCGCAAGGCGCGGCGCAAGTGCCGCTGCTGGGCCTGCCGCCCAAGACCTTGCCACCGGGCCGCTACCGCGCCTACTTCGCGCCCTCGGCCGTGTCGGATCTGCTGGGCACCCTGGCCTGGGGCGGTTTCAGCCAGAAGGAACAGGCCGTGGGCACCTCCCCATTGATGCGCCTGCTGCGTGGCGAGGCGGCCTTGCAGGCCAGCGTGCAACTGGCCGAAGACACCGGCCGCAGCATCGCCCCCGCCTTCACGCCCGAAGGCTTCACCGGGCCCGCGGCCGTGCCCCTGGTGGTGAACGGCCGCCACGCCCACAGCCTGTGTTCACCGCGCTCGGCCCGCGAGTTCGGCCTGCCCACCAACGGCGCGCTGGCCAGCGAGAATCCGCAAGCTTTGAGCCTGGCCCCCGGCACCCTGCCCGAAGCCGATGTGCTCAAAGCCCTCGGCACCGGCCTGTACATCAGCAACCTGCATTACCTCAACTACAGCGACCGCCCGCACTGCCGCGTCACCGGCATGACCCGCTTCGCCTGCTTCTGGGTAGAGAACGGCGAGCTGGTGGCCCCGCTGCAGGTGATGCGCTTTGATGATGACTTGCTGGACCTGCTCGGCCCACGGCTGATCGCGCTGACCGACCGGGCCGAGCTGCACCAGGACACCAGCACCTATGGCCAGCGCCAGTTGGCATCGACCACCACGCCCGGCATCCTGGTGGATGGTTTTGAGTTGACCTTGTAAAAAACAGGCAGCTAAGACGAGCCCCCAAGCGGAAGCCGAACCGAGAACTCCGAGCCTTTGCCCAAGCCTTCACTGCGCACATCCACCACGCCCCGGTGAGCCTGCACCAGGTTCTTGACCAATGACAGGCCCACGCCCAGGCCGCCCTCCGAGCCCGTCACCGAAGCCTGGGTGAACAGGTCAAAGATCTTCGGCAAGAGCGCGCCGTCGATGCCCAAGCCGTTGTCTTCAACCCGGATCACGGCCGAGCGGTCTTCCATGGTCAGCTTGACCCAGATTTTTCCACCGGCCGGCGTGTACTTGATGGCGTTGTGGATCAGGTTGAACACGACCTGGTGCAGGCGCTGGGCGTCGGCCTCGACTGACACGGGCCCGGCCACCATCAGCAGCTCGATCACTTGGCCCTTGTGCCCCGCCGTGTCCGTCAGGGCCGCGACCACGGTGGGCAACCACTCGTGCAGGTCCAACGGCGCCAGGCACAGCTCGAGTTTCCCGACCTTCATCGTGGCCAACTCGGCCGCATCACGGACCAGGTGCGTGAGCACATCGACCTGGCGCCGCGCGATGTCGAGCGCCTGCTCACGGTGTCCTGCCTGGCCGGTGCCAATGATGGCCAGCGCGTTCTTCACCGGCCCCAATGCGTTTCTAAATTCATGCGCTAGGCCGGCAAAGTATTCCTGAATGTGCTGGCGCTCGCTGTACATCTCGCCGATGCGATTCTCCAGGGTGTTGGCCTGCGCCCGCATGTCGGTGCGGTCACGCATGACCTTGCCAAAGCCCAGGAGCTGGCCAGAGACATCCCTCAAAGCCGTGAGGGTGCCGCTTACCCAGACCTTGGCGCCGTCCTGACGAACATGCCACCGGTCATCCTCGGACGCTCCAGCCGAGGTGGCCACCTGCTGCTCGTGAAGCGGCGCGCCGGTGGCGTTGTCAAAATCCGTGAAGAGGAATGAGATGTGCTTGCCCAGCACATCTTCTGGCGCGTAGCCAAAGATGCGGTGGGCCGCATGGCTCCACCGAACGACATGGCCGCCCTGGTCCAGCAGCACGATGGCGTGGTCCATCGACTGCTGCTCAAGCAAGGCGAGCAGCTGGGTGGGGCTGGCCCGCCCAGCGCCCCCGCCCTCACTTGAACTGGACGGAGCATTCACTCGCTCTGCACCTGATCGCTGTTGGTGGAGGCGCGGCTGCCTTTCAGGTACAACTCGACATCTTCCGGGTGGTCGCCCACCTCCGCCACGGCATCCTGAATTTGTTGCGACGTCGCATTCAATTTTTCTGCCCAGGTTTTCAAAGCCTGGTCACTGTTCACATCGATGCGTTCAAGGGTTTGGTCGGACATGGCTGCTCCTGTCGGTTGGTGTCAGTCCAACCGGCAAATGGCATGCCCGCGTGTGCTGGCCAACCCCCTGCGTTCAAAGCCCGCCGCGCCGGCGGTAACCACAGCCCACCACCGCCAAGCCCGCCAGGCACAACACGATGGCTTCTGGTTCTGGCACGGCCGAGCGCGCGGCCACGCCCGTCGCTGTGTAGTCGGTGAAGACGCCGTCCACGCCCAGCTTCAGGTAGGTGGCGATCTCCTTGGCCGGGTCGGTGAAGCCGTACTTGCCGGCGTCATCCCGGAAGGTGTAGGCATGCACCAGCAAGCCCGCCTCGTGGGCCGCTTCGATCACGCCGGTGCTGCCATCAACGCGCCGGTCGCCCGCGGTGATCACGCCATCGCCATCGCGGTCAACGCCATCGTCCACCGTCTTCAGCAAATAGGGCTTCCAGGGACCGATGCCATCCGCGTAGGTGGCGATCTCGGCCAGGCCCGCCTTGGTGAGCAGGTCGGCGAAGCTGCGGGGGTCGCCGTCCAGCACAAAGTCGTAGGGCTGCGCGTAAGGCGGCACCAGGCTCACCGAGCCATCCGCCTTGACATCATCGGCATCAACCAGTTGCACCAGGCGGATGTCGGTGCGGCCATTGAGGTACTTCAGGTTGCTGACCTCGAACGACTGGATGAACACCGGCGCCTTGGCGCTGTTGCCATAGGCCGCATGCAGGGTGCTGACCAGCTTGTCTTCAATCACCTTGGCACCAAAGAGGGAGGCATGGAAGGCGGAATGCTTGATCTCGGGGTAGATGCCGATGGCGCGCCCCGTCTTCACGGATTGGGCCTTCGCCAGGTTCACCACCTCCTGCAGGGTGGGAATCTCGTACAGGCCATTGAAGCTCTGATCGCGCGAAGCGCGGGGCTGGATGGTGCGCAGTGTCTTGATCTCGGCCAGCGTGAAATCACTGGCGAAGTAGGCCTTGGTCGACACGCCATCCAGCACACGGGTGGATTGGCGGTCCGCGCCAAACTTGCTGGCCACGTCGGTGGTGCCATCGAGAACGGGCTCATGGCGGGCGATCATCACGCCGTCCTTGGTCAGCACCACATCGGGCTCGATGTAATCGGCACCTTGCTCGATGGCCTTGGTGTAGGCGGCCAGGGTGTGCTCGGGCAGCAGGCCACTGGCACCCCGGTGCGCAATGATGATGGGGGCCGCGCCGGTCAAGGTGTTCCAGGTGGCTTGCGCCTGGGCAGGGCCAACGCCTGCCGCCATGGCCAGAGCGGCCACGAGTGTGGGCTTGAAGAAAAGGTTCATGCTGCGGACTCCATCAAAGCTAGCGCCGGTTGGCGGACTGGGCTTTTATAGAGAGGCCAGATGTCAAACCTTTGACAGTGGCCGCAGCAGGGTCAAGCGGTGCCTTGATCCAATCAGTACTTCTCGGGCACTTCGCGCAAACGCATCAATCCCTCTTGCGCCACCGTGGCGACCAGCGCGCCGGCCTGCGTGAAGATGCGCCCGAAGTTCATCCCCCGTGAGGCCGATGCGTTGGGCGCGTCCATGTCGTACAGCAACCATTCGTCGACCCTGAAATCACGGTGGAACCACATCGCATGGTCCAGGCTGGCCGACTGCATGTTCGACTGAACATACGACACGCCATGGGGCAGCATCGCGGTGCTCATCAACACGAAATCAGAGGCGAAGGCCAGGATGCACATGTGCAGCAAAGGATCGTCGGGCAGCTTGCTCTGCGCCTTCATCCAGTGGCGGCGCTGCGGCTCTTTCTTGACGGGCGCGAAGGGGTTGACCGGATCGATGGGGCGGATCTCGATGGGCCGCTCACGCTCGAACACCGCGCGGATCTTCTCGGGGATCATGGGGGCGATCATCTTGCGCAGCTCGTGCTCGCTGGGGATGCCTTCGGGGCCATCGACCTGGGGCATGGGCATCTGGTGCTCCAGCCCATCCTCGTGCACCGCGAACGATGCAGACATCAGGAAGATGTTCTCGCCATGCTGGATGCCCTTCACATTGCGCGTGCAAAAGCTCTTGCCATCGCGGATGTTCTCCACCTGGTAAACGATGGGCGCGGTGACATCGCCCGCGCGCAAAAAGTAGCCGTGCATGGAATGGGGCAGTCGGCCCTCCACGGTGCGCCCGGCGGCCATCAGGGCCTGGCCCAGCACCTGGCCACCAAACACATTCTTGCCAAAGAAGTTGCGGCTGGTGCCGCGGTAAATGCCCTGTTCGATGGTTTCCAGATCCAGCAGATCCAGCACTTCTTGCATCACGTTGCTCATGTCGCGTCCTCTGGTGAAGTCGGCCTGATTATCGTATCGGCCGAGGGAAAGCCCCAAGCACCCTGCAGACCGGGGACAGGGTTTCCCTGATCGCTCAAGCCAACACTTGGCCGCGCCGGCTATTGAGCCCGCCGCCCCTCTGGCCAAGAATCGGCCAATACATGGACCTTGAGGGATTGAGATGAACAGATTGAATCGGCGGAATTTCCTGGGCGGCGCGGCGGCCGCGGTAGCTGGCGCCTCCTTGCCAGCCTCGGCCAACGCCAGCATCCCGGTGACGACGTCGCAAGAGCGCGTGGTGGTGATCGGCTCCGGCTTCGGTGGTGGCGTCTCGGCGCTGCGTTTGGGCCAGGCGGGCATCAAGGTGCTGGTGCTGGAGCGTGGCCGTTGGTGGAAGACGGGGCCCAACGCTGAGACGTTTCCCCATGCCACCACGCTGGACAAGCGCGATCTGTTCTACACGGCCTGGCCCGAAGTCAACGGCAAGCGCATTGGCTGGAATCCTTATGCAGGCTTGCTGGAGCCCTTCGTGGGCCAGGGCATCATCGCGGTCACCCCCGCTGGCGTGGGCGGCGGCTCGCTGATGTACCAGGGCATGACGCTGCAACCCTCTGAAAGCCTGTTCAAGGCCTGCTTCCCCTCAATCGATTACGCGGAGATGGCGTCCGTCTTCTACCCGCGCGTGGCCCAGATGCTGCAGCTGCAGACCGCGCCCGATGCACTGGTCAACACCCCCAACTACCAGGCCGCACGCCTGTTTGCCGCCAAGACCCAGGCCGCGGGTTATGACCTGCAGAAGATCCCGATGCCGATCGACTGGAACTACGCGCTGGCCGAACTGCGGGGTGAGATGAAGCCCTCGTACACCAATGGCGACTGCGCACTCGGCGTGAACAACGGCGGCAAGCATTCGGTGGACGTGACCTACATCGAGCAGGCCATTGCCACGGGCAACGTGACCGTCTCGGCGCTGCACCACGTCACCAGCATTGCCCGCGCGCGCAATGGCGCCTGGACCATCTACGCCGACCGCACCGACGAGTCGGGCACGGTGCTGGAGCGCAAGGTCATCACCGCCAAGAGTCTGATCCTGTCGGCCGGCACCATCAACACCTCGAAGCTGCTGGTGCGTGCCAAGGCCCGGGGTGACATCACCGGTCTGCCCGACGGCGTGGGGCAAGGCTACGGCACCAACGCCGATCAGATCTATGTCTGGTCGAACGACAACGAAGACTTCGGCACCGTGCAAGGTGGCCCCGTCGTGTATGGCAGCAAGGAGTGGAACAACGCCAGCCAGCCGGCCAACACGGTGATCCAGGCCTCTTTGCCCCCACCCAGCCAGAGCAGCACCGCCAGCTCGATGCCGCTCGCGATGCTGCCAGCGGCCAAAGCGGTGTCCGGCGCCACTTCGGAAACAACGCACTCGACCATGCTCGTGGGCTACGGCATGAGCAATGGCCGCGGCAAGTTTGTCTACAACTGGCTGACCGACAAAGTGGAGTTGAAGTGGCCCTCGGGCGGTGACGCCGCGACCAACAAACGCATCAAGGAACGGATCACCGCCATCGCCGGCCCGGGCGCCAAGTTGATCAACACCAATGATTTGATCAACACCACCTGGCACTCGCTGGGCGGTGCGTGCATTGGCGTGGTCTGCGACCAGGAAGGTCGGGTCAAGGGCCAGCGCGGACTGTATGTGCTGGACGGTGCGCTGATGCCCGGGGCCACGTGCGCGTGCAACCCGTCGATGACGATCGCAGCCGTGGTGGAGCGGGCGCTTGACCGGATCGTGCGCAACGACATTGGCACGATCATTTGACAACGCTTTTCGATGCGTCTTAGGCTGGGATCTCGAAGCCGTCCGGCGGGCATCCAAAACATGTATGATTCATATACGTTTCATACAAAGGCCACCCATGGGCATCGTCAAGATTTCAGACCTCATGCACGAGAACCTGCGCGTGGCGGGCAACGCCCTCAGCCGGTCGATCAATGCCCAGGCCGAGCACTGGATGCGCGTCGGCATGCTGACCGAGATGCACCCCGAGCTGGACCACCGCGACATCTGCCAGCTGCTGATACGGGCTGAACTCACGGGGGGCCTGGACATCACCGCGGCGGCCATGGCACCGGCCAGCAAGCGCCGCGCCACCGCATCACCCATCCGGAAACAGTGATGGCCCGCGGCGTTCCCATCAGGTCCTCGCAAGAGATCGACATGGCGCGCCAGGCCGGCCGGTTGGCCGCCGAGGTGCTGGACATGATCGCGCCGCATGTGGTGCCGGGCGTGAGCACGGAAACGCTTGACCAGATCTGCCATGAGCACATCGTGAAGGTCCAGGGCACCATCCCGGCCAACGTGGGCTACCTGGGCTATCCCAAGACCATCCTCACCTCGGTCAACGAGGTGGTCTGCCACGGCATTCCCTCACCCGGCAAGATCTTGAAGAAGGGCGACATCGTCAACATCGATGTGGCCGTCATCAAAGATGGCTGGTTTGGCGACACCAGCCGCATGTACTTTGTCGGCGCCCCCAGTGCGCTGGCCCGCCGCCTGGTCGAGACCACCCGCGAGGCCTTGCTGGCCGGCATCGCGCAGGTCAAGCCGGGCGCTACTTTGGGCGATGTGGGCCATGCCATCCAGTCGGTGGCCCAACGCGAGCATTTCAGCGTGGTGCGCGAATACTGCGGGCACGGCATCGGGCAGGTGTACCACGATGAACCGCAAGTGCTGCACTACGGGCAGCGCGGCCAAGGGCTCAAGCTTGAGGAGGGCATGGTGTTCACGATCGAGCCGATGCTCAACGCCGGCCGCCGCGAAACCCGGCAGTTGGCCGATGGCTGGACCGTGGTCACGACAGACCGGTCGCTCTCAGCCCAATGGGAACACATGGTGGCCGTCACACCCCAGGGCCACGAGGTGCTGACCGCCTGGCCCGTGGCCAACTGGCGCAATTGAGGCTCAGCCGCGCAGCGCGGCTTCAATCTTGGCCACGTCGATCTTGCCCATCTCCATCATGGCGGTGAACGCGCGCTGTGCAGCCACCCGGTCCGGGTTGGTGATTGCGTGCAGCAACACGCGGGGCGTGATCTGCCATGACAGGCCCCATTTGTCCTTGCACCAACCGCAGGCACTTTCCTGACCGCCGTTGCCCACGATGGCGTTCCACAGCCGATCGGTTTCGGCCTGGTCCTCGGTCAGGACCTGGAAGGAGAAGGCCTCGTCGTGCTTGAACTGAGGCCCACCATTCAGCCCCACACAGGGGATGCCCATCACCGTGAATTCCACCGTCAAGACGTCGCCCTTCTTGCCATCGGGATAGTCCCCCGGCGCGTGGTGCACGGCAGTCACCGAGGTGTCGGGAAAGGTCTCGGCATAAAAGCTGGCGGCGTCCAGCGCGGTGCCGTCGTACCAGAGGCAAACTGTGTTCTTGCTGGCCATGGTCTTCTCCTGGTTGGGATGGGATTGGCAAGCATATGAGAATCTGCCGCCGCGGTCACCTGTGGCTCAGCCGGTAGCTGCTGGGCGCCACGCCCGTCCATGCCTTGAAAGCCCGTGCGAAGTTGGCCGCGTGCCGATAACCCAGTCGTTCGGCAATGTGCTGCACTTCCAGGTGCGGCTGCATCAGCAGCGCCTTGGCATCTCTGGCGCGGGCCAGGTTCAGCAGTTCAAGGTAGCTGGCCCCTTCATCACTCAAGCGCCGCCGCAAGGTGCGCGAGGACAGGCCCAGCGCCTGTGCCACGTGGTCAAGGCCAGGGTAGCCGCCATCACCCAGGGCCAGCAGCTGCTGCACCAGGTTGGCCATCCCCGCGCTGGACTGCGATAGCCGTGCCATCTCGTCCTCGCATTGCGCGATGGCCTGGCGCAAGCTCACCGGGTTGGCCATGGGCAAGGGCTGGTCCAGCCGCGAGTCATCCAAGCGCAGTTGCGTGGCCGGCATGCCGTAGCGCACATCGCCCAGTCGGCGCTGGGCCTGCTGCGCATAAGGCGGCGGCGCAAAATCAAACCACACTTCGCACGGCAGGGCCGTCACGCCAATCAACGCCATGGTGCTTCGGTACAGGCTGGTGACCACCGTCTCCAGCACCATGGGCCGAACCGAAGCGGGCACCAGCGCGGGCAAGGTGTTGAACTCCAGCACGCGCAGGCCGGGCTCCACACGCACCGCAAAGGTGATGCCGATACCATAGATGGGCCAGTACTTCTCGGCCAAGGCCAGCGCATCACGCACGCTGGCCGATGACAGGATGGCCGTGCCCAGCGCGCCAAAGGCCGTGGGCGGTAATCGCCAACCCATCTCGATGCCGATCCCGATGTCGCCCACGGTGTCCCGCACGGCCAACAACAAACGTTCGTACTGCGCCGAGCTGATGCCACCCGCCGCGTTCACCTCGCGCGCCGTGAGTTCGGCCTTGCGCAGCACATCGCGAACCGAGAAGCCCAGCTCGGACACCAGCTCCAGGTAGGTCTGCGGAAGCACGCGGGGCAACGATGGTGGGAGGTGGTCCATGCGCGAAGCATAGCGGCGCCTTGGCCAAAAATGATTGGCGACTTGCCCAGGGAGGATGCGTGGCCACGTCACCGCCGCCACACAATCACGGCACCCTTTAGCCGGAGACGCCCCCGTGACCTCACCTGCCCTGTGCGAGCTCAGCGCCAGCCAAGCCCTGGCGCAACTGCGCGCCCAAGAGATCAGCTCCCGCGAACTGCTGGAAGCCTGCATGGCCCGCGTTGATGCCCTCAACCCCCAGCTGAACGCGGTGATCGCCCACCAACGCGAGGCCGCCCGCGCCCTTGCCGATCAGGCTGACCAAGCCACGCGCCGGGGCGAAAACTGGGGCCCGCTGCATGGCCTGCCCATGACCTTGAAAGACGCCTGGGAAGTGCCCGGCATGCCTTGCGTTGGCGGCGCACCAGAGTACCGGGATCACCGACCTCAACAGGCCGGGCCCACCATCCAACGCGTGCTGGATGCCGGCGCCATCGCCTTCGGAAAAACCAATGTGCCCTACAAGTCGCTGGATGTGCAGACCTACAACCCGGTCTTCGGCACCACCCACAACCCGTGGGATGTGCGCAAGACCTGCGGCGGCTCGTCGGGCGGCGCGGCCGTGGCCTTGGCCACTGGCATGACGCCGTTGGAGATCGGCAGTGACATCGGCGGCTCCATCCGCATCCCAGCGCACTTCTGCGGCGTGTATGGACACAAGTCCACCCACGGCACCCTGTCCATGCGCGGCCACATCCCCGGCGATCCGGGCAGCCTGAGCGAGCCTCCCTTGGGGGTGGCTGGCCCCATGGCCCGCACGGCCGAAGACCTGCAACTGCTGTTCGACCTGCTCGTGGGCTCGACGCCCGCGATGCCCTCCGGCTGGACCGCCCACCTGCCACAGCCCCGCCACGAACGCATCGATCAATACCGCGTGCTGATGTGGGTGGACGACCCGGACTGCCCGATTGATGCGGGCATGGCCGACCTGTACCAGCAGCTGGGCCAAACCCTGAAAGCCGCTGGCGTGCAAGTGGATGTGGGCAGCCCATTGGGCCTGGGCCTCAAGGACATCTACCCTTTGTACTTCCAACAAATGGGCGGCGTGATGGGCGCATGGCTGAGGCCGGACGAACGCCGTGCCAAGGGCATGGTGGCACCTCTGGGTGCGGCCACGGCGCCCTTGATGCGGGCCGTCAGCAAGCTCGTGAGCCTGCCCCACAGCGTGGGCGAGTTCGTCAAGGGCATGACCGGGGGACTGGGCGATTGGTTCAGCGTGGTGGAAGAAAGCAACCGCCTGCGCGAAACCTTCACCACCGTGTTCAATCGCTATGACGTGATCCTGATGCCCCCCACCTACACGCCGGCCTTCGCGCACAACCATGGCTTCATGCCCACCCGGCGGATCAAGGTGAACGGCGCACGCCGTCACTACTCCGATTTGTTCATGTGGATCGCGCCGGCCACCCTGATGGGCTTGCCCGCCACCAGCGCCCCGCTGGGGCAGACGGCGGCGGGCTTGCCGGTGAATGTGCAGATCATGGGGGCACCCTACGAGGACCGCGTGACGATGCACTTCGCCAAGTTGCTGGCCGGCGTGATGGGTGGGTTTGTGAAGCCAAAGGCCTAGGGAAGCGCATCGCGGCTCCTCGTCAAAACGCGCTCTTGATCAGCCCCCCATCCACGCGAAGGGCCGCGCCGGTGGTCGCCGAGGCGAGCGGGCTGGCCACATAGGCCACGAGCGAGGCCACTTCCTGCGGCGATGCAAAGCGCTTGATCAGCGAGGTGGGGCGCACGTGCTCGAAGAACTCCGCCTCGACCTGCTCGAAGCTCTTGTCGGTGGCGCGTGCCATGTCTTGGACAAAGTCGCCCACGCCACGCGACTTGGTGGGGCCGGGCAATACGCTGTTGACGGTGATGCCCGTGCCAGCGACCGATTCCGCCAGGCCGCGCGACACGGCGAGTTGTGCGGTCTTGGTCATGCCGTAATGGATCATCTCGGTCGGGATCTGCACGGCGCTTTCGCTGGAGATGAAGATGATCCGCCCCCAGTCCGCGCGCTTCATGTCGGGCAGCACCAGGCGCGCGAGGCGCACGCCGCTGAGGACATTGACGTCGAAAAAGCGTTGCCAATCTTCGTCGGGGATGTCCTCGAAAGCCTTGGGTTCGAAGATGCCCAGGTTGTTGACGAGGATGTTGATGCCCGGAAAGCGCCGCACGGTTTCCTCTGCGGCTTCGGCCTTGCTCAGGTCGGCCGCATGGCCATGCACTGTGCCCTGCGTTTCGGCGCGGATTCGCTCCACCGCCTCGTCAACAGCCGCCTGGGTGCGGCCATTGACGATGACTGCGGCGCCCTCCTGGGCCAAGGTGTGCGCAATCGCGTAGCCGATGCCGGCCGTGCTGCCGCTGACCAAAGCCAGCTTCCCATTGAGTCGAAGGTCCATGTCGATGCTCCTCGTGTTCAGGCTGCAAAGCCGCCGTCGATCAGCAAATCAGCGCCCGTGACGAACGCCGCCTCCGGGCTAGCCAGATAAGCCACCATACCAGCGATCTCATCGGCCTTGCCGTGGCGTGGGATGGCCATCAGGCCGTGCATCGTGGCGGCAAAGTCGCCGGTTTCAGGGTTCATGTCGGTGTCCACCGGGCCAGGCGCCACGTTGTTGACGGTGATGCCACGCGGCCCGAGGTCACGGGCCAGGCCCTTGACCAGGCCCACGAGGGCGGACTTGCTCATCGCATAGGGGGCGCCGCCGGCAAACGGCATGCGCTGTGCATTGGTGCTGCCGATGTTGATGATGCGGCCGCCTTCCTTCATGTGCTTGGCAGCGGCTTGCGAGGCCACGAACACGGAGCGGATGTTGACGGCCACGGTGCGGTCGAAGTCTTCCAAGGTGAACTGATCCAGCGGGGCCAGGGCCAGCACGCCGGCGCTGTTGACGAGGATGTCCAGGCGGCCGAAGCGGGCAGCGACGCCATCAATGGCGCTGGTCAGCGCGGCAGCATCGAAGGCATCGGCCTTGACGGCGATGGCGTTACCGCCGTTGGCCTTGATTTCTTCGACGAGCGCTTCGGCCGCGATGGCCGAGGTGGCATAGCCAATGGCGACACTGGCGCCGTCGCGGGCCAGGCGGCGCGCAGAGGCGGCGCCGATGCCGCGCGAGCCGCCATGGATGAAGGCGACCTTGCCGGCGAGGGGCTTGGCGGCAATGGCGGAGGTGGTGCTGACGGTGGTGCTCATGGCGTTTCCTTTTGAAGTGGAGGAGTTGATGAGCATCAGTTTGGCTTTTGTCACCTGTTTCCGGTAGCCATTGAATTGATCATTCAGTTTCAACCATTGGTATAAGATAAAACCCATGATCACCGAGCTGCGCAGCTACCTGGACGCCTTCATCGCCTCTGCCGATGAGGGCAGTTTTTCCGCCGCCGCGCGCCTCCTCGGCGTCTCGCCGGCGGCCGTCAGCAAAAGCGTGGCGCAGTTGGAGGCGCGCTTGGGCGTGCGTCTTTTCCAGCGCAGCACCCGCAGCCTCGCGCTCACCACCGATGGCGATCGGCTCTACAGCCAGGTGCGGCTACCCTGGAGCGAGATCAGCGATGCGCTGACCGACCTGCGCCAGGGCGCGGGCAAGCCAGCGGGCACCTTGAAAGTGGCACTCGCACACACGGTGGGGCGCGAGTATGTGTTGCCGCTGCTGGGCGAGTTCGTTCGCCGCTACCCGGACGTGGTGCCCGACCTGCATTTCGACAACCGCCAGGTCGATCTCGTGGCGCAGGGCTTCGACGTGGCCATTGGTGGCGGCATCGAGCTGACCGATGCGCTGATCGCGCGCGAACTCTCGCGGGTGCGCATCGTGCTGGTGGCCTCACCCGCCTACCTGAAGGCCCACCGCACGCCCAAGCACCCCCAGGATCTGGCGCGCCACAGCGGACTGCTGCGTCGCTCGCTGGCCACCGGGCGCCTGGTGCCCTGGACCTTGAAGAACAGCGAGGGCGAGGAGCTGGTGGCCAACGTGCGCCCAGTGATGGTGCTGGACGATCCCGAAGCCATGGCGCGCGCGGCGGCCACCGGCATGGGCATCGCCATGCTGCCCATGCCGCATGCGCTGCCGCTGCTCGAGAGCGGCGCGCTGGTGCGCGTGCTGCGCGACTGGCATGCCGAGACGCGGCCGCTGTCCATCTACTACACCAGCCGCAAGCTCGTGCCGGCCAAGGTGCGCGTGTTCGTGGACTACATCCTCAAGGAATTCCCCGCCAGTGGGCAGGCGGCGCGATTCGGGCAGAAGTAACCCAAGTCCCTCACGAGAAGCAAGCTGACAATCGGCCTTTCACCATGGCCGATGCTTCAGCCATCATCCGATCAATCAACTCCTTGACCGTGGGAATGTCGTTGATCAGGCCCACCGTCAGACCGCAGCTCCACGCTCCGGCCTCGATCTCGCCTTGCTGCATCACCCGGGGGTACACGCCCGCCACCATCGCAATGATGTCGGTGATCTGGAGGTCGCCGCCCTTGTCCTTTTCGACTTGGAGCAGCCGCTCAACGCTGTCGTTGTGCAGAACGCGCTCGGTGTTCCGAAGCGGTCTCATGATCAACCTGGTATCGCGCTCTGTCGCTGCCACAAGGGCATCCTTCACACGTTGGTGCACCGGCGCGTCGCGGGTCGCCATGAACCGCGTCCCCATGTTGACGCCATCAGCGCCCAAGGCAAGGCACGCGACCAGGCCTCTCGCATCTGCGATGCCACCGGAGGCCACGATGGGCACACTCAACTGAGACGCCGCCAGGGGCAGCAGGATCATGTTGGGGATGTCGTCCTCACCAGGGTGCCCACCGCATTCAAAGCCATCCACGCTGACCGCGTCACAGCCAATCGTTTGCGCTTTGAGGGCATGGCGTATGGAAGTGCATTTGTGGATGACCTTGATGCCTGCGTCTTTGAGCAGCGGCATGAATTCTTCGGGGCTGCGGCCAGCCGTCTCCACGATGTGCACGCCACCTTCACGAATGGCGCTGATGTACTCGGCATAAGGCGGCACCGCAAAGGCCGGCAAGAAGGTGAGATTCACCGCAAAGGGCTGGTCGGTCATCTCACGGCAGCGCCGAATCTCCTTGAGCAGATCTTCGGGCGTGCGCTGGGTCAGTGCGGTGATGGTGCCAAGGCCTCCGGCGTTGGACACGGCTGACGCCAGCTCGGCATAGCCGACATGGTGCATGCCGCCTTGCATGATGGGATAGCGGATGCCGAAGAGTTCAGTGATGCGGGTCTTCATGGCTTCAGGCGGCGCAGGCCGCGCTTGATGGTGGTGTAGGTTGAGCGGTCAAACTCGGCCAGTTGCTCTGCCCTGGCGATGGCAGCGGGCAACACGTCCTGTTCCTGGAGCGCGGCCGAAACCACGCCTCGCGCGGCGCACTCGTCACCGCCCCAGGCGTCGCCTGTCAAGGCCAGCTCATACAGCGCCCCTGGCGCCGGCAGCAATCGAATCACCTCGAGCAAGGGGGCCGTGAATGGCAGGCCCAGCTTGACCTCAGAGAAGCAAAACCGTCCGCGATCGGCCCGCATGTAGCGGAAGTCTGCGGCACATGCCAGCACCGCGCCACCTGCATAGGCATGCCCATTGATCGCCGCAATGACGGGCATGTTGAGCAGGCTGAGCCGGATGAAGAAGTCTTCCAACTGGCTGACGAAAGGCTTCACGTCAGGCTGCTGCATCACCCAAGGCACATCCAGCCCGGAGCTGAAGAACTTCGGGTCTTCGCTGGTGATCACCAAGCCTGCTTTACCTGGCGTGTTCTCCAGCTCATCCAAAACGGCTGACCATTCATCGATGGCGTCGCCGTTGAACACATTGCCCTTGCCGCCGTCGTTCCACGTCAACACCTGCACTTTGCCCACACGGGTGAGCTTTAAATTGGCCATCGAGCGCAACCTGAAAGAGTGATTGAGCGCTCATTGTTCGCGGCAGCCTGAATAGTGCCTAGTTCAGCCCATGCCAGAATGCATTCATTTCACGCCAACCTTCAGGCCATTGTTGATGAGCCATCAGCTTCTTCCTGCGGCGCCGCAGTTGCCGGGTGCCTACGTCAACTTGCTCACCAAGTTGGTGTCGCAGCGAGGCGTGTCAACGCAGCTCTTGTTGTCGGGAAGCGGCATCACCTTGAAGAAACTGGACAGGCCTTACTGGCACCTGGATTTCGCCTGCTTTGATGCTTTGCTTCGGCGCGCCATCCATCTGACCGGTGAGCCGGATCTGCCGGTGAAGCTGGGGCTGCAGATGACGGTCACCTGCCATGGGCCTCTGGGCTTTGCGATGCTGGTTTCGCCGGACTTGAGGGCCGCGATCCAGCTGGGGTGCGAGTTGCTGCATCACCAATGCCGTGGCCTGCGCTTCACCCTCCATGAAGGGCAAGACAAGTCAACACTTCGCCTTGAACAACCGCTGGCTTCTCACCAACTGGGGGACGATGCTTTGATGTTCCTGATGGTCGGCTTGGGAAAGGTGGCAGGCGCTCTGGCTGGGCGCCCGTGCCCCGCGCGCGCCGAGATGACCATGGCGAAGCCGGACAACGCTCATCGTTTCCTGCGCCGACTTTTTCGCTTCAAGGCGAAGGCCAACCAGTGGGTGTTCTCGACGGCGTGCCTTGCTTGGCCGCTGCCCAATGCCGACCCGATCGCCGCGCGCCTGGTGGGGGCGCAATGCAAACGTTTCATCCTTGCCAGGAACCTGCCCGCTGACAGCGTTAGCCAAACGATACGTCAGCTGGTGATGCACACCACCGACGGGCAACCAGGCATCGAACAGGTTGCCAAGAAGCTCAAGGTTTCAGCCAGGACCTTGCAGCGGCAACTGGCCACCGAAGGCGCGAACTTCTCCGACATCAGTGAGCAAGTGCGGTGCGAGAAGGCCGCGCAACTGCTGCGGGCCCGAAGGCAGACGGTGTCCAGCATTGCGGAAGAACTGGGTTACGCCAGCGTGGCGAACTTCTGCCGCGCCTTTCGGCGCTGGTACTCGTCCACGCCATCCGACTACATCAAGGCCACACGGGATGAGGTGCCTCATGCCCTTGACACCGCGCCTTGAGGACTGCGCAGCGGTTGGGGGCATGAAGCTGAAGTTCATTGCCGCAAACTCTGATCGTTGACGCTCTGCTGCCATATGTGCCGATAAATCAAAGCCGCCAATGCCTGCTTGTCTTCGGAGGTATACGGCGGGTCAGGCAACTCCTGATAGACACTATCCAGAATGAATGTCTCGACTTCAGCTTGGGTCTGCTCTTTCTCTGTCCAGTGGTCCAAGGGCGCGATCACCTTCAACACCCCTGCCAACAACTCGCGGCTGGCTTGCTTGATCCGATCTCGTTCGGCCTTGGTCAGGTTGTCACGCAATAGCAGATCGAACAAGGCCAACTGATCCTCGCTCAAGCCCTCGTCCAAGGCGCGGCGTTGCTCGGCATCAAGGCCATTGGCCAAATCCATCAGCCTGGCAAAGGTGTCTTCAATGGTGGCCCTGTCCTTGTCCTGGTTGTAGGCTGCGATGATCTCCTGGTATTTCTTCTCATAGTTCATGCGCAGCGGATTCAGCGCCAGCATTTGCGCCAGCTTGTCCTCGACGATCTGGCGGATGTCTTCAATCGCTGTGGCTTTGCGCTTGACCTTCCTGGCGAACTCATCGCGCAGCTTTTCCATGTTGATCTGCGTCAGGTCGATGGTCAGGCCTTCGGCCTGATCGACACCTGGCCCCTGCGTCGCAATGGCTTGATTGACAATGCGGTGCAGCACCTTGAGCAACTCGGTCACGTCCGCCGTGTCGCGTCGTTCAGAGAGCTTTTTGTAAATGGCTTCAAGGTTGTCGTGCCGCTCGGCATACGCCAGTGCGGAAGGCTCGGCCAGCAGGGCCTTGAAACGGCCGAACACCACCCGGGACAGGATCTCGAACCGCCTCTTAGATTCATCATCGGTGTAGACCGCTTCAACGGCGTCGGCCAATCCCTGGATGCGGGCAAAGCCCTGGGCACCTGGCAAAGTGGCCGGGTCAAAGCCCAGCCCCTGTAAATGCGCTTCGGTCACGGCAATGGCGTCTTGCAAGGCGGCCACGCGCTCCTCAATCGGGGCCACGATGTCGGCCTCACCGCCATCGTCACCCAAGGCGTATTGCGCCAGGGCTTCGCGCAAGCTCTTGAGCATGCCGTTGTAGTCCACGATCAGCCCAAAATCCTTGCCGGGGTAAACGCGGTTGGCCCGCGCAATGGCCTGCATCAGGGTGTGCGCGCGCATGGGCTTGTCGATGTAGAGCGTTGACAGGCATTCCACATCAAAGCCTGTCAGCCACATGGCGCAAACGATGGCCACCCGGAAAGGGTGTTTGGGATTCTTGAACGCTGTTTCAACGTCCACCCGCTTGCCATCGGCCGTCTCAAAGCCCAGCTTCATGCGGGCGCGGTGAGGAATGATGTCGCAGCCCCACTTCTTGAAATCGGCTACTTCGTTCTGGGCTTCGCTGATGATGATTTCCAGGATGGTTTCATCCATCCAATCGGCCTTGGCCAGCAAGCGGTCGCGCTGTGCGTGAAGCACCTGTCTGCTCTCGTCGTCCGTGGCTGCGGCAATGTCCACCAACTTGGCATCGGCCAAAGCCCGAACCATGGCCGCCTTGGCCTTCCACGCAGGTTCGATCAACATCAACATGCGCGCACAGGTGATCTTGTCGATGCACACCAGCATGGCCTTGCCAGCCTCCCAGCGTGTGCTGCAATGCTCGACAAAATCAGCCGCCACCTTGGCCAGCCGAGGGTCGGCGGTGATGACTTCATAGTCCTTGCCCAGCAGCTTTTCCAGCAGGGCGTTCTGATCGGGATCCAGGTCGGCAGCATCCACGGCGGCGGCAATTTTTTCGTTCAAATCCAGGCGCGCCAAGCCCAGCTTTTCACCCCGGTTTTCATAGACCAGCTTGACAGTGGCGCCATCTTCCTCACTGCGCTTGAAGTCGTAACGCGACACATAGCCGCCGAAGATGCGCTTCGTCAGTTCGTCGTGCTTGAAAAGCGGCGTGCCCGTGAAGCCGATGAACGCCGCATTGGGCAAGGCCAGCCGCATGTTGCGAGCCAGCTTGCCCGATTGGGTGCGGTGGGCCTCGTCCGAGATCACGATGATGTCGTCCCGGTCGCTGTAAGGCGCGTCGGGCCTGACCGGCTGGTTGAACTTGTGGATCAGGCTGAACACATAGCGGTGGTTCTGCTTGAGCAGTTGCTCCAACTCTTTGCCATTGCCCGCACGCGGCGTTTGGTCGCCCACCACGCCACAGCCCACGAAGGTCTTGTAGATCTGGCTGTCCAGGTCATCGCGGTCGGTCATCAACACGAAGGTGAAGTTGCCCTCCACCGTACGCCGCACCTTCTCGGCGAAAAAAGCCATGGAGTAAGACTTGCCGCTGCCCTGGGTGTGCCAGACCACACCCAGGCGGCCCAGATCCGGGTGTGCGCGTTCCACGATCTCAATGGTTTGCGGTGGGGGCACCGCCTCGCTGATGACCTCGTAGCCGGGCAAAAGTTCTGCGGCTTCCGGGTAGGCGGCCCAAGGCTCATTGGCGGCTTCACCCACGCCCGGCAAGGGCAGCTCGATCACGCGGTGCGTGAGGCGCTCACCCACCGGGAATCGGCGCTTGAGTTCTTCCTGGCGCACGACCGCCGCCACCGCCTGGTTGACCCCCAGCAACTGGTGGTTGCGCGCCACGACCTTGCGCACTGCGCCCGCCTTGCTGGCATCGAACAAGATGAAGTTCTCGATGATGTCCAGCAAGCGGTCTTTGTCCAACATGCCGTTGAGCAGCACCTCGGCGGCCACATTGCCCTTGTCCTGCTCGTGCAGGCGCTTCCACTCGTTGAAGTGCTCCCAGGTGCTGGTGATGGAGCCATAGCGCGCCTTGTCGCCATTGCTGACGATCAAAAAGGCGTTGTGGTGAAAGGCATGGGCGATGACGTTGTCATCGAGGTAGTCACGCAAGTTGCCATCGAAGCCCGCGCGGATGTTCTTGTAAACCGCCTTGAGTTCGATGAACACCACCGGCAGGCCGTTGATGAAGCACACCAGGTCCGCACGGCGGTTGTAGTTGGGTGTGCGCAAGCCGGTGATCTTGAGCTCGCGCACGGCCAGGAAGCGGTTGTTGCTGGCCGTGCGGAAATCGATCACCGCTGCCTGCGCGTGGCGTAACTGGCCCTGAGCATCGCGGTAACTCACCGGCGCGCCATCGCGCATCAGTTGGTGGAAGGCCTGGTTGTGCTGCGGCAGTGAGCGCGCGTGGTCGTGGTGCGTCAGCTTGGTGACGGCCTCGTTGATGGCGGCAGGGGGCAGTTGCGGGTTGAGCCGGATCAGGGCTTCGCGCAGATCGCGCACCAGCACCACCTCGCGCTCATGGGCGCGGCCCAGGGTGCCAGTGGGGCCAAAGGTTTCCTGGTTCCAGGCGTACACGCTGTCCCAGCCCAAAGCCCTTTCAAGGTGATTGGCAAACGTGGCCTGCACCAGACGGTCTTCGCTGTTGATGTCGGTGTAGGCCATGGCGCGGTGCCCTATCGGACAAAGCCAAGGTTCATAAAGGACAAATCAGCGTTTTGTCCTTTACAAAAATCCATGCAAATCAATGACTTAGCGAAGTCAATTGGTTCATGAAACCCAGCTTTCATAGAAACTCTACTCCCCGTGTCCTTGATGGCCCGGCACCGACAACAGGCTGTAACGCCGCCACCGCCGCTCGCCTGCATAGCTTACCTGCCCGGATTCGGCCAAATCGTCCAGCGCCCGCTTGACGGTTTTGGCGGAGATTTCGGCGCCAATGCGCCGGTTGACGTCGGTGGTGGATGACCCCGGGTAGCGCGCCAGGTCTTCCAGGATCAAGGCCTGCAAGCGGTGCGGTTCAATACGGCTGAGCGTGGTGGTGTGATCCAACTGCACGCCACGCAAGTGATCCGGCGCCACAAAGTAGCGCATGCCTGATGTCTTGCCCGTGGTGTGCACCAGGCTGAAGGCTTGCAAGCGGCCCAGCCACACCACCAGCTCCTCAGGTCCATCCGTTTCAAGCACGGCGCCGAGTTCACGGGCCGTCATGCCTTCGGTCTGGGCCAGCACACCCAGGGTGATTCGCTCGCGCTGCGTCAACTGAAAGCGCGCATCAGCCTCGGCCATCAGGCGCATCACCTCGGGTTTGGCAATGCGGCGCTGGATCGTTACCTTCACCCAGTCGATGCCCTCTTCGGGCACGGGCACGGGTCGGCCTTGCGAGAGCAGGCGGTCGTAGATCAGGTCAAAGCCGCTGCCTTCGCGCTCCATCAGTCCCAGATCATGGAAGACGCGGGCCAGGGCTTCATTGCGGCGGCGGCTGGCGTGCAGGATGTTGCGCGGCGTGACGCCCAAAGGCAGGCGGCCAGGGTTGACCACCTCCAGCCGCTCAGGGTGCAAGTTCAGGTAGATGTCGCCCTGCTGGGTATAAGGGCGGTGCACCAGGGCATTGACCAGCAGCTCGCGCACCACCTTCTCGTCATAAGCGGGAACACTGCGACGATACAGGCCCTCGGCCACCTCGTAGCTCTCGCGGAAATCGGGCAGCTCGCGCCAGATGACATCGACCAGCTCCACCGGCGAGAGCTCGCTGTCGTCCCACACCCATTTGTTGATCTTCTGGCCCTGCTCGTCGTACTTGATGGCCTGCACCAGCGGGGCCGTGCCCAAGGCCCGCCGATCAAAGGTGCTGCCCAGCAGCAGCACGCCCAGGCGGGTCAAGGTGGAGCCTTGGGCCAGGGCGTAGTGGCTCAAGAGTTCGTCATGGGTTTTCTCTTTGACCGAGTCCTTCACGCGGCCTGAGGCACGGATGCCCTGGGCAAAGCGGGCCAGCTTGGTGGCATCTGCCGCTGTGCGGGGCACGCTGCTGTCCATGGCTTCCCAAGGCTTGCCGGGGCGCTCATTGGCCAGGCGCAGCACGTCGTCACCCAGCACGGGCTGGCAGGTGTCGCCCACGCGCAGGAAGTAGCGGCCATCGCGGGTGGAAGCCACGCTGCCTGCACGTTCGATGAGCAGCTCAATGAACTCGCCGCCATTGGGCGCACGCTGCAAGGTGGGCAAGGCCTGCACGTTGACGGTGAGCTCGCCAATGCGTTTGCGCAGGCGGTCCAGCACGTCGGGTGGCACGGTCTGGTCCGCCGGGGGCCAGGTCTGGCCGTCTTCAATGCCGATCAACAAACGCCCGCCCGCGCCATTGGCAAAGCACACCGCGTCTTTGGCCAGCTCGTCCCACTGGGCCGTTTTGCCGGTGACGGTGCGCAAGGATTTGCGGTCGGTGTGCTGGTCTTCGAGGCTCATGCGATGAAGTCGCCGCTCATGAGGCGAGGGAGCAGGAGGTCGCGGGCGGCGCGGAGTTTTTGGTTTTGCTGCATGAGCGTCTTTATTTGCGTAAAAACTGGCTGACAAAACTCATCGAAACCTCGCATCAATTGATCCGTGGGACGCAACACGTCCAACTCCTCAAACTTCCCTTTGCTCACGTTTGCCATGGTGACCCCACCACCAATTGCCTCCATCCGCGGCTTCAAATCCTTCAGGGCGAAATAGCAGAAATATCGCAACTCATCACGGCATGGGACGATTGCATTGATTTGTTGATTGAATTGTGATGGCGCTGACGTTATTGACACAACCCCAATAGTCCCGATGCAAGAAACCAGCAGCGCGCCAGCAGGCAGTAGCTTTCCCGCTTGCATCGAAGATCCCTTTTCAGTCAAGTGACTCTCCGTTTGGATGACAAAGGGATTGCCATGCATGTCAGGTGTTTTGACGAAGAAAACGTCTCCACCATAGTTCTCAGCCTCTTTAGTCGAAGGCGTCTTCCCTGTGACCACCGTACCTAGGTCACCGACTCTCGTCTTGGCCCAACCTTGCGGCACACCATCGACGATGGGGGTGTGCTCATGGCCCGGAAAGCGCAGGCGGACAAACCATTCGTTGTAGAGCAGCCGGGCCGACTCCTCCAGGAGCGCCATGCGGCGACGGTTGTTTTCGATCAGGTCGTCATACGCAATCAAGACATTGGAGATGCACTCCTGTTCAGCTCGGGTCGGAAAGAGAACTTCAACCTTGGCAAGGCTTTGCAGCGGCAGGTGCTTGATCGTTGCGCCCGTGAATAGTTGAGCAAACCCTCCGGTACGCCCCATCTGAAGGAAGCTGTAGAACAAGAAGCGGTGGTCAATGAAGTCAAATGGCCGTATCCGGTGAATAGCTTTCTGGAACATCATTCCAGGCAAAGCGTCCGTCCAAATTGCGCACCGTCCTGGCTCTCCACCTTCACACATAACAATATCGCCGAGACGCAATCCAAAGCGTTCCAACTCCCCAGGCTCGAAACGCATTTGCCGAAGATTGGCAAGATCAAACTCCCCCCATCGAACATTGATGTTCGCCAGATATGGCAACAGATCTCCCCGATTCTTCTTTTCATCGAGCATCTTTCCAAGTGAAAGATCAGCAATCTTGCCCAGTGGGAGCTGCTGCCAGTGGGTCATACCCCCAGCTCCTCAAAGTTGGCCTGAATCGTCGCCGCCAGCGCCACCGCCTCGCGGTTTAAATCCGCCAGCTCCACATGGATGTCGCGCAGGCTCTGCTCAAAATCAAAATCCTCATCCACCTCGGCCGGGGCCACGCCCACAAAGCGGCCGGGGGTGAGGCTCCAGTCGGCCGCTTCGATGTCGGCGCGGCTCACCACCTTGCACAGGCCCAGCACGTCCTGCATCACCGCTTTGGGGAAGCGCTCATGCAACCAGGTGATCTGGCGGTGCAAATAGGCAGCCGCTTTGAGTTGCTCCACGGCCCCCTTGCGCGCTTCGTCAAGCTGCTTGATCAGCTTGCTGGCGCTGCGTCGGTCAAAGTATTCGGCGGCCGTCTCATCAACCGCCAGTTCTTGCGCCACTTGCGCGGTGCGCGCGGCCAACTTGTAGAGCAGGTCGATCTGCTTGAGCAGGCCGCGTGCCTTGTCGGCCAAGGGGTCAAAGGCCTGGCGCGCCTGGTGCTGGGCGGCATTGGCGGTGGGCGCGGCTTTGAGCAAGGGCCTGCAAAACGCGGCCAGGCCCGCCACCAAAGTGCTGCGGTCGGCCGCATAAGCGGTGGCCGCATCCAGCCACTCGGCCAAGGCATCCAACAAGGGTTGCAGCTTTTCAGCCGGTAGCGCCTGCCCCTCCAGCTCGCTCACGCTGGTGTGCAGCGCGGCCAGCGGCAGGCGGCTGTCGGTCATGGCGGCTTCAAACTGCGTGAGCACCGGGTCGATGGCACTGGCCTCGGTGGCCAGGCGCGTCACGTAGTCCCGCACCAGGCCCAGAAAACGGGCTTGCTGCCCTCGGTACAGCCAAACGATGGCCGCCAGGTTGGCCTGCTGCTCGGGGCTGAAATCGTAGATCTTGCGGGTGACCTTGCGGTAGATGCTGCGGGCGTCCAGCATCAGCACCTGGTCCTGGCGCTCAGGCGGTTTGGCCCGGTCAAAGTGCCACAGCTCGCAAGGCACGGTGCGGGTGTAGAAGAAGTTGGAGCGGATGGCGATCATCACGTCCACATCGCCGGTTTCCACCAGCTTGCGGCGCACCTCCTTCTCGCCATGGCCTGCGCTGCTGGCTTGTGATGACATCACAAAACCCGCTCGGCCCGTGGGCGAGAGGTAGCTGTGGAAGTACGAGATCCACAGGTAGTTGCCGTTGGAGACGCGCTTGTCCTTGTTCACGCCAGGCAGGCCAAAGGGCAGGCGGCGGTCGTCCTTCACTCGTTCGGCATCCACCATGTCCACGTTGAACGGTGGGTTGGCCATCATGAAGTCGCAGTGGCCCCACAGAGGGCGGCCATCTTGCAGGCGGTGCACGTCGTCGTAGAAGGTGTTGGCCTCGCGGATGTCCCCCTCCAGGCCATGCACGGCCAGGTTCATCTTGGCCAGGCGGATGGTGGTGGCGGTTTTCTCTTGCCCGTAGAAGGTGACACGCTTCATCGTGTCCAGCCCTTCGTGCTCGATGAAGTGGCTGCTTTGCACGAACATGCCGCCTGAGCCGCAGGCCAAATCGGCCACCACGCCGTGGTCAGGCTCGATCACGTTGACGAGCGTTTGCACCAGCGAGGGCGGGGTGAAAAATTCGCCGTTGTCTTGCGCGCCCTGCATGGCGAACTTCATCAGGAAGTATTCGTAGATGCGGCCAAACACGTCGCCCGTGGCGTTGCGCAGGGCGTCTGAATCAAAAGCGCGCAGCAGGTCTTCAAGCAGCTTGCTGTCGAAGCGGTCGTAGTCTTTGGGCAGTTGCCCGGCCAGAGGCTCGAAATCGGCCTCAATGGCGGTCATGGCCTCAACAAGGGCAGCGCCCAAGTTAGAGCCGGACGGAAGGTTCAACAAGGCACCATAGCGGGCCGACTCAGGCAGCATCAGCGCGCGGCGTTTGTAGAAATCTGCTTGAATCAGCGGTCGCTTGGGCATCTTGCCTGCGGCCTGCTCTGCCCCAATGGCCTTGACTGCATCCTGGTACCGATTGGTGGCGTGGCGCAAGAAGATGACGCCCAGCACCGGCATGCAGTACTCGCTGCTGGTCAGCTTGGAATTGGCACGGAGCTGATCGGCGGCTTCCCAGAGGCTGTCTTCAATCTTGGCAATATTGTGGAAAGCGTTGGCGGTCATCGATGATCTGAAAATAAAGCCGGTCGACGTGCGCGCGGGCAAGTCGCTTGTTGGCTGAGGTATGGATTGTGCGGGAGCCTGCAAACCACCTCACCTCAGCATCTCAACCGACTCCATCTTGGCCGCGCGTCGGTCAAACGTCAGCAAAGGCGCATGCCCCAGCGCAGTACAGGCTGCCGCATGCAGGCCATCAGCAAAGTCAGCAGCACCTTCCCGATACAGGTGAAGCGCTTGCTCAACCAGAGCCTCGTTCTCAAACTCAATCTCTTGCGTTTCAAGCAAGGCGTTGAAGGCCTTGATCACCGTCGGCTTGTCAAAGCCATAGCGTGAGCGCAGCACCCACTCCAGCTCCAGGATGACAGTGGTGGGCACCAGCAAAGTTTCCGCACGCGACCGCACCTTGGCCAGCAAGGCGCTAACCGCCGCAGATTGACGAGCGTTATCGTCCACCAACCACCGCACCAGCACATTGGTGTCCAGGCCAGCCATCAGTCGAGCCCGATGTTCATGTCATCAATGGCAACCTTGGTTGATCCACGGGGCCGCTTGAGCAAGCCCTTCAAATCGGCCATGGAGCGGGTCTTGGCCCGCATCACCACGGTGCCATCTTGCAATGGCGTGAAAACCACGCGATCCTGCGTGGACAAGCCCATGGCCTTGCGGATATCGGCAGGGATGGTGATCTGGCCTTTGCTGGTGACGGTTGATTCAGACATGACAATCTCCTTACATTCATGAAAATGTAAGGAATCCTCAAGTCAAAAGCAAGCCTACCTCACTCCACCGTCACCGACTTCGCCAAATTTCTTGGCTTATCCACATCCGTCCCTTTCGCACAAGCCGTGTGATACGCCAGCAATTGCAGCGGCACCGTATGCAAAATAGGCGACAGCGCCCCATAGTGCTCCGGCAGCCTGATCACATGCAAGCCAGGCTCGGCCTGGATGTGCGTGTCCGCATCCGCGCACACATACAGCTCACCGCCCCGCGCCCTCACCTCCTGCATATTGCTCTTCAGCTTCTCCAGCAAGGTGTCATGCGGCGCCACCACCACCACGGGCATCTCTGAGGTCACCAGCGCCAGCGGCCCATGCTTCAACTCCCCAGCCGGGTAAGCCTCGGCATGGATGTAGCTAATCTCCTTCAGCTTCAAGGCACCTTCCAGCGCGATCGGGTAGTGCAGGCCACGCCCCAGGAACAAGGCGTTGTCCTTGCGCGCAAACGATTCAGCCCACGAGATGATCTGCGGCTCCAGCGCCAGCACCGATTGCAAGGCCACGGGCAAGTGGCGCATATCGGCCAAGTGCTCGGCCTCTTGCTCGGGGCTCAAATAGCCGCGCAGCTTGGCCAGCGTCAAGGTCAGCAAGAACAGGCCGGCCAGTTGCGTGGTGAAGGCCTTGGTCGAGGCCACGCCAATCTCCACGCCGGCCCGCGTCACGTAGGCCAGTTCGCATTCGCGCACCATGGCGCTGGTGGCCACGTTGCAGATGGTCAGCGTGTGCTTCATGCCCAGGCTTTGCGCGTGCTTCAGCGCGGCCAGCGTGTCGGCCGTTTCGCCAGACTGGGTGATGGTGACGACCAGAGTGCGCGCATCGGGCACGCTGTCGCGGTAGCGGTATTCGCTGGCCACTTCCACCTGCGTGGGGATCTTGGCGATCGATTCCAGCCAGTACTTGGCGGCCGAGCCCGAGTAGTAGCTGGTGCCGCAGGCCAGGATCAGCACGCGGTCGATCTTGCCAAACACTTCCAGCGCCTTCTCGCCAAACAGATCGGGCGTGATGGCGACCACGCCTTCCAGCGTGTCGGCAATGGCGCGCGGCTGCTCGAAGATTTCCTTCTGCATGTAGTGGCGGTAGGGGCCCAGCTCGACGGCGCCGCTGTGCACGGTCACCGTGCGCACGGGGCGCTCGGCGGCATCGACGCGCTGGTGTTCGGTGGCGCCTTGCGCGCGGTTCTCGATCCAGTGGCGGCCAGGTTGCAGGTCGACCACGTCGCCCTCTTCCAAGTAGACGATCTGGTCGGTCACGCCGGCCAGGGCCATGGCGTCACTCGCCAAAAAGCGTTCGGTGGCGTCCACGCCGCCCACGCCCAAAATCAAGGGCGAGCCTTGGCGGGCGCCGACCACGCGTTGCGGTTCATCGCTGCAGAACACGGCGATGGCGTAGGCGCCGGTCAGGCGCTGGGTGGCGGCCTTCACAGCGGCAAACAGGTCGCCGTCATAAAGATGGTCCACCAGGTGGCTGATGACTTCGGTGTCGGTCTGGCTGAGGAACTCGTAGCCCTTGGCTTGCAACTCTGCGCGCAGGGCTTCGTGGTTCTCGATGATGCCGTTGTGCACCAGGGCGATGTGGCCGGGCTTGGTCTTGGCGGCATCTTTGCCGGTGCCGTGCGAGAAGTGTGGGTGGGCGTTGTGCACTGCCGGTGCGCCATGGGTGGCCCAGCGGGTGTGGGCAATGCCCAGGGTGCTGTCGATGCCGTCGGCCTTGGTCAGCGCGTCGAGCTCTGACACGCGCTCGGTGCTGCGCGAGCGGCGCAGTTGGGCGTCTTGCAGCACGGCCACGCCGCATGAGTCGTAGCCCCGGTATTCAAGGCGCTTCAGGCCTTCGACCAAAACGGGGGTGATGTTGCGTGACCCAACGGCGCCGACGATTCCACACATGCTGATGCTCCCTGAGGCCACACACCGGGCCAATCCAACAGAAGGACCGATGCTAGAAGCTATGCAATGAAATGTTGTTTTGTTTTAATGGCTTTTTTGATATTTTATTCCAACGATACGTCATGGAAAAATAATCAGATAAATATCGGCATTGATTTGCAATAATCTTTCATGACCAAGCCTCTGACGCCCTCGCCCATTGACGCCACCGACCTGCAATTGCTCGCCATGTTGCAGAAAGACGCCACGCTGTCCAACCAGGCCCTGGCCAATTTGGTGAAAGTGTCACCCGCCACCTGCCACCGCCGGGTCAAACGCCTGTGGGATGCGGGCCTGATTGAAAAGCAAGTGGCCTTGCTGTCGCCCGAGCGCCTGGCCGAGGCGCTGGGCTGGGGCCTGTCGGTCTTGGTCGAGGTGACGCTGGACCAGCAAACGCAGCAAGCGCTGGACGCTTTCGAGGCCAAGGCGGTGGCCGATGACCGGGTGCAGCAGTGCTGGCGCGTGTCCCCGGGCCCTGATTTCGTGCTGGTGATCCAGGTGGCCGACATGCCCAGCTACCAGGATCTGGCCCGGCAACTGTTCACCGAAGACAGCCAGGTGCGCAATGTGCGGGCATTTTTTGCGGTCAAGCGGGCCAAGTTCGGCACCGCCTTGCCTTTGCCGCCCGGCGCTTGAAGCGCCCGCCGCCTCAATGCTTGTGAAGGGCATCCATCGTCAAGGGATCGACCAGCTGGCGCTCTTGGCGCAGATTCAGCGGCTTGCCATCGAGCGGGTGGTGCTGCGATGAGCTGGCCACCTGTCGCGAGAACGAGCCCTTGGCGGGCTGCAACTCGCCCAGGCTGGGCAAGATGGCCATCAATTGCTCGTCAGACAACTTGGACAGCTCGGTCACGGTGGGCTGGCGGTCAAAGCTGGGTGGCGGCCGTGGCGCGCTGCTGGGGGACGCATCTTGCTCGGCGGCCTGCAGGTCATCAGGCGTCTCTGCACCTGTTGAGGCACCTGCTGATTGCGGGCGTGCGAGCGCCAGGGTGGGCGCGGTGGTGGCACTGGCCCCCAGGCCCAATGGGTCCTCATTCGCACCGCGCTCCGGCGGCAGGGCGGCATATTGGTCAGACAGGGCCTTGTCCATCTGGTGCTGCACCACCACGCTCCACGCCACCCAGATGAAGGACAGCAACAGCACCCCACCCAGGATCATGGCCGCGTATTTGCGGTTGGCCGTCAAGGGCCACAACGGTGCGGGGCCTGCGGTTTTGGGCGTGGCCCAATCGATGTCGACCCGGGTATCTGAAAAGCCGGTGTTGTTGCCCTCGGCCACGTCGGTGTTGAAGCGCGGGTTGGTGTCCACCGGGCGCGCTTGGGCCGCCAGCATGGCATCGTATTCGGCCCGCAACTCGGGGCTGACCAGCACTTCGTAGGCGGCGTTGATGGCCACCATCTGGTCATGCATCTCGTCATCGCGGCCCATGGTGCCGCCCTGGCGATCAGGATGGCGCTTGCCTGCGAGTGCCCGATAGGCTGCCCGGATGACCTCGGTGGGTGCATCCGAGGTAACTTTCAAGCAGTCGTAATGGTTCACGGCCGGGCGGTCCTGCAAAGGAGATGTACTGCCGTCATGTTAACGACAGCACTGCTCCCTTGTCTGGCGTGAAGGGGCGAGATTGCGATTATTTTCAGCGTTTGATCTTTTCAGGGCGCTGCCAACCGGCCAATGAGACCTGTTTGGCACGCGCCACGGTGAGCTGCCCTGCTGGCGCATCTTTGCCCAAGGTGCTGCCACCGCCAATGGTGGCGCCATCGCCCACCGTGATGGGGGCCACCAGCACGCAGTTGGAGCCGACCTGCACATCGTTGCCGATGATGGTGCGGTGCTTGTTGGCACCGTCGTAGTTGGCCGTGATGCTGCCCGCGCCATAGTTGACACGCTCGCCCACGGTGGCATCGCCCAGGTAGGCCAGGTGGTTGGCCTTGGCGCCCCGGCCCAGTGTGGAGTTCTTGACCTCGACAAAGTTGCCGATGTGAACCTCGGGGCCCAGTTGCGCACCGGGGCGCAAGCGGGCGAAGGGGCCGATGATCGAGCCCTCGCCCACCGTGGCGCCCAAGGTGTCACCGTCGATGTGCGTGAAAGGCTGGATGACCACGCCCGCGCCAATCGTGGCATTGCGGATCACGCAATTGGCACCGATCTGAACGCGGTCGCCCACGGTCACGGTGCCTTCAAACACGCAGTTGACGTCGATGTCCACATCCTGGCCGCATTGCAGCGTGCCACGCACATCAAAGCGGGCCGGGTCGGCCAGGCGCACGCCTTGTTCCATCAGGCGCTCGGCCTGCGCGCGCTGGTGGCGGCGCTCCAGCTCGGCCAGTTGCAGCGGGCTGTTCACGCCCAGCACCTCGACCTCATGGCGCGGCTGGGCGGCCACCACGGCCACGCCATCGGCCTGGGCCAGCGAGACCACATCGGTGAGGTAGTACTCACCCTGCGCGTTCTGGTTGGTCAGCTTGGACAACCAGCGCTTGAGCTGCGCCGTGGGCGCGGCCATCACACCGGTGTAGACCTCGGTGATGGCGCGCTGGGCTTCGGTGGCGTCCTTGTGCTCGACGATGGCCAGCACCTTCTGGCCCGAGGCATCGCGCACGATGCGGCCGTAGCCGGTGGGGTCGGGCAGGTGGATGGTCAGCAAGGCCAGCTTGTCGCCGCCGCTGGCCTCCACCAAGGCGCGCGCGGTGGCGGCCTCGATCAAAGGGGTGTCGCCATTCAGGATCAGGGTGGTGCCCTCATCGGGCAGCACGGGCACGGCCTGTTGCACGGCGTGGCCGGTGCCCAGTTGCGGCTCCTGCCGCACGAAGCTCAAGGGCAGGCTGCTGAAGGCCTGGCGCATGGTGGCCTCAACCTGTTCGGCCCCATGCCCGGTGATCACGATCTGCTGCTGGGCCGACAAACCCGCGGTGGTGCTGATGACGTGGGACAACATGGGGCGACCGGCGATTTTGTGCAGCACTTTGGGGTGGGCCGACTTCATGCGGGTGCCCTTGCCGGCAGCCATGATGACAATGGAAAGCGACATGGGATCCTACTGGTGACTGAGAAAAATTAGGGCTGATTATCCAGTGGGACGGACACGATGCGCGGGCTGATGGCCGGAAGCGGGAAATCTTTGAGCGCGGCGGCAAACATGGGCGCCATCATCCGCTCGTCCCAACCGCCGTTTTGCTGGCGCACGGCGTGGGTTTCGTACAAGACCTTGGCGGTCTTCTTGTCGCGGATCAACAGGTCGACCTGCATCTCGCTCAAAGGCGGCTCGAGCGACATGCCCAGGCCAAAGCCAAAGCGGCTGCCCCCGCCGTACCAGCTGCCAAAGCCCACGCGGCCATACGGCCCATAAGGGCCCCACCGGTCGCGCCAAGGGCGTTGGTACAAGCGAGACTGCATGGCCACCTGCACCATCACATCGGCCGCCTCGGGTTTGGCGGCGGGTTTGAAGCCGGCGGCGGCCAAGGCCGGGGCCGCGGCGGCTTCCACGTTGGCCTGCAAGGGCGCGTCCAGCTGTTGCGACGGCAGGCGCTCGAAGGCATAGGTGGTGGCCGAAGGCTGGCGGTCGCCCGGCCAGTTGCCAAAGCTGGAAACCTCGCTGGTCACCGAATGCAAAGCCGCGCAACCGCTGAGCGCGGCGGCACCCACCACCAACAGCGCGGCGGCGGCTCTTCTCATCCAGCGGTGCGAGGTGTGGTCAGGCATCTTGGGATCGGGTGTTCACGATGGAGATCTTGGACTCGCCGACCGGGCCGCAGTTCTCTTCTTCGTCAAAGGCGATGTCGCCGCCCGCGACCGGTTGGCCAGAGGCCTGGATGGTGGTGAAGGGGTAGAGGCTGCGGTCCATCAGGTGCGAGGGCACGATGTTGGACAAGGCCGTGAACATGTTGTCCACGCGCCCGGGGAATTTGCGGTCCCACTCATTGATCATTTCGCGCATTTGCTGGCGTTGCAGGCCGTCCTGGCTGCCACACAGGTTGCAGGGGATGATGGGGAACTGACGGTGTTCAGCATAGGTGGCCAAGTCCTTCTCGGCACAGTAGGCCATGGGACGAATGACCACATGGTCACCGTTGTCAGTGACCAGCTTGGGCGGCATGCCTTTGAGCTTGGAGCCGAAGAACATGTTCATGAACAGCGTTTGAAGCATGTCGTCGCGGTGGTGGCCCAGGGCGATCTTGGTGCAGCCCAGTTCAGACGCCACGCGGTACAGGATGCCCCGGCGCAGGCGAGAACACAGGCTGCAGGTGGTTTTGCCTTCGGGGATCACGCGCTTGACCACGCTGTAGGTGTCTTGCTCTTCGATGCGGAAAGGCACACCCACCTTGGTCAGGTACTCGGGCAGCACGTGCTCCGGAAAACCGGGCTGCTTCTGATCGAGGTTGACGGCCACCAGCTCGAACGCCACAGGCGCGCGCTTTTGCAGGTTCATCAGCACATCGAGCATGGCGTAGCTGTCCTTGCCACCCGACATGCAGACCATGACCTTGTCGCCGCCCTCGATCATGTTGAAGTCGGTGATGGCCTGGCCCACCTGGCGGTGCAGGCGCTTGGAGAGCTTTTGCGCCTCGAAAGCCTGCTTCTTGGCCTTGGCGTCTGCGGCCTTGGCTTCGTCGGTGCGGGAGATGAAATCGGGCGGGTTTTGGGAGAGTACGGCGGCGTTCATCCCAGGATTTTCGCCGATCTGGCGCGATCTGGCCAATCCGGGCAGAAAGTCGATGGGGAATACCTTGTAAAGCTCATTTAACGGCGGCGGTTACATTGCGCCCACGAGCACACACCACAGGGAAGCTTTTCATGCGCATTCACCGCCGCCCCACCGCCCTGGCCGCCTGGCTGGCCACCACTTTGACCGTGGGCTTCAGCTCCGCTGCTCTGGCCCAATCGGCCTACACCATGACCGTGCTGGGCAAGCCCACTGGCGCCTACTCCTTCGTGCCGACCACGCTGGACGACCAAGGTGTGGTGCGTGGCGCCATGTATTACAAATCGGGGGTGAAGTTCGTCCGCTTTGCGTTCCTCCCGGCGTATTTGTACCAGGCGGTGTCCTGGAGCGGCACCATGGCCACTGCGCCGGCCGCCCTGGGCGGCAAGTACCTCTTCCCCAAGCTCACCAACAACAGCGGCTGGCAGGTCGGCCCCTTCAGCAAGACCTCGGAGCTTGGCAGCTCGGTGTCGCCTGAGATTTTCCCAAGCACGACCACCATCTATGGCAGCTCTTTCCGCGGCGCCAACGTTTATGCATCCGACTTGGTGGGTTCAACCACCATGTTGCGCAAAGGCACCGTTGACACCGACCTGTCGGCGCTGCTGGCCCAGAGCCTGGGCAACTCCAGCGCCAGTGGCTTCAAAAGCAAGTTTTTCGCCAGGGGGATGAACAATGCCGGCGCGATCGTCGGCACCTTCGATCGCCCCGTGACCCTGAGCGACGGTGCAGTCGGGTCGGTGGGTACACCGCTGGTGTTCAGCAATGGCAGCTACACCACGCTGGAGGTCGGCCCCTACCAGAGCCTGTATCCCATTGACATCAATGACGCAGGCACGGTGGTGGGAACGGTTTCTGGCAAAGACCCTGTCGGGGCCAACAAGAACCTGCCTGCGCTGTGGGTCAACCAACGGCTGACCACGGTGGGTGATCTCAGCCTGTCGCGCCACAAGCCTTTGAGCATCAACAACGCTGGACAGGTCTTGCTGGTCGGCGACAACGGCATGTCTTTGACCGTCAGCCCTTACGATTTTGAGCGGCAACTGCGATCCAGCAGCATGGTCTGGGCGAACAACAGCGTGACCCCCTTGGTCAGCCCCAACAATGATGGGGTTCGAGCGACGGCCATGAACGACCAAGGCACCGTGGTGGGTTGTATCTTGAGCGCCGCGGGCCCACAAACGGTGGACGCTCGGCCATTCATCTGGAAAAACGGCGTGCTGCTGGACTTGACCCAAGAGTGGGCCAGCAAAGGCGTGAGCCTGCCCGCAGGCGCCCGATGGGGCTGTCCCCTGGCCATCAACAACAGTGGCTCGGTCGTCATTTACCACTACAACAGCACATCGCCCTACACCACGATCACGTGGGCGCGCATCAACGCCAAGCCTTGACTCGGCCGGGCACTGGGCAAATCACCACTGCCCGGTCTCCATGCTGATCGCCACTTCGCAGTCGTCAAAGATCTCCAGCTTGGCGATCTTGACGCGCACGCCCAGTACGCCGGGCAGGTCCATCAGGCGCAGGCACAGCTTGCCGATCATGGATTCGAGCAAGTTGACGTGCGTGGCGGTGCACTCTTCGATGATGATGGTGCGCACGCGGCGGTAGTCCAGCACGTGGGTGATGTCGTCGTCGCGCGGCATCAAAGGCTGGCTGCCCATGTTCAGCTCGGCATCGACCAGGATGGGCTGCGTGTCGGTCAGCTCGTGGGCCAGCAGGCCCAGCTTGGCGTCAAAGCGCAAGCCGCGCAGGTTCAGGATCTGGTTGCCTCGGGTCAGCGACATGGCGCGTCCTCACATTTTTGAAAAATCGCGGTCGAACCGCTGAAGGTGTTGGCCGCCATCGACCAGCAAGGTGGTCCCGGTGATGGAGCGGTTGGACAGCGCGAAGGCCACGGTGGCCGCCACATCTTGCGCGGTGGATGAGCGGCCCAGCGGCGACAGCTTGTGCAATTGCTCGAACTTCTCGCCCTGCAGGGTTTCGCTGGTCAAGGTCAGGCCGGGGGCCACGCCCACCACGCGCACCCGCGGCGCCAGGCTCAAGGCCAGCAAGGTGGTGGCCGATTCCAACGCGGCTTTCGACAAGGTGTAGCTCAGGAAATCCGGGTTGGGGTTCCACAACTTCTGGTCCAGCATGTTGACCACGGCGGCGTTGGTGCCAGGCCGCGTGGCCACGTGATCAGCTAAGGCCTGCGCCAGCACGATGGCCGGCGCGGTGTTGGCGCGCAGGTGGCGCTCGAGCATGGCGTAGGTGAAGGTGGCGCTGTCGTCAAAATCGAAGGTGGAGGCGCTGTTGACCACGGCATCGAGCGAGCCCAGGGCTTGCACAGCCTGAGGCACCAGCAAACGGCAGGTGGCCTCGACCGACAGGTCGGCCTGAAGCACCACGGCGCGCCGACCCAGGGCCTGGATGTCAGAGGCCGTGGCCTCGGCATCGGCCACCGAACTGCGGCAATGCACGGCCACATCCCAGCCTTGCATGGCCAGGGTCAAGGCGATGTCGCGGCCCAGGCGCTTGCCCGCCCCGGTGACCAGGGCGACGCGCGGCGTTGACGGTGAGGGGAATGCGGTGGAATCGGGCATGGACTTTCTACAATGGCGCATGAACCGCCAAGATCCGACTGAGCACAGTGTAGTGTCCGCCCCCTTGAACGCCCACCCGGTGGCCCGATTGATCCGCGACGAGATCCGCCAGCGCAGCGGCTGGATGCGCTTTGAGCGCTTCATGGAACTGGCCCTGTACACCCCTGGCCTGGGCTACTACAGCAGCGGCCGGCGCGTGCTAGGCCACATGCCCCAAGACGGCAGTGATTTCGTGACCGCCCCCGAGTTGACGCCCCTCTTTGGCCGGACCCTGGCCACCCAGGTGACCGAAGCGCTGGAGGCCACCGGCACCGATGAAGTCTGGGAGTTTGGCGCGGGCAGTGGCGCCCTGGCCATCCAGTTGCTGGGCAACCTGGGCGACCGCATCCAGCGTTACACCATCGTCGACCTGTCGGGCACCCTGCGTGACCGGCAGCACCACAGCCTGGTCAAAGAACTGCCCGAGATGGCCCACAAAGTGGTCTGGGCTGACAGCCTGCCCGAGCAATTGCAGGGCGTGGTCGTGGGCAACGAGGTGCTGGACGCCATGCCCGTGCACTTGTTGACCTGGACGGGCGAGCAATGGATGGAGCGCGGAGTGGGCCTGGCGGGGACTGAGGACGAGGCCGCTTTTGTGTGGGCCGACCAGCCCGCGCCCCCGGGTGCCCGTGCGCCCACTGAACGCCCCGACAGCGAGTTTGTGCCCGGCACCGTGGTCGAGACCCATGGCCAGGCCGAGGCCTTCATCGCCACCCTGGCGCAGCGCATGACACGGGGGGCCGCCTTTTTCATCGACTACGGCTTCCCCGAGGGCGAGTACTACCACCCGCAACGCACCGGGGGCACGCTGATGTGCCACCAGGGCCACCGCAGCGACCCCGACCCCTTGGCGGATGTGGGCGACAAGGACATCACCACGCACGTGAACTTCACCGGCATCGCGCTGTCAGGCCAGGAAAACGGTTGGGAGGTGCTGGGCTACACCACGCAGGGGCGCTTCTTGAGCAACTGCGGCTTGCTGGCCCAATTGGGCGACGGCAGCGGCACTTCGGCAGCCGACTTCAAGACCCGAGCTGCCGCGCAAATGCTGATCGCCGAACACGAGATGGGCGAATTGTTCAAGGTCATCGGCTTTGTCAAAGGCCCGTGGTTTGACGCCGTGGGCTTCAGCCAGGGCGATCGCACCCACACACTTTGAACGGGCTTGAGCGTGCTTTTCGCACTGAGCCGATAATCACGCCCATGCTGCAACAACGCACCCTCAAATCCCTGACACGCGCCGTGGGCGTGGGGCTGCACAGCGGCCAGCGGGTCGAACTGACGCTGCGGCCGGCCCCCGTGGACACGGGCATCGTGTTCCGAAGGGTGGATTTGGCCCACCCGGTGGACATCCCCGTCAACGCGATGGCGGTGTGCGACACGCGCATGGCCTCCACCATTTCACCCGGGGGCGACCCAGGCTTGCCAAAGGTCAACACGATCGAGCACCTGATGTCGGCCTGCGCCGGGCTGGGGTTGGACAACCTGATCGTGGACATCACCGCCGAAGAAGTCCCCATCCTGGATGGCTCGTCGGCCGCTTTCGTGTACCTGCTGCAAAGCGCGGGCATCGAGCTGCAAAATGCGCCCAAGCGTTTCATCAAGGTGACCAAGCCGGTGGAAGTGCGCGAAGGCGAAGGCCGCACCCTGAAGTGGGCGCGCCTGGACCCGTACCACGGCTACAAGCTGGCTTTCGAGATTGACTTTGACCACCCCGCCGTGGACCAGACCGGGCAACGCGTCGAGTTCGACTTTGGCAGCGGCCAGTACAAGCGCGATATCGCGCGCGCCCGCACCTTTGGTTTCGCCAAGGACTTCGAGGTGATGCGCTCGCGCGGGCTGGGCCTGGGCGGCAGCATGGACAACGCCATCGTGATCGATGACCACCGCGTGCTCAACAGCGACGGCTTGCGCTACGACGACGAGTTCGTCAAGCACAAAATTCTGGATGCGATTGGCGACCTGTACGTGGTGGGCCGCCCGCTGCTGGCCGCCTACAGCGCCTACAAGTCAGGACACGCGATGAACAACGTGTTGCTGCGCGCGCTGCTGGCCGACCCATCTTCCTACGAGATCGTCACTTTTGACGACGAGGCCCAAGCCCCCAAGGGCATGGCCGAGCTGGCCCCCGCCTGGTGAGGCCCGCAAGGTGACTCAACGATGATTCTGTTCCGATGGATGGTGTTGCTGATGGCCCTGGCCATGGTGCTGTGCCTGGCCGCCTACACCGTGACGGGCCAGGTCATCTGGCGCCAGCGCGCCGTGCAGATGCTCAAGTGGACGGTGGTGCTGGGCCTGGGCTTTTTTGGCCTGTTGATCCTGCGCCGCGCCGCCGTGTTCATCTGAGCACCGGGCGCTTCAGGCGCGTGCGTGTCGGGCCCTGGCCAGGCCGATGCCAACCAAGCCCAAGGCCATCAAGGCCAGGGTGGCACTTTCAGGCACGGGGGACACCGACGCAGAGACCGTCATCTTGGTCAACGCAACCTGAAACAGACCTGTGACCGAGGGACCATTGTTGGGGTATTGGCCATTGGTCGCATAGCCTTCCCAAGCCAGAGTTGGCGGATGACCCGTGGCCAAATCCGTAGCGCTCGACGTGAACGTCAAGTCAAATGCGTAGGCTCCTGGCTCGTTGAACGTCAGGTCCGGGCGCTGCAGTTGTCCATAGAACTTGAGATTGGCCGCACCGACGATGGTGGCCACACCTTCAAATCGAATGGAAACGCTGTTCAGCGTGAAGCCTGGCGCGGCCAACACGTCGAGGTTGGCCACGCCATGGCGCCAATACAAGCCTTCGGAACTGCCGCTGTAGCCAACGCTCTGGGAATATCCTGGATCGAAGGCAACGCCTTGCCCATTGGCCACTTGCACAACGTCGGCTTGGGGCAGATTGAGCATTCCACCGTCATAACTGTCGACGAACACCCGTGTGCTGGGTGCAAGGTTCACACCTTGCGCATTGAAGACGACGTTACCCAGGCTCAGACTGCAGTCGGCATACCCGGGGACAGTGGGGCTGCAAACCGTTTGGCTGTTGGCGGCGCTGGCGCTGCCGGTCGCGACCCATAAAGCAGCGTGGACCGCCCAAGCGGCGGGGCGAATGATGTGCTTGCTCGTGTTGTTCACGTGCGCTCCCTGATTTGTATGAATGAGGGGCCACCTTAACGCGCCGATTTTGAGGGCACTGAGCGGGCAAACCCTGAATCAACTCATCAGTTCACACTGGCCCTCACACCGCCGTCTGGTGAATCACATCCCGCACGCGCGGGTAGATCTCGTTCTGCCAGCGCCGTCCACTGAACACACCATAGTGGCCCACGCCGGTCTGCACATGCTGCGTGCGCCAATAGGGCCGCACCGAGGTGCACAGGTCTTGCGCGGCCACGGTCTGGCCCACGGCGCAAATGTCGTCACGTTCGCCTTCCACGGTGAACAGGGCCGTTCGGCGGATGGCTTGCGGCTCGACCTTGATGCCGCGGTACATCAGCACACCACGCGGCAGGTCATAGTCCTGGAAGACGGCCCGCACGGTCTCCAGGTAGAACTCGGCGGGCAGGTCACTGACCGCGAAATACTCTTCGTAAAAAGCCTTGGTGTGCGCGGCCTTCTCATGCTCGCCCAGGGTGATGAAGTGCTGCATGTCCTGGAAGGCCTTGATGTGGCGCTCCATGTTCATGCTCAAGAAAGCCGACAGCTGCACGAAGCCCGGGTACACCTTGCGGAAGGCGCCCTTCTGCCCCAGCGGCACGGTGTGGATCATCTTGGATTCGAACCAGCTCATGGGCTTGCTGATGGCCAGCTCGTTCACCGCCGTCGGGTTGACGCGGCAATCGATGGGGCCCGCCATCAGCGTCAGGCTGCGCGGCTGCGCGGGGTGCGCGTCTTGCGCCATCAGTGACGCGGCGGCCAGCGAGGCCACGCAGGGCTGGCAGATGGCCATCAAGTGGGATCCGGGCCCCATGCGGTCCAGGAACTTGATCAGGTGCTCGGTGTATTCGTCCAGGCCGAAACGGCCGTGGCGGATGGGCACGTCTCGGGCGTTGTGCCAATCGGTGATGTAAACATCGTGATCTTGCAACAGCGTTTTGACGGTGTCGCGCAGCAAAGTCGCAAAGTGGCCCGACATCGGCGCCACCAGCAGCACACGGGGTTGATCCAGGTCGCGGTCTTTCTTGAAGTGCAGCAGGGTGGCAAACGGGGTGACCATGGCCGCTTCTTCGATGATGCCGCACTCCATGCCCTGGGACATGACGGTGGGCAAGTCGAACGACGGCCGGGCATGGGTCACCCGTTTGCGGGCGAAGACTTCGCTGGCGGCGGCGAGGCTGCGAACCATCAGGCCACCGGCTGCCATTTCAGACACCGAGTTTTGCGTGGGCCCTTCCGGCAGCACATGGTGCAGCCAGTCGGTCATGCCTTGGGCCATCACACGCCATGGCTCAAGCATATTTTGCTGAGTCTGATAAGTGGAATACAGCATGAGCGGATCCTGGGTTGGCAACGTTATCCACTGACCTGCAAGTTGCGCGCCATGACCTCACCATCGAACATGGCACGTCCCTTGCAGGTTGTGTGCCCCATCGGCTTCGCCACTCGTTCCAACCCACACACCATGGCCACCACCGCCTCAGCCCCCGCGCGCACCCGCACTGCCACCAAGGTTGCCACCAAGTCGGCGGCCAAGGCACCAACCACCTCCACCACGCTGACCATCACGAGCAAGAACTACTCGTCATGGTCATTGCGGGGTTGGTTGGTCACGCGCTTTTCAGGCTTGGAATTCGCAGAGAACGTGCTGCCGCCGGATGATCCGTCCACGCGGGCCGAGATCCTGCTGCTGTCATCCTCCATCCTGGTGCCCTGCCTCACGCACGATGGCATCAAGGTGTGGGACACGCTGGCCATCGCCGAATACCTCAACGAGGTGTGCCCAAAAGCCGGCCTGCTGCCCGCCGATGCCAAGGCGCGGGCGCACTGCCGCGCCATCTGCGGCGAGATGCATTCGGGCTTCAGCGCGCTGCGCTCATCCTTGCCCATGAACTTGAGCGGGCACTTCCCCAATTTCAAGATCTGGTCACGCGCGCAAGCCGACATCGACCACATCTGCAGCATCTGGCGCGATTGCCTGGACACCTATGGCGGCCCCTACCTGTTCGGCAAGAAGCGCACGGTGGCCGATGCCATGTACGCGCCGGTCTGCACCCGCTTTGCGACCTATGATGTGAAGCTGGACACCGCCTGCGCCGACTACTGCAACCTCATGCTGCAGGAGCCGGAGATGAAGGAGTGGTTCAGCGCCGCCAAGGCCGAGAAGATCGACAACATCGACGAACTCGACGTGGAGTTCTGAGCCGCCTTTACTTCCAGGGCGTGGGGGCCGGTATGTCGCACACCGGTTCCACGTCGATGGATTTGAAATCCGCCGGGCCGACGATTTCCAGGTATTCCATGTCGGGCGAATAGTCGAACAGGTAGTGGCGCACGCCCGGGCGCTGGTGCACGCAATCACCGGCCTTGACCAGCGTTTCCTGGTCCTCGTACATGAAGCGGGCCCAGCCCTTGGTCATGATCACGATCTGGAACTCGGCCTCGTGCCGGTGCCAACCGGTGCCTGTTTCGGGCGCGTGGTTGGCTTTCACCAGGTGCGCAATCACTTTCCCGTTGGTGGCATCGGCGATCCCCAGGTCCTTGTAAAGGAAGAAATCCCTCAATCCGTCGGACCGCCAATCCGTGTCTTCAGGGTGGACGTGGGAAAATTTGGTCGACGTGGTGTCAAGCATGGTGCATCCTTTCTGGGCCGTGACGGCGACTCCACAGACAACGCATAAAGCATTCCCGGCACAATCCCCCCTTTGGACACCCATCCGCCCCGACCTTTCGCCCCCACCATGACCACGCCTTCCACCCAACCCACCAACAAGCCCAATTCGGTCCCGCCCCTGAGCGATGCCGACATCAACGAGCTGGACGACCTGCTCGCCGCCGTGCCCGCGCCGCTCGAGGCGGTCGATGCCGTGATGCTGGATGGCTACCTGTGCGGCATCTTGGTGCAGCCGGTGCTGCTGACGCCCGAGCAATGGCTGCCGCCCATCTTTGGTGAGAGCGGCCAGGTGCCTGCCCCCACCGAGGGCTGGACCGCCGCACAAAACACACGCTTGCTGGCGCTGATCGAGCGCCGCCGCGAAGAGATCCTGCGCGGCATCCTCGAAAACAGCTGGTTCGACCCCATCGTGCCCCAGCTGGAAGACGACGACGGCAACCTGCTGACCGGCAAAGACGCCATGGAAGGCCTGGGCTACTGGGTGGCTGGCTTCGAATGGGCGCTGGCCAACTTCCCGCAGCTCGAAGACCTGGGCAAGCCCGGCGTGCCCGACCTGCTCGATTCGCTGTGGCGCCACCTGCCCGAGCAAGACGAAACCCAGGCCGAGATGACCAAGGCCCTGGACCAGGAACACCCCCTGCGCAACCTGGACGAAGGCATCCAGCAACTGGTGTTTGACGTGGTGGACCTGGCCGAAGTGGGCGTGGCCGAGCGCATCAAGGTGACCACCGTGAAGCACGAGACCCCCAAGCTGGGCCGCAACGACCCCTGCCATTGCGGCAGCGGCAAGAAGTTCAAGCAGTGCCACGGCGCCACCTGAGTTGAGCTGAACCAGCCGCGTGCACAGCTCTTGCTTGTCCGGATGACCGGAACATTCAGGAGCGTGCTGTGGCTGATTTCAAGGTTTTCCTGCGCTCAGGACACTGGCCCACCCTCCTGGCCGCCTTCCTGTATTTCGACTTCACCTTCGCGATCTGGGTCTTGAACGGGGCCATGGCCCCCTTCATTAGCGAGACCTTCAACCTCGACGCCGCCCAGAAGGGCTTCATGGTGTCCGTGCCCATCATTGCCGGGGCGCTCATGCGCTTTCCGCTGGGCGTGCTCTCGCAGTACATCGGCCGCAAAAACGCGGCCATGGTCGAGATGGCCCTGATCGTCGTGGCCCTGCTGTATGGCTACCTCTTCGTCAACACGCACGGCGAGGTGCTGGCCATGGGCGTGTTGCTGGGCATCGCCGGGGGCAGCTTCGGCGTGGCGCTGTCATTGGGATCGGGCTGGTTCCCACCCAAGTACAAGGGCCTGGCCATGGGCATTGCCGGCGCGGGCAACTCGGGCACGGTGCTGGCGGTGCTGTTCGCGCCGCCCTTGGCCGTGCAGTTCGGGTGGACCGCCGTGTATGGCCTGGCGGCCGGCACCATGCTGCTGCCCATGATCGTGATGTGGTTCTGCGCCAAAGAGCCGCCTGACATCGAAGAACACCAGACCTTGCGCGAACACACCGCCTGCTTGTTCGAAAAAGACGGCTGGTCCTTCAGCCTGATCTACGTCATCACCTTTGGTGGCTTCATTGGCCTGGCCAGCTTCCTGCCCACCTACTTCTACGACCAGTTCAAGGTCACCAAGGTTGAGGCCGGGCAACTCACCATGCTGGCCACCTTGATGGGCTCGGCGGTGCGCATCGTGGGCGGTTATGTGTCTGACCGCATCGGCGGCATCAACACCCTGAGCGGCGTGCTGGTGCTGGTGTGCATCACGCTGGTCTTGTGCGGCCTGGCGGGCTCGTCCGTCACCGTGACCACCCTGCTCTTCATGCTGTGCTTCGCGGCGCTGGGGGCGGGCAACGGGGCCTTGTTCCAGCTGGTGCCATTGCGCTGGCCTTTGACCACGGCGGTGGCCGGCTCGATGATCGGCGAGATCGGCGCTTTGGGTGGTGGCTTCATCCCCAATGCCATGGGGCAATCCAAACAGCTCACCGGCAGCTACTTGTGGGGCTTTGTCGCCTTCGCCGTGCTGGCCGCCTTGATGCTGCTGATGCTGCGCACGGTGCAGGTTCGGTGGACGCGCACCTGGGCCGAGAAGGGCGGCCGGGCGCGGCCCACGGCGGCCCTCAGCAGCCGGGGGAAAAGCAGCCTCGTATAGACTGCGGCGCGATGCGCCTACAGTTGATGTCCGACCTCCACCTGGAGCGATACCCCGATTTCCAGCCCAAGGCCGCGCCCGGTGCGGAGGTGCTCGTGCTGGCCGGCGACATCGGCTCTTACCAAAGCGGCTCGCGCCTGGCGGACGAGGATTTCGGGCTGGCCCGTTTTTCAACCCTGGTGCCCAACGCCCCCTGGAAGCACGTGCTCTTTGTGCCCGGCAACCACGAGTTCGATGGCCTGGAGTTCGACGACACATATGCGCGCCTGCAGGCCACCTGCCAACGCCATGGCATCACCTGGCTGGACCGCGAAGTGGTCACGCTGGGTTCGGTGCGCTTTGTGGGCACCACGCTGTGGAGCGATTTTGATGCCCTGGTCGACCCGCAAGCCCCGTTGACCAAGCAGCTGCAGGTGCGCGACAAGGCCTTCAGGGCCGCCAATTTCTACCTGCGCAAGAACACCACGCTCAAGCAAGGCGAGCCCGTGCTGGCCGAAGCCATCCGCGAGATGTCGCTGCAATGCCAGGCCTGGTTACGCCAGGCGCTGTCGGTGCCGTTCGAGGGCAGCACGGTGGTGGTCACGCACTTCGCGCCCACCTTGCAAAGCGCCGATCCCCGCTACGGCCTGATGCCCGGGACGGCCGGCTTTTGCAACTCGCACGACGACCTGCTGCCACTGGCCCGGGTGTGGGCGCACGGCCACCTGCATTGCGCTCACGACTACCAGCACCGGGGATGCCGCGTGGTGGCCAACCCCCGGGGCTATGCCAGCAAGGGCGAGCAGGCCGCTTTCCGCGACGACTTTGTCATCCAGCTGGCCTGAAACTATCATGCCGGTGATGAGCACCGATACCCACTCCATCCGCCGAGCCCGGCTCCTGCCCTGGCTGCTGACCGCCACCCTGCTCACCAGCTGTGCCACCGTCACCAATCCCGTGACGGGCTTGTCCGAGCGCACGGTGATGGATGAGAAAAGCGAGATCGCCGAAGGCGAAAAAGGCCACCAGCAGGTCTTGAAGGAATACGGCGTTTACGACAACCCCAAGGTCCAGGCCTACGTCAATGCCCTGGGCCAGCGCCTGGCCCAACAGTCGCACCGCAACACCCTCACCTGGCACTTCACGGTGCTGGACAGCCCCGAGATCAACGCCTTCGCCCTGCCCGGCGGCTACGTCTACGTCACACGCGGGATCATGGCCTACATGGACAGCGAGGCCGACCTGGCGGGTGTGATCGGCCATGAGATCGGCCACGTCACCGCCCGCCATGGCGCACAGCGCGCCACCCGGCAGCAAACCGCCGGCTTTGGCGTGCTGGCCGCCAGCTTGCTGGGCGCCGTGCTCGAAAGCCAGGGCATGGGCGGTGCGGGCCAACTGGCCAGCCAGTTGTCGCAGAACGTGGCGGCGGGTTACATCGCCTCGTACAGCCGCGACCAGGAAACCCAGGCCGACCAGCTGGGCGCCGAGTACCTGGCCCGCAACCACTACAACCCGCAGAACATGGTCGATGTGATCAAGGTGCTGAAGGACCAGGAGCGCTTTGCCGACGACACGGCACGGGCCGAGGGCCGCACCCCGGGCGCGCACGGCAACTGGCTGTCATCCCACCCCAGCAATGACAAGCGCCTGCAAGACATCACCCAGATCGCGGCCAACTACCCCGGCAACAACTACAGCGACGATGGCCGCAGCCGCTACCTGGACACCATCAAGGGCATGACCTTTGGCGAAAGCCGCGAGCAGGGGCTGACACGAGGCCGAAATTTCTACCACGAGCCCCTGGGCATCGCCGTGACCGCGCCTGAAGGCTGGAAGATCCAGAACACCTCGCAATCCATCGCCTTGCTCAATGCCGCGGCCGATGCCGGGCTGGTCATCAAATCCATCCCGGCAGAGGCGGGCAACACGCACGAAGAGATCATCCGCAACGTGCTCAAGCCCGAGCAAGGCCGGACCGAGCCCCGGACCTTGAGCGGAGGCTTGCCGGCCACCCACCTTGTCGGCGTGCGCCGCAACCAGCAAGGGCAGGCGCAAAGACTGGAAGCCACGGTGGTGACCGGCCCGGCCAACCACCACTACCTGCTGGGCTACGCCGCCAAGGATGGCGCCGCCCTGCAGCGCGCGGCCACACCATTGCGCGAGGCCGAAAATTCGTTCCGGGCACTGACTGCTGCCGACCGCGCTGCGGCACGCCCCTGGGCGATCAAGCTGGTGGCCTATCCCAAGGGTGGCTTCCAGCAACTGGCCAAACAAGCCCCCGGCTTGCCCACGGCCGAACGGCAACTTCGCCTGATCAACGGTGTGTATGCCGAGGGCGAGCCCAAGGCGGGGCAAACGGTCAAGGTCATTGACTGATCAGGCCTTGCAAAGCTGCTGGCCGGCAGCCTCTGGCGGGACCACGTTGGGCAGGTCGGCCTTCTTCTTCCACAAGGCCGACACCAACACCCCGCCCACCACCAGGGCGGCCCCCAGCCACTGTGCGCCCCCCACATGCTGGCCGCGCAGCACGCCAATCAGCGTGGCAAACAAGGGCACGAAGTTCATGAAGATGGCAGCCTGGGTTGGGCCGACCACCTTGATGCCATCGTTCCACCACAGGTAGGCCAGCACCGAACCGAAGATGCCCATGAAGCCGATGCCCGCGAGCATGGGCCACGAAGGCCATTGCACCAGGTCGGTCGTGGCCACGGAGGCAAAGGCCACCATCAACACGGCGCCGCCGGTCACTGTGCTGGCCGCGACCTGCACCGACGACAAGCCCTTGACGAAACGCTGCGGCAAGACGGTGTAGATGGCCCAGCACAGCGCCCCCAGCAAGACCAGCGCATCGCCCGAGGCCACGTGCAGCGAGGTCAACATGGCCCACGAGCCGTGGCTCACGACCACCACCACGCCAATCAAGCCCAGCACCAGCCCGACCACCTGCGCGCCGCTGGGCAAGCGCCGGTTGATGAAGGCCGCCAGCACCGCCGTGAGGGCCGGGTTCACGCCCACGATCAAGGCGCCGTTCACGGCCGAGGTGGCCTGCAATCCGTAGAACAAGCCCATGTTGAAGCCGAACACGCCTACCACCGCCATCACGGTCAGCACCAGGGCGTTGCGGCGCAGGCCATCGAAGGACCAGCCCTCGCGCCAGGCCACCAGGGGCAGGAAGATCAGCGCGGCCAGGCCAAAGCGCCAGGCGGCGGCCGACAGGGGCGACATGTGGGCCACCGCGTATTGGCCGACGTGGAACATGCCCGCCCACATCAGGGCGGTCAGGACAAGGCGCAGGTAAACGAAGTTCATGGTGGACGACTATCATCCCTGGCCAGCCTTCACGCAAGCCAGTCCATGCAAAAGCGTTTTCCACAATCGCAAAGCCTCAGCCCCAACGACGAGGCCGCGGCCGGTTTCGACTGGAACGACCTCAAATACTTCCTGGCCGTGGCCCGGCATGGCGGCCTGTCCCGGGCCGCCCTCCAGCTGGACACCAGCGCCTCCACCGTGTCGCGCCACATCGGGGCCCTTGAAAAGCGACTGAACATGCGGCTGTTCGTGCGCCTGTCCACCGGTTACCTGCTGACCGACGCGGGCAGCGAGTTGTTCGACCGCGTGGCGGAAGTCGAACGCAGCACCCAGGCCGTCGAGCGCCGCAGCAGCGTGGCGGCCGAAGCCGACAAGGTCACCGGCCTGGTGCGCCTGGCCGCCTCCGACAGCATGGGGGTGCACCTGTTGACGGCGCACTTGCCCTTGCTGCAACAGCGCCACCCCGGCCTGCGGGTGGAACTGGTGTTGGGCCACGCCAAGGCCGATCTGACCCGCCGTGAGGCCGACCTGGCCCTGCGCATGCTGGACCCCGCGGTGCCCACCTCGCAAGCCGACCACGTCATGCACCGCGTGGCCAGCGTGCCATTCAGCCTCTATGTCAGCTCAAGCCTGGTTCGGGGCATGGTCATCGACACGGTGGATTGGGCGCGACTGCCCCACATCAGTTGGGACCACACCTGGCGCCACCTGCCCGTGGCCCAGTGGCTGGCGCAAGCCTTTGCAGACCAGCCCCCGCCCGTGTTCACCAGCAACAGCGCCATGGCACAAATGGTGGCCATCGCCGCCAGCATGGGCGTGGGCGTGCTGCCCGACTACCTGGCCCGCACCGACACCACCCTGGTGCGGCTGCCGGTGGACACCAGCGTTTTGGCGCGCGACCTCTGGTTGATCTATCACCGCGATCTGCGCAGCAGCCGCCGCGTGCAGGCCATGCGCCAGTTCATCGAAGAGATGCTGCCCGGCGCCCTGAACCTACCGATCACACCGCCGGTGATGGCGGCAGTGCCGTGATGATGCTGCGCCGCTGGCGGTCGAACACCAGGTGCAATGCCTGCCCCTGGTAGACCAGTTGCCAGTGGTCGACGTGGCGGCTTTGGTGAGCGATCAGAGAGCCTTGACCATGGGCAATGGCCTTGGCCATCTGGAAGACCTCGTCGCTGCTGACCTGCAGGCCATAGCGCTCCGCCAGGCGCCGCTTGGTGTGCGAGCGTTCGGCGTGCGTCATGCTGCAGGCGCACCCGGCACCAGCGCCGCCGAATAGGTCTGCGTGAACTCAAGCGGCATGCGCCTGACGCGCCCTTGCGCGATGTCCACGCACACGTAATGCGTGCGTGCGCGGAACACGGTTTGGCCATCACCGGAGCGGATGAACTGGAACTGTCGGTAGAGCGACAGTTTGTCGATCTGCGTGATCCACGTGCCGAGCAACAGCTCGTCGCCCAGCCTCGTGGCCGCCAGGTAGTTCAACTCGTGCTGGCGAACCACCAGGCCATGCCCGCAGGCCTGGTAGTGCTCAGGCCCCAGACCCAGGGCGTTGGAGTGCGCCCAGGCCACGTCCTCCACCCATTGAAGGTAGACGACATTGTTGGTATGCCGCATCAAGTCGGTGTGCGCATCCTGCACACACACCGGCAGCACGTGGGGACCAGCGTGGTCCCAGGTTTCAATCATGGTCATGGCGTGATTTTGCATGCGACTTCTCCTACAGTTGGCCGCCAGAACGTCGAAATGTCCAAGGACCGTGGCATGGCTTTGGCGACGCTGCGGTCAACCGATCACCAGCCGAAATCGTTTCAGACTCACACGCGGCACCAACGCCCATTCAGGAACAGACATGAAAAAACTCGCCTCCTCCCTCCTCGTCGCCGCCGCACTTGGCCTGGCCAGCGTGTCGGCCAGTGCGGTTGAAGTTTCGGGCGTCAAGCTCGAAGACAGCGTCAAGGTCGCTGGCAAGGACCTGGTGCTCAACGGCGCGGGCATCCGCGTCAAAGTCTTTTTCAAGGTTTATGCACTGGGCCTGTACCTGAGCGACAAGAAGACCAAGGCCGCCGACGTGCTGAACGCCCCTGGCCCCAAGCGCTTCAAGATCGTGATGATGCGCGATCTGACCGGCGAAGAAGTCGGCTCAAGCTTCATGGCCGCACTGGACAAGAACCTGGACGCCAGCGAGAAGACCAAACTGGCCGGCGAATTGCGCAAGTTCAACGACACCTTCAAGACCATCAGCGGCATGAAGCCGGGCGATGTGATCGTGGGCGACTGGGTGCCTGGCACCGGCAGCGTGCTGACCCTGAACGGCAAGCCCCTGGCCGAACCCATGCCCGAGCCCCTGTTCTACAACGCCATGCTGCGCATCTGGGTGGGCACCAAGCCGGCCGATGACGACCTCAAGGAAGCACTGCTGGGCGGCTGACCATCAGCCTTTCCCCAACAAAAAGCGGACGACACCCGAAGGTGCGTCCGCTTTCTTTTTCATCAGTTTCTCAGTGATCAGGCAGCGCCCGCCAGCTTCTTGAACGTGGCCAACACGGCATCGCCCTTGAAAGGCTTCACGATCCAGCCCTTGATGCCCGCCGCCTTGCCGCGCTCTTTCATGATGGGCGAGTTCTCGGTGGTCAGCATGACGATGTTGACATTGGCATTGCCCAGCTCGCCACGGATCTTCTCGGCCATGGTCAGGCCATCCATGTTGGGCATGTTCACATCACTGACGATCAGCTTGACGCTGGGATCGCCCTTCATCTTGGTCAGGCCATCGCGGCCATCGACGGCGGTGATGACGTCCAGGCCATTCTTCTTCAGGAAATCGGTGACTTCATTGCGCACGGTGGCGGAATCGTCGACAACAAGAATTTGCGCCATGATCATTTCTCCTTGAGGGGGATCAGAAAAGTTCCAGTTCGCCGGAATCGAACAGGTCTTCAACAGAGGTCTCGTTTTCCGTGAAGTTGTCGGGCGACCAGTTGAGGTTGAACACGAACCGCTGGTAGATCACGATGGACTGGCTGGCGTCCTTCTGATCAACCAGGGTGTACTTGAAGCAGAGTTGAGGGTCCTCTGATCCAAACGAGATGTAGCGGTGCAAGTGGTTCACGATGATGGGCACCTGGGTCAGGTGACCCGAGCTTTTCTCGCTCGACACGAACCGGTTCTTGAAGCCGCCCCAGATCAGGTTGGTGACCTCGCCCAGCACATTGTTGATGTCCCGAAATCCCGCACCGTCTGAGGGAATGTAGGTCTTCTCATTCTTCACGAAAGCCATCAGCGGCTGCTCTTCGGTCTGCAGCATCATGTAGCCGCGGCACCAGGAGCTTTCAAGCGGGATCAGGCTGAACAGTTCGCCGTAAATGATGCGGTCGCGCACGATGCAAGGCGTGGCGGTCTCCAGGACGATGTCGCGGAACTGGCTTTCCAGCGTGGCCCGCGTGATCTCGGTGATGCCGCGCACCAGCGCATTGGGGTACACCAGGCTGAAGATGGCTTCCTGGATGATGCCGGCCAGCTTCTCGATGCCTTGGGCAGTGTAAGCCGCGTAAAACAGCTTGCGGTCGTGCTCGTTGAAATCGCCGAGGGTGTCAAGTTGATCGCGCCGCAGGAAGATGGGCAACTCGGGCCGGATGGCGTGGATCTCGCGGGCGAAAATCAAGCCATTGCCCGCGTGCCCGCCGTAGTGTTCCCACAGCAGGATGCCTCCCAGGTCCACATTGGACTTGAGGATGGCCATCACATTGTCTTCCTGCGCCTTCAGGCCGACCAGGTTGTGGTCTTCGCAGAAAGCCTTGATCTGCTCGGCACACTCAGGCTGGCCGTCCAGGACCAGCACCTTGCTGACGAGGTTTTTGGATTCACTCATGTCGCGCTCGTTCAAAACATTTCAAGCTCGCCCGTGTCCTCGGTGGACTCGGTTTTATCCACGGTGAAGTCGATGTCCGCGTAGTCGCAAACGCACAGACTCGCGTGCATGGTGATCTCATCGTTGATGCGCACCTCGTAGTGCTGCACATGGCCGGCATGGAGTGCCTGCAGGAAATGCAGGCAGTTGCCGTCCAGGACATTGGGTGTGGACATTCCGATGTGCGGGTAGAAGTTCCCCAGCTCCCGATTCAAAGAACCGCAGCAGATGTTGCCGCATTCGCTGATCACGTCCAGGAAGGCCTGCTCGTCCATCTCTTCCACATTGGCCCGGTTGATCGCGGCCAGGTGGGCCTTCAGTGGCTTGTTCAGGGTGAAGTGGATCAGGCCCATCGCGCGGAACAAGTAGGACGACACCGTCAGGATGACGGTCTTCTTCGCCTTGATTTCGCTGGTGCCCTCCAGGATTCTGACCTCGCAGCGGTCCTCGGACGACGACACGAGCGACGACTTCATCGCCTGCATCAGGATGTGGTCAAAGCCTTCCTTGGCATGTTGGCTGATCATGGTGATTGGGCGCTCAGGCTGGCTCGGCCACCAGGGCCTGCTTGGTCTTGTTGTTCAACAACTGCAACTCGGTCACCGCGCCCACGATCATCTTGCCGCCGGCCTGCAGGTCCTGGAAGGTGGTGGTCGTGATCAGGTCATTCTTGTAGAGGTTGCTGCGGTAGTCCTTCGACAAGTTCTCGGCCCGGTTGGCCAGCGCCCGCACTTCGTGGGCCACCACCGCGAAGCCTTTGCCCTGGTCGCCCGCATGGGCCGCTTCGATGGTCGCGTTCAGCGCCACGATGATCACCTGGCTGACGATCGCGCTGAACTCGTCATTCTTGGAATGCATCTCGCGGTTGTGCACCAGCAAGGTGTTCATCTCTGCATGCCAGCGCTCAAAAGTCTTGATCAGGCCGTGCAACTGCTGGATGGCCTCTTCCAGGGATTCGCAGCTCTTGAGCGTGCGGCCCTTGGTGTCTTCGGCCCGCCCCAGCAGGTGTTGCAAAGCATGCTGGTGGTCGTGCTGCAACTGATCCATCTGGGTCTGCCACGCGGCCTGGTCCTTGGCCACACGCTCCCGCTCGGATTCATGGTGCGTCTGCAGCTCGCCGATGCAACGTCGTAGCTCGCTTTCGCTGGCCTGGAACTCAGCCTGGCGGGCCTCCTCCCTGCGCTGTGCCGCACCACGCATGCGCAACCACACCCCGCCTGCGCCCAAAGACAGCCCGATGAAAAACAAGATCATGGGAACCAGCATGTCCACTCCTCAACCAGCGACCGCCGCAGCGTTCAGGGAAGCCATGCCTGGGGCATGGCCACGTTGCGCCAGATCAGACGGCACCGCGAACTTGCCCGGCAAGGTGATGATCAGCTCGAAGGGACGGAAGTTGGCCTCGGTGTCGTCCAGGAAGCGCACATCGATGCTGCCGCCCTCTTTTTCCAAGAAGCCCTTGACCGCGTCCATCCCCACGCCACGCCCGGACACCTCGGTGACCTGCTCGGCCGTGGAGAAGCCTGACGCGAAAATCATCATGGCCACGGCCTTGGCCGAACGGGCCTCTTCCGCGGTCAACATCTGCAGGCCCAAGGCGCGTTCGCGTATCTTGGCAATCGCCATGCCACGGCCATCGTCGCGCAAACGGATGATCAGTTGGCCATCGGCCACCGACAAGTCCAGGTCGATGCGGCCCGCAGCGGGCTTGCCATGGGCCTGGCGCGTTTCCGCATCTTCCAGGCCATGGTCCATCGAATTGCGCAGCAGGTGGGTGAACAGGTTCTTCAGCAAACCACTGACCTGGTTGCGCACCACGATGCCCCGGTCCTCAATGCGAACCACGGGTGGCTCCTTGCCCAACTCCTTGGCCAGCGAAGGCAGAGAGTCGACGATACCCGCGACCACGTCCTCGAAGCGGTCGGTGCCGATCAGGTTCAAGGTGCGGCTGATCTGATTCAAAGCGCCACGCAGGGCCACGATGTCGTTCTGGTCCACATCGCTGGCCAGGCGCAATGAGCTCTCGACCTGCTCTTTCTCAACCATGAGGTATTTCTCGACCGATCCGCGGCGGCCCGGCCCTTTGCGGCCCAACACGTGTTCGTTGATGCGGGCATGCTCGTCCACCAACACCTTGACAGCGTCCAGCTGGGTCAGCAGAGATTGCGACACCCACTCGGCTTCATCGTTCTTGCGCAGCTCATCGTAGGCCTGTTCGGTCTCGTGCACGAGGTTGGTCATGTGGCTCAAGCCATACGTCCGGGCATTGCCCTTGATCGTGTGCATGTTGCGGAACAGCAGGTTGACGCGCTCCAGGTCTTTCAGCTCGCTGCCCTGAATGAGGTTTTGGTTGTCTTCGATGAACTTGAGCGAGCCATCAATGAAGTCGTTGAACTTCTCCTGGCTCACTGCCAGGATCTGACCGATGATCTCCAGTTCGCGCTTCTGGGCGCCAGCTTCCTTCTCCAGGCGCTTGAGTTCGGTCACATCGCGCACACAGATCATCAGCTTCTCAACCATGTCATTGGCATCGCAGATGGCCGACCAACCCAGCTCCAGCGACTTGATGCGGCCATCGGCCAGGGTCTTGTCGATCTCGGTGACGAACAAGTGCGAGTTGAACTCGAAGTTCATGCTGTCTTCGCCAATGCACGAGCTGACCGCCGCCTCGACTTGCGACAAGGCGTCCGAGCCGATGCTGGAGTCCTTGAAGAACAGCTCGATGGCGTTCTTGCCGGCGATTTCCTTGGTCTCGAAGATCGTCTCCAGGTAGGCTGAGTACTCGGGGTGGATGTTGTAGTCGGCCGTCACCGTCAGCACGCCCTGGGGCATGTTCTGCAGCATGGACTGGATGTCCAGGGTCTTCTCACGCAGCTGTTCGGTGCGCTCGGCCACCAGGCTTTCCAGGTTGTCGTTCATGGACTTGAGGTCCTTGACCAGGCTCTTGTTGTCCATGAAGGTCTGCGCGAAGATCCGCGTTGCGATCACCAGCATGCTCATCATGAAGAAGCCCACGCCGAAGGAGATTGTGGGCACCGAGGCAATCTTGCCCAGCGCCAGGCCAACGTCGTTGAAGCCGGAGGCCAGCAGCAGAAGCGCGGCGACCATGATGGTCTTGCCGCCCGTCTTTTTGGCGCGGATGGCGCGGTAGGCCATCGTGAAGTTCGGCAAGCTGGCCACCAGCACCAGCACCAGCAGCAGCGGACGGACAAGCTGGAAGAGGTCCAGGTTGGGGTGCACGATCATCGAGCCGATGGTGCCGCACAGCAAAACATAGGTCACACCGATGAGCACATTGCGCTTGGGCATGAACTCGTGGAACAAGTACTGCGTGAACATCTGGATGCTGAAGATCCCGAGGAGGCCCACGTAATGCAGGTACACCAAAGGCTCCGGCGCCACCAGCTTGAGCCAGTAATCGCCCGGTGCCGCGAAGAAGGGGAAGATCACGGTGCCGCCCAGGCCGGCCCACAGGTACAGCGGGTAGCGGGTCTTGGCGAACACGCCCAGGAAGAACAGCCCGAAGGTCAGCAGGCTGTACGCGATGATCACGCGCGCTTCGCCTCCGTAGACTTGGTGGAACACCAGGCTCTTGTCGTGCTGGTCGTACTTGTGCATCTCGAAAGGCAGGCCATAGACGCCCGCCATCAGGGGTGTCGCCACGCGGAAGGTGACGACGTGCCTGGTCTTGCTCACCTTGAAGCGCACCGGCGCCGCCTGGATCGAGTAGTAGCGCTCGACGTTCATGTCGTGCGGACGCTGGAACACTTCCTTGCCATCCACGTACACGTCCATGCGGGCCATGTAGGTGTTCAGCAGCAGCACCACTTCCTTGCCCTGCAGCTCAGGGTTGAACTCGAAGGTGCCGCGGTACCAGCCCACCATGAAGTTCTTTTTGTCGTCGTAGATGTTCTTCCAGGGGCCCGGGGCCTTGGCCAGCTTCCAGTGGCTGGTGTCAGCATCGACCTCTTTGTTTTTGGGCGAATCGTCGCGGGTGAACTGCCAGTTGCCCGCCAGCTTGATGGGCTGATCCAGGTTGTCAACGCGGATGAGGCAGGAGTCGCAGACCTTGGGAGCATCGGCCGCCAGCGAGATGGCGGGCAGGAGGCCCAGGAAAACGGCAAAGATCAGCAGAGATCGAACGATTCGCATGGACTGTACCGGTGAGGGTGAAGCAGGAAACCGTGATGAACTTCTCACCAGCGGTGCCGGATCTGGCCATTGGGCGAAACCGACTCAGTGGTATCGGCCCGTGCTTCCAGAACTTCAGTCCATTCTTACTAGTCACAACCCGCGGTATCAGCCGATAAGCCCGCCCTTAAGGCATTGCTTCTCTCTCCCAGACGTGCTTTATCCCCTAACACCCACCGCATGCCCAAAAAGCAAATGGGCGCCATCAAGGCGCCCATTTGCTTGCCGAGCCCAAGGGCTCAACCACCCTTTTTTGCACGCTTGCCGGGGTTCTTCTTGCTGCGGGTGGCGGTGCCACGTTCCAGGCTGCGCTTTTGGCCCTTGCCCGTGGTGGGGGTCACGCCAGGGATGGCGGCGGGACGGGGGGTGGCCTTGCGGTCGGCTTCGGTGACGATTTTGTTGCCCATGGATGGCTCCGGTGATGACTGATTAACCCTCTATTAGGCCACAAAGCGCGGCACCCATAATCACACCATGTGGAACATGCGCACGTTTTGGGTCACCCTGTTGGCCACTTTCCTGACTTTGCCCTGCTGGGCGGCCCTCTCGTCTCAAGACGATTGGAAGCTGCACAAGGACACCGAGGGCATCCAGCTGTACACCCTGGAGGTGCCCGGCCAGATGCTCAAGAACTTTCGGGGCGTGATGCAGATCAAGGCCCCCTTGCGGCAGGTGGCCGCGATGCTGGCCGATGTGCCGGCCATGCCCCAGTGGTTCTTCCTGATGGAGGAAGCGCGCTTCATCAAGGGCGAGCGGGTGGAAGACTCCCATGTGTACCTGGCCATGAAAGGCATCTGGCCCGTCAGCCCGCGCGATGCCGTGGCCCACATCCTGGTCAGGCAAGACCCGATCACCCTGAGCATCCACGTGAACGTGGTCAACGAGGAAGGCATCATGCCCAGGCGGGATGGGTATGTGCGCGTTCCCACTTTCAAGGCATCGTGGCGGCTGACCCCCGTCACGCCCACCCACACCGAGGTCGAGATCATGGGCAGCGCCGATCCTGGCGGCATGATTCCCATCGCCCTGGCCAACTTCCTGGTCACCACCCTGCCCGAGCGAACGCTCAAGAAAATGCGCGAACACATCGCTAGACCCGAGTATCAGGACCTCAACACCATTTACAACAAGAACCCCAAGCTGCGAGAATTGGCGGACAAAATGCGGTTTCCTCAGTAGCTGATCAAAGCTGCTGGCTGGATGTCCGCTTATATTGGCCAATAGCCCTCCAGGAAGACCAGTGAAACTTTTGACGGCGTTGATGTCCGTGATCGCCACGCCTCTGTCTGCCTTTAATCGGGAGACGATACTGCTCGACCACGTGAGGCGGGCATCGGATACTGTGCGTGAAATAACCCGGATGCCATATATCTCGATAGATTTGATGATGTCCGATACTGTTGGCAATCATCCTTTCTTCCGGGAAGTAACTCGCCGGTTTCATCAAGATGCCACTCGCCGCCACGGCAAGTTTCCGCTGATCCGCCAGCTTGAATATGGCGTTGCGGTATCGCACCTGCGGAGTGTTCCGCAGGCTTACGCGGAACGGGTTGGGTCTACCGCCCGCAGAAACCTGAAAAAGGCGGCGCGCCTGGGTTACCGCTTCGAGCGCATTGATTACAACCAGCACCTGGACGAGATCACGGCCATCCACCGCTCCAGCAAGGTTCGCCAAGGCCGGGCCATGCCCTCGCATTTTTTCACTGACCGGGCACCTGCAATCAGTGATCCGCCCTCGATCAAACCCACGCACGACTACCCTTATTTCGGCATCTTCAAGGGCGACACCTTGGTGGCCTACGCCTCTTGCCTGATCGCGGGCGAGTTGTGTGCCATCGAGACCATTTACGGGCACGACGACCACCAGGCCGACGGGGTGGTGCCCCTGTTGCTGGTGTCCATCGGTGATCACCTGATTGCCCACCATCCGCACGTTCTCTATTACGTGTACGACACCTACTTTGGCGCCTCTGACACGATGCGGCGCTTCAAGCGCAAGTTCCTGTTCAACCCTCACCGCGTGACCTGGCGGTGCATCGATTGACTACATCTTGTAACGATTAAGGCCTCAACCTGGAGGCTGGGCGGCCGAACTAATGGCGAAGACCATTGTCAGGAGATCCGCCATGAACACCCCCGCCCGCGTCGCCAGCTTTTCAAGCGCCAACCCCCATGCCCTGGCCACCATCCTGGAAGCCAGCGAGACCAAAAGCATCATCGCCTCCCACGACATCTTCGACATGACGGGGATCAAGCTGTGGGCGCGCAACCAGCCGGTGTCGCAAGACCTGCAGCGCAAATTGCTCGACCGCCAGCTGCGCCAGCCCCTGGAAAGCTGCCTGATGGTGGAAGACGGCGTGACACCGCATTCGCTGGTGCAGTCGCTCAAGAGCCTGATGCTGCACGACACCCCATTGACCACCCTGTTGCTGCGCCACTCTGAAAAGCTGGTGCGCGAAGCGGCCCACATCCCCCTGCACTCGGTGGCCCAATTGCTGTTGACGGCGGCGCAAGAGTCGCGCCCCGCCACGTATGAACACGCCGTGCAGGCCATGGCCCTCAATGGCGCCCTGATGATCGAGCACGGCGGCAGTGTCCATGACCTGCGCCTGGCCATGCTGTGCGGCCTGCTGCACGACCTGGGCGAGATGTACATCGCCCCGCAATTCAACGAAGCCGACGCCGACCGCACGCTGGATTTCCAGAGCTACCTGCAACTGGTGGTGCACCCGCACATTGGCTACCTGCTGATCACCCAGCTGACCAACTACCCGCCCATCGTGGCCCGCGCCGTGGCCGAGCACCATGAGCACCTGGATGGCTCCGGCTACCCGCACGCCTTGCAACGCGGCCAGATCTCGCCCCAAGGCATGCTGCTGGCCGTGACCGAGCATGCGCTGAATGTGCTGCGTGGCCAGCAACCGCACCTGGCCCGCGCCAGCGTGGCCCTGCGCGTGGTGCCCGGCGAGTTCGACCTGCAATGGGTGGGCCTCATCTCTAAGGCCGCGCAAACCCAGCAGGCCTTGCCCAGCAACCTCAGCGATGAACAGATCCGCCTGAACCTGGCCAAGCTGGACCAGGCCATGCTGACCGCCCAAGACCACGCCAGCGCCTTGCTGACCATCGCCGAATCGCCCGCTCTGAAAGATGCCCTGGGGCTGGCACAGCACCTGATGAGCCGCCTGCGCCTGGGCTGGAACGCCAGCGGCCTGTGGAGCAAGGAAGCCGTGGACCACCAGGACGCGGGCGAACTGGAAGCCATTGAGCACGAGCTGCAGTTCCGACTGCGCTCCATCCAGCGCGCCATCATGCTGCGCGCCGGCAACCTGCCCGCCAGCGACATGCACCGCCTGCGCCTGCTGTGCGAGAACCTGATCGACTGAGCCCGCCGGCTTTTCCGCCAGTGAAATCACAGGGGCATTGATCCGTCCCTAGAATGCTTGCGCCACTGCCTCGGCAGCCCTCCCTAGCGCAAGGTTCTCCTCCATGTCGTCATCGATCCGCATCCGCGGTGCCCGCCAGCACAACCTCAAGAACCTGGACCTGGACATCCGCACGGGTGAGCTGACGGTCGTCACGGGCCCCAGTGGCTCGGGCAAATCCTCGCTGGTGTTCGACACGCTGTATGCCGAAGGCCAGCGCCGGTACGTGGAGACCTTCAGCGCCTATGCGCGCCAGTTTCTGGACCGCATGGACCGGCCGGCCGTGGACCGTGTGGATGGCGTGCCCCCGGCCATTGCCATCGACCAGAGCAACCCGGTGCGCACCTCGCGCTCCACCGTGGGCACGATGACGGAGCTGAACGACCACCTGAAGTTGTTGTTCGCCCGCGCCGCGCAATTGTTCGATCAGGACACGGGCCAGCTCGTGTCCGAAGATTCGCCGCAATCGGTTTTTGAAGCCCTTTTGGCGCGCTGCGCCTTGACGCCCGGTGGCCGCCGTGTGGTCATCACCTTCGCGGCGGAGCTGCCCGCCAACACCAGCACCGAGCAGATGCAGGAGTGGCTTTCTTCCAGCGGCTTCACGCGCATCCAGGCGCAGCGCGTGGTGAAAGCAGCCGTGGCCTGGCCCAGCGCCAGCGACGCCAAGCCTTCGAAGAAGACCAAGACCGCCAAAGCCGCCGCCTTGGAGGCGCAGACCAGCGAGCGCCTGGTGCTGGACGTGGTCGCCGACCGCTTCCGCATCGGGGCCGACCCCAGCGGGGCCGATTTGGACCTGCCGCGCGTCATGGAGGCGCTCGAAGTGGCGTTCAAACGCGGTGGCGGCCATGTCACCGTTTACGCCTTGCCTGAAGCTTCCGACGACAGTGCCGAGCCAGAGCAATGGCGCTTTTCCAGCGGCCTGCATTGCCCCGACAGCAACCGCCGCTACAGCACGCCCACCCCCGGCACCTTCTCGTTCAACTCCGCGGCTGGCGCCTGCCCCACCTGCCGGGGCTTTGGCCGCGTCATCGGCGTGGACTGGGGCCTGGTCATCCCCGACAAACACAAGACCTTGCGCTCAGGCGCCATCAAAGTCATCCAGACCCCGGCCTGGCAAGAGAACCAGGACGACCTGCTCAAGTACGCGGGCGAGCTGGGCATCCCGCGTGACACGCCCTGGTCGCAACTCAGCCACGAACACCAGCAGTGGGTGATCAATGGCGACCCAGCCTGGTCCGGCAAGTGGAACAAGCAGTGGTACGGCATGAAGCGCTTCTTCGAGTACCTGGAGAGCAAGGCCTACAAGATGCACATCCGCGTGCTCTTGTCCAAGTACCGCAGCTACACCACCTGCCCCACCTGCGATGGCGCGCGCTTGCAGCTGGAATCGATGCTGTGGCGCCTGGGCAGTGTGGACGATGCCAATGCGGTGTTGCCACCGGCCAAACGTTTCTCGCCCGCGGGCGCTGCGCTGCCCCGCGCCACCTTGGAAGCCTTGCCCGGCCTGAACCTGCAGGACGTGATGCTGTTGCCCATCCAGCAACTGCAGCGATTTTTCTCGTTCGTGACCCTCCCCACTCGCGGCCATGGCGAGGCCTTGCAACTGCTGCTGGATGAAGTGCGCAACCGCCTGAAGTACCTGGTCGATGTCGGCCTGGGCTACCTCACGCTGGACCGGCAGAGCCGCACCCTGTCGGGCGGCGAAGTGCAGCGCATCAACCTGACCACGGCCTTGGGCACCTCGCTGGTCAACACCCTGTTCGTGCTGGACGAGCCCAGCATTGGCCTGCACCCGCGCGACATGAACCGCATCAACGAGGCTATGCAGCGCCTGGTGGATGCGGGCAACACGCTGGTCGTGGTCGAGCACGACCCCGCCGTGATGCTGGCCGCCGACCGCGTCATCGACATGGGCCCGGGCCCGGGCCACCAAGGTGGCCGCATCGTCTTCGACGGCACGCCCGATCAATTGAAAGATGCCGACACCTTGACCGGCGCCTACCTGGGCGGACGGCGGGGCATCAGCCTGGGCGTGCGGCGCACAGTGGCGGCCAACACGCCCAAGCTGATCCTGCAAGGTGCGCGCGAGCACAACCTGAAGAACCTGACCGTCGAGTTCCCGCTGCAACGCCTGGTGGGTGTGACCGGCGTGTCAGGCTCGGGCAAATCCACCCTGATCCAGGACATCCTGCACCCCGCCTTGCTGCGCCACTTTGGCCAGGCCACCGAAAGCCCCGGCGAGCACGATGAACTGCTGGGCGCCGACTGGCTCAGCGCCGTCAGCTTCGTCGACCAATCGCCCATCGGCAAGACGGCGCGGTCCAACCCCGCCAGCTATGTGGGCGCGTTCGACGCGGTGCGCACCATCTTCGCCGTGACCGAACTGGCGCGCGAACGCAAGTACACCGCCGGCACCTTCAGCTTCAACGCCGGCACAGGCCGCTGCCCCACTTGCGGCGGCTCAGGCTTCGAGCACGTCGAGATGCAGTTCCTGTCCGACGTCTACCTGCGCTGCCCCGATTGCGATGGCACGCGCTTTCGCGCCGAGGTGCGGGAAGTCAAGATCGAGCGTTTCGGCAAGCAACTCAGCATCTCTGATGTGTTGGAGCTGACCGTGCTGGAAGCCGCGCGCCTGTTCGCGCAAGACGTGGACGTGGTGCGCTCACTGCAGCCATTGGTCGATGTGGGCCTGGATTACGTCAAGCTGGGCCAGCCCGTGCCCACGTTGTCTGGTGGTGAGGCACAGCGCCTGAAACTGGCCGGCCATTTGGTCGAGGCTGCCAAGCAGGCTTCCAGCAGCGGCCAGCGCATGGCGCGCAAGGGCACGCTGTTCATGTTCGACGAGCCCACCACGGGCTTGCACTTCGACGACATCGCCAAGCTGATGCGGGCCTTCGCCAAGCTGCTGGACGCGGGCAATTCCATCATCCTGATCGAGCACAACCTGGACGTGATCCGGGCCTGCGACTGGCTGATCGAGCTGGGCCCCGAAGGCGGCGAAGCCGGGGGCCAACTGGTGGTCACCGGCGCGCCCGATGACTTGAAGCAGCATGCCAGCTCGCACACCGCCTTGGCCTTGCGCGAGTACGAAGACGCCATGGGCATGAGCGGCGCCGCCCTGATCGCGGCCGAACGCCTGGCGGGCTACCACGTGGACTTGCCTGCCAACACGTCTACAGACGCCGATGGCGCCTCGCTGCAATCGCTCATCAAGGCACGGCGTGACAAGCGCCGCGAAGACCGCCGTGAGCGCGCCTTGCATGCACCCGGGGCCATCAGCATCGAAGTCGTCAACGCGCACGAGAACAACCTCAAGGGTTTGAGCGTGCACATCCCGCGTGGCCAGTTCAACGTGGTCACGGGCGTGTCGGGCTCGGGCAAATCAACGCTCGCCTTCGACATCCTGTTCAACGAAGGCCAGCGCCGTTACCTCGAATCGCTCAATGCCTACGCGCGATCGCTGGTGCAGCCGGCGGGCCGGCCCGAGGTCGACGCGGTGTATGGCATCCCGCCCACCGTGGCCATCGAGCAGCGCCTGTCGCGCGGCGGCCGCAAGAGCACCGTGGGCACCACCACCGAGGTGCACCATTTCCTGCGCCTGCTGTACGTGAAGCTGGGCGTGCAGCACTGCACCAACCCGAATTGCGTGGACGACCACGGGCACGCCATCCCGGTGCTGCCGCAAACGCCAGAGGCCATCGCCGCGCAATGGCTGCGCGACTACAAGGGCCAGCACATCGGCCTGCTCGCGCCATTGGTGGTCAACCGCAAGGGCATCTACACCGAGCTGGCCAAGTGGGCCGCCGCGCGTGGCTTCACACACCTGCGCGTGGATGGCGAGTTCGTGGCCACCGCAGGCTGGGGCCGCACCGAGGCCTCCAAGCTGGACCGCTACCGCGAGCACACCATCGAGCTGCCCGTGGGCGACATCGTGGTGTCATCGGCCAACGAAGCGCAGCTGCGCGAGTTGCTGGCCAAGGCGCTGGAACATGGCAAGGGCGTGGTCCACCTGCTGACCCCGCTGGACGGCTTGGCCGAAGCCTTGGCGGGCGGCCACTCCACCTTGCACGTCGGTCGCGTCAAGGTGTTTTCGACCGAGCGCGCCTGCCCCTCGTGCGGCACCAGCTACCCCGAACTCGACCCGCGCCTGTTCTCGTACAACAGCAAGCACGGCTGGTGCCCCGACTGCGTGGGCACGGGCCTGGAGTTGACCCGCGAACAGCGCACCGTGCTGGATGACTCGCCGCAAGACGAGAACAAAGGCCGCGAGCAAACCTTCGCCGAACCCGACATCGAAGATGTGGAGGACGCCGCCTGCAGCACCTGCCATGGCGCGCGCCTGAACCCCATCGCGCGGGCGGTGCAACTTCGTGGCCAATCCATCGCTGATCTCTCTGCCTTGTCAGTGAAAGACGCGCGCGGCTGGGGCGAGAAGCTCAAGCTCGACGGCCGCGAAGCCACCATTGCCCGCGACATCGTCAGCGAAATCAAATCGCGCCTCAGCTTCATGGAACAAGTCGGCCTGGGCTACCTGAGCCTGGACCGTGCCGCGCCCACCTTGTCGGGCGGCGAGGCCCAACGCATCCGCCTGGCCGCGCAACTGGGCTCCAACCTGCAAGGCGTCTGCTACGTGCTGGACGAGCCCACCATCGGCCTGCACCCGCGCGACAACCAGTTGCTGCTGGATGCGCTGCACACCTTGGGCCAGGAGGGCAACACCCTGGTCGTGGTCGAGCATGACGAGGACACCATCCGCCGCGCCGACCACATCATCGACATCGGCCCTGGCGCTGGCCAACGTGGCGGCACCGTGGTGGCGCAAGGCACAGTGCAAAACATCATGGACGCGGCCGACTCAGTCACCGGCCGCTGCTTGCGCGCGCCCATGCAACACCCCTTGGGCAAGCGCCGCCCTGTGGACAAAGACACGCCCTTGCTGACCGTCAAGCACGCGCGCCTGCACAACCTGCAGGACCTGACCGCCTCCGTGCCTTTGACGCGCCTGGTGGCCATCACTGGCGTCAGCGGCTCGGGCAAGTCCACCTTCGCGCGGGATGTGCTGCTGGCCAATGTGCAGGCCGCCGTCGCCATCAACCCGCGCGACCGCGCCACCGTCGCACCGCTGTGGCATGGCTGCGCCGGCGTCGACGGCTGGGGCGCGGTTGACCGCGTGCTGGAGGTCGACCAAACCCCCATCGGCAAAACACCCCGCTCCTGCCCCGCCACCTACATCGGCTTCTGGGACACCATCCGCAAGCTCTTCGCCGACACGCTGGAAGCACGCGCCCGCGGCTGGCCCGCCGCCCGCTTCAGCTTCAACACCGGCGACGGCCGCTGCCCCGAATGCGAAGGCCAGGGCGTGCGCACCATCGAGATGGCTTTCCTGCCCGACGTGAAAGTGCACTGCGACGCCTGCAACGGCATGCGCTTCAACGCCGAAACCCTGACTGCCACGTGGCGTGGGAAGCACATCGGTGACATCCTCAAGATGGAGGTCGATGAGGCGGTCGAGTTCTTCGCCACCATGCCGTCGATCTCGCACCCGCTCAAGCTGCTGCAAGACGTCGGCCTGGGCTACCTGACCCTGGGCCAGCCCTCGCCCACCTTGTCGGGCGGCGAAGCGCAACGCCTCAAGCTGGTGACCGAACTCACCAAGGTGCGCGACGACATCACGCGCCGTGGCCAGAAGGCGCCGCACACCCTGTACGTGCTGGACGAGCCCACCGTGGGCCTGCACCTGGCTGACGTCGCCAAGCTCATCCACGTGCTGCACCGCCTGGTCGAGGGCGGCCACAGCGTCATCGTGATCGAGCACGACCTCGACGTGATCGCCGAAGCCGACTGGGTGCTGGACCTGGGGCCGGAAGGCGGCACGGGCGGCGGCCGCGTGGTGGCCGAGGGACCGCCAGAATCCCTGGTGAAAGCGGGCACCCACACCGGCGTGGCCCTGAAGGGTGTTCTGACACGTCCCAAGGCCAAGGCGGCCTAAAGTTTGACCAGGAAGGGGCCGATATCCGAGGACGATGTCGACCTCTTCTGTCACCACCCCTGTCAAGCCCGGATCCCGCGACACAGCACGCTCTTTTTGGAAGCTGATGTACCAGGTCAGCCTGGTAGCCGGCATGACACACCTGCTGTTCGCGGGCGTGTTCTATTGGCTCGGTGCCCACACCATGGCCTGGGTCAACCTGGGCAGCGTGACCTTGTTCACGGTCAGCTATGGCTGCCTCAAGTTGCGCCGCAACATCATGGCCGCGATCCTCATCGTGTCCGAGGTCCTGATCCACGCCGCGCTGGCCGTGTGCTCCATCGGTTGGGACAGCGGCTTCCACTACTACCTGTTGGTGATGGTGCCCGTGGTGGTCATCAGCAGCATGCGGCGGCGCTCTTCCAAGTACATTTTGTCAGGCCTCGTCTTTTTGTTGTACGTGTCCCTGGACCTCACCATGCACCAGGTGCAGCCCCTGCACGAACTCAGCGCCGAGGTGCTGTCCACCTTGCGTGCCTTCAACCTCGCGGCCACCTTCGCACTGTTGTTCTACCTGTCCAACCTGTACATGAGGCTGGTCAGCAAGGCAGAAAAGCAATTGCGCATCCTGGCCACCACCGATCCGCTCACGCAGTTGCTCAATCGCCGCAGCTTCCTGGAGGTGGCCGACTACGAGTTGATCCAACGCAAACGCCACCTGGCCCCGTTGGCCTTCGTGCTGGCCGACATCGACCACTTCAAATCCATCAATGACCAGCATGGCCACGCCGTGGGCGACGCGGTGCTCAAGGCCGTCAGCCAAGTGCTGAGCCAGGCCGTGCGCGAACAAGACAGCGTGGCCCGCTGGGGTGGTGAAGAGTTCCTGATCTTGATGCCCAACGCCACCTTGGAAGCCGCGAGCATGGTGGCCGAGCGGTTGCGCGAAAAGGTGACCGCCATCGAGGTCTCGGTGGGCGAGCAGACCATCCACGTCAGCATGACGTTTGGGGTGAGCAGCCACCGGTTGGAAGAACCGGTCGACGCGCCGGTTAGCCGCGCGGACAGCGCGCTGTACCAAGGCAAGGCGCGGGGGCGCAATCAGGTGGTGGCGGAGGTGGCCTAGCGCCTCAAGGCACTCAGTGTGGCGGGATCATGCGCCGACCACAACAGCACCACATCGCGGTTGGGCGTTCACCGCCCCATTGGCCGCGATGGCTTTGATGCCACCACTGTGCGTGTACAAGCTGCTGGTCTGCCCGCTCACGCTGCTCACCGTGTGGGCGCTGGTGATTGCAGATCGCCTTGCAATGACAAGCTGGTGTCCTGCCCGCTGAACAGGCTGATGCCGGCTGGGTTCATCGCCCTCGTGGGCCAAGCCGAAGGCGTCAACGGGGTGCCATGTAGACTGCGTCACCCCGTTTGATCGCGTTGAATTCCAGCCGCTTGAGTTGCTCAGCACGGGCCTTCTTGTCTTTCTCATACTTGGCCGAGAGCTTTAAGCCCCGGGCGTCGCCGTCCTTGAGGCGATCTGCCACATCCTTCGCCAAGCGAGCTTCATATACTTTCTGTGACTCGAACTCCAAGTCAATGTCGTAGCTGAAGTCATCCTCACCCGACGTGTTGAAGACATGCAATTGGGCCACGACACCTTCACCTGTCCAACGCCAGGTCATGCCCCGCTTGGCCAACACAGGCCACTCAACGGCAGGTATCTTGTAGAGCGGATCAATCGATACCAGCTCTTCCGACAGCTGCCCCCGTTCATCCAAGATACTGGATCGCCCAGTGAGCAAACGATGCCAGTCGGCATCGGTGTAGCGAACCCATTTCCCTCGGTTGAACTGCGCCAAGGTTTGCTCGACGAATGTCTGGACCGCTTCGTGCGTTTTGCCAATGTCACCGGCTTGGAGTGTCACCGTTTCCACCAACAATCTTGGATCCTCTGCTTTGTCAGCGTACATGGTGAACGCAAACAAGGGGCCCCATTCGATCTCATACCCCGGGCGGACATACCTTGCGGGAATTTGTGCAGGGACGTTGTTGACGCTGTAGCTCACAAAGCCATCCACGTTCCTGGTGTGAAAACTCGGCACGCCCGATTGGCTGGCGGTATCAATGATGTTCTTGCCCAGCTCAAAACTGATTTTCTGCATTTGCTGACCTTTCGTATCGCCGCATCCCCACAGACCACTGCTCAGCCATGCCATGGCCGAAGTCGCGCTCACGCGCAAAATCGCACGTCGGTCAAGCATTGAGCCACCAAGAAATCTTGCGAATCTCGCCTTCCATGTATGCGCGCTTTTTTGACATCAGGCGGTTGTAGTCCTTGGCTATCTGGCCCACATACTTCATGCGATGTTCAGGATTAGGCAAGCTTTGCGTGGGCCCTGTGACCTGATCCCAAAAACCTGTGGGCCGATCAAAGGTACTTCTGAGTTCCTGATCGGCTGTCTTTGGCTTCGCGCTGTAGACAACCTCGTACCTGGGAGACAACCCTGGTACAGCACGACTGATCATGTGGTTGATGTCCATGGTCTTGATCAAGGCAGCATCCTCATAAATCAGCGGTTGCAAAACCCGCAATTGCTCCTGCTTTGCCAGGATGACCAATTCTTCTTTTTGTTTTTGGAACTTGTCCGATGTCGACGCTTGTTTGATCAGCACTTGATACGCATCTCGCATCTCCCCCGTCACTCCGAATTGCGCCACCCTTTGCAACTTCGAGTTTGCCGCACCGTCATTGGCCACCCGCATCAATTCCTTGTGCTCCTCTTCCAAGACATAGAAGGCCTCTTTGAAGGTCGCCCAATATTTGGATGGGGGCACGCGCTTGCCACCATCGTGGTTCTTGACATGTTGGCGAACATGGCGATGTGCCATGGCGACCTGGGCCTCGTGTTGGCCATAGGCCGCTTCACGTCCACCCCATGCGACTTGGCCATCGAAGTATTGACCCGCCCGTTCACGAACAGGATCGCTCGAAAGGTGTTTCTTCAGGGCCTCCAGCCATTTAATGCCAAAGGGCAGCGCCTCAACCGCCAGCCGAGATTGCTCCTGCAAGGTCGACGTTTTGCGCATCTCGACGTGACTGGTGAGGCGTTGGCTCAACACATTGCCATCCCTGTCGAATCCATACTCCAAGAAAAACCACAACCATGGGTAGATGTCCATGAACAACCAGAGGTTGCCCTTGGCCAGGGCCGTGTAGACCCTCAACGCATGTTCATAGGGGGATGCTTCCGTGATTGCCTCGGACACCAACGAAGGCATGGTGGATGTGCGAAGCCAATTGCGCCAACCAGCATCTAGCACCTCTTCGCGCGAATACCGGAACGCCTCCACGATGTCCTTGACAACAAAAGCGGCCAACCCCACCCAATAGAGCTGAATCTGGTTGCCTGTGCGCCTGCCACTTTGCAGGTACAGGTCCGCATAGCGCGCGGCAATGCGCTTCGCCCGCCTTTCCGGGTCGGTGATCAAGCGATAGCAGCCGTCCTTGCCCTTTTCACTCAAAGCGATGAGGGCTTCCTCCTGGGCATAGGACCAGAGGAATTTGGGATCGATTTCGCGAGTGAATTCAGAGCCCGCCTTGGCATTGGTGGCGCACGTCCCGATCACCTCGGTTTGATAGTCTTCTTTTCCTGCCACAGCCGCCTACCCTTCGAACTTGAATTTGGCAAATCGCAACTGGTGCTCCAAGGTTTGGGCTTGCTCGGTCTCTAAGCGGCCAGTCTTGCCATGGGAAACTGAGAGCCCTTGCACAACCTGCGAAGCGTTCGCGGTGTTGAGTACTCGATAACGGAGGCGTCCACCTATGGCTTCACCGTGCTGGTCCTTGAATGTCACCTGTTCATCGAACACTTCGTAAAGCGATGGCGTCGCCAGGACCACTGTGCGGGTGCCAGATGGCAAAGATGGCAAGTTCGCCGCTCGCTCACCCCCGCCACTCCACTCATGCCCCGCCCCCTTCACCGTGAACTTCCCCGGCATCGTGAAGGTGATGTCCCCACCCTTGATCACGATCTGACTTTGCCCGGCCGTCAAGGTAATACTGTCCTTAGCCTGTATACGCACTTCATCACTCGTACTCTGCACCGTGATGTCTTGATCAGCCCAAACCTGCTGGCTGTCGGTGTGCGCCCGCAAGCTCACCGCCCCATTGGCCGCGATGCCCTTGATGCCGCCGCTGTGCGTGTACAAGCTGCTGGTCTGCCCGCTCACGCTGCTCACGGTGTGGGCACTGGTGATCTGCAGATCGCCTTGCAATGACAAGCTCGTGTCCTGGCCGCTGAACAGGCTGATGCTGGCCGGCGTCACGAAGCTGGCCGTCACTGGCGTGTCCAGATGAATGATCGGCGTGTTGAACCGCTCCACCGCCTCACCCAGCGCACGCCCATTGGCCTTTTGCGCCGCCTGTCCACCCACGGCCTGGGTGTACTTGCCCCGGGCCTGTGGGTCCATGGTGTCCGCATGGCCTTGCACGGCCTGGCCCGCATCGTGGCTACTCAAACCCTGGGCGCCTTGCTGGCGGGCGCTCTGGCTCAAGGTTTCGCCCAGCTGGCGCGCCGCTTTCAGCTGGCCCACGGCCTCGGCCGCGTCCATCTGTGTGCTGTTGACGCTGGCGCCGCGTTGAGTCCGGGCTGTCGTGCTCATCAACAGGCCACCGCCTGCGCGCACCACGCCCCAACCATCGGTGTGACCGTAGAAGCCTTCGCCCAACCAACCGCCTCGCTGCGCATGGCCTGAGCCACCCTGTCCGCTTTGGCGGATGATCCGGCCCAAGGTCAATTCGCTCCAGCCGTTGGCGCCGCTGTGGCTGGCCAGGCGCATGCGCAATTGGCCCGTGGCGTCGTCCACCAACCACTGGTTGGCGCCTTGGTGGTCCAGGTGCTGGTGGTGCCAGCCTGAAACCGTGCCGGGATGGTTGCTGCCTGCGTCCACGCCGGCTGGCCAAGGCAGGTCGTGTTGCCCGTTGTGCAACTGGCCCACCACGATGGGTCGGTCGATGTCGCCATCGATGAAATCGACCAGCACTTCGGTGCCCACGCGTGGCGTGAACACCGCGCCCCAATTGGCCCCGGCCATGTTTTTGGCCACACGCACCCAGGTGCCACTGCCATCGTGGCCGGGCGCATGGCCGGTCTTTGCCCCCTGCGCCGTGGATGGCCCAGGCAAGCCGCCCGACAAGGGCGACTCTCCGCGCTGCCAGCCAAACTGCACCCTCACGCGACCGTCCCGGTCGGTGGTCAGGGGCTCGTTCGGCGCGGCCATGACGACGGCTGTTTGCAAGCCCGGCGCCGTTGGTTTGTGCCAAGGCAACGGCGCCAGGCGTGCGGCCACAGGCGCTGCCGTGAATCGATTGCGGTAACTGCCTTGTTCAAGGTCTGTGGACTGGAGGATCTGAGCGGCTTCGGCGCCCAGGTTGTTGGCCGCCTCGTGAACAATGCTCAGCGCGCAGAAGTGGTTGTCAGCGCCACCCGTGCCACCGTACAGGCTGTGCTCGGTGATCTGAAAGCTGGCGCCGGGCTGCAGAGCCCGCACCGCGCTGTGCCCCTCTATCGCATGGTGACCCAGCTCGTGCGCAGCCATCAAGGCCGCAGCGCGGGCATCGGCAACCGCGCTGCTGGCGGGTTGGGCCGTGCCCACTTGGCCATCGGCGTGCCGGCGTTCTCCATGGCCGCGGTAAACCTCCAGTGCGGGCACAGCCGCGGGCCGCCCAGAGGCCATGGCTTGTGCCGAAACGCCCGCCAGTTGGCGTTCGTCCCACGCGGCCAGGGTCACTGCATTGGCACCGACGCGTTGCCCCACGCTCCACGCGGTGATGGTGTCTTCCACCAGCCCCGCACCAAAACCCAGAAAGCCATTGCTGCGGACATCAGGCCGGCTGAAGCGCACAGCGCCCAGCTCGGGCCGTGGGGCCTGCTGGTCAGACACCACCAGGGTGTGGTGATCGGCCGCATGTTCAAGGCGCCAGCTCCAGCCTTCCTCGGCCATCAAGCGGCAGGCAAAGGCCCAATCAGTCTCGCGGTATTGGGTGGTCAAGGCACGAACCGGGCCAGGCGTGGCCAGCTCGAACCGCACCTTGGCTGCGGGATAGGCCTGGAAGACCTCATCGGTGATGTCTTGCGCGGTTTGGTCCTGGAAGATGCGCGTGTCGCGCCGTTGACTCAACCAATGCGTCCAGGCGGCCAGGGTGAGGCGGTAGCGGGCCAGGCCGCCATCGGCGCCCAGTTGCGCAGCCCGCACCGCGTGCGTGTGCCAGGTGCGCCAGGTGCCGTCGGCCTGTTGCAGGCGCACGGTCACAGGCTCACCGGTCAGGGCTTTGAGTTCCAGGTAGGCCGAGGTGCTCAAGCAATCGACTTCGGCCCACAAGGGCTCGTGGGCATGCACGGCCTCGGTGATCTGCATGCGCTCGACCACCAAGGTGGTGGCGGGCAAGGCCGTGTCGATCTGGACCAGGCGTGTGTGCTGGCCGAGGGTCAAGGCCGCCCGCAGCCGAGAGACGAGTTCGCCGCCCAATGCTGACAGCGACGACGTCAAAGCTCCGCCGCTGATCGGAGGCAAGATCATGGTTTCCCCTGGATTTTTTAATGGAATGGCAACAGCCCGCCATCATCCAATAAAAGCCAGCCCGGACCCGACCCGCTCTTGGGGGGAATTAGAAATGAATTGTTTCAAATGCCCCGTGAAGAACGCTGGCCCACAAGGTCAGGCTCAACAAGGCACAGGCGGTGGTCCACAAGATGATGCGGGCCACCACGGTGGTGTTCGCGCCTTCGCGCTCGGCCAGCATTGACACATTGCTGGCCGACGGCAACGCGGCCGCCAGGATGACCGTCAGCCAGCCTGAAGGGGACAAAGCCACGCCAGCCTGCCCCAACACCCAACCTGCGCCAAGCACCAGCAGGGGATGGATCAACAACTTGAGCAACAGCGGGACGGCAATCGGCACGGACGCAATTGGCGCGCGGACCGGCTGCATTTGCGCACGCGCCAGGATCGCGCCCAAGGTGAACAAGGCCGTCGGTGTGGCCGCCAAACCCAGGAGCCGAATGGTTTCGTCCACGGCATGGGGCAAAGTCCAGCCCAGCCAGGACACCAGCATGCCCAGGGCCATGGACCACAACAGCGGATTGCGCAAAGCGCCTTTGAGCGACGCTTGCGCCGCATGCCAGGCCTCAGCCGGATCATCGCCAGGGGCTTCACGCGCGGCGTGCGAGTGAGCCCATGCAAGGCAAAGTGAACTCAACAACAGCACATCGATCAGCAAGGTGGCCGCGATGGGGCCCGCTGCTTGTGGCCCCAGCAGACCGGTGAGCAAGGGCAGGCCCAGAAACCCCGTGTTGGGAAACGCCGTGGCCAGCGCCACCAACCCACAGTCACGGCGGACCAAGCCTTGGCGGATGCCCCACACCAAAGCCAAGGCCGTGACCACGGCCCCTGCCGCGCCATACACCACCAACAAGCCCAGCAGACCGCTCTGGTGCAACGCGCCACTGGCCCCCAGGCGGAACAACATGGCCGTCAGGCCGAAGAACAGCACAAAGCTGTTCATGGCGGGGATGCCTTCCAGCGGCAGCAGGCGCCCACGCGCCGCGCCCCACCCCAGCAGGACCAGGGCAAAGAAGGGCACGAACAACAACAGCAGATCGGTCATCGAACCCGCAGCATCCCCATCACGCCACCTTGGCGCACCATGCGCCAACCCAACAGCACAGCCAGGATGGCGGCATACACCCACACCTCGCTGAGGTCGTTCTTGGCGGATTTTTTCCAGTAAAAGTGCAGCAGGCCCAGCAAGGCCACCGCGTAGACCAGCTTGTGCATCGCTTGCCAGCGCTTGGCGCCCATGGCCTTGATCGCGCGGTTGAATGAGGTCAGCGCCAGCGGTGTCATCAGGATCAGCGCCACCATGCCCACCAGGATGAAGTTGCGTTTGAGCACGTCGCCCACGATGTCATTCACCACGAAGCCCTTGTCCAGCCAGGCGTAGCTCAGAAAATGCAGCAGGGCGTAGACGAAGGTGGTCACCCCCAGCGCACGGCGGTAGCGCAGCAAGCCGGCCAGCGAGGTCACGTCGCGCAAAGGCGTGATCGCCAAGGTCAGCCACAACCAGCGCAAGGTCCATTCACCCGTTTCGCGGATGAGTTTTTCAGCGGGGTTGGCGCCCAGGTTGTCGGTTGCTGCAGCCACCAGCAAAGCCACGGCGGGCACCGCGCAAAGCAGCCACACCAGGGGCTTGACCCAAGGCTTCATCAGCCACTGGTTGATCAGCAAACGGTTCATCTCAATAGTTCTTCTTCAAATCCATGCCCGCGTACAGCTGGCCCACTTGCGCTTCATAGCCGTTGAACATCAGGGTGGGTTTGCGTGGCGTGAACAGGCCGCCGTCACCAATGCGGCGCTCGGACGCCTGGCTCCAGCGCGGGTGGTCGACCTTGGGGTTCACATTGGAATAGAAGCCGTATTCGGAGGCATTGGCTTTTTCCCAAGACGACTTCGGCTGCTTCTCCACCAGGCGGATCTTGACGATGGACTTGGCGCTCTTGAAGCCGTACTTCCAAGGCACCACCAGGCGCAGCGGCGCGCCGTTCTGGTTGGGCAAAACCTCGCCGTACAGGCCAAAGGCCATCAAGGTCAAAGGGTGCATGGCTTCGTCGATGCGCAGGCCTTCCACGTAAGGCCAATCCAGCACGCTGGAGCGCACGCCGGGCATTTGCTTGGGGTCGGCCAGCGAGACGAACTCGACATACTTGGCACGGCTGTTGGGCTCGGCGCGCTTGATGATGCTGGAGAGCGAATAGCCCACCCAGGGGATCACCATGGACCAACCTTCGACGCAGCGCAGGCGGTAGATGCGCTCTTCCATGGGCGCCAGCTTGAGCAGCTCTTCCAGACCCAGTTTTTGCGGCTTGCCCACCTCGCCCTCGATGGTGAGGGACCAAGGGCTGGGCTTGAGCGTGTGCGCGGCCTGGGAAGGGTCGGACTTGTCGGTGCCGAACTCGTAGAAGTTGTTGTAGGTGCTCACGTCCTCATAAGGGGTGAGCTTGTCGGCCACCTGGGCGCCCGACACCGTGCTGCGGGCACCCGCCAACGCCGCCAATTTGCCGGGGCGTTTGACCACACTGGCGCTTTGGGCCAGCGCCTCCCGGCCCGTCCAGGCTGTCAGGCCCAGGCCTGCGGCACCCGCCGCCATCTGTCGCAGCACATCGCGGCGTTGCTGGTAGACCTGCTGCGGCGTGATTTCGCTGGTCGCGGGCTGTGAAGGCTGGGGAATTCGGATCAAGGGCATGGCGAAACTCCGGTAAGGATGGTGCGACAACACCTCAGTCGCCGAACCAGCCCCGAACCTTACACCCGCCCCGGTCTCAGCGCTGGCCCGGGGTCAGGCCGCCTTCTTCGCCGCGGCTTTTTTGGCAGCCGGCACACGGGGCGCACGCGGCTCGAACTCGAAGCTCACCTTGCCCGCCTTGGCATCCCAGCTCAAAAACGCCTTGAACTTGCGCCGCGTCTTGTTCGACACGAAGTTCTCCAGCAGATCGGTCTTGCCGGTGGCCAGCAGCTTGGTCATCTGCTCGGGCGGCACGGGCTGCTGCAGGATGATCTTGCCGCTCTTGAAATCGCAGGTGGCCACGCCCACAGCGTTCTCGCAGATGTAGTTGCTGCCGTGGTCATACACATGGCCCTTGCATTTGGGGCAGGTGCCCAGCGATTGGTGCCCGCTGAAATCAACGGCTTCGCCAGCCTCTTCATCCTTCCTCGCGGCATCGCCAAAGTCGAACTCCATCTTCCAGTTGTTCAACTCTTCATCGCGCACCAGCTTGAGCTCGGCCGTGAAGGGCCAACCCGCCTTGGAGCGGAAGCCTTCCAGCGGCCCCACCTTGTGGTCTTGCAGCAAACGCTCGATCTCGGGCAGCTCGAAGCTGCGGCCAGCCGGGCTCTTGCTGATCGAGAAACCGCAGCCCGTGCCCTCGGTGCCATCGGCCGACACGCCACCCTTGCCGATGCAGGTGAAGCGGCGGTAGTTCTCTTTCACCGTGCCACCGCAATTGGGGCAAGGCGTGGCCATGGTGGCGTAATCACCGGGGATCGTGTCGCGGTCGTATTCCTTGGCCTTTTGCACGATGCGCTGGGTCATCGCCGCGATCTCGCCCATGAAGGCTTCGCGGCTCAGCAAGCCCTTTTCCATCTCGGACAGCTTGAACTCCCAGTTGCCAGTGAGTTCGGGCTTGGTCAGGTCTTCCACACCCAGGCCGCGCAGCAGCGTGGTCAGCTGGAAAGCCTTGGCCGTGGGGATCAGCTCGCGGCCCTCGCGGATCATGTACTTCTCCATGATCAGGCCTTCGATGATGGACGAGCGCGTGGCTGGCGTGCCCAGGCCCTTCTCCTGCATCGCGGCCTTGAACTCTTCATCGTCGATCAGCTTGCCGGCACCTTCCATGGCGCTCAGCAGCGTGGCTTCCGAGTAGCGGGCGGGCGGCTTGGTCTTCAAGGCGTTGACGACCACGTCTTCGTTCAGCACGGACTCGCCAGGCTGCACGGCCACCAGCGTGGCGTCATCGTCCTGGGCTTCCTTGCCGTAGACGGCCAGCCAACCCGGCTTGACCAGCACCTTGCCGTTGGTCTGGAAGTGATGTTCTTTACCCGCCGCCGGGATCTTGGTGATGCGGGTGGTGACCATGAACTCGGCCGACGGGTAGAACACCGCCAGGAAGCGCTTGACGACCATGTCGTACAGCTTGGCCTCGATCTCGGTCAGGCTCTTGGGCGCCTGCAGCGTGGGGATGATGGCAAAGTGATCCGACACCTTGGCGTTGTCGAACACGCGCTTGACGGGCTTCACATAGCCTTCCTTCAAGGCTTTGCTGGCATGCTGTGCCAGCTCGCGCAAAGGCCCGGGCATGTCTTCGGTGGAGATCATCTTCATGGTCTCTTTGACCACGTCCACGTAGTCCTCAGGCAGCGCGCGCGAGTCGGTCCGTGGGTAGGTCAGCACTTTGTGCTTTTCGTACAAGGCCTGGGCCAGCGACAGCGTGGTCTTGGCGCTGAAGCCGAAGCGCGAGTTGGCCTCGCGCTGCAGGGTGGTCAGGTCGTACAGCAACGGGCTGGCTTGGGTCGAAGGCTTGGCCTCTTCCGTGACCGAACCGGTCTTGCCACGCACCGCATCGGCAATGGCCTGGGCCTCATCGGCGCTCCAGACACGGTCGGCCTTCAGCTCAGCCTCGGCCGAGCCATCGACCGCGGCCTTGTCCTTCTTGAAGGTGGGATCAAACCACTTGCCGTCGTAACTGCCGGCGGTCGCACCAAAGCTGCCACGGATCTCCCAGTAGTCGCGGAACACGTGCTTGCGGATCTTTTCTTCACGCTCAACCACGATCGACAGCGTTGGCGTCTGCACCCGGCCCACGGTGGTCAAAAAGAAACCGCCATCGCGCGAGTTGAAAGCCGTCATCGCCCGCGTGCCGTTGATGCCCACCAGCCAGTCGGCCTCGGAGCGGCAACGCGCGGCGTCGGCCAACGGCATCATCTGGTCATCGGTGCGCAGCTTGTCGAAGCCATCGCGGATGGCCTGCGGCGTCATGCTCTGCAGCCACAAGCGGCGCACGCCCTTGCCCAGGCCCTTGGCCTTGGTGGTGGCGGTGCTGTCCTGCGCATACTGCATGATCAAGCGGAAGATCAACTCGCCCTCGCGCCCGGCGTCACAGGCGTTGATCAGGTTGGTGACGTCCTTGCGCTTGATCAGCTTGACCAGGGCATTGAGCCGGCCCTTGCTCTTGTCGATGGGGTTCAGATCGAAATAAGGCGGGATGACGGGCAGGTTGGCAAAGCTCCACTTGCCACGTTTGACGTCGAACTCCTCCGGGGCCTTGATCTCGACCAGGTGACCGACAGCCGAGCTGACCACATAGTGCTCACTCTCGAAGTAATCGTCGTGCTTGTCGAACTTGCCATCCACGGGCGTCAATGCCCGCACGATGTCCTGTGCGACAGAAGGTTTCTCAGCGATGACCAGGGCTTTGCTCATGGTTTGAATTTTTTATCCAACTAAAATCTGCTCTTACGCGTGCGCACGCACACGCGCGCCCACTCATTTCAATGTACCCAAAGTTGTCGATGACGCAAGCACTTCCCAAAATATCCGCGTCAGGCCGGCGCATTCAGGTCCGCCGCTCCGGCATCCACGGCCGTGGGGTTTTCGCCACCCAGCCCATCGAGGCCGGCAGCACCGTCATCGAGTACAAGGGCGAGATCATCACCTGGGAAGAGGCCTTGGACCGCCACCCCCACGATCCTGAACAGCCCAACCACACCTTCTACTTCCACCTGGACGACGGCCACGTCATCGACGGGAAGTATCAGGGCAACTCGGCCCGCTGGATCAACCATTCCTGCAATCCCAACGTGGAAGCCGAGCAAGATGGCAACCGCGTCTTCCTCAAAGCACTGCGCAACATCGCCCCCGGCGAAGAGTTGTTCTTCGACTATGGCCTGGTGATCGACGCCCGCCTGACCGCCGCCCTGAAGCGCGAATACGCCTGCTGGTGCGGTGCCCAGCAGTGCCGGGGCACCATGCTCGCCACGAAAACCCGCAAACGCTGAGCAGGCCGGCATGATCGACCTGAACACCGCCGCCGAGCAGATCTGGCTGGAGACCCAGGCCGATTGTCCGAACATCAGCATCGAAGTTCTGCCCGAGACCGACTCGACCAACACCCAGTTGCTGGCTCGTGGCCGCGCTGGCGACACCGCCCCGATGCTGCTGGCGGCCCACCAGCAAACCGCTGGACGCGGGCGCCACGGCCGTCAATGGGTGGCCCAGCCGGGCGACAGCCTCACCTTCTCCTTGGGTCTGGCGCTTGATCTGGACCTCGTGCCCGGCGGTGGCAGCGCCCTGTCGCTGGCCGTGGGCCTGGCCATTGCCGAGGCGCTGGATGAGGGCCTGGCGGGCTTGCAAGGCCCTGCACCGGCCCCCATCACGCTCAAGTGGCCCAATGACCTGTGGTGGCAACAGCGCAAGCTGGGCGGCATCCTGATCGAGGCCACGCCCGCGCCTGGCGTGTTGCCGGGTCAGCGCTGGGTGGTGATTGGGGTGGGCATCAACCTGCGCCCTCAGGGCGATCAAGCCGCCGGCCTGGAACACGCCTGCCTGCAAGACCTGAGTGCCGCCCCTTTGACCGCCGGCCAGGTGTGGGCTTGGACAGCGCCCAAGCTGCTGCGCGCCGTGCGCCGCTTCGCGCTGGAGGGCTTCGCCCCATTGCAAGCCGCCTATGCCCGACGAGACGCCCTGGCCGGCCACGACGTGGCCCTTTGGCAAGGCCCCGGCGGCCAAGGCAACGCACTGTTGCGTGGTACCCCCACTGACACGGGCCGGGCCGATGGCGTGGACCAGCAAGGCGCCCTGCTCGTGCATACTGACACCGGCTTGCAACGCTGGACCACCGGCGACGTGAGCGTGCGCCTGGCAGCCTCCGCGCCATCCCCGACACCCCCGCCCGCCTGACACCCATGCTGCGTTCCCTGGTCCTTGTGCTGCTGTTGGCCAACGCTGGTTTTTATGCCTGGAGCCATGGTTGGTTGAACGACGTCATCGGCATTCAGCCTGACTCGCAACGCGAGCCTCAGCGCTTGAAGCAGCAAGTGAACGCCGCCCAGTTGACCGTGGTGCCGGCCTCATCCGCCGCGCCGGCCAGCCAGGCCAGTAGTGCAACAGCAGCATCTGCCGCCAACACCGAAGCCTCCGCCGGCCGCACGATTTGTGTGGAGGCCGGGCCCTTCACCGCGGCCGAGCAACCGCAAGTCGAAGCCACCCTCAAGCCCGTGCTGGCGCCCAACACCTGGACCACCGACAACGTGGCCGTGCCAGGCGTGTGGTTGACCTACATGGGGCCCTACGCTGACACTGACATGCTGGCCCGCAAGCTGACCGAACTGCGCCGCATCCGTGGGCTCACATTCGAAGAAATCAAGGCGCCAGCCAATCTGGCCCCGGGCTTGTCACTGGGCCGCTACAACCGTCTGGAAGACGCCAACGCCGCGCTCAACACCTTGAAGCTGCGCGGCATCCGCACCGCCCGCGTAGTCACCTTGCGCCCCGCCATGGAGGTGCAGGTAGTCCGCGTGGCCCAGGCCGACATCAACACCCAGGTGGCCTTGTCGGCGCTGAAGCTGCCTCAGGGCAAAAGCTTCGCGGCTTGCCGGCCTTGAGCTGGCCGGCGGCGCATGAAAGCCGCCGCCAAGGCGGTCAAGCTGGCCAGGCCGAAGAGCTCGGCCCAATCCAATGAACCGCCACCACCGCCGCCGCCCGATGACTGGGTGGCTGAAACGCGGCTTGGGGTGAAGTAGGGTGCTGAACCAACGGCTGACGTGCCTGAGCCTTCACCCACAGTAGATGCGGCAAGAGTCACGGCGTTTCCCGCATCCAAAATACCGACTCCACATGTCAGCGGCACGGTGTTCAGCGGCATGGTGTTGGTACATGAACAATTGCCCTGCGGCATGGCAGGGTTACATTGGGCAGGGCCGGTCGCCGGGAACGGCTTACGCGAAGTGAATTTGATCAAATCGATCAATTGTTGAACGCTCAAGTCCGGGTTGACTGCCAGCATCATGGCAGCAACCCCTACAGCCTGCGGCGCCGCAAAACTGGTACCCACCTTCTGACCCATCACGTAGTCAGAAGTCGGCGAGGTCAGGCCCGCATTGACTGGGGTGTATATCCCATCATCGATCAGGTTAGGCAAGGGAGTGGCGCCATCCACGTCACCCGAAGCAACAGCCACGCCGTCGCTGATCATGTTGGCATAGCGAGCCTTGAAGCCATCTTGGTTCAAGCCCGTTACCGCCAGCACGCCCGGACAACTCGCCGGCAATGAGGGGCCGGTTGCGCCAATGGAGTCATTGCCTGCAGACGCCACAACCAGCACGCCTGCGGCCCTCAAAGTGGCAATGGTTTGCTGGTAAATCGGTCCGGCGTTGGATGTTGCGTCGCAGGCGCCTTCGCCACCAAAGCTCAAATTGAGGATCCTCGCCCGGTGGCTTGGCAACGCAGGGGCGCCCTGATAGCTCACCCTTGAGGCCCACAACATCCCTTCAATGATGCTACTGACCTCGGCGCCACATTTACCAGCGACACGCACGGGCATCAGCATCGCAGGCCCGATGGGACCATTGAGTTGTGCCAGCATGCCTGCACCATATTTGCCGTTGTTGGTGTTGGCGACCAACATGCCAGCTATTGCAAGGCCGTGCCAGGAGCTTTGCTCCTCAAGTTCACAATCTGCGTCAAATACATCCGGGTGCAGCTGTTTGTCATTGGCACTGACCCAGTCGCCCATGTCGGTGGGATCACTGTCCAATCCGTCGTTGTCACCAGAGGACAGCGGGTGGTAGACAAAGTCATAGCCGGGCAACACCCGGCCGTCGAGGTCAGGGTGACGCAAGATCCCAGTGTCAAGCACTGCCACCACGACTGGGGAAAGTGTGTGTGCCTGACCGTTGGCGACACCGGTCACCCAATCATCAATGAACGACCAGGCTGCTGGGAAGTCTGCGACGCCTTGCCTTGAACTACCACTCGGCCTCGTCAACCAGACTTGACCCGAACCGCTTGCAGGAACGGGACCAACTCCCGTTAACGATGCGCTGCTTGAACTGCCATTTCCCTGTGCATAGCCAGGATCGTTCGGCAGATTGTTGATGCCCAGCGCTTGTTTTTTAACGATCTCATTGACCACCACCCACTCAACATCAGGGTCCGCACGCAAGCGTTGCGCCTGTGCATTGGCTTCATCCCAAGAAGTGGCATGCCCGGCGTGAATGACGTTCGCAGCAAAAGCCGTGGGGCGTTGAACCAGGTAGGAAACCCGTTTGCGCCGTGCCGCATCGGCGATGCGCTGGCGTTGGCGGGGCGCGCCGTCACTGGGCACGGCCGAGGCCTTCAAGCGGACCACGGATGGGGGCTTGGCGTCCTTGAGCTTGACGATCAAGCCCAGGGCCATGCGTGACGGCGTTGCCGGTGACGCCTCCGCGGCCATCGCCTTGCCACTGCCACCGAGCACTAGCGTCGCCATCAAGGCCCAGGAAAAAAGATGCCCGCAGGCGTGGCCTTGCCAATTCACAACGCACTACTCCAAGAAAGCGAAGAGCGCTGATTATGAAATAGCAGCTAACCGCGATGTGCAAGCAATACCCTCCCCGACACATTTGGGCACACAAAGAAATCGCGCGACCATGAAAAAAGCCCCCGAAGGGGCTTTTGCGGACAACAGAAAACCAAGCTTACTTGGCGATAACGCGGGCCATTTCGATGACCTTGTTCGAGTAACCCCATTCGTTGTCGTACCAGGACACGACTTTGACGAAGGTCTTGTCCAGGGCGATGCCGGCTTCAGCGTCGAACACTGAGGTGCAAGGCTCGCCGCGGAAGTCGGTGGCCACCACCTTGTCTTCGGTGTAGCCCAACACGCCCTTCAAAGCGCCTTGCGACTGGGCCTTCATTTCGGCGCAGATCTCTTCGTACGTGGCATCCTTGTTCAGTTCGACGGTCAGGTCGACCACTGACACGTCGGACGTGGGCACGCGGAAGGCCATGCCGGTCAGCTTCTTGTTCAGCTCGGGGATCACCACGCCCACGGCCTTGGCAGCGCCAGTGCTCGAGGGAATGATGTTTTCCAGGATACCGCGGCCGCCGCGCCAGTCTTTGTTCGAGGGGCCGTCCACGGTCTTTTGCGTGGCGGTGGCGGCGTGCACGGTGGTCATCAGGCCGCGCTTGATGCCCCACTTGTCGTTCAGCACCTTGGCGATCGGGGCCAGGCAGTTGGTGGTGCACGACGCGTTGGAAATGATCGCTTCACCCTTGTAGGACTGGTGGTTCACACCGTAGACGAACATGGGCGTGTCGTCCTTCGACGGGGCCGACAGGATGACCTTCTTGGCGCCGGCTTTCAGGTGGGCTTCAGCGGTTTCCTTGGTCAGGAACAGGCCGGTCGATTCAACGACGATGTCGGCGCCGACTTCATCCCACTTCAGTTCAGCGGGGTTCTTGACGGCGGTCAGGCGGATGGGCTTGCCGTTGACGACCAGTGTGTTGCCATCGACCGAGACTTCACCCTTGAAGCGGCCATGCACGGAGTCGTACTTGAGCATGTAAGCCAGGTAGTCTGGCTCGAGCAGGTCGTTGATGCCGACGATTTCGACGTCGTTGAAGTTCTGAACGGCGGCACGGAACACCATGCGTCCGATGCGGCCGAAGCCGTTGATGCCAATCTTGATAGCCATGATGTGAGTCCTCAGAGAGATTTAAACAAAGACTGAAAATCGATCAATAAGTTCAGTTCAACGACGGCGGCCCAGAGCCACCTTCACGGTGTCCACCACGTTTTGCGTGGTGAAACCAAAATGCTTGAACAGCACACCTGCCGGGGCCGATTCACCAAAGGTGTCTAGGCCGATCACGGCGGCGCAGCCGTATTTCCACCATCCATCCGTCACACCAGCTTCAACCGCGATGCGAGGCAGGTTGGCAGGCAGCACGCTTTGCTTGTAAGCCAGGCTCTGACGGTCAAACACCGTGGTCGAGGGCATGGACACCACGCGCACCGCGATGCCTTCGATGGCCAGCTGCGTTTGCGCGTGCAGGGCGAGCTGCACTTCGGAACCGGTGGCGATGATCACGGCTTGCGGCTTTTTCTTCAACCCCACTTCTGAGGGTTCCGCCAACACATAACCGCCTTGCGTGATGACGTCCGCATCCGTCTTGGGGGCGTATGGCAGGTTCTGGCGCGACAGCAGCAGTGCCGAGGGGCGGTGCTTGTTGGCCAGGGCCATGGTCCAGGCCACGGCGGTTTCGGTCGTGTCGGCCGGGCGCCAGACGTCCAAGCCGGGGATCAAACGCAGGCTGGCGGCGTGCTCCACCGATTGGTGGGTCGGGCCGTCTTCGCCCAGGCCGATCGAGTCGTGCGTGAACACGTGCACCACGCGCAGCTTCATCAGCGCGGCCATGCGGATGGCGTTGCGGCTGTAGTCGCTGAAGGTCAGGAAGGTGCCGCCGTAGGGGATGTAGCCACCGTGCAGGGCCACGCCGTTCATGATGGCGGCCATGCCGAACTCGCGCACGCCGTAGTTGATGTGGCGGCCGATCTGGCCCGATTCGGTCTTGACGACTTGGCCATCGGCATCCACGCGGAAGGCGGGGGTACTCTTGGTGTTGGTCAGGTTCGAGCCGGTCAAGTCGGCGCTGCCGCCCAGCATTTCAGGCAAGGCCGCGGTGAAGAACTCCAGCGCGATCTGGCTGGCCTTGCGGCTGGCCACGGTCTCGGCCTTGTCGTGCGCGGCGGCCACGGATTCCACGGCGATTTCGGCGAAGTTCTCGGGCAGGTCACCGGCCATGCGGCGGGTGAACTCGGCGGCGAGTTCGGGGAAGGCTTTTTCGTAAGCGGCAAAGCGCTCGTCCCACTCGGCGACCAGCTTTTCGCCCTCGGCTTTGGCATCCCAATCGGCGTAGGCCGTTGTGGGCACCACGAAAGGCTCGTGCAGCCAGCCGATGGTGTCGCGGGTCAGCTTGATCTCGTCGGCACCCAGCGGTTCGCCGTGGGCCTTGGCCGTGTTGGCGCGGTTGGGCGAACCCTTGCCGATGTGCGTCTTACAGACGATCAAGGTGGGCTTGTCCTGGCTGAGCTTGGCCTGGATGATGGCTTCGTCGACCGCATCCACATCGTGGCCATCGACCGGGCCGACCACGTTCCAGCCACAGGCCTCGAAACGCTTGGGCGTGTTGTCGATGAACCAAGGGGCGACCTGGCCGTCGATCGAGATGCCGTTGTCGTCATACAGGGCGACGAGCTTGTTCAGCTTCCAGGCGCCGGCCAGGGCCACGGCCTCGTGGCTGATCCCCTCCATCAGGCACCCGTCACCCAGGAAGACGTAGGTGTGGTGGTCCACGATGGTGTGGCCGCCCTGGTTGAACTCGGTGGCCAACAGCTTCTCGGCCAGCGCCATGCCCACGGCATTGGTGATGCCCTGGCCCAGGGGGCCCGTGGTGGTTTCAATGCCAGGGGTGACGCCGACCTCCGGGTGGCCGGGGGTCTTGCTGTGCATCTGGCGGAAATTCTTCAACTCGTCCAGCGGCAGGTCGTAGCCGGTGAGGTGCAACAGCGCGTAAATCAGCATCGACGCGTGGCCGTTGGACAACACGAAGCGGTCGCGGTCAGGCCATTGAGGCTGCGAGGGGTGGTGGCGCAAATGGCGGCCCCACAAGGCCACCGCCATGTCGGCCATGCCCATGGGCGCGCCGGGGTGGCCAGAGTTGGCTTGCTGGACGGCGTCCATCGCAAGGGCACGGATGGCGTTGGCCATGGCGGTGGGGGACTTGGGGGTGATGGACATGGGTGGGTGAGGTTCGTGGGGATGGGGCTAGAAGCAGGATTTTAGCTGGTCTGCAAACGGCCTCCTTGCCACAAAGCAAGCTTGTGCAACAACCGCAAGGTAGTCAGGCCAAGGAAGGTCTGCACAAATGAATGCTGACTCTGCGGGCTGTGCCTGTTTGGCGATTGCACTGTGAGACGCAGGCATTTGGGGCCGCAATGGCACCCATCTCAGTCCATTTGAACGCTCCCCATGGCGCCCAATGAATACCATCGCGCCATTCACAGGTTGGCTTGGCCAGAACTGCCACGCACGCTATGCCCCAGCCTCGAATCAGCATCCAGGCTAATGTGGACCTTCAATGCCGGAGTATTGGTTGCCCGTCTTGCTCCGCTGCATCTTCGGAATCGCGCTCCCCGCCGGCAGTCTTGGTGAAGCTCAGAGCCGCGATCAGCGGGCCATTCACCACCGTGCTGTTTTGCAAGCATAAAGACCCTTAGCTCACAGCAAATCGCTGGTGGCCGCCAGGATCTGCGGCGTCCCTTGCCCTTCTCAGCACCTAACGGGACCTCAGAATGGTGCTCTCATCGGGCTGGCAGTCCTTCCAGCCGTCAGATGGCGAATCATGAGACCACCGTTGCATGAAGCAGATACCCAGCAGCGCTTCCACCCAGCGCTACCCACACACGACCTGCTTACCTCATCGGGAAATTTTCGCTGGCGCCTGCGCCTGGCCGAGGCTCCAGCCCCAGGCTCATCTGCTTCATGGCGCAATGGTTTCGGGCAATTAAGTCTGCGCCAAATCACTTGTTCGAGTGTTTATGCCAATCTACCCCAAGAGAACCACGGTGGCTCTCGGAAATTAAAAAACCGCCGGGCTGCTGCCCGGCGGTTTTTTAATTATAATCAAATATTAACCGCGGCACGAACCAGGCAAATACTTGGTTGGCACAGTTGTTCCTGTACCGCCGCAAATCCACTTGAAAATGGTTTTGCCCGCATCCCCGTTAACCAGCGCAGTTGTATTACTAGCATATGGAATCAAAGTCAGTGTGGATGCTGCAGCTGTAATCTCCGAATTGTTCAGATTCGCATGATCAAGCTCGACTGTGATCACACCAGCGTCAGTTGTGGTGATGTTTGCCACGTATTTTGTGGGGCCGGCATTCGTCGTTTTTGCCGCATTTGAGTTTTCTCCGCAACCCCAATTATTGGCTGCTGGCAGCGTAGCTCCGGTCGTTGACTGCGTGGTTTCCGTAATGGACGTACGGCAAGAAGATGCTGCAAGTATCGCTTCTGACATTTTTGCCTTCACCGTATATTGCTGATAAGCCGGCAAAGCAACCGCGGCCAAAATACCAATAATCGCCACCACGATCATCAATTCAATCAGGGTGAAACCCTTTTGAACACTCTTTTGCATACGTTGCATCGTCTTCATGGTCAATCTCCTTGGGCTCAGCCCGCTGCGAAAATTTAGTCACTGCTGGCCCAGTTTTTCTGGGCGTGAGTTCTATTACGCAGTTGCCATGCCAACCCTGATCCATCGAAATGCCGTGACTTTTACCGCGTTTACCCCTGATCAGAGGTCTTGGCAGCAACTCATTTAGTCACATCAATGCCCAAAACACAGCCCTGTTTGGTCATCCGCAAAAAAAAGATGACCAAAATGGTCACCCTTCGATCGGCGCATTGAACCGCTGCCCCTCACGCAAAGGCTCAATCCGATGCCTGCTCTCCAACGCCCTGATCTGGGCCAGCACCGCAGGCACCTCTCCCGGCTTCGGATGGGTGATGTACACACTCACCTCGCCATCCAATTGAGTCAACTCCTGCGCCAGGCTCTGGGGTGAGAGATGCCCACTGATGCTGGCCAGATGCGCCTCCTCATTGCCAAAGGCCGTTTCAATCACCAACTGGGCAATGCGCCGCCCTTCCAGGGCCTTCCACAAAGCGGGATTGGGCCCCGTGTCCCCACTGAAAACCCACCAACCTTGTGGCGTCTCCAGGCCAAAGCCCACCCCAGGCACCGTGTGCGCAGCAGGCAGCACGTGCACCCGCCGATCAGCGCCCAGCCCGCCTTTGGCGGGAAACGTCAGTTGCTCACCCACCGCAAAAGGGTGAAACACCAAAATGGGATAAGCCGCGCTCGGCAGGCGCGTGAAATCAGGCCAGATCACGCCATTGAAGATGTGCGCGCGCAAAGCCTCAAGCGTTTCAGGCAAAGCATGCACATGGATCGGCTTCAGCTCGGTTAGCCCACCAGGCCCTTGCCGCAAGCGAATCACGCTGTCCGCCAGCAAGGGAATGCTCAGCACATGGTCCAGGTGGCTGTGGCTGATCAGGATGTGGTCAATGCGGGCCAGCTCATCCAGCCGCATTTCACCCACGCCACTGCCCGCATCGATCAGGATATCGTCGTCCAGCAGAAAAGCCGTGGTGTGACAGCGCGCCGCGATGGACCCTGAACAACCCAGGACGCGGATCATGGCGGCGCCCCGGCCTCAGCCTTGCACGAACTGCATTTGCGTGCCCGCCAACTCGATCACGTCACCGCTTTTGAGGTGAACTGGCTCGCCACCCACGGGCGCACCGTTGACCGTGGGCCGAGCCGTGCCTTCGACGTGGGCGAATACATAACCGCCAGGCCGCTTGGTGAGCGAGGCAACCTGAACGCCAGGCTTACCCACCGTTGTGACGACCTTGCTCAGCGCCACTTCACGGCCTGCAGCTGCGCCATTGAGCACCTTGATCAAAGCGGGCGCTTGAGGGGGCAACCCACCAAAACTGGTGCTGGAGAGCGGTGAAGTGCCCGAAGAGGTAAACAAACCGCCAGGCGCCGTCAATGGCCCTTGCGCCGCACGCTCAGCAGCACTCACTGGCGACAGGGTGGATTGCGCTGGCGACGACGTGCCCATGTTGCTGAACCCGCCACTGCCGGGCCGCATGATCATGGTCTTTTCGTAATCGTTGCCCTCTTCGGCCAGGAACTTGATCTTGTACTTGCCGATTTCAACGGTGTCGTTGTGCTGCAGCAGTTGCTTCTTGACCGCCTTGCCGTTGATGTAGGTGCCGTTGGTGCTATTGAGATCCTCGATGAACACATCGGTGCCCACCAGTTGCATCACCGCATGCTCGCCGCTCACCGCCAGGTTGTCGATGACGATGTCGTTGTACGGGCGGCGGCCCAGGGAGGTCTTGTCCTTGGTGATCTGGACCTCCTTGATGACCACGCCGTCGAGCGAGACGACCAGTTTTCCCATGCGGAACCTCTTCTCGGGTTGGATCTACTAATTGATTGCTGCTGCGTTCAGGACGCGCCGCCCAGGCGCTTGAAGGGCCACCAGGACTTGGGCTGAGGTTCGGCCACACCTTGCGCCCGAACCAGGACCACAGCGATATTATCCCGGCCACCCACATCGTTGGCGGCAGAAATAAGGGCCGAACCCATGTCTGGCAAATTAGTTTGACCGTTCATGACCTGTGCAATGCGCGCATCGGTCAGCATGTCAGACAAACCGTCCGAACACATCAGGAAAATATCCCCGGATTGGACTTCGTGCAGGTGGGTTTCCATCAAAACGAGGTCTTCTACGCCCAAAGCGCGTGTGACCAGGTTTTTGTTTGAAGAAAAAGCAGCCTGCTCGGGCGTGATGATGCCGGCATCGATCTGCTCTTGCAGCAAGGAGTGATCTTTGGTGATCTGCTGGAGCACGCCGTTGCGCAGGCGATAAGCACGCGAATCGCCGATGTGGCCGACCAAGGCCCGCCCTGACCGGAAAACCGAGACCACCAGGGTGGTGCCCATGCCAGAGTAGGTTGGGTTGGAGTTGGCCGCATTGAAAATGGCTCGGTTGGCGTTGTCGACGCAAATGTCCATGGCGCGCTTGACGTCGCCGTCGCTCGCACCCGGCGCAGCTTCGGTCAGCCAGCGCCCCAGTTCGGCCTTGATGAAATCGCAGGCCATGCCGCTGGCGACCTCGCCCGCGTTGTAGCCGCCCATGCCGTCGGCCAGCACGGCCACGGTGCAGGACTCGTCGATGGCGATCGAATCTTCATTGTTCGTTCGCACACGGCCGGTGTCGGTCTGACTGAAAAACTCAAACTCCATGGTGCAATTGTCGCTTGATTTAGAACTCAGCCCAGGTCGATGTCAACGTTGGATGTGGACCACACGGCTTGCGCCACGGCCCTCAAATCTTCAGCCATTTGTTGGCCGTTGGCATAGCGGGTGTTTGGATGCTTTTGTAGCGCTAACGCGACGATGTCGCCCAAAGGCCGGGGCAAATCATCACGCAGATCACAGACATTCGGCACTTCTTCCTGGGCAATCGCTCGCATTAACTGGGCCATGGAGTCGTTGCGGTAAGGCAGGTAGCCGGTCAACAGCTGGAAGAGGCTGACGCCCAGCGAATACAGGTCGGTTCGGCCGTCCAGCGTTTGGCCGGAGAGCTGCTCTGGCGACATGAAGGTGGGCGTGCCCAGCACAACGCCGGTGCGTGTGCGCGCAGCGTCGGCCACGCGGGCCACGCCGAAGTCCATCACTTTGACACTGCCCGAGGCCAGGTCCACCATGATGTTGGCGGGCTTGATGTCGCGGTGGGTGACGCCGCGTGTGTGGGCGTAGGCCAGGGCGTCGGCCACGCGGGCCATGATGGGCAGGAGCTGCGCCAGCGGCAGCAACTTGGTGGGGTGTGCGTATTGGCTCAGGTCCACGCCTTCGACCAGCTCCATGGCAATGAAGGCCAATCCATCGGTTTCACCCGCGCCGATGATGCTGACGATGTCAGGGTGATCCAGGCGGCCGGCCATTTCGGCTTCGCGCAGGAACCGAGCGCGGGCATCGGCCAGTTCATCGCCTTGGAATTCACGCGCCAGGGCCATGGTTTTGAGGGCCACTTTGTGGTCTTTGACCGGGTCGTAGCCCAGATAAACCGCGCCCATGGCGCCGCGGCCGATTTCCTTCTCGACCACGTATTTGCCGAGTTGGCGTTTGCTTTCTTCAGGCATGGGCCGCGACGGCACGGTGCCCCAGGTGTTGCTGGCCGCGGCCTGGGCCAAACCCCGGGCCCGCATCAAACGCAATTTGACCTGACGCCACTCGGGGTCGATGTCGGCCATGTGCTCGTAGACGTCGCGGGCGCTGTGGTATCGCTGGTCGCGCTCAAATGCCTGCGCGATGCCTTCCAGGGTTTCAAGGCAGGCCTCGCGCTGGCCGGGCTCGGGGCGGAATGCCTTGAGCGAGTTCCAGGCCTGGTCGGCCGGCCCTTCCTTCAAGGCGTTGAGCGCGTGCGCAACGCGCTGCATGCCTTCGGCGGGTTCAGGCGCTTTCGCCGCATTTTGACGAACCGTGGGCGGCTGCTTGGCCAGCATGTCGGCCGCACTGCGCTGCCAGGTCTGCGGGCGGGTGGTTTGTGAGAAATCCGGCGTGCCCATCTGGGACGGCAAGGCGGAATCAAAGTCAGAGGGCGGCAGGCTGTCTTCGGCCGAATGGAGGTAGGACAGCACTGTTTCTGGGCCCGCGTCTGCCCCTGCCTTCAAGCGGATGCGGGCAATGGCCTTGTCGCGCTCGGCTTCGGTGAGTATCGAAGAGCGGCGGCGCGGCCGGGTGTTCGCGCCAGATCGGCTGTGCCGTCCGCCTTGCTGGGTGCTGGGCCCGAAGGTGGAACGCGCAGACGGGTTGCGGCGGTTCTGGCGCAACAGCCACACCACCAGTGCCGCAGCCACCACCAGCAAAATCAGGATCAACAACGGCGCGATCAGGTTGATGTCAGGTGTCATGCTGGGCTTGGGCCTCGGGCGTGGTCAGCTTTTTTTTCTGGACAGCAAGGTGCCGAGCCCCACCACCAGCAGGGCACCCGCCACGCCCGCAGCGTAGCGGTTCATGGTGGTGTCGAGCGCGTAGGCCTTGAGGGCGGGATCGCCGATGGCCAGGGTGCCCGCAATCCAACCTAACAGCATGGCACCCACGGTGATGATGAGGGGAAACCGGTCCATGAGTTTGAGCACAAAGGTACTGCCCCACACAATGATGGGAATGCTGACGAGCAGGCCAAAGATCACCAATGGCATCTGGTGGCCTTCGTGGCCCGCTCCCTGAGCGGCCCCCGCGATGCCGATGACGTTGTCCACGCTCATCACAAAGTCTGCCACGATGATCGTTTTGATGGCCCCCAGCAATTTGTCGCTGGCCTGGATGTTGTCATGCCCGTCATCGTCAGGCACGAGTAGTTTCACGCCGATCCACAGCAACAAGAACGCACCGACCAGCTTGAGGTAAGGCAAGGCCAGCAGGGACATCGCGAAAAAGATCAGGATCACGCGCAGGACGATGGCGCCCGCCGTGCCCCACAAAATGCCTTTTCGGCGCAATTCGGGGGGAAGGTTTCGACAAGCCAGGGCGATGACCACAGCGTTGTCCCCCCCCAGCAAAATGTCGATCATCACGATCTGGCCCACGGCAAGCCAGAATTCGGGGGTCAGGAATGCGTCCATGTCTTTCTACCAATGAAATCAGCCCCGAGTGTAGGGGCTGATGCTGGGTGAGAAAGCACGAACAACCAGTGCTGGATCACAACAGGTTTTTGAGCAACTTGGCCATTTCCGAGGGGTTGCGGGTGACGGTGAAACCGCACTCTTCCATGATGGCGAGCTTGGCATCGGCCGTGTCGGCGCCGCCACTGATGAGTGCGCCCGCATGCCCCATGCGCTTGCCAGCCGGCGCAGTCACGCCAGCGATGAAACCCACGATGGGCTTTTTCATATTGGCCTTGCACCAGCGCGCGGCCTCGGCCTCGTCGGGCCCGCCGATCTCGCCAATCATGATGACGGCGTCGGTGTCCGGGTCGTCATTGAACAGGCGCATGACGTCGATGTGCTTGAGGCCGTTGATTGGGTCGCCCCCAATGCCCACGGCGCTGGATTGGCCGAGACCCAGCTCAGTCAACTGCGCCACCGCTTCATAGGTGAGGGTGCCGGAGCGGCTGACCACGCCGATGCGGCCTTTGCGGTGGATGTGGCCAGGCATGATGCCGATCTTGATCTCTTCCGGCGTGATCAGACCAGGGCAGTTGGGGCCCAGAAGCAAGGTCCTCTTGCCACCGGCGGCTTCCTTGGCCTTCATCTTGTTGCGCACTTCCAGCATGTCCCGCACGGGGATGCCTTCGGTGATGCAGATGGCCAAGTCCAAGTCGGCCTCGACCGCTTCCCAAATGGCGGCGGCGGCGCCAGGTGGCGGCACGTAGATGACCGAGACCGTGGCGCCGGTGGCGGCCTTGGCGTCTTTCACCGTGGCATGGATGGGGATGCCTTCGAAATCTTCGCCGGCCTTTTTGGGGTTGACGCCCGCCACAAAGCAATTTTTGCCATTGGCGTAGTCACGACAACCACGGGTGTGGAACTGCCCGGTCTTGCCGGTGATGCCTTGCGTGATGACTTTGGTGTCTTTGTTGATCAAGATGCTCATGTCGGGATCCTTGTCGTCATCAATGGCGTGTCATTTGGCAACCGCAGCCACGGCTGCCTGGGCGGCGTCGGCCATGGTGTCGACACTGATGATGGGCAAACCGGAGTCCGCCAGCATCTTCTTGCCCAGGTCTTCGTTGGTGCCCTTCATGCGGACAACCAGCGGCACGTTCAAATTCACGGCCTTGCAGGCGGCGATCACACCATCGGCAATGGTGTCGCACTTCATGATGCCGCCGAAGATGTTGACCAGGATGCCCTTGACCTCGGGGTTCTTGAGCATGATCTTGAAGGCTTCGGTCACCTTCTCGGCGGTGGCGCCCCCGCCAACGTCGAGGAAGTTGGCCGGCTCGCCGCCGAACAGCTTGATGGTGTCCATGGTGGCCATGGCCAGGCCGGCGCCGTTGACCAGGCAGCCGATGTTGCCGTCGAGCTGGATGTAGGCGAGGTCAAACTTGGAGGCTTCGATTTCGGCGGGGTCTTCTTCGTCCAGGTCGCGGTAGGCCACGATCTCAGGGTGGCGGAAGAGCGCGTTGCTGTCGAAGTTGAACTTGGCATCCAGGGCAATGATGTTGCCCTTGCTGTCGCGGTTCAATGGGTTGATCTCGACCAGCGAGGCGTCGGTCTCCATGTAGCAGCGGTACAGCTTCTTGAACACATCGACAGCCTGGGCCGTGGAATCGGCCGGCAGGCCAATGCGGTCGGCGATCGCCTTGGCCTGCGCATCGCCCAGGCCCGTGAGCGGGTCAATGAGTTCGGTGATGATCTTGTCAGGCGTGTCATGAGCCACCTGTTCGATGTCCATGCCCCCTTCGCTTGAGGCGATGAAGGCCACCTTTTGGCTGCCCCGGTCGGTCACCAGCGAGACGTAGTATTCCTTCTGGATGTCAGCGCCGTCTTCGATGTAGAGGCGGTTGACCTTTTGGCCATTGGGACCGGTTTGGTGCGTCTTGAGCTGCATGCCCAGGATGTCGCCAGCCAGGCGCCGCACATCGTCGATGGACTTGGCCACCTTCACGCCGCCACCCTTGCCACGGCCGCCCGCGTGGATCTGGGCCTTGACGACCCAGATGGGGCCGCCCAGCTTTTCAGCGGCGGCCACCGCTTCGTCCACCGAGAAAGCCGGAATGCCTTTGGGCACCGGCACGCCAAAGCGGCTCAGGATCTCTTTGCCTTGGTACTCATGAATCTTCATGGGCTGACTCGCAGGATGGTTGCGTGGGGCGCCGCAGACATACAAAGCCGTACTGCGGCGCAGCAATCAGAATAGCACCACCTTTTGCCCGACGCTCAAGCTTCGTTCGCGTCTTCCGTGTCAGAAGACCCACGCACGACCCGGCGGATGACATCCCCCGAGAAGCCCCGCCCCGCCAAAAAACGCATTTGCTTGGCGAGTTCTTGGGGCGTCTCGGCCACCTGACCGTAGCGGCGCTGCCACAAGGCCTGCGCCCGCTGCAACTCCGTGTCTTTCAAAGCGGACAAAGCTGAGCGCACAGCATCGTCGGGCAATTGGTGCCCGATCAATTCACCTCGGATGCGGGCGGTGCCGTAGCGCGCGGCCTTGCGGTGAACCACCGATTCAACAAAACGCTCGGCCGACAGCCAACCGCGGGACTCGAGATCGTCCAGCACACGGTTGATCTCGGCGGGGTCGTCGGTGTGGGGCGCCAACTTGCGCACCAGTTCGACGCGCGAATGCTCGCGCGCCGACAGGTATTTCAGTGCCCTGCCCTTGAGGGACAGGGTTGAGCCGCGCGTGGCCACCGGAGACCTTGGCCAGCCAGCCCGGTTTATTCAGCGGCTGCGGCGGGTGCCTGCAAGGCCACACCCAGCGATTCACGGATCTTGTTTTCGATCTCGTGGGCCAGGGCGGGGTTCTCGCGCAGGAATTCGCGGGAGTTGTCCTTGCCTTGACCGATCTTCTCGCCCTGGTAGGCGTACCAGGCGCCGGACTTGTCGACGATCTTGGCGACCACGCCCAGGTCAATGACCTCGCCTTCGCGGCTGATGCCTTCACCGTACAAGATGTCGAATTCAGCGGTTTTGAAGGGCGGCGCCACCTTGTTCTTGACCACCTTGACGCGCGTTTCGCTGCCGATGATCTCTTCGCCCTTCTTGATGGAACCGATGCGGCGGATGTCCAGGCGCACCGAAGCGTAGAACTTCAAGGCATTGCCACCCGTGGTGGTTTCGGGGCTGCCAAACATCACACCGATCTTCATGCGGATCTGGTTGATGAAGATGACCATGCAGTTGGTCTTCTTGATCGTGGCCGTGAGCTTGCGCAGGGCTTGGCTCATCAGGCGGGCTTGCAGGCCGGGCAAGGAATCGCCCATTTCGCCCTCCAACTCGGCCTTGGGCGTGAGCGCGGCCACCGAGTCAACGATGATCAGATCCACCGAACCCGAGCGCACCAGGGCGTCGACGATTTCGAGGGCCTGTTCGCCGGTGTCGGGCTGCGAGATCAACAAATCTTGCAGGTTGACGCCCAGTTTTTGCGCGTATTGAGCATCCAGGGCATGCTCGGCGTCGATGAAGGCACAGACGCCGCCCTGCTTTTGCATTTCAGCGGCGACTTGCAGGGTCAGCGTGGTCTTGCCCGAGGACTCAGGGCCGTAGATCTCGACCACACGGCCCCGGGGCAGGCCGCCGACGCCCAGGGCGATGTCCAGGCCCAGCGAGCCGGTGGAGACGACCTGGATGTCGTCGATCACTTCGCCTTCGCCCAGGCGCATGATCGAGCCCTTGCCGAACTGCTTTTCAATTTGAGCGAGCGCCACTTGCAGGGCTTTGGCTTTTTCGATGCTCAGGGCGGACTTCGCGGTGGCTTCCATTCAGGTGTCTCCGATGGCTGGAATTGATGAATTGCCGCCATTATGACAAAAGCTGGATGGATGTACAGTATTTTAAACAGGTATTTATCACCCACTGAAGAGGGGACTTCAAAATCAATGCTGCACTGCAGCATTACAAGCTAGACTGGGTCATGACCACGCCCAGCAAAAAGCGCAAAGCCCTTTCTTCCGCCGCCCTCAACCCGTCGCCCAGGCCGCGCGTGGACCTGGCACTGCAAGGCGGAGGCTCGCACGGCGCCTTCACCTGGGGGGTGCTGGACAGGCTTCTGGATGACGATGGCCTGGATTTTTCAGGCATTTCGGGTACCAGCGCCGGGGCGCTCAACGGCGCGGTGATGCTCACGGGTTACGTCGAAGGCCACGCCAAAGGCGGTGTGTCGGCGGGCCGCGCCCAGGCACAAAAAGCCTTGGCCGCCTTTTGGGCTGATGTCAGTCAGCATGGGCCGATCTTTTCGCCCATGACGCTGCAAGCCAACGGGTCACTCACGCCGGCCTTCAACCTGGACCAGATCCCCGGCTACCAGTGGATGAACATGTTCATGCAGACCTTCAGTCCGTATGAAATCAACCCCTTGAACCTGAACCCATTGCGGGATGTGGTGCAGCGCCATGTCGAAATCAAAGCCGTGCACGAGGGCTGCCAACACGGCACTCAGCTGTTCGTCACGGCCACTTCGGTGCGCACCGGCCAGGCCCGCGTCTTCACGGAAGAAGAGCTGACCCTGGACGCCTTGATGGCTTCAGCCTGCCTGCCGGTCGTGTTCCAGGCGGTCGAGATCGATGGCGAGCCTTACTGGGACGGCGGCTACACCGGCAATCCCGCGCTGTACCCCTTGATCTACAACACCGACACGCGGGACATTCTGCTGATCAAGATCAACCCGCTGCAGCGCCTGGACAAGCCAACGCGCAGCATGGACATCCTCGATAGGCTCAGCGAGATCACCTTCAATGCGAGCCTGATCGGCGAGCTGCGGGCCATTGCCTTTGTCAAGCGCCTGCTCAAGGAAGAAAAAATCGACCCTGGGCGCTACAAGGACCTGCACATGCACATGGTGGCCGACGACGAGAACCTGGCACCCTTCAACGCCTCCAGCAAGTCCAACACCGACCGCGTTTTCCTGCAAACCTTGCACGACATGGGCCATGCCGCCGCCGACCGGTGGCTGGCCGCCCACCGCGATGACATCGGGCACAGAAGCTCGCTGGACATTGAAAGGACTTTCCTGGGTATGCCTTGAGGAACGCTCCCCGTACAATTTGGGGATCATGACCGAGTCTTCCCCCCGCCCCGCCGCCCCTTCTTCTTCCACTCCGGCGCCGATGCGCCTCTCAGGGCTGGAACCTGTGCTGATCGGGCCAGGCTCGCTGTTCGTCAACGTGGGTGAACGCACCAACGTGACCGGCTCCAAGGCCTTTGCCCGGATGATCCTGAACGGGCAGTTTGAAGAAGCCCTGGCGGTGGCGCGCCAGCAGGTCGAGAACGGCGCACAGGTCATCGACATCAACATGGACGAGGCCATGCTGGACAGCAAGTCCGCGATGGTCCGCTTCCTGAACCTGATCGCCTCCGAGCCCGAGATCTCGCGCGTGCCCATCATGGTCGACTCGTCGAAGTGGGACGTGATCGAGGCGGGCCTGAAGTGCATCCAGGGCAAGGGCATCGTCAACTCGATCTCGATGAAAGAAGGCGAGGCCGAGTTCCGCCGCCAAGCCGGGCTGGTCAAGCGCTATGGCGCGGCCGCCGTGGTGATGGCGTTCGACGAGAAAGGCCAGGCCGACACCTTTGCGCGCAAGGTCGAGATCTGCGAACGCGCCTACCGCATCCTGGTGGACGAGGTGGGCTTCCCTCCGGAAGACATCGTCTTCGACCCGAACATCTTCGCCATCGCCACCGGCATTGAAGAGCACGACAACTACGCGGTCGACTTCATCAACGCCACGCGCTGGATCAAGGAAAACCTGCCGGGCGCCAAGATCAGCGGCGGCGTGTCGAACGTGAGCTTCAGCTTCCGCGGCAACGACCCGATGCGCGAGGCCATCCACACCGTGTTCCTGTACCACGCCATCCAGGCGGGCATGGACATGGGTATCGTCAACGCGGGCATGGTGGGCGTGTACGACGCACTCGACCCCGTGCTGCGCGAGCGCGTGGAAGACGTGGTGTTGAACCGCCAGCCGGTCTACAAGGACGGCGAGCCTCACCTCACCCCCAGCGAGCGCTTGATCGAGATTGCCGACAGCGCCAAGGGCGCCGCCAAGGACGACAGCGCCAAGCTGGCCTGGCGCGGCACGCTTGAGGAACCCGCCACGGTGGAGCATCGCCTGAGCCACGCCCTCGTCAACGGCATCACCGACTTCATCACCCAAGACACTGAAGAGTGCTGGCAGAAGATCAAAGCCACGGGCGGGCGCCCTCTGCACGTGATCGAAGGCCCGTTAATGGCTGGCATGAACACCGTGGGTGACCTGTTCGGTGCGGGCAAGATGTTCCTGCCGCAGGTGGTGAAATCCGCCCGCGTGATGAAGCAAGCCGTGGCCCACTTGCTGCCCTACATCGAAGAAGAAAAGAAGCTGCTGATCGAAGGCGGCGGCAATGCCAAGCCCAAGGGCAAGATCGTGATCGCCACCGTGAAGGGCGACGTGCACGACATCGGCAAGAACATCGTGACCGTGGTTTTGCAGTGCAACAACTTCGAGGTGGTCAACATGGGCGTGATGGTGCCCTGCGTTGACATTTTGAAGATGGCCAAGGAAAGCGGCGCCGACATCATCGGCCTGTCGGGCCTGATCACGCCCAGCCTGGAAGAGATGCAGTACGTGGCCGGCGAGATGGAGCGCGACGAGTATTTCCGCTCACGCCAGACGCCGCTGCTGATCGGTGGCGCCACGTGCTCCCGCGTGCACACGGCCGTGAAGATTGCGCCCAACTTCAGCGGGCCAGTGGTGTACGTGCCGGATGCATCGCGCGCCGTGGGCGTGTGCACTGAGTTGCTGAGCGACGAGCGCCAGGCCGATTACATCGCCGAGCTGAACGCGGACTACGAGCGTGTGCGCGTGCAGCACGCCAACAAGAAGACCACGCCGATGGTGACGCTGGCGCAAGCCCGCGCCAACAAGACGCCGATGGACTGGACTACGTACACGCCCGCCGTGCCCAAGATCACGGGCCGCCGCGTGTTCAAGAACCAGGACTTGGCCGAGCTGGTGCCTTACATCGACTGGGGCCCGTTCTTCCAGACCTGGGACCTGGCCGGCCCCTACCCCGCCATCCTGGATGACGCGGTCGTGGGGATTGAAGCCCGCAAGGTGCTGGCCGATGCGCAAGCATTGCTCAAGAAGATCGTGGAGGGCCGTTGGCTGACCGCCCATGGCGTGATCGGGCTCTTCCCCGCCAACACGGTGGACGACGACACCATCGAGATCTACCGCGACGAATCGCGCACCGAGGTGCTGATGACCTGGTCGCCGCTGCGCATGCAGTCGGAGCGCCCGGTGGTCGATGGCGTGAAACGCGCCAACCGCAGCCTGGCCGACTTCGTCGCGCCCAAGGGCACTAAGCCCGACTACATCGGCCTGTTCGCGGTGACCGCGGGTTTGGGCATCGAGAAGAAGGACGCCGAGTTTTTGGCCAAGCACGATGACTACTCGTCGATCATGCTCAAGGCGCTGGCAGACCGCTTGGCCGAAGCCTTCGCCGAACGCATGCACGAGCGCGTGCGCAAGGAGTTCTGGGGCTACGCGGCCGACGAGCACCTGAGCAACGTCGACCTGATCGGCGAGAAGTACAAGGGCATCCGCCCTGCGCCCGGCTACCCCGCCTGCCCCGACCACACGGTCAAGGGCGAGATGTTCCGCGTGTTGCAGGCCGACGAGGTCAACATGGCCTTGACCGAAAGCCTGGCCATGACACCGGCGGCCAGCGTGAGCGGTTTCTACCTGGCGCATCCCGAGTCAACTTACTTCAACGTGGGCAAGATTGGCCATGACCAACTGGAGAATTGGGCTGTAAAAACAGGCCTTTCTCAGCGCGACGCCGAGCGGGCTTTGTCCCCCAACTTGTGACCTATTGACGCTTTCAGGCCCGCACCGGGCCTGGCGTTTCGCCCCCTTACAACTGAGGCATCTTGCATCGCCTGCGGTGATGGCTGCATGGCACCTTGCGAACTCGTTTCAGAGATTGTCGATCGCGCGACACGCCTCAAGCTGGCGTTTCAGATGCCGACATCCCTGAGTCAAGGTTCTCAGTGCGAGTGCGTTCATGTTGCGGTCGAAGTCGGAAAGTGTCCTGTCCAAAGCAGGTTTGGTGATGGCGGTCAGCGCAGCCCTGTTGGTGGGCTGTGGTGGCGGGGGCGGCGGTGACGGCCCCTCCAGCAGCGCGGGCGGCACGGGATCCAGCAACCTGCAATCAGTGGGCGCCATGCCGGGCAACGATGCAGAAGCGAATCGCTTCCTGACACAAGCCACGTTCGGCCCCACTGCAACGGAGGTCGCCCGCGTGAAGGCCATTGGCTACGAACGCTGGATCGACGAGCAGTTGGCCGCACCGCTGCAGAACACCCACTTGGCCACCGTCCAGGCGTCATCCGCCTCGCTGGGCACGGACCAGCCCCGGATCGATGACGTGGTCTACAGCTGGTGGACGCATGCAGTGGCTGACCCCGCCCAGTTGCGCCAACGCGTGGCCTTCGCCTTGTCCGAGATCTTCGTGGTGTCGGCCACCAATGCCGAGTTGGAAATCGATGGCCGCATGGTGGCCAGTTACATGGACATGTTGACCCAGAAGATCGACGGCAATTACCGTGATCTGTTGGAAGGCGTGGCGTTGCATCCGGCCATGGGGGCGTTCCTGTCGCACCGGAGCAGTCGTCGGGAAGACCCAGGCACAGGCCGCATCGCCGATGAAAATTTCGCACGCGAGGTGATGCAGCTGTTCTCGATTGGCTTGTACGAGCTGAACGACGATGGCACGCAAAAGCTCGTCAACGGCCTTCCTCAAGAGACCTACACCGGTGATGACGTCAAGGGCTTGGCCAAGGTCTTCACAGGCTGGGGTTGGTACCTTCCACCCGCCAAGGCCTCGGTGATCTGGTGGCACTGCTTCTACCGCTATGAGCTTTGCCAGGACAGCAGCCAGAGCATCACCGCCATGTCGCCCTACACCCAGGAGCACTCGTACAGCGAGAAGCGTTTTCTGGGCGTGACGGTGCCGTTCCAACCCACGCCCGATCCAAAAGCCAGCCTGAAGGCCGCACTGGACCGCTTGGCCAACCACCCCAACACCGCGCCGTTCTTTGCCAAGCAATTGATCCAGCGGCTGGTGACCAGCAACCCCAGCCCCAGTTATGTGCAGCGCGTGGGCGCGGCCTTCCGCGCCTCCAATGGCAACATCCGGGCCACCGTGAAGGCGGCCTTGCTGGACAACGAGGCGCGCGACATGGCATTGCGCGAGAGCGCAGGCTTCGGGAAATTGCGTGAGCCCCTGGTGCGCATCACGCACCTGCTCCGAGCCCTGCCCCACACCTCGGACACCTACAGCGCCGCACGGACCGGCAACCGGGTGCCTTTCTACCTGGCCAGCAGCACCGATGACCCTGTGCTGGGCCTGGGCCAGACTCCGATGCGCGCCCCCTCGGTGTTCAACTTCTTCCGGCCTGGCTACAAGCCACCCCAGACTGATCTGGCGGACCAGGGCCTGGTCGCGCCGGAAATGCAGATCACGAGCGAGACCTCGGTGCTGGGCTACGCCAACTATGTGGCCCAGATGCTGGAAGACGGCTTGGGTCAATACAACTACACCACCCAACGCAGCGACATCCGATTTGACTTGAGCAGCTTCGATGCACTGGTCGACAAACCCACCGCCGACGCGCCTCAACAACTCATCAACGCCGTTGCGCAAAAGATCCTGGGCGGCCCCCCAGCCAGTGAACTCAATGCCTTGATGTTGACCGGCGTGGGCAAGATGCCCAACACCACCTTGGCGGACAAGCGGCGCCGCATCAAAGCCGCGATCCTGATGGTGGCGGTGTCGCCGCAGTTCATCGTTCAACAGTGAAGAAAAGACGTTCCCCATGAGCTCCACCAGCCGCCGCAGCTTCTTGCGCCACGCCGCCGCTTTCTCCACCCTGGGGGCGGCAGGCCCCTTGGGGTTGACCTTGGCCACCATGGGCCGGGCCTCCGCCCAATCCACGGGTGGTGGCTACCAAGCCCTGGTCTGCGTCTTCCTCAATGGCGGCAACGACTCTTACAACACGGTGCTTGCCACCGACACGGACTCGTGGGGACACTACCTGGCCCACCGCGACCCATCTTCGCGGGACCCCAGCGACGGCAGCACCTCGATCGCCTTGATGCGCCCGGGCACGCCTGCCAATGCCACGGCTGCCGCAGGCACCCCGGCCAGGTTGGGGGGCGTCTTGCCCATCGCCCACTCAGGCCGCGCGGTCCATGCCGGACGGCAGTTTGCGCTGCACCCGGCCCTCGTTCGTACCCAGCAACTGTATGGGGCCAACCGCTTGGCCGTGATGGCCAATGTGGGACCGTTGGTTCGGCCAACCACCAAGAGCGCTTATTACCAAGACAGCTTCCCCAAGCCCGAGAAGTTGTTCTCTCACAATGACCAGCAGTCCACCTGGATGTCGTTCTCGCCCGAAGGCGCCAGCGAGGGCTGGGGTGGGCGCATTGGCGACCTGCTGATGAGCCGCAATGGCAGCGGCTCGAACGCCGACGTCATCAAGCGCTCTTTCACCTGCATCACGCCAGGCAACACCAGCACCTGGCTGAGCGGGCGGGCGGTCCGGCAGTACCCCGTGGGCCTGGCCAGCATTCCCGGCTTGGGCGCGAACCAGCGCATGCTGGGCAGCACCGACCTGCATGCCGCGGTGAAGTCCGTGATGAGCTCATCGACCAGCAACAACCTGTTCACCCAGGCCCATCAACAGGTGGTGGCCCGTGGCATCCAGGCCACCGATTTGATGTCGGGCGCACTGCCCTCCAACGCCCAGGCCCCTTGGGGAACCCCGGGCCAATCGGTGTGGACCGATCCTTTGCTGAGCTACACCAACATGGCCGGCCTGCCCGTGACCAATCGCCTGGCCTTGCAGTTCCAGATGATCGCTCGCATCATCCAGGCGAACCGCCAAGGCAACTTCGGCATCCAGCGCCAGGTGTTCATGGTGAACCTGGGCGGCTTCGACCACCACGGCGGACAGAACCAGGAACACAACGACCGCATGCGCCAGCTGGACCACGGCCTGGCCTACTTCGACCAAGTGCTGCGCAACATGCCTGGCGGCGACATGAGCTCGCAAGTCACCACCTTCACCGCCTCGGACTTTGGCCGCAGCTTCACCAGCAACGGCGATGGCACCGACCATGGTTGGGGCGCCCACCACCTGATCATGGGTGGCGCAGTGCAAGGTGGCGAGGTCTATGGCACCTTCCCACAGTACAGCACCGCCGATGGCCACGGCGTGTTCTCCAGCCCGGACCAGATCCAGAACGGCGTCTTGCTGCCCACCACCTCGGTGGACCAGTACGCCTACACCCTGGGCAAATGGATGGGCGTGAGCAACACCGACTTGGCCAGCATCTTGCCCAACCTGCACAATTTCAACAGCTCGGCCCACGACGTGGGTTTCATGGGATGACTTCGTCCAGCAGCGCCTTGAGGTAGTGACCCGTGTGGCTGCCAGCGTGCGCGGCCACGGTCTCGGGCGTGCCGGCCACCACCAAGGTGCCACCGCCCGAGCCGCCTTCGGGGCCCATGTCGATCAGCCAGTCGGCCGTCTTGATGACGTCCAGATTGTGTTCGATCACGACGATGGTGTTGCCCGCGTCGCGCAGCTGGTGCAGCACCTTGAGCAGCAAGGCGATGTCGTGGAAATGCAGGCCGGTGGTCGGCTCGTCCAGGATGTAGAGCGTGCGGCCGGTGTCGCGCTTGCTCAACTCAAGCGCCAGCTTCACGCGTTGCGCTTCGCCACCTGACAGCGTCGTGGCGCTTTGCCCCAGGCGAATGTAGCCCAGGCCCACGTCCATCAGCGTTTGCAGCTTGCGGGCCAGCGTGGGCACGGCGCTGAAGAACTCCAGCGCGGCCTCCACCGTCAAGTCCAGCACCTGGTGGATGTTCTTGCCCTTGTACAAAATCTCAAGCGTTTCGCGGTTGTAGCGTTTGCCTTGGCACACGTCGCAGGGCACGTACACATCGGGCAGAAAGTGCATCTCGACCTTGAGCACGCCATCGCCCTGGCAGGCCTCGCAGCGGCCACCGGCCACGTTGAATGAGAAGCGGCCCGCGCCATAACCCCGCTCGCGCGCGGCAGGCACATCGGCCATCAACTCGCGGATGGGCGTGAACAGGCCGGTGTAGGTGGCCGGGTTGCTGCGTGGCGTGCGGCCGATGGGGGATTGGTCGACGTTGATGACCTTGTCGAACAGCTCCAGGCCTTCGATCTCGTCGTGCGCGGCGGGCTCCAGGTGGCTGTGGTACAGCTTGCGCGCCACGCTGGCGTACAGCGTCTCGTTGACCAAGGTGCTCTTACCCGAACCGGACACACCGGTCACACAGGTGAGCAAGCCCACGGGGATCTCGGCCGTCACGCCCTTGAGGTTGTGGCCACGCGCATTGACCACGCGCAGGCGCGGCGTGTCATCGGTGAAAGGCAGGCGCTTGGGTGGCACGGCGATGCGCAGCGCACGGCCCAGGTACTGGCCGGTCAGGCTGTCGGGGTGGTCGGTGACTTCCTTGGCCGTGCCCTGCGCGATGACATGGCCGCCATGCACGCCCGCACCCGGGCCCATGTCGATGACGTAATCGGCGGCGCGGATCATGTCCTCGTCATGCTCGACCACGATCACGCTGTTGCCCAGGTTGCGCAGGTGCTGCAGCGTGCCGATCAGGCGGTCGTTGTCGCGCTGGTGCAGCCCAATGCTGGGCTCGTCGAGCACATACATCACGCCGGTCAGGCCCGAGCCAATTTGCGATGCCAGGCGGATGCGTTGGGCTTCGCCACCGCTGAGTGTGTCGGCACTGCGGTCCAGGCTCAGGTAGGTCAGGCCCACATCATTCAGAAAGCGCAGGCGCGAGCGGATCTCGGTGACCACCTTGTCGGCAATCTCGGCCTTGGAGCCGATCAGGTTCAGGCTTTCAAAGTAGCGGTGCGCTTCGGCCAGGGTGGCGTGGGCGACCTGGTAGATGGCGCGCTTGTCGCCGCTCTTGGCGTCGTGCAGGAAGACGTGGCGGGCTTCGCGGCGCAAGCGTGTGCCCTGGCAATCGGGGCAGGCCTTGGGCTGCTGGTAGCGCGACAGCTCTTCGCGCACGGCCGATGAATCGGTCTCCTTGAAGCGCCGCTCAAAGTTGCGCAGGATGCCTTCAAAGGCGTGGCTGCGCTTGACGCGGCGCTTTTTGCCCGAGGTGCCATCGGCTTCGTAGACGAACTCGATTTCTTCATCGCCCGAGCCGTAGAGCAGCACCTGCTGCACGTTGGCGGGCAACTCTTCAAAGGGCTGGTCGATATTGACCTTGTAGTGTTTGCCCAGTGCCTCGATCATGGAGTAGGTGTAGGGGTTGCGGCGGTCCCAACCCTTGATGGCGCCACTGCCCAGGCTCAGGCTGGGGAAGGCCACCACGCGCACGGGATCAAACGCGATGACGTGGCCCAGGCCATCGCAGCTAGGGCAGGCACCCACCGGCGAGTTGAACGAGAACAGGCGCGGCTCCAGTTCCGACAGCGAGTAACTGCACACCGGGCAAGCGAATTTGGACGAGAACACGTGGTCGGCGCCCGTGTCCATTTCATGCGCAACGGCGCGGCCATCGGCCAGGCGCATGGCGGCTTCGAAGCTTTCGGCCAGGCGCTGCGTCATGTCGGCGCGCACCTTCAGGCGGTCGACCACCACGTCCACATCGTGCTTCTCGTTCTTCTTCAACTCGGGCAAGTCGGCCGCCTCGATCACCCGACCATCAATGCGGAAGCGCACAAAGCCTTCTGCCTGCATCTGCGCGAACAGGTCGGCGTGCTCGCCCTTGCGGTCACGCATGACTGGCGCCAGGATCATCAGCTTGGTGTCCTCCGGCATGGCCAGCACGGCATCGACCATTTGGCTGACGCTTTGCGCGCGCAGGGGCAGGCCGTGGTCCGGGCAGAAGGGCGTGCCGGCGCGGGCATACAGCAGGCGCAGGTAGTCGTGGATCTCGGTGACTGTGCCCACGGTGGACCGCGGGTTGTGGCTGGTGGCCTTCTGCTCGATGCTGATCGCGGGCGACAGGCCCTCGATCACGTCCACATCGGGCTTGTCCATCAGTTGCAGGAACTGGCGGGCGTAGGCGCTCAGGCTTTCAACGTAACGGCGCTGGCCTTCGGCATACAAGGTGTCAAACGCCAGGCTGGATTTGCCCGAGCCCGACAGCCCGGTGATCACCACCAACTGGTGCCGGGGAATGTCCAGGTCGATGTTCTTGAGGTTGTGGGTGCGCGCCCCCCGCACCTGGATCAGCGGAACATTGGGGCGGACGGGCAGATCAGAACGGGAGGACATCGGACGCGGTGCAAGGCTGGGCAACCGGACATCATACGGCGCCTCAGCCTGCGGGTGTTACTTGCCCAGGTTCTTCAGGAAGAACGCCGTCTGCCGGCTGACCACCTGCTCGAACAGGGGCTGGGTGTATGGCGAGAAGTGGTCCGCGCCTTTCAGCTCCAGGTATTCGCCGTTCGGCAATTCCTTGACCATGTCGCGCACGCCCTTGACGGGAATCAGGCCATCGTTCTCGGCCGCCACCACCAGAACCGGCGCGGAAATGTGCGCGGCGCTGGACGCAGGCTTGTAAAAGGGCAAGGTCATCAGAATGCGCGCAGCCACTTTGTTCTCGGTGCCCATCTGGTCCGCGGGCACCAGCGTCTGGTAGCCCTTGACGCACTCGGGGCACACCAGTGCCGCAAAGCCATCCTGGGCCACCGTGGGGATGTAGATGGGCTCAGCCTTGTCGCCACGCAACAAGTCGCGCAAGCCATCCCACGCGGCTTGGGGTTGGTATTTCAGCGGATAAGTCAAAGCACTTTGCAGGCCGTTGACGAAAGGCACTTGCGAGCTGACCGCCTTGACAAAGCCACGGCTTTGCGACGCCGCCACCAACACGTGGCCGCCGCTGAAGGAAGAGCCCCACAAGCCCACTCGGCTGCCATCGACATCGCCCCGCACGCGCACCGACTCGATCGCGGACAACCAGTCCTTGACGTGCTCCGGGCCATCGACCACCCGGCGTGGCTGGCCGCCGCTCTTGCCAAAGCCGCGGTAGTCAAAACGCACCACCGCGAAGCCGGCCTTCACGAAACGCTCGGCATAAGGCTGCAAGCCCCAATCCTTCAAGCCGCCAAAGCCGTGGGCCATGATGATCACAGGCGGCTTGTTCACGCCCTTGGGCAGCCACAAATCAGCGTCGCAGGTGGCCGTCTGGCAGGCGAAGCTGGCGTTGACCACGGTGTAAGGCGCGGGCGCAGCGGCCTGGGCGGGGGCGCCAAATGCCAGGACGGCGGCGGCGACCAGCAAAGGTTGGTGCCAACGCTTGAAGATGGACTGCATGGTGGGGTCTCCTCGGTACAAACCGGTTGAATCTTCGTTATAAAAACTGTTTTCACGAACTGGTACTGATGAGTACCAACGCGCCGCGAACCTTAACAAACGCTCAGTGGTACTGTCAAGTACCATGGGCGACAATGCACCCCTCATCCTCGCCCGAAACAGTGGACCACCGCGCGCGCCTCATCGACGCCCTGGCCGCCACACTGGCCCGCCAGTCCTACGCCGACACGACGATCGCGCACGTGGTGGCGCAGGCGCATGTCTCCAAGCGAACCTTCTACGAGCAGTTCAGCAGCAAGGACGCGTGCCTGGTCGCGCTGTGCGAAACCTTGAGCCAGCGCACTTTGGGCCTCATCGCCGAAGGCTTCGATCCCAGCGCCGATTGGGTCGAGCAATTGGGCCACGTCACCCGCGCCTACCTGAGCAGCTTGCAGGCCCAGCCGGCGCTGATCCGCACGCTGTTCATCGAACTGCTGGGCATCGGGCCCGCCGGCTTGGCCACGCGTCGCCAGATCCAGCAGCGCTTTGCCGCTTTCCTGCAGATGCAGGTGGAGCTGTCGCGGGCGAAGGAGCCGGGCAAGCGCCCCCTGTCGCCCGAGCTGGCCATGGCCGTGGTCGGCGGCATCAACGAGCTGATCCTGCATGCGATCGAGCAGGATCAAGTGCACCAACTCACCGATCTGGCGCCCACCGTCATCGCCTTTGTGCAAGCGGTGCTCACGTCGCTGAACCCCACGCCAGACTGATCATTTGCCTCAAACCAAGTCGGCCGTGCAAAGCGCCTCGATGGCGCCCAACTGGTCAATCTCGATGCGGACGTGGTCCCCTGGCTTGAGGAATGCCGGCGGCGTCATGCCCGCACCGACGCCACTGCAGGTGCCGGTGTAAATCACATCGCCGGGCTCCAGCGTCATGGCCTGGCTCAGCACCGAGATCTGGTCCCAGATCTTGAAAATCATCAGGCTGGTGTTGCTGCTTTGGCGCTCTTCACCATTGACCAGGCCGCGCAGATTCAAAGCGTGCGGATCGGGCACCTCGTCCGCCGTGGTGATCCAGGGGCCAAAAGGCGCGTGCGTGTCGAAGCCCTTGCCCAAGGTCCATTGCGGAGTGCGCTTTTGCCAATCGCGCACCGACACGTCGTTGCCCACGCAGTAGCCAAAGACGAAGGACGGGGCTTGCTCCGGCGTGACGCGCTTGCAGCGCCGCCCGATGACCACGACCAACTCGGCCTCGTAATCAGTCATTGTGGACACCGACTCGGGCGGCAGCACGATGGGGTCGAAGGGCCCGTTGACCGCCGTGGTGGCCTTGCTGAACCACACTTGGTGCTCGGGCGCCGTGCGCACCTCGCCAATGATCTTCTCGTTGATGTGATCGAGGTAGTTCAGGCCGATGCCCAGCACCTTGCCGGGGCGCGGCACGGGGGCCAGCAGGCGCACATGCTCGCGGCGCAGTTTCTCGGGGCCGGCATGGTCGTCCAGCAAGCCTTGCAAGGCCGGCTTGAGGCTGTCCCATCGCGCGATGAGGTCCAGCATCGGGTCGTGCGGGCGCAGCAGATCGGGCAGCGCGCGCTGCACCGGCAGGATCCACTCTTCGTGGATCAGGCCCACCTCTGGCTCACGGTCGGTCTTGAATGTACAAACTTGCATCTTGATTTCCTTTTGAACCAGCGCGGGCCGTCTTCAAGCCTCGCGCAAGCAATCCACGATCCTCAACCGCGCTGCCCTCCAGGCGGGGATGAACCCGCCCAGCAAACCCATGGCCAAGGCAAACAACAGGCTGTGCAGGGCAATCATCGGGGTCAGTCTGAACTGAAACGCCAGCTCTGAAAAGGTCTTGAAGTTGACGGTAGAGATGCTGACCGCCTGCATCAGTGAAGCCGCGCCCAGGCCCATCACGCCGCCCACCAGTGACAGCAGCAAGGACTCGGCCAAGAAACTCAGCAGCACTGCGTTGCGCCTGAAACCCAAGGCCCGCAAGGTGCCGATCTCGCCCACGCGCGAGGCCACGGTGGCGAACATCGTGATCATCGCGCCCACGATGGCGCCGATGGAGAAGATGATCGACAGCGACACCCCCAGCAAGCGGATGAAGGTGGACAGCATCTCTGATTGCTCGGCATAGAACCGCACCTCGGGCTTGGCCTCCAGGGTCAGGCGCGGATCGTCTTCCAAGGTGGCGCGAGCCTTCTCGAAGGTGCCCGGGTCATTGAGCCGGAAGATCACACTCGAGAAATTGGACCGGCGAAACGCCTGCATCATCTGCTCGGTGTCGCCCCAGATCTCGGAATCGAAACCGCTGCGGTTGGCGTCAAAAATGCCGACCACCAGCCACTCGCGCCCGGCGAACTTCAAGGTCTCACCCAGGCCCGCGCCCACAAAGCCTTTGGCCACCGATTGCCCGGCCACGATTTCGCTGGTGCCGGGCCGGAACATGCGCCCCTTGATGAAGCGCACCTGCGGGCGCAGTGCCAGCCCGGTGGCCGAGGTGCCGCGCACCGTGATATTGCTGGGCTTGCCCGTGCCGCGCTTGGGCAAGGTGTTCAGCACCACGGGCTCTTTCGACACCAGTTTGCCGCCCTGCCCGTGGGTGGCCACGCCCGCCAGCGATTCGATGATGGCCGCCTGTCCGCGCGAGATGCTGGAATTGATCTCCGCCCCCGCCCCCTTGCGCAGCACCATGACGTTGCCTGGCTGCCCGGTGGCCACCAACGTCGCCCGGATGCCCTCGCCCATCATCAACACCGTGGCGAACACGTAGACCACGAGGGCCATGCCGCCAGCCGTCAGCATCGTGGTCACCCGCCGCACCCACAGGTTGCGCGCGATGTAGGACAAGGGCAGCAACTCAGGCCACATGGTTAAGGCCCTGCACGATGTCGATGTGGGACATCTTCCACGCCGGCCACGCGGCGGCCACACCACCCACCACCACACACGACAACAGCTGCAACGCCATGGTCGTGCCGGACACGTGGAACACCGGGAAGAAACTGCCCACAGCCCCGCCAAAGGCCTTGGCCAGCGGAAAGGTCAGCGCCATGCCGATGCCACCGCCGATCAAGGCGATCAGCAGGCTTTCGCCCAGCAGCAGCTTGCTGATGAAGCCCGGCGTGAAGCCCAGCGCTTTCAAGGTGGCGTATTCGGCCAGGCGCTCGCGCGCGGTCATGGTCATCGTGTTGGCCATCACGGCCATGATGATCACGATGATGATGAAGCTGACGGCCTGCACCGCCACGAGGATGGCCTCGCTCATCGACACGAAGCTGAGCTGGAAGGCCTTCTCGGTCTCGCTCAAGGTCTCGGCCAGCGAGTTCTTGAACAGCGCGTCGATGTTTTGCGCTACCACCGGCGCCTGGTCTGCCTCGCTCAGGCCCACGATGTACACGCCCACGAAGTCGGCATTGCGGCCTGCCCGCGCCCGGATGCTCTCGGCCAGGCGCTTCCAGTGGAAGAGCATCTGGTTCTCATCCGTCGTGGCATCGATCCCGTCGTAGATGCCGCGGATGGTGAAGCGCCAGTTGCCCGGATAGATGGTGCCACGCAGGGCAACCGTGTCACCCAGCTTCCAGCCGTATTTGCGCGCCAGCTTGCGGCCCACGATGCAGCCCTGTCGATCGCGGAAAAACGCTTGCCGGTTGTCCTCTTTCAGCACGAACTCGGGGTACAGCGCCAGGTACGTGGGCGGGTCCACCGCGAACTGCGGAAAGAAGTTGCGCTCGGCGATGTACACGCCGCCAAACCAGTTGGCCCACGACACACCCTTGACACCGTCCACCGCCTTGATGCGGTCGGCATAGTTCAGGGGCAGCGGAAAGGTCAGCGAGATTGAACTGCGTGTGACCAGGCGCGCGCTGGAGGATGCGTCCACCCCCGCGTACCAGGCATCGACGATGGTGCGCAGCAGGCCGAAGGCGCCAATGGCCACCACCAGGCCCACCATCGTCAGGGCTGTGCGCAAGCGGTGCCTGAAGGCATTCTTGAGCAGCAGCCTGAAGATGAACATCAGCGTGCGGCGTTCAGCGCTTGCCTGGTGTCTTGTGCGACCCGCCGCGCCGCGCTGGCGAAGTCGTCGCCCGCGCTGGCATACAGCACCGCCCTTGAGCTGTTGACGATGATGGCCCCCGTCACCGTGCCATCGGCCGCGACGCGCCGCCCGGCTTTCACCGTGGCCGCGGCATCACCGCCTTGCGCGCCCACGCCGGGGATCAGCAAGGGCAAGGTTGGCGCCAACTCACGCACGCGGGCGATCTCTTCAGGGAAGGTCGCGCCCACCACCAGGCCAACCTGGCCATTGGTGTTCCATGGGCCTTGTGCCAAAGCGGCCAGGTGTTCGTACAAACGCGGCTGCCCCGGCACATCGGCCAGGCGCTGGTTCTGCAGATCGGAGCCGCCCGGGTTGGAGGTGCGGCACAGCAGGATCACGCCCTTGCCGGGATAGCGCAGGTAGGGCTCGACCGAATCGAAGCCCATGAAGGGCGACAGCGTGACGGCATCGGCCTGGTAGCGCTCAAAGGCCTCGCGGGCGTATTGCTCGGCAGTGCTGCCGATGTCGCCTCGTTTCGCATCCAGGATGATGGGCACATGCGGCGCCACGCGCTTGATGTGCGCCATCAGGCGCTCAAGCTGGCTTTCAGCGCCATGGCCGGCGAAATACGCGATCTGGGGCTTGAAGGCGCAGACCAGGTCTTTGGTCGCATCAACCATGGCCGCACAGAAATCGAAGATGCGGTCAGGCTGGCCTTTCCAGGCCCCCGGAAACCGCGAGGGCTCCGGGTCCAGCCCCACACACAGCATGGAGTCGTTGCGGCGCTGGGCCTGCTGGAGTTGGTCGGTGAAGTTCATGGCGAGCCGATCAAACCCGCTTGGCCAACTCGATCGCCTTGCCGATGTAGTTGCCCGGTGTCATGTCCAGCAAACGCTGCTTGTCGGCATCCGGGATCTCCAGCGTCTGCACGAACTGCTGGATGGCCTCGCGCGTGATGGTCTTGCCGCGCGTCAACTCCTTCAGGCGCTCATAAGGGTTGGGCAAGGCATAGCGGCGCATCACCGTCTGGATGGGCTCGGCCAGCACTTCCCAGGCGCTGTCCAGGTCATCGGCCAGGGCTTGCGGGTTCACTTCCAGCTTGCCCAGGCCACGCGCCAGGCTGTCGTAGGCCAGCACTGCATAGCCCAGGGCCACGCCCATGTTGCGCAGCACGGTGCTGTCGGTCAGGTCGCGCTGCCAACGGCTGATGGGCAGCTTCTGGCTCAGGTGGGTCAGCACCGCGTTGGCCAGGCCCAGGTTGCCTTCGGCGTTCTCGAAATCAATCGGGTTGACCTTGTGCGGCATGGTCGACGAACCGATCTCGCCTTCCTTGGTCTTCTGCTTAAAGTAGCCCAGGCTGATGTAGCCCCACACGTCGCGCGACCAGTCGATCAGGATCGTGTTGGTGCGCGTGACCGCGTCGAACAGCTCGGCCATGTAGTCGTGCGGCTCGATCTGGATGGTGTATGGGTTGAACGTCAGGCCCAACTGGCCTTCGATCACCTTCTGGCTGAAGCCCTCCCAATCGATCTCGGGGTAGGCCGACAGGTGGGCGTTGTAGTTGCCCACGGCGCCGTTCATCTTGGCCAGCAGCTTGACGCTGGCGATGCGTTCACGCGCATTCACCAGGCGCGCCACCACATTGGCCACTTCCTTGCCCACGGTGGTGGGCGACGCGGTTTGGCCGTGGGTGCGGCTCAGCATGGGCGTGGCGGCCAGGCTCACCGACAGCTTGCGCAAGGTGTCGATCAGGCCATCGATGGTGGGCAGCAGCACCTGCTCGCGCGCGGCCTTCAGCATCAGGCCGTGGCTGGTGTTGTTGATGTCTTCGCTGGTGCACGCAAAGTGCACGAACTCGCTGGCGCTTTCCAGCTCAGGGTGGCCGGCAAAGCGCGACTTGATCCAGTACTCCACCGCTTTCACATCGTGGTTGGTGGTTTTTTCGATGTCCTTGATGGCCTGGGCATCGGACTCGGAAAAGCGCACCGCCAGGCCACGCAGGTAGCCACGCGCCGCTTCGGTCATGGGCTTGAGCTCGGGCAGACCGGCATCTGACAGGGCGATGAACCATTCGATCTCGACCTGCACGCGGCGGTGCATCAAACCAAATTCAGACAGCAGGGGGCGCAGGGCGGCCACTTTGGGGGCATAGCGGCCGTCCAGGGGCGACAGGGCTGTGAGGGCGGAGAGGTTCATGGAGTTCTTTGCAATTAGGCACCGGCAGAACCCGTGATTTTAGGCGCTCGCACGGCGTTTGGGCGCCGCCCCCGCTTGGCTCTCAGCAAACGGCGTCCAATGCGCCTTCAGCACCTCGGTGTCCACGCGGGCCCACACGGTCAAGGCCTCGGTGCGCATGCGCCTGGACGCCACCACGGCCCAGGGCCAATACAAACCCAAGGTCAGCACCAACAGCAAAGCATGCCGCACCTGCAGCAGCACATAGCCCTGCACCGACAAACGGCTGCGAAAGCGCAATGAACGGTTGCCCGTTTTGCTCCAGACCAGGTTCTGCAAACGGGCTTGCACATAGGGCGCCACCGCGGCCAACACCGCCGCCGACGACAAGGCCATGATGCTCAACCACCAGGCTTCATGCGCCGGCCCTTGCCACCACAACAGCGCGGCCAGCAAGACCGCCGCCAAGCCCATCACCAGACCACAGACCAGCACCGACCAGGCCGCCGTGCGAGCCCACAGCACGAGCATGGCCACGGGCGAGGCCTGCCACCACAGGCGCAAGGGCCCCATCTCCAGCCGCCCTTGCCGGTAATGGAAGTAAGCCCACAGGAACAGCGGCACCCCCAGCAACCACAAAGCGGCCACAAAGCCCAAGGCCACCCACCACAGAGGATGGTGGAAAGTGGCCCCCGCCAGCGTCAACCAGGCCGCAACCAACACGCCCATCAAAGGCATCAACAACGCCCCGTAGACCGCGGTGAATTGCCCCTTGAAGCTCAGGCGCCGCCCGGCCCAGCTCGTGTGGGCCATGCGTTGGGTGAGGCTGGTGTGCACGGCCAGCGGGGTCACCGCCAAGGCCATGGAGAACGCGAGCAAGCCCGCCAATGGCGACCCCAGACAGGCGCCCACCACCCCGGCCGTCAGGGCCAGCACCAAACCGTAGCGGGGCAAATGGCTGGCGGGCGGCGCGTGGTAATCCAGCCCATGGCCCGCGACCACCGTGCGCCTTAAAAAGTAGCGTTGGGACCTGACTCGGGCCCAGGGCAGGTACAGCCCCAGGGTCAGCAAGGTCAGCACCAGATTGACGATCCAGATGCGGGCATAGTCGGCGGCGCGGGCGTTCAACACCACGGGCAACTTGACCACCTTGCCGCGCGGCAAGCGGGGCACCTCAACCGGGGGCACGGCCGCGGCCTTGGGCGCCGAGGCCATGGCCCCAACGTAAGCGGCGCGCATCTCGGACATGAGGTCCTCGGCCGCGTCTGATCCGATCGGGGGTGGCCAAGCCTGGCTGACAGGTGCCCCACTGAACGGAGACGGCGCTGCCTGTGATGCAGGCGCCACATGCAAGGGCTCAAGGTCGGCCAAGCGGACCATGCGCACAGATGAACGTACAGCAGAGTGGTTCATTTCCGCCGCAAATGTAACAGTCTTATACAAAATTACCCCTGGGAGTTCCCTCTGATGGGGTGATGCCCCCAAACCATGAGCACGGGAAGCACCCGCCGCCCAAGGCTTCGCTAAAATCAACACGCATCCACACATCACGACACAGAATGAAACTGATCGGTTCACTGACTAGCCCGTTTGTCCGCAAGGTGCGCATCGTGCTGGCCGAGAAAAAACTCGACTACAAATTCGATGTGGAGGATGTGTGGGCGGAAGGCAGCAGCATTTCCGACTCCAATCCCTTGGGCAAGGTGCCCTGCCTGGTCATGGAAGGTGGCGAGGCGGTGTTCGACTCGCGCGTCATCGTCGAATATGTGGACACCCTGTCGCCCGTGGGCAAGCTGATTCCGCTGAGCGGGCGTGAGCGCGTGGAAGTGCGCACCTGGGAAGCCCTGGCCGATGGCGTGATGGACGCCGCCATCCTGGCCCGGCTTGAAGCCACCTGGCCTGGCCGCACCGAAGCCCAACGCTCACAGGCCTGGATTGACCGCCAGATGGCCAAAGTGCATGGTGGTCTCAAGGCCATGAGCCAAGGCCTGGGTGACCGCCCCTGGTGCAACGGCAACCACCACAGCCTGGCCGACATCTCGGCGGGCTGCGCCTTGGGCTATGTGGATTTCCGCTTTCCGCAAATCGATTGGCGGGATGATTACCCCAACCTGGGCAAGCTGTTCGACAAGCTCTCGCAGCGGCCAAGCTTCATCGACACGGCGCCGCCCAAGGCCTGATCACTTAGCTCAAGCCGTCGACTTGTTGAACGAGTCGGCGCTGGCCTGGCGCCAGTAGTCTTCAAACACGGGCTGAGGCCAGGGCGCCTCGCCACGTTCCGCCGCCAGCAATTCGCCGGGCTTGGCATAGGCCAGCAGATTGGACAAGCGGCGCACTTCCGAGCTCGATACCCGGCGCACGATGTGGTCGGCCGTGATGTCGTTGGGGTGCTGCAAGCCAGCAGCCTGCACCAACTCCTTCAAGGCGTACAAGGTGTTCATGTGCAGGTAGTACACCCGCTCGGCCTTGTCGGCCACCACCAACGCGCGTTGGCGCAACGGGTCTTGCGTGGTCACGCCCGTAGGGCATTCGCCGGTGTGGCAGGTTTGCGCTTGAATGCAGCCCAGCGCGAACATGAAGCCCCGCGCTGAATTGCACCAGTCGGCCCCCAACGCCATCATCCGGGCGATGTCGAACGCGCTGATGACCTTGCCCGCGCACCCGATCTTGACCCGGTGCCGCTCGCCCATCCCCACCAAGGTGTTGTGGACCAGCAGCAAGCCTTCCTGCAAAGGCGCGCCCACGTGGTCGGTGAATTCCAAAGGCGCGGCGCCGGTGCCGCCCTCGGCGCCGTCCACCACGATGAAATCAGGCCAGATGCCGGTTTCGCGCATGGCCTTGGCCAGGGCAAACCACTCCCAGGGATGCCCGATGCAGAATTTGAAACCCACCGGCTTGCCGCCAGACAACTGCCGCAGCCGCTCGATGAAATGCATCATCTCGATCGGCGTGGAGAACTCGCCGTGGCTGGCGGGTGAGACGCAATCCACCCCGATCGTCACCCCCCGCGCAGCCGCGATTTCACGCGTGACTTTGGGGCCGGGCAACACACCACCGTGCCCAGGCTTGGCACCTTGGCTCAGCTTCAATTCGATCAGCTTGACCTGGGGATCGAGGGCGTTGGCGGCAAATTTTTCGGCATCAAAGCGGCCATCGTCGTTGCGGCACCCGAAGTAGCCGGATCCGATCTCCCAGATCAGGTCGCCACCCGCTTGCCGGTGATACTGGCTGATGGAGCCCTCGCCCGTGTCGTGGGCAAAATTGCCTTTGCGCGCGCCCGCGTTGAGGGCCAGGATGGCGTTGGCGCTGAGGGCACCAAAGCTCATCGCCGAAATGTTGAAGACACTGGCGCTGTAGGGCTGCTTGCACGAGGAGCCTCCTTGCCCGATCGTGATACGGAAATCCTGCGAGGCGATGTGGCTGGGGGCGAGCGAGTGGCTCAACCACTCATAACCCGCCGCACCCACGTCCTTCTGCGTGCCAAAGGGACGCTTGTCGGGCTCGCCCTTGGCGCGCTGGTATACCAACGACCGCTGCTGCCGCGAGAACGGTGCGGCTTCGCTGTCGCTCTCGATGAAGTACTGGCGGATCTCGGGCCGGATGAACTCCAGCAGGTAGCGCATGTGCCCCATCACCGGGTAGTTGCGCAACACCGAGCGCTTGTTCTGGCGCACATCCCTGAAGCCGAGCAGCACCAAGGCCATGCCCAGCACCACCATCCAGGCGCCCTGCCGGCTTTCCAGCCACCACGCGCCGCCGGCCAAGGCCAGCAAAGCCGACATCAGCCAGACGCCGTAGCGGATGGGCACATGCTTGTTCAAACGGATCAACCACACGGGCATTTGGGTCCTCCTGTCGTCGACACGGCATGCTCCACCAGGCAATCTACGCGAACTAGGGATGGACAAGCCCGCGAACACCTCAACAATAGATTCGCATTTTGGGCTTTTGCATCTGCACCACCCATCAACTCAGGGAGCTTCCATGCAATCACGGATCGCATTTCAGCGCGCGCTGTTCAAGGCACTCATCAGCGCAGCCATCGTCACGACTGGCGTTCAGCCCGCCATGGCGGGCATCAACAGCGCAGTCACCTTCGACGAGTTCACCTTTGACGATGCCAACGACCCCTATGGCAGCGGCGACGTCAGAGGCCCGGCGTTCGGCCCAGGCTACGGTCAAGCCACGGCGTCGCTGTCGATCAGCAACCCCGCCGGCCTGGACCCGTACTCCAAACTCCCCTACAGCTTCCAGGGCGATGTCTCGGGCAGCGCCGAGTCCTCCGAGGGCGTCAACAAAGCCAGGGCTCGGGCCGACAGTCGCCAGGTAACGGTGAATGGCGACCGCCTGACGGGCATGTATGCCCTGTCGGGCTGGCACGAGCGAATTGAGGTGTCTGGCGGCACTGGCGCGGGCACCCTGACACTGACAGCGCGGTTGACCGGCAATGTCGACATCTGGGGTCCCGCCAATGCGCAAGGCCTTAGCGGCAGGGGCGGAGCCTCCTTGAACTATGTCGTCTCAGATCAAGCCATCAACAGCGATTTTGATTTGTTCAACCGGGGCATGGCCTTTTCATGCGCGGGCGAAGAGGCGGCTAGTTGCGACCATGATCCGGCAGTCTTCCGTGATGTGGGCAGCACCTTCGCCGTCTTTGACCAGAGCAAGGCAGTGGACCAGACCATCACCCTCACCCTCCCTTTTGAGTACGACAAGCCCTTCTACCTCTACGGCACCCTGGAGGCCTTTGCGTATGCCTTCAACGTGGGCGCAGGGGCAGATGCCGACTTTTTGCACACCGGCCGGATCACGTCTTTCAAAGCCCCGGCAGGCAGCATCGTGAAGCTGGCCTCGGGGGCTTACGCTGACTTTGCCCTCCCGGTGCCCGAACCCACGACGCCCCTGTTGGCGGTTGCAGGGCTGATGGCGGCAGCCTGGCTCCGCCGCCGTTCCCTGCTTCGGGGCCCGGGATGTGAGTAAAATCCAGACCAGCGCCGATTTGTCCGGCTTGCGGGCGCTCAAGAAATACCGCTAAAGAGGGCGCTGAAACCCGGCCCCTGCTTCAATGCGCGGCCGGTTTTTTATTGAACGATTCACGTAGCGCCATGTCTTCCATCGGGGTTGTGACCCCTGTCTCCATGCACTTTGAAGCACCCTTGCCCTTGCGCAGCGGTGCCACCTTGCGTGACTACACGCTCATGGTCGAGACCTACGGCCAGCTCAACGCCGACCGCAGCAACGCCGTGCTGGTGTGCCACGCCCTCAACGCCTCGCACCACGTGGCCGGCCTGCAGGCCGATGAGCACGGCAAGCCCATCCCCAAAAGCCAGGGCTGGTGGGACAACATGATCGGGCCCGGCAAGCCACTGGACACCCACAAGTTCTTCGTCATCTGCATCAACAACCCCGGCTCCTGTTTTGGCTCGACCGGGCCCACGCACATCAATCCCGACACGGGCCGCGTCTACGGCGCCGACTTCCCCGTGGTGACGGTGGAAGACTGGGTCGATGCGCAAGCCCGTGTGCTGGACCGCCTGGGCATCACGCAATTGGCAGCTGTGCTGGGCGGCAGCCTGGGTGGCATGCAGGCCATGAGCTGGACGCTGCAATACCCCCAACGCGTTCGCCACTGCATTGCCGTGGCCACCGCGCCCAACCTGTCAGCGCAGAACATCGCCTTCAACGAAGTGGCCCGCCGCGCCATCATCACCGACCCTGATTTCCACGGCGGCCACTTCTACGAGCATGGCGTCGTGCCCCGCCGCGGCCTGCGCGTGGCCCGCATGATCGGCCACATCACCTATTTGTCCGACGACGTGATGGACGAGAAGTTCGGCCGCAGCCTGGTGGGCCGCGAAGATGGCGAAGAGCCCCGCTACAGCACACAAGAGATCGAGTTCCAGGTAGAAAGCTACCTGCGTTATCAAGGCGACAAGTTCAGCGACTACTTTGACGCCAACACCTACCTGCTGATCACCCGCGCCCTGGATTACTTTGACCCGGCCCGCGCCTTTGGTGGCGACCTGGCCGCCGCCCTGTCCCAGGCCGTGGCCAAGTTTTTGGTCATCAGCTTCACGACTGACTGGCGCTTCGCCCCGGCCCGCTCACGCGAGATCGTCAAGGCCCTGGTCGACAACCGCCACGACGTGAGCTACGCCGAGATCGACGCCCCCCATGGCCACGACGCCTTCCTGCTGGACGACGCCCGTTACCACAACGTGGTCTGGGCCTACTTTGACCGCATCCACCGCGAGATCAGCAGCCAAACCGCTGCCATCACGACGGCCGCAGGCCAACCCTTGAAAATCGCGGTGTGAGGCCGGCCATGAGCGATCGAAGCATCCACGACGTTGTTGCGCAATTGGTGCCCCCCGGCTCCCGCGTGCTGGACCTGGGCTGCGGCAATGGCGCCCTGCTGGCCCACCTGCGCGACAGCCGCCAATGCACCGGCTATGGCATTGAACTGGACGACACTAAGGTGCACGAATGCGTGCAGCGCGGCGTCAACGTCATCCAGCGCAACTTGGAAGAAGGCCTGAGCCTGTTCGACGACAACAGCTTTGACGTGGTGTTGCAGCTCGACACCCTGCAAAACCTGCGCAACACCGAAGCCATGCTGAGCGAGACCGCGCGCGTTGGCCGACAAGGCATCGTCGCCTTCCCCAATTTTGCGCACTGGCCGCACCGCCTGAGTGTGCTGCGCGGGCGCATGCCGGTGACCAAATCGCTGCCCTACCAGTGGTACGACACACCAAACATCCGCGTGGCCACCTTTGCCGACTTCGAGGTGCTGGCCCGCAAAAGTGGCCTGCGCATCATCGAGTCCTTCGGGTTGACCGATGGCCAGGTGGTCAAAAGCTGGCCCAACCTGCGGGCCAGCACGGCGGTCTTCAAGTTCGACCGCGCTTGAGCTTGCGCTGAACCGCTTCAGAAGCGGTGGCGGATGCCCACGGCAAAGGTGTTGCCCTTCTTCCAGCCGGCCTGGTCTTCGTCGTCCAGCATGTAGGCGGCATAAACGTCGGTGCGCTTTGAGAGGAAGTGGTCGTAGGCCAGGGTGAAGATGCTGTGGTCCACATCAGGCGTGGTGCCGCCTTCCACCGCCGACTCTTTGCTTTCGCCGTAGGACACCAACACCTTGCCCGAGGTGGTGACGGGCACCGAGGCGCCCACCTGGTAGAGCTTGGTGTCGATCTTGTCGGCGTTAAGCGTGAATCCCTTGTTCTTGAACTGGCCGTATTGGCCGAACAGCTTGACCACGCCGAAGTCGTAGCTGGCGCCCAACAAGGCCAAGGTCTGCTTCTGATCCAAGGCCAAATTGCCCTTGGGCAGTTCGGCCGATTTGACCACTTGGTAGCCCGCGCCGATCGAGAACCCGCCCAACACATAGGTGCCGCTCAGCCCAGCGCTGTTGCTTTCGCCGGTCGTGGCCGAAGTTTCTCCAGCTTGCCACTGCACCGCACCGGTGAAGCCGCCCATGGTGGGGGTGGTGTACATCACCGCATTGCTCCAACCGGAGTCGCCCTTGTCGTTGCCCCAGGGAGTGCCATAAGTGAGACGGATCGTCGGCGAGAAGCCGAAGGCGCCCCCCAGTGGGTTGAAGGTCAGGGCCTGGAGGAACAGCAAGTTGTCCATGCGGCCCAGAGCCACTTTGCCAAAACCACCCGCCATGGCCACATTGGCATTGCGTGCCCAGAACACGTCTGATCCGTTGCGGCCGGAAGCACCGATGTCACCTCGGAAAAAGCTTTCCAGCGTGAACAACGCTTTGAGGCCACCGCCCAGGTCTTCAGTTCCCTTGAAGCCGATGAAACTGGTCGTCATGGGATTGGATGCCACTTGGGTGGTGCGGGGGTTGGCGGTGCTGCCGCTGTACGAGTTCTGAAACGAGCCGAAAGAGATGTCGAACAAGCCGTACATCGTCACACTGCTTTGCGCGTGTGCGCCAAAACAAGCGCCCAGATTCCATGCCCGAAATAACCACCACAAACCTCTAGGAAAAACACCACGAAGCTATTTTTCGGCATCAGATGGGTGCAATTGGGCACCAAAAACGCCCAAATGAAAAAAACGCCCCGAAGGGCGCTTTTAGCTTCAGATCGAAAAATATCGATCAGAAAGCGTGCTTGATGCCAACGGCGAAGGTTTGGCCAGATTCGTTGTTGTCAGTGTTCGATTGCGTGTTGTTCGAGAACACGGCATAGACGTCAGTGCGCTTCGACAGGAAATGGTCGTAACCCAGCGAGAACACGCGGTCCTTGAATTCGCCACCACCCAATGCGGCGCCCACGTCAGACTTGTTTTCGCCGAACGACACCAGCACAGAACCCTTGTCGGTCACAGGCACCGACACACCGACTTGATAGATCTTGGCGTCGATATCCAAGCCACTGACCAATGCAGGAACGCCAGCGTAAAAGATGCTCTTGGTCTTGACCGAGCTGTACTGACCGAACAGCTTCACAACGCCAAAGTCGTAGCTGGTGCCGAAATCGACGACCTTTTGATCAGCGAGGTAAGCCGTGTTCAGGCCTTGACCACCCTTGACGTAGGTCAGCGATGCGCCAAAAGGACCGGCGGCATAAGTCACGCCGACCGAGTAGCTGTTTTGCGCATCGGCAACAGCGCTGCTGGTTTCCTTGGGCGAAAACTGAGCAATCGCCGAGAAACCATTCAGGTTGGGCGTTTCGTACGTGATCGAGTTCACGAAGCCGGTGTCGAAGCCGACAGCAGCAAAACCAGGCAGAGGGGTGGCGGCAATTGAACCACCGCTGTACAGGTGACGCATCGTGGGCGAGAAAGCCATCGAGCTGCCGAACGGGTTGTATGTGTAACCCGAAGTGAACAGTGGGTTGTCATATTGACCCAAAGCCAATTTACCGAAGCCGCCGTTCAGAGCGACGAAAGAACCGCGACCCCAGAAACCGTTAGCCAGATTAGGCAGGTTGCTGCCCGTGTCAGGAGCAAGGAAGGACTCCAATGCAAATTCGGCCTTCAAACCGCCACCCAGGTCTTCAGAACCCGAGAAGCCGATGAAGCTGGTCATCATGTTACCGCTGGAAACTTGCGTGGTACGAGTCGAAGCACCACCCTTGACGTGGGCATTCTCATACGACCCAAAGCCGGCTTCAACCGAACCGTAAACCTTCACGTCAGCTTGAGCAGCGCCGACCAAGGCCATCAGGGCAGCAGCGGCCACCAAGTTCTTCTTTGCAAACATCAATTTCTCCTAGCAATGTGTGAAAAAGGGACTATTTGGGAACCCATCTGGCGGGTAAACCCATGCGTTGCATTGTGGGACTGAAAATCATCCGCTCGACTTGAAAGCAAGAATCGTGACAGGCTTAAGTAATTAAAACGCTCATTTTCCGTTGTCATTCGGCAACATTTACGCAATTAAACAAACAATTTCGGACAATCAGACCAAAAAAAAGCGCCCCGAAGGGCGCTTTAAAACTCTGGTTTCAAACTCAAATCGCTTTAGAACGAATGCTTAACGCCAACCGAGAAGTTGGTGGCAGTGACTTTCTCAGCGTCGTACTGCACGCGTTCAGCGCCCACAGCGGCATACGCCGAAGTGCGCTTGGAAAGGTTGTGCTGATAAGCCAAGCTCAGGTCACGCACCTTGACTTCGTCGGGGCCCAGGTCCAGCTTGTTTTGGCCAAAGGAAACCAGCACCGAACCATCGGTCGTCACTGGGATGCCAGCGCCAACTTGGAAGCGCTTGACCTTGGTGTCGTCAAGCGCGGCGTTCACAACTGGATCCTTGCCATCCAACGTGCTCTGGCCATATTGGCCATACAACTTCACAACACCGAAGTCGTAGCTGGCGCCCAGCAGGGCATTGCGGCTCTTGATCGCAGGACCAGTGACGGCCAGCGAAGCTTCAGGGTTACGGACTTCACCGTACACCAGCGACAGGCCCAGAGGACCTGCTTCGTAACGGGCGCTGATAGCGGCGCCGCCACCGGCGTAGTTAGCTGCGGTGGCCTTTTGGTTTTCAGCCAGGCTGCCTTGAACCGACAGACTGAAACCGCTCAGGTTAGGTGTGGTGTAGGTGATGCTGTTGGCCCAGCTGGAAGCATCCAGGCCCAGGGGAGGGATGGTCACGCCAGCCAATGCGCCGACCTGTGCGCTCAGCGCGTTGGGACGGAACAGGGGCGAGTACGCTTGCGATTCACCGAAGGGGTTGAAAGCCTGGCCTTCCAACTTGAACAGGTTTTCAGCACGGCCCAGCTTCACGGCACCGAAGTCACCAGCCAGACCAATGTAGGCATTGCGGCTCCAGAAGGTCGAACCGCTTTGAGCACCGGTGTCCAGGCTGAGGCCGTTTTCCAGCTTGAAGAAGGCGCGCAAACCGCCGCCCAAGTCTTCCTGGCCCTTGAAGCCGAGGTAGCTTTGCGTCAGATCGCTGGAATCCACGCGAGCAGCGCCGGCCTTGGTAGCAGCGCCGGTCACAGGGTCGAGCGTGATGGTTTCCTTGCGGCCAACGGATGCGTCCAGCGTGCCGTACAGGGTAACTTGGGCTTGGGCAGCCATGGCCACCAGGGTCAGTGCAGCAGCGGCCACAACATTTTTCTTAGCGAACATGAAATCTCCTAACATTGATGGAATCTTGCCCCAATGCACCATAATTGTGCATCGAGTTCGCGACATCGAGCGTCGTCAACACTGATTCTTACGTGTCGTTTCGCGTATTCCCGTATGCACGCACCAATTTCACCCATCAGGGGGATGAAAAGGGCCAAATCCGTTTCAAAAACGCAACGAAATGGTGCGGGCGCGCGTTCAATGCGGGCTGAATAGGACATTCCAACCGCCCAACAATGTCGAGGCTCCCATGCAAGCTTCCCTGTTCCGAGCCCTGCTGATCCTCATCGCTACCGGGTTCACCCTGGCGTTTGCCCTGGTGGTGGTGCCGCCATTGATTGAAAGCCGTGATGTGCTGGGCGCGCTGCTGGCGGGTTTCGTGAACCCCTATGCGGCTGGCTATGCCATCGACACCATTTCCTGCTGGTGCGTGCTCACCGCGTGGGTGGTTCACGAGGCCCGCGCCAAGGGCGTGCGCCATGGCTGGATCGCCGTGCTGCTGGGCCTGGTGCCCGGCGTGGCCACGGGTTTCGCGGTCTACCTGCTGCTGCGCATGAATCAGGAAGCTCAGGCCGCCAACACCGCCAAGATCTCGGCCCCGTAGGCCTCCAGCTTTTTGGCGCCGACACCGCTGATGCCGCTCAACTCGCCCAGGGTTTGCGGCGCGACGCGGGCCATTTCGGCCAAGGTGGCGTCGTTGAAGACGATGTAGGCGGGCAGGTTGTGTTCGCGCGCCACCTCGCTGCGCCAGGCTTTGAGCGATTGGAAGCGGACCAGGGCCTCGCCCACCAGGTCTTTGGGGGCCCCGGCAGCCGCCTTGCCACCGGATGAGGTGCGCGCGGTTTTGGCACGCTTGGGCGCATCAGCGGCTTCCCGCAGGATAAGTTGCACCTCACCCTTCAACACAGCGCGGGCACTGTCGGCCAAGACCAGGGTGTTGAACTCGCCTTCGGCCACGACATGGCCCAGGGCCACCAGTTGGCGCAGCACCGCCCGCCATTGGTTTTCGCTCAGGTCGGCTCCAATGCCAAAGGTGCTCAGGCTGTGGTGGCCGTGTTGCTCGACCTTGTCGGTGCGCTTGCCACGCAGCACGTCGATCAGGTGGCCCGCACCGAAGCGCTGCTGGCCGTGCTGCCAGAAGCGGTAGATGCCGCTGAGCATCTTGCGGCAGGCCTCGGTGGCGTCCCAGGTGATGGGTGGTTTGAGGCAGTTGTCGCAGTTGCCACAGGGTTGGCTGTCTTCGCCAAAGTAGGACAGCAGGCGCACGCGGCGGCAATCGTGGGCTTCGGCCAAGGCCAGCAGCGCGTCGAGCTTGCCGCGCTGGATGCGCTTGAAATCGTCGCTGGCCGGGCTTTCGTCGATCATGCGGCGCTGGTTGACGACATCGGCCAGGCCGTAGGTCAGCCAGGCATCGGCCTCCAGGCCATCGCGGCCCGCACGGCCGGTTTCCTGGTAATACCCTTCGATGTTCTTGGGCAGATCCAAGTGGGCCACGAAGCGCACATCGGGCTTGTCGATGCCCATGCCAAAGGCGATGGTGGCCACCATGACGATGCCGTCTTCGCGCAAAAAACGGTCCTGGTTCTTGCGGCGCAGGCCGGAATCCAGCCCGGCGTGGTACGGCAAGGCGTTGACACCCTGCCCTGCCAGCCATTCGGCGGTTTCTTCGACTTTTTTGCGCGACTGGCAGTAGACGACACCAGCGTCGCCATCGTGCTCATCGCGAATGAACCGCAGCAACTGGTCGCGCGGGTTGGTCTTTTCAACCAGGGTGTAACGGATGTTGGGCCGGTCGAAGCTGCTGATGAAGACGCGGGCGTCTTGCAGCTTCAGGCGCTCGATCATGTCGGCGCGGGTGTGGTCGTCGGCGGTGGCCGTGAGCGCCAGGCGCGGCACGTCCGGAAAGCGTTCGTGCAGCATGCTGAGCTGCAGGTAGTCTTCGCGGAAGTCGTGGCCCCACTGGCTGACGCAATGCGCTTCGTCGATGGCGAACAGGCTGAGCAAACCGCGTTCGTGCAGGCTGGCCAGTTGTGCCTGGAAGCGCAGGTTGGTGATGCGCTCGGGCGCGGCGTAGAGCATGACCAGGCGGCCAGACATCATCTCGCGCTCGATGCGTTGGGCATCTTCCTGGCTGTGGCTGCTGTTCAAGAAAGCAGCGTGCACGCCGGCTTCTTCCAGCGCGCCGACCTGGTCGTGCATCAAGGCAATGAGGGGCGAGACCACGATGGTGACGCCCTTGCCTTCGCGGTGCCGCGCAATGGCGGGCACCTGGTAGCAAAGGCTTTTGCCGCCGCCGGTGGGCATGAGCACCAAGGCATCGCCGCCGCCCAGGGCGTGGTCCACGATGGCTTTTTGCTGGCCCCGGAAAGCGCCGTAGCCGAACACTTCTTGCAGGATGGCCTCGGCCGAGGTGGCGGGGGTCTGTGGATTCAGAGCTGTGGCAGACACGGACGGTGCGAGCAGAAGGGCAAAAGATGGGATCGACCCGCATTGTGGGCCATCATTGAGCCATCGACACCAATTCGGAGAACCTCGTGCCTTCTCATGACAGCAGTGCGGCCAGGGTGGGCCATTTCATCCATGGGCAGGCCGTGCCGGTGCTGGATGGCACCCGCCTGAGCCCGGTGTTCAACCCCGCCACCGGTGCCGTGGCCGCCCAGGTGGCGCTGGCCGACAGCCCCGATGTGGCCCTGGCGGTGGCGGCCGCGCAAGCCGCCTTCCCGGCGTGGGCCGACACGCCACCGATTCAACGTGCGCGAATCCTGTTCAAGTTCTGGGGCTTGCTGAACCAGCACAAGGACGAGCTGGCCCGGCTGATCACGCAAGAGCACGGCAAGGTCTTCAGCGACGCGCAGGGCGAGGTCACGCGCGGCATCGACATCGTCGAGTTCGCCTGCGGCATCCCGCAATTGCTGAAGGGCGACTACAGCGAGCAAGCCTCCACCGGCATCGACAACTGGACCATGCGCCAGCCTCTGGGCGTGGTCGCCGGCATCACGCCGTTCAACTTCCCGGTGATGGTGCCCTGTTGGATGTTCCCGGTGGCGATTGCTTGCGGCAACACCTTCGTGCTCAAGCCCAGCCCCACGGATCCCTCGCCTTCACTGTTGATGGCCGAACTGCTCAAGCAAGCCGGCTTGCCCGATGGGGTTTTCAACGTGGTGCAAGGTGACAAGGTGGCGGTGGATGCGCTGATTGAGCACCCCGACGTGAAGGCCCTGAGCTTTGTGGGATCGACACCCGTGGCGCAATCCATCCATGAGCGAGGCAGCCATTTTGGCAAGCGTGTACAGGCCCTGGGCGGGGCCAAGAACCACATGGTGATCATGCCGGATGCCGACCTGGACAAGGCGGTGGATGCCTTGGTGGGCGCGGCCTATGGCTCGGCCGGCGAGCGCTGCATGGCCATCTCGGTGGCGGTGTTGGTGGATGATGTGGGCGACAAGATCATGCCCAAGTTGATTGAGCGCACGCGCACCTTGAAGGTGAACAACGGCACGGTGGACGAGGCCGAGATGGGCCCGATCGTGACGCGCGCGGCGCTGGAGCGCATCAGTGGCTGCATCGCGGATGGCGCGCGGCAAGGCGCGCAGTTGCTGGTCGACGGCCGGGGTTTGTCCGTGCCCGGTTTGGAGGGCGGATTCTGGCTGGGCGGCACGTTGTTCGACCACGTCAGCCCCGAGTCGCGCCTGTACAAGGAAGAAGTCTTTGGGCCGGTGCTGGCCTGCGTGCGCGTGCCCGACCTGGCCCAGGCCATCGCGCTGGTCAACGGCCATGAGTTTGGCAATGGCGTGGCCTGCTTCACCAGCGATGGCCATACCGCGCGCGAGTTCACCAGGCGTGTGTTGGTGGGCATGGTGGGCATCAATGTGCCGATCCCCGTGCCCATGGCCTGGCATGGCTTCGGCGGCTGGAAGCGCAGCCTGTTTGGCGACATGCACGCCTATGGCGAAGAGGGCGTGCGCTTTTACACCCGTCAAAAATCGATCATGCAGCGCTGGCCCGAGAGCATCGCCAAGGGCAACGACTTCATCATGCCAACGGCCCGCTGACCTGGCCGGCCACGAAGGCCTTGAGTTCACCGGGCTGAAAGCGCGTCCAGACCTCGTCGGACGTGAGCGGCTCGGTGGCGATGACGGCCACGCGGTCGTCTTGGGAGGTCAGATCCTCGAAGTTCAGGCTCATGTCCTGGTCTTGCAGGCGGGCCATGCCGAACGGGGCCTGGCGCACCAGGTAGTGCAGGTTGGTGGAGCAATGCGCCCACAAGGCATCGCCCTGGCTGAGCATGAAGTTGAAGGTGCCGTGTTTGGCAATGGCGGGCACCAGTTCGCGCAGGGTGTCGGTCAGCGCTTCAATGGTGGGCAGGCTGGCGTGGTGCTTGGCCAGCTCTTGCAGCAGCCAGCAGAAGGCTTGCTCGCTGTCAGTGTCGCCCACTGGCCTGAAGGCGGCGTGCAGCTTGGGCGCGAAGCCTTTCAGATCGCCGTTGTGGGCAAACACCCAGTAGCGGCCCCACAGCTCGCGCACGAAGGGGTGGCAGTTCTCCAGCGCGACCCGGCCTTGCGTGGCCTTGCGGATGTGGGCGATCACGTTCTGGCTTTTGATCGGGTATTGCTTGACCAGCTCAGCCACGGGGGATTCGCTGGCAGCGGCATGGTCGACGAACAGGCGCACGCCCCGGCCTTCGAAAAAGGCGATGCCGAAACCATCGCAGTGCTCGTGCGCGCGGGTGGCAAATCCGGTAAAACTGAAAACTATGTCAGTGGGGGTGTTGCAGTTCATGCCCAGCAGTTGGCACATATCGTCTCCTTGTGGGCGAATGCTACGCCACACCCTCTTACTGGCGAACCCGAAATGGGGACTGGGCGTGCGCGGGCCCCTTGGGCATAATCGCTGAAGTTATTTTCGAATTCACCGAGTCAGGAATCAGGCCATGGCCTCCATCAACAAAGTCATCATCATCGGCAACCTGGGTCGCGACCCGGAAGTGCGCTACGCCCCGAGCGGCGCCGCCATGTGCAATGTATCGGTTGCCACCACGCGCAACTGGAAAGACAAGACCAGCGGCGACAAGGTTGAAGAAACCGAATGGCACCGCGTGGTGTTCTACGACCGCCTGGCCGAAATCGCGGGTGAATACCTGAAAAAAGGCAGCCCCGTGTACGTGGAAGGCCGCCTGAAGACCCGCAAGTGGCAGGACAAGGACGGCAAGGACACCTACACGACTGAAATCGTGGCCGACCAGATGCAATTGCTGGGTGGGCGTGATGGCGGCGGCGGTGGCCGCAGTGGTGGTGGTGGCGGTTATGGCGGCAACGCCGGTGGCGGCCAGCAAGGTGGCGATGACTTCAGCCAGGATGCGCCTTCGGCCGCGCCCAGCCGTCCTGCGGCGGCACGTCCGGCACCGGCTTCGCGCCCCGCGCCGCAAAAGTCGTCGACCGGGTTTGATGACATGGATGACGACATCCCCTTCTGACTTGGAACAACTTGCCGCATTGGCAAGGCCGAAGCCCGTTGCGCTTGAGTGACGGGCTTTTTTCATGGCGGCTGCTTCGGCGCGCCACCCCTAGGATGAAGCGCGCACAACGCAGACTAGGGATGGCCGGCAAAAATGGCCCGGGCAGGATGAACACCTCACTCATCAACTGTCATTGGAAACACCATGAACAAGTACTTCCGCTCCATCAAGCTTCAAGCCGTGGTTCTCATCACAGGCGCCTTGCTGTCGACCAGCGCCTTCTCCATGGGCCGCCATGACGCGCCTTGCGATGGCTTCATGGATTGCATCTACACCGCCTACTGGTACGCCTTCCTGCGCTGAGTCAAGCGGCGGGTTCCAGCTCTGGGAGCGTTGAATGATGGCGGGGCCAGCGCAGGCCCTCCGCACCGTCGAGCACGCCGAAAGAGACCTCGAAATCCAACAGACTTGAAGCCTGCATGGGGTGCCTGGCCAACACCTCGCCCAAGGTGTCGCCCGGCATGGTACCGGCAGGCCACGCCATCGTGCGGGGCCGAACTTGCATGATGTAGCGGCCTGCGGTCAGGATCCTGGTGACCCGCGCAGGGTCGTGCCCATCGGCTTGCTCTCGGAACGTGCATGCGCCGATGGAGTCCGGCAAGCGCTCCCACACCTCGCGGTACACGCCATGCACGCCGGTTTCGATGACGCGGTCGTCAGACTCGAAGACCATCCAGCCAGCATCGGGCGACACGCCTGGCGGCTGGTAGTCCACATGGCGGTACCAGGTGCAGATTTCGTCCTCATGCGGTGAGCGCCGCTCCACTTGCGTGATGCCACAAAATCCGCTTTGCAAAGCCAGGGCTTGATGTTGCGCCGCGCTCAAGGTGGCCAACGGTGCTTTGCTGCGGCCCACCCGCGCGGCTTGCGGGATGCGCAGGTCGGCATGCCACAGGTCGGTCTGCATCCACAAGACCAAGCTGGTGTCGTCGCGGTGCGTGGGCGTCTCCAGCAAGGTGCGTGACCAGACGCCACGGTAGCGCTCGGGCACGGGCTGGTGGCTCATTCACAGGCCCCCGGGAAGGCGGGCAAGGTGCGGTAAAAGGCCAGGTCGTGGTTGGGCCAGATCCACGCACCGGTGTCGCGCGCCACGGCCTTGAGCTTGCGGATGCTGTCGATGGCTTGCTGCTCGCGCCCCAGCCACAAGGTGCCCGGGGCCACTTCGTCGTCGATGTTCTCTTGCAGATCGGCCGCATCACCGGCCAGCAAGATGGGCGGGCCTTTTGGCATCTCGATGAGCATCGACATGTGGCCCACAGTGTGGCCAGGCGTGGACACGGCGTGCACGCCGGGCACCACCGTGTATTCGCCTTGCCGGGTGGTGAAGGGGATGGGATGACCTGAGTCGTCTACCAGGTCGTCGGCGAAGACCACGCCATCGGCCCCACTGCGCGCCAGTTCATCGTGTTGCACATGGATCTCGGCACCGCAACCGCAGCGGCGCAGGTCTTTGAGGCCGCCGGCGTGGTCGAAATGCAGGTGGCCGATGAAGATCAGGTCGACATCGGCGGGGCTCAGGCCCAATCGGGCCAGGTGGTGCGGGATGCGCTGTTCATCGCGCATGTCGGGCGCGCCGAACTCAAAGACCTCAGGGTTGTAGTAACGCGCCCGGGCCACCGGATCATGGATCTTGGCGTGGTCACAGCCCACGTCGTAGAGGATGCGGCCGTTGCTCGTTTCAATCAGGTAGGCCAGGATGGGCGCGTCGATCATCTGACCCATTCCGCGCTTGAAGGTCGAGATGGATTTGTCGTAGCGGTGCGTGGCGGTGAGCAAGGGCCACAGCTTCTGGACGTGGCTCATGCGGTCGATTCCTTCGGTGCCATCGTCGTCATGGCGGTGACCACGGCTTCGGTGCCCAGCATTTTGCCAAAGAGGCCGCCTTCCACATCGATCATGGCCAAGGCCGGGGCTTGCAGCGCGGGGTCGCTGGCGGCGCAGGCATCGCCCACGGTGGTGCAGGCCAGGCCCCGGTCCACGGCCTCGCGCAAGGTGGAGTGCACGCAAACTTCGGTGGTGACGCCGCAGACGATGAGGTGCGTGGTGCCGCGGTTGGCCAGCACCTGGGCCAGGTCGGTCTGGTGGAAGGCGCCATAGCCGGGCTTGTCGATCACGACCTCGCCGGGCCAAGGTGCCAGCTCGTCGATGAAGTCGTGGCCACGCTCACCGCGGATCAACAGGCGGCCCATGGGCCCTGCGGAGCCAATCGCAGCGCCTGCGCGGATGCTGCGCTGCAGCTTCTCGGGTGGGCAGTCGGACAAGTCGGGGCGGTGGCCTTCGCGGGTGTGGACCACCAACAGCCCGGCCGAGCGGGCCGCCTTCAGCAAGGCCTGGATGTGCGCGATGGGCTGGGCCAGGCGCGCGGTGTCCAGCCCGGCTTGCGCGGCGTAGCCACCGGGCGCGCAGAAGTCGCGCTGCATGTCGATGACGATCAGCGCGGTGGCCTCACGTGGGTAGCGCGGCATCATGCTTCTCCTTGAAACCGGTGGCCATGGCCTGGGCGATGCGTTGAGCCACTTCTTGTGCCATGAGCTTGCCCTTGCCGGCATCGGCGCCCTTGGCCGACGACAACACGCCCGAGGCGGGCACCCACTCCGTGCGCGTGGGGTAGAGGTCGTAAGGCGGGAAGTCCACCGGGGGCTCGTCGGGGATGAGTTCAAGCCGGACCAAGGCAGGGTGGTAGTGCAGCATCATCGAGGTCTCGATGACGGCCGCGTGCTCCAAAGCGAAGCCCGGGAAGCCCTCGGGGAAAACATGGGCCAGGGTCTGCGGCGTCATGAAATCCCAGTACTCCAGGCGCATCACTTCAAGCTGGGCTTGGGGCCCCAGGTCACGCAGGCCCAGGTCAATGCCTTCGATCAGAAACCACTGGTTTTCGTAATGGCCATTGAGGATGACCAGGCGCTTGACGCCATGCCGCGCAAACTCGCGCACGGCATCGCGCACCGAGCCGATCAGGGTGGCGGCGTCCACGCTGGTGGTGCCGCAAAAATGCTGGCCACCGCCGCATTTGGGTTGCGACTTGTAGCCATAGGACAAGGTGGGCGCCACCAACGCGTTGCCCAGGCGGGCGGCATCGGCCGCGACGGCGCTGGACAGCAGGCCATCGGTGCCCAAGGGCAGGTGTGGCCCATGCTGCTCCAAGGCGCCCACAGGCAGCAGGATGGCGGGTTGCTCGGTCTGGACCAAGGCCTGGTAGTCCAGCCAGGAGAGCTCGTTCATGAAAACAGTGCGCATCTGAAAACTCCTTGAACTCAGGTGGCTGCGGTGGGGGCAGTGGCAACGGGCGATGGCGAGGAAGCGGTGGCCTCCAGCAAGGCGGCCGCGGTGATCAGCGCGCCACCGCACCATTCCCGAGCGCTGAGCTGTTCATCGCCCAGCCACGTGCTGGACAGCACGGCCACCAGCAACTCAGCGATCACGATCACGCCGGCCCGGCCGGCTTCCATGTGAGTCACGCCGAACTGCCAGGTGGCCGTGGCCAGCGCCAGCCAGATGAAGCCGTAGGCCAGCAAGCCCGCCCCCATCGCGGCCGAGGGCTGCACCATGGCCGTGGGCGTGAGTTGCCAGGCCAGCATGACGGCCGAAATGGCCCCGCAACCCACGAACACCGTGACCGTCTTCGACAGCATGGGCACACCCTGCGCGGCCCGCGCAACGATGTTGTTGCCCGCGAAGCCCATGCCGGCCGACAAGGCCAGCAGGTCGGCCAGGCTGAAGGGTTGATCGAAAGCCGATGTACCACCAATGACCATGAAGGCGCCGGCCAAAGCCAGTGCCACCGCCACGGCGCGACGCCCGCCAATGGCCTCGTTCAAGAAGATCTTGCCGCCCAGCACGGCCCACACCGGCGACAGGTAGAACAGCAGCATGACGCGCACCACCTGGCCCAGCACCAGCGCATTGACAAAAGCGGCATTGGCCCACCCGCCAATCAGCCCCAGCAAGATCAGCAACTTGAGTTGCCCGCGCCAATGGCCCCGCTCTCGCCACAAGAACGGCAGGCCGCACAAGCCCACGACCCCATAGATCAACAGCGCCAGCCAGGGCCCCGACAGGCCCGCGGCCGAGAACTGTTTGAGCGGCCACCACGACAGCCCCCACAAGGAAGACGAAAACAGCAGCACACACACGGGCAGCCAAGTCGGGGGCGGTGCAGGCAAGGTGGAGGCGCTCATGTCAGGCGGTCACGGCATCACCGAGCCGCCATTGGGGCCCAGCACCTGGCCGCAATAAAAGCGCGACAGGTCAGAGGCCAGGAACAGCGCGGTGTCGGCGATCTCCTCAGGCTGCGCAAAGCGGTGCTGGGGGATGTCCATTTCCTTGGCCAGCCATTCAGGGCTCATGTGGGCGGAAGACAGCATGGCGGTTTCCACCGGGCCTGGGGCGATCGCGTTGACGCGGATGTGGGGCGCGAACTCGCGGGCCAATGAGCGCGTGAGGCCGATCACACCGGCCTTGGCTGCGCAGTATGGGGCGAAGCTTTCGCGGCCCAGCAGGCCCAGGTCGGAGGCGATGTTGATGACCACGCCGCTGCCCTGTGCCACCATGCCCGGCAACACGGCGCGGCAGACCAGGAAGACCGAGGTCAGGTCGGTCGCGATCATGCGGTCCCAATCGGCCAGGCTCGTCTCCAGGAACGCCTTCTCCTGGATGATGCCCGCGCAGTTGACCAGGATGTCGATGGGGCCGAGCGAGGAAACCACCGATCGGACCATGGAGTCGACCGGGTAAGGCCGCGCCACGTCGGCCTCGATCACCATGGCGGAGGCGCCCAAGGCACCGGCCTCGTCACGCACGGCGGTGGCTTCGGCCTCGCGGCCCCAGTGGTTGATGGCCACCGCCGCGCCAGCTTTGGCGAAGCCCAAGGCGATGGCCCGGCCAATGCCGCTGGCCGCGCCGGTGACCAGGGCCGTGCGGCCTTGCAGAGACAAGGTGATGGGCTCCATGTCAGACCGCCGTCAAGAAGGAAACGCCCACGGCGCCCAGGAAACCATCGGCGCGGCCTGCCTGCTCGGGGCCCAGCACCTGGCCGTAGTCCACGGCCAACACGCGCTTGACGCGGTTGATGTGGAAGCTGCGCAGCAGCTGGCGCACCGTCACCACCTGGGCATGCGCATCGCCATACAGCTCGCGGTGCAGCTGGGGCAGGCGGTGCCAGGGCTGGGTGGGCTTCTCGTGGTGCGCGTTGTGAAAGCCGAAGTTGAGCCACAGCATGTTCAGCACCGGCTTGTCCACGCCCACCACATTGCTGTAGGTGTTGGCTTGTTCGTAGACGCGGTCGCGCACCTTGTCGGCCGGGATGGGCTGGTCATCCATGATCGGGTAGGCGTCGTAGGTGTGCTGGAAGCAATCGGCAAAACGCAGCACCGTGATGAAGAGCAGGTAGGCCATGAAGTACAGCAGCAAGGCCTTCACCGACACCCAAGCCAGCAGCGCAAAGGCCGCGGTGCGCACCAAGCCGATGCCGATGATGCGGGACCGCAAGGCCTTCTTGCGCTCATCGCGGAAGGGCAGCAGCACCACGAAGCCACGCATCAAGAACTCGACCGCTGGGAAGTAGGCCCACTCCAGCGCCAACACGCTGCGCCGGAACCACGCCGGCGATTGCAGCAAGAAGCCACGGGCGTCAAACGTGATCACGTCGGCCCGCTCCACGTGGTGGCGCATGTGCTTGCGGCGCATGTCGGCAAAGGCGGCGTAGCAGCTGCCATTGAGCCAGCTCATCAAGGTGCCCCAGCGCTCATTGGCCTCGGGCGTTTTGAAGATGGCCTGGTGGGCAAACTCGTGGATGTAATAGGCGGACCAGACCAAGCTCAAGGTAACCAGCACCACGCCGAGCCCATTGATCGCCCAGTGGGGCGACACCAGCATCAACACGCCCAGCGGGTAGCCCAGCAAGGTGAACGCGAGGGCCGCCACATTGGGGGCCACGCCATCGGCATAGCGAAAGCTCTTGAACATGGTGGCCCCCACGCTGTTACTTCTTGGTCAGCGCATTGACGAACTGCGCGTCGAAAGTGGACTCAGTGGGCGGGACCGTGGTGATCTGGCCCTTGGCCTTCAACAGCGTGCCGATGATCTCGCCGCTGGCGAAGTAGGACGTGGTTTCCTTGCCCTTGGCAAAGGCCTTGGGCATTTCGCTGAGCGCGATGTTGTGCACGCCGCTGAGTTGCTCTTTCACCTCTTTGGCCGACACGCCCATGGCCTTGCCGATGATGGCAGCGGCCTCATCAGGTTTTGCCTTCATGTAGGCCATGCCGTCCAGGTAGCCCTTGATGACGCCTGAGATTTCGGTGGGCATGGAGGCGATCTTCTTCTCGTCAAACACCAGCACATCGGCGATCAGGCCGGGCGCGTCTTTCGACGAGAACACCACGTGGAATTTCTTGCCGCCACCCTGGCTGAGGATCTGCGACAGGCTGGGCTCGTAGGTCACGCCGATGGGCAACTGGCCAGACGCCATGCCGGCGGGCACGGTCTCGGGCGTCATGCTGACGGCGGTGATGTCCTTGTCGGTCAGCTTGTTGACCTTCAAGGCATACGACAGCAAAAAGTCAGACGGCGACAGCGGGTTGAAGCCGATCTTCTTGCCCTTGAACTCGCTCACCTTGGTGATGGCCTTGGTGGCCACGATGGCGTCACCGCCGTTGGAGTAATCGATGGGCATCACGACCTTCTGCATGCGCCCTGCCGCGACCTGGCCAATGACCTGGTCGTAAGTGAGCATGCCGCCATCGACCGCGCCACTGCTGATGGCCGAGGGGATCAGGGCCGGATCGCTGAAGATCTGCAACGAGACCTTGAGGTTGTATTTCTTGAAGAGGTCCAGCGCCTCGGCCACGTAGAAGGGCCCGTAGCCGATCCACACGACGGTGCCGATTTTCAGGGACGTGGCCGCCATGGACGCGCCAGTGACCAGGGACAAGGCCAGCACGGTGGCGGCTTGGAGAACGCGAAGACGGGGAAATGCCATGGGAAGCTCCTGTTGAGGGGACAAGCGCAGGGGCGAGACGATGTGATCGTCGCTCTCCCGGGCTTTTGTCCCTCCGTGGAGCCCCTTGCGAGGCCGGGGCACTCTTGGACCAGACAAAGATGGCTTGGCGGTCAACCATCGATCGGAACCCTAGTGCCCCTCAGTAGATGATCCGCGCACCTTTTCAGAGATGCACCAAAATCGCTCCACCTGCCCAGGAGTCAATGCAATAGGTATGCCAGGCTTGCGCCGTCAGGCGGCGGTGAGCCAGCGGTACAGGCTGCACAGCCGGGTTGGCAAGGTCATGGCGTTGTCCACGATGTGGTGGTGGCGCCAGCCAAAGATGCGGCGGGCGTAGGTGTCGGCTTGCCGGTCGACGACCAAGCCGTGCACTTGCACCCCCGCAGCCCGCGCTTGGTGGATGGCGTGGCGGGCGTCTTCCACCAAGTGGTTTGGCGTGTGGACATCGATGTCGGAAGGCGCGCCATCGGTGAGCACCAGGATGGCTTTCAGGTCGTTGGCTTCTTCCAGCAGGCTGGCGGTGGCGTGTCGCAACGCCGCGCCCAGCCGCGTTGAATGGCGCGCCGGGGCCGACGACAGCACGGCGTGCGCGGCGGCATCCAGGGGCGCACCAAAATCGACCAGGCGGTAGTAGCTGACCTCGGCGCGAGTGTTGGACGAGAAGCCATGCACCGCGATGCGGTCGCCGCTGGCATGCACCGCGTTGGCCAGCATCAGTGCGGCCTCCTTCTCCAGGCCGAGGAAGGTTTGCGTGCCCTCGGGCAAGCGGTCATTGGTGGATGCAGACAAGTCCAGCAAGACGAGGATGCTGGCCGATGGCTCAGCAGCGGCACGGCGGCTGAAGCACCGTGATTCACCGAAGCGGTGCGAGCGCTGCGCCACCATGAACTCCACCACCGCGTTGAGGTCCAGCTCATCGCCTTCAGGCTGACGCCGGACGCGGCGCCCGCCGTGCAAGTGCGGCGGCCGCTTCAAGGCCATGGGCGCTGCAGACACGGCCAATGCGGGCTTGGGCACATGCCGCCAAGAGGGCAGCTTGTCGACCACCGTGCACCAATCCTGGCGCAGCAAGGACAAGCGGTGGTCCCACTCTGGGTAGAGGTGCTGGCACAGGGCCACTTCCTCGGTCGCCACTTCCGGCACCTTGCCCTCACCGCTGCTTGGCATCGACTGGGCTTGCGGTGGGTGTTGCTGCGGCACCTGCAGCTCCAGCTCAGGCGGTGGATCCGCCGACGAGATTTCGTGCTGCCATAAGAAGGTGTTGTCATCCCGGTAAGGGGCCGAGACCTGGTACTGGCCAGGCCGGAAGGCGACACGCGTTTGGCCCAGGTCATGCACCAGGTTCAAAGCGATCTGGCGGAAGCCTTCGCTGTTTTCAAGATCGGCGGCCTGTTTTTCGAACAATGTGCGGGCTTTGTGGACCCAAGGTTGATCGTCGCGGTAGGCCGGGTCCATCAGGGCCAGATCCAGGCGCGACATCAAGGCGGCAAAGCCGATGCCTTCGGGCTGAACGGCCAGGCGCAGCGGTTTGAGAAACCAGTCGCGCATGCCAGGATGGTCACGCAGCAACAAGCGCTCAACACGCGCATCTTCCAAGGCCGAGATCAAGGCCACCGTCATGGGCTTGAGGCCCTTGGAGGGCAGTGAGGGCACTGAGAATTTCAGGTGGGCCACGGCATGCGCGGTGGCGGCGCGCAGCAGGCTGTGCTGGTCAAGGCCGTCTGGCACAGGCAGGTCATCCGGCAGCAACAGGTGGCTGGGCGTCAACACCGGGCGCGACAGCAAGCCGTCTGCCGCGGATGAGCCGCCTGACTGCAGGGCCAGGTCACACCCCAACAAGCCCTGCGCCAACCAACGCAGCGATGGCCAGTCGCTCATGCCACGGGCGCCTCGCCAAACTGCGCGGCCACCAGATCGCGCAAGGTCCGCGCCATGTCCGGGTCATCCGTCAAGGCGTGGGTCAAGGCCATGTCGCAGCTTTCACGCGCGTCCAGGCCCGAGCCGATCAACAAGCCCGCGTAGATCAGCATGCGGGTGGACATGCCTTCGTCCAAGCCCCGGCCTTTCAAGGCGCGGGATTGGTGGGCAATGCGCACCAGCCGTGTCGCCACCTCCAGCGCCACGCCGGTTTCATGCGCCACGATGCCGGCCTCCACGGCCATCGGCGGGTAGTCGAAATCCAGCGCCGCAAAGCGCTGCCGGGTCGAAGTCTTCATGTCCTTGGCGCGACTTTGGTAGCCCGGGTTGTAGGACACGATGAGCTGGAAATCAGGGTGGGCCTGGACCACCTCGCCCTTCTTGTCCAAGGGCAGCATGCGCCGCGCGTCGGTCAAGGGGTGGATCACCACGGTGGTGTCCTGCCGCGCTTCGACCACCTCGTCGAGGTAGCAGATGCCGCCATGGCGCACGGCGAGCGTCAGCGGGCCGTCGTGCCAGCGGGTGCCATCGGCGTCCAGCAGGTAGCGGCCCACCAAATCGGACGCGGTCATGTCTTCGTTGCACGCTAGGGTGACCAGCGGCCGGTCCAGCTTCCAGGCCATGTGCTCGACGAAGCGCGTCTTGCCGCACCCGGTGGGGCCCTTGAGCAGCAAGGGCATGCGGTGGCGGTGCGCATGCTCAAACAAGGCGACCTCGTTGCCCGTCGCCTGGTAGAAGGGCTGCTCGCGGATGCGGTAGCTCTCCAGCGCCATCAGCGGTGCTGGGCCGGTTCGTTGGGAATGCCCTCGATCGGGCACTCGGGCGTGCCGGCGGTCGAGCGGGTGATGGCCTCGACCATCTCGCGCGTGCCTTCAGGGTCATTCACCCATTTGCCGTAGAACTCGAAAGGACATGCCGCCACGCCCTTGGCGTCTTCGCCCGAGTTGATCTTGCCGGTGTAGCCGCGGTGCACCAACTTGTAGAGGTGGTTGTTGGACTGCTGGTTCTTGCGCGCATCGCGGATCGAGCTCATCGACATCTCGGCGTACTGGATGCCCATCTCTTCGGTGCCGCACTCGCCCAGGCTGCGGCCGTCGTAGCCCACCAGCGCCGAGTGCCCGAAGTAGCTGTACACGCCGTCAAAGCCGGTCGCGTTGGCCACCGCCACGTACACGTTGTTCATCCAGGCCATGCACTTGGCCACCATGATCTGCTGCTCCTTGGCAGGGTACATGTAGCCCTGGCAGCGCACGATCAGCTCGGCGCCGCGCATGGCGCAGTCGCGCCAGATCTCGGGGTAGTTGCCGTCGTCGCAGATGATCAGGCTGATCTTCATGCCCTTGGGGCCGTCGGACACATACGTGCAGTTGCCCGGGTACCAGCCCTCGATGGGCGTCCACGGCATGATCTTGCGGTACTTCTGGACGATCTCGCCCTGGTTGTTCATCAGGATGAGCGTGTTGTAGGGCGCCTTGTTGGGGTGCTCTTCGTGGCGCTCGCCGGTGAGCGAGAACACGCCCCACACATTGGCCTTGCGGCAGGCGGCGGCGAAGATCTCGGTCTCGTCGCCGGGCACGGTCGAGGCGGTGTCGTACATCTCCTTGGCGTCGTACATGATGCCGTGGGTGGAGTATTCCGGAAACACCACCAGGTCCATGCCGGGCAGGCCCTGCTTCATGCCCACCAGCATCTCGCCGATCTTGCGGGCGTTGGCCAGCACCTCGGCCTTGGTGTGCAGGCGCGGCATCTTGTAGTTGACGACGGCCACGCCGACGGTGTCGTTGCTGCTGCCAATGTCTCCGTGTCTCATGGGGGAACTCCTGTTGGGTAGAGAGGGGGCATTGGGCCAATGCAAGAATCGGACACAGGCATAAAAAAGGCCCAAGCCGGTCTGCTCCGGCTTGGGCCTTTTGGAAAATTCGCGCTGTCGCGGTAGCTCAGGCCTGCATTGCCGGCTGGTCCCCGTACATCTCATCCACCAGGTGCTGGTGGCGTGCGATCACGGCCTTGCGTTTGACCTTCAAGGTGGGCGTCAGGTCACCCGCCTCGATCGACAGCGCGCAAGGCAGCACGCTGAACTTGCGGATGTGCGCCACCCGCGCCTGCCGGGCATTGACCTCGTCGATGCCGCGCTGCAGCTCTTCCAGCACCAAGGGGTGCCGGTGCAGATCCGGCCCGCTGATCAGGCTGGCGGCGGCCAAGGCGGCCAGGGCCTCCTGGTTCACCGTCAGCAAGGCGCTCAGGTAATGGCGCCCATCGCCACACACCACGGCGTGCTCGACCAACGGCACGGTCATCAGGTCGGCCTCGATGTTGGCGGGCGAGATGTTCTTGCCGCCCGAAGTGATCAGCAAGTCCTTCTTGCGCCCGGTGATGTACAGGTAGCCGTCGGCATCGATGTGGCCCAGGTCGCCGCTGAACAGCCAGCCATCCTGCAGGGTCTCGGCCGTGGCCTGGGGGCTGCCGGCATAGCCCTGGAAGATGTGCGGGCCGCGCACCATGATCTCGCCATCGTCGGCAATGCGCATGTCCACGCCCTTCAAGGGCCGCCCCACCGAGCCAATGCGCGTGGCGCCTTCGGTGCTCAAGCTGGTAGCACCGCAGGTTTCGGATTGCCCATAGACCTCGCGGATGACCAGGTCCAGCCCGGTCATGAACCGGAGCTTCTCGGCCGCGATGGGCGCCGCCCCGGATGACAGCATGTGCGCCTGGTCCAGGCCAATGGCCGCCTTCACTTTCTGGTGGATCAGTTGGCCGGCCCACTTCTTCTGCCAGTTCAGCCACGCACCAGGCTGGCGCCCATCCAGGATGGCGCCGTGCCATTGCTGGCCCACGCGCAAAGCCCAGGCGGCCAGGTGCTTCTTCACGCCAGTGGCCGCCGCCAGCTTGGCCTGGATGCCCGCGTGCATCTTCTCCCACACGCGCGGCACGCCAAAGAAGATGGTGGGGCGGACCTCTTTGAGGTGCTCCCCCAGCTCGTCCAGACTGCGCGCGAAGTAGATGGGGAAGCCCACCATGGCTGGCGTGTGGATGCTGACCATCTGCTCGGCCACATGGGCCAGCGGCAGGTAAGAGATGACCCGCTCTTGCGCCGTGGCCGTGAGCGACTGGCCCAAGGCGGCAGCGCTCCAGGCCAGGTTGGCATGCGACAGCATCACCGCCTTGGAAGGCCCCGTGGTGCCCGAGGTGTAGATGCAGGTGCCCGGATCGCCGGGTTGCAACTCGTGCAAGCGCCGCTCCACCAGGGTCTGCAGGCGCGCCTCGCCCAGCGCCATGAAGGCCTCCCATGACAAGGCATCGCCCAGGCTGGCCGCGCCCTTCATCCGGACGATCTGCCGCAAGTGGGGCAACTGGCCCCGCAAAGCCGCCACCTGCTGGTGCCGCTCGTCGCTGTCCACCAGCAGCACCGGGCTGCGCGAGTGGTTGAGCACGTATTCGATCTCGTTGGGCGGGCTGGTCCAGTAGATGCCGGCCGGCACGGCGCCAATCATCATGGCCGCCATGTCCATGATCACCCACTCGGGCCGGTTGAAGCCCAGCACGCACACCACGTCACCGCGGTTGACGCCCAAGGCCAGCAAAGCGCGCGCGGCCGAGTCGACCTGGTCGGCGTAGTCGTTCCACGTGGTCGGCTTCCAACCCCCGGCCTCGCGCACGAAATAGCCGGGTTGATCGGCGTGCCGCAAGGCCGTCTGCACGAAGCGGGCAGGCGTGGAAACGAAGTTTTGCATGGGCCCATGCTAGGCCTGGATGACGTTAACGTCAATCAACTCCCTATTGGGTAAAACGCTTATAGGTCTCGTCAGCGCCGATCGCTACAGTGCGCGAGCTGCAAGAGTGTTCCCATGTCCATTGCGATGTCCGCACACGGGCTTGCCCTTTGGTGGTGTGAGCAACTCAGAGGCATTCTCATCACCAGCGGACCTTGCCCGTCAAGACCTGGTAGAGCATCACCCAATCGCCCATGAAGCTGTAGACGGGGTGGCTGAACGTGGCCGGCTTGTTCTTCTCGAACACAAAATGGCCCACCCAGGCAAAGGCATAGCCGATGAAGGGCACGCCCAGCAGGAAAACCCACTGCTGTGACACCACCACGGCCACCAACGCCACCAGCACCAGCAATGACCCCAACACGTGCAGGCGGCGGCAGGTCACATCGGCGTGCTGCGACAGGTAAAACGGATAGAACTCCTTGAACGAGTGGAAGCTTGTGGTCATGCGGGTCTCCAACTTGTTGTGTTTCACGGTGGCAGGCGTGCCAGCACAGCCCTGACCACGGCCAGAGAATAGCGGCTGGCCACCTCTTGCACAAAGCGCTGGAAATCAACGTGTGCCGCGTCATCCGCGCGATCCGAGATGGTGCGGATCACGGCAAAGGGCACGCCAAAGTCATGGCACACCTGGGCCAGCGCCGCCCCTTCCATTTCCACCGCCAGGGCCTCAGGCAAGGCCAGGCGCAAGGCCTCGCTCTCGCTGGTGGTGTCGACAAAGAGATCGCCACTGATCACCAGGCCCAGGCGCACACACGGTGCGGATGGCACCAGGCCATGCACGTGGGATTCGTTCAGCACCTCGGTGGCGGCTTGCACCGCCAGGCGTGCCAGCGCTGCATCTGCCGGCAGGCGGTCCACACCCAGGCCGGGCAATTCAAAGCGCGGGAACAGGGGCGAGGCGTCCATGTCGTGCTGCAACAGCGCATCGGCCACCACCACGTCGCCCACCTTCACGCCATCGCCCAAACCACCGGCCACGCCCGTGAACAGCACGCGGTCCACGCTGAACTCGGTGAGCAGCAAGGTGGTCGTGGTGGCCGCCGCGACCTTGCCAATGCGCGACAGCACGGCCACCACCTCGTGCCCACACCACTGGCTCAACCAGAATGTGCGGCCGGCACGTTGAACCTGCCTGCCCGGCGGCATCGCCTGCAGCAAGGCGCTCAACTCTTCAGGCATGGCCGCCACGATGGCCACACGCCGCACCACGTCACTCATGAAGACCGCCCTCGTCGCTCAAACCACTCGAACAAAGCCATGCCCACGAGCGTGGCCACCACAAACACCAGCGCCTTGACGTCGCCCATACCCAAGGCCACCAAGCCTGGACCCGGGCAAAAGCCGGCCACACCCCAACCCACGCCAAACAGCACGCTGCCGCCCACCAGGCGCCGGTCGATCTGCTTCGAGGCCGGCAGCTTCATCGGCTCGCCCAACAGCGATATGGTGCGCCCCCGGGCCGCCATGAAGGCCACCACGCCCACCGCGATGGCACCGACCATGACGAAAGCCAGCGAGGGATCCCATGATCCCGCCAGGTCCAGAAAGCCCAACACCTTGTCCGGGTTGGCCATGCCCGACACGATGAGGCCGATGCCAAACAACAAACCCGCCAGCAACGCCGTGAAGATGCTCATGGTGATCCCTTGCTCAAATGGCCAGCGCATGGCGCAGCACCCACACCGTCAAAAAACCAGCGGCCATGAACACCACGGTGGCCACCAGCGAACGGGGTGACAAGCGTGACAGCCCGCAAACACCATGGCCACTGGTGCAGCCCGAGCCATAGCGCGTGCCCACGCCCACCAACAGCCCGGCCAGCACCAGCGCAGCGTAGCCAGCGTCAATCTGCGGCAAGGGCCAGTCGGTGGCCAGGCCATAGACCCAGGGCGAGCCCACCAAGCCCAGCACAAAGGCCAGGCGCCAAGCCACATCACCCGAGGCCTGCGTCAGCAAGCCCCCCACGATCCCGCTGATGCCCGCGATGCGCCCGTTCAGCCACAGCAAAGTGGCAGCCGCCAAGCCAATCAAGGCTCCACCGATCAGCGCGGACCAGGGCGTGAAAGCACTCCAGTCGATCGACATCGTTCAATCCTTTGGGCAGTAAAGCTGGTAAAGCACTGCCAGGATCTCCAGCAAGTTGGCATCAGCCACGCTGTAGAAAATGTGCTTGCCCTGCCGGCGCGTGCTCACCACGCCTTCCGTGCGCAGCACGCCCAGTTGTTGCGATAGCGTGGGCTGGTGAATGCCCAGCTGCGCTTCCAATTCACTGACGCACATCTCGCCCTGGGACAACTGGCACAGCAAGAGCAAGCGCTCTTCGTTGGCCAGCAACTTCAAGGCCCCGACCGCCCGCCCAGCTGCGCTGCGCAGGATGGCTGGATCAATGGCGGTGGTGTCGGTCATGAGGAGCGTGGTTCATTGGGCTTGACAACAATATATATTTAAACATAATGTAAGTCAACATACTGTTTAAGCGGGAGTTGAAGCATGACTGCTCAGGCCAAGATCCAAGCCTTTTTCGACCCCAAAACCTGGACGGTGTCCTACGTGGTGGCCGACCCTGCCACCCGGCGCGCCGCCGTCATTGATCCGGTGCTCGACTACGACTTCAAATCGGGCCACACCGCCACCGATTCGGCCGACCAGGTGCTGGCCTACCTGTGCACCCATGACCTGAGCGTGGACTGGATCCTGGAAACCCACGCGCATGCCGATCATTTGTCCGGGGCCCGGCATGTGCAGCAGCAGGCCGGCGGGCGCATTGCCATCGGCGAGCACATCCGCGAAGTCCAGGCCACCTTCAAGAAGATCTACAACCTGGAGCGCACATTCCTGCCCGATGGCAGCCAGTTTGACCACCTTTTCCAAGAGGGCGAGACCTTCCAGATCGGGAGCCTCACCGCCACCGCGATGCTGGTGCCAGGCCACACCCCGGCCGACATGGCCTACCTGATCGATGGTGCCGTGTTCGTGGGCGACACGCTGTTCATGCCCGACGTGGGCAGCGCGCGCGCTGATTTTCCCGGAGGCAATGCCCACACCCTGTACCGTTCCATGCGGCGCCTGCTCGAGCTGCCGCCGGCCACCCAGGTCTTCGTCTGCCACGACTACCCGCCCAACGGGCGAGCCCCCCAATGGCAGACCACCGTGGCGGAGCAACGCGCCCACAACATCCATGTGCGCGACGGCATCAGCGAAGCGGAGTTCGTGGCCATGCGCCAGGCGCGCGACGCCACCCTGGAGATGCCCACGCTGATCCTGCCGTCGATCCAGGTCAATGTGCGTGGCGGGCAATTCCCGCCGGCCGATGACAATGGCATCACCTACCTTCGCATTCCCTTGAACGCCTTGCCTTTGCGCAGGTGACAATGGACACCCACGAAAAAAAGGCCACCTCCGAAAAGGTGGCCTTCAAAGCCTGTGGCATCCGGCGGCCATGTTCAAACCAGAACAGTGGCCATGCCGACCAGCCCCGAAGGGCCAGTGGTGTTGTGATGGATTCCCTGAGCGGGCGCCCCGCGCGGTCATATTTGAGCGCTTTGATGATTATATCGCCTGAAACCTCTTCACAAGATGCAAAAATGATTCAAATGAATCAGATGTGCGCATAAACGACCCCATGGCCGCCCTAGAACCCCACGACATCCCTTTGCCCGGCGAGGAGGCGCGCGACCCATCCTCCACGATGGCCGCCGAATGCCTCAGCGCCCTGATGGAGCGCCACGGCATCCCCGCGCGGCAACAGGCGGCGGCCGTGGCGCAGATCACCGGAATCTCCATCAGCCAGGCTCGGCGCAAATTGCGCGGGGCGGTCTGGTTGTTTGGCGAAGTGATGGCCATCACGCAGCACCACGGCGAATCACTCGACCAGGTCTTTGGCCCCCAAGCTGCACCACCCAGGCCTGCTTCGCCCGCCCTGGCCAGCCACTCGCCCCACGCCACCCAGGCGGCCCAGTTCCTGATCGAAGGCCAAGCCCTGCCCTGCGAGGTCCGGCTAGGCGCACAGATCATCGCCAGCGCACTGCCCGGCGTGGTGCTGGCCGCCGCGCACGATGCCCAAGGGTGGTGGGTGGCCAGCCCGGCCACGCTGCGCGCGCGCGGGATTCAAACGCCGCATTACCAGGTCGCCCAAGTCACCATGACGCAGGACAACCAGGTCCGGCCCACGCGCATCGCCGTGGTCGACGACGATCTGGCGTCGGCCGAAGCCCTGGGCGACTGGTTCAACGAGACCGGCTACCGCGCCGATTCATTCACCAGCGCCGCCCAGTTGCTCGGCACGCCCCTGGCCGATTACGACGCCTTCGTGGTCGACCTGATCCTGGGCGTGGGCCAGACCTCGCACGCTTTGGTCGAACAGATCCGCGCTGCGCGCCCCCAAGCCCCCATCGTGCTGCTGACCGGCCAGTTGCGCGGCGGCGCCGCCACCGAGGCCGACCTGACCACGCTGTTGCGCACCCAAGGCGTGGCCTTCTTTGAAAAGCCCGTGCGCCCGGCCGTGCTGACGGCCACCATCCAGAGCAAACTGGACCGCCTGGCCAACAGCACACCCGCATGACCCCCACGCCGCCACGGCCTGTCGATGCCCGGCATGCCCGCCTGATGACCGGCGTGGCCCTGCTCGCCGCCATGGGCACCCTGCTCATCTGGCTCTCCGACCGCCAGCAAGGCCTGGCCACCCAATGGGACCAGTGGACCATCCCCGCGCTGTCGGCCCTGTACTTCGGGGTGGGCGTGCTGCACATGGTTCAGCCGCGCTGCATGCCCTGGGCCGTGCCGCCCACGCTCATCGCCACCAGCGTGTACCTGCTGGTGGCCATCCACCTGGGCATGGGCGGGCAGTCCCTGTCCCAGCTGTACGCCGTGAGCTCGCTGGCGCAATTGATCCCGGTGTTCTACGTCATCGCCTTCGTGGCCTGGCAGCGCGGCGGCGCCTGGGTCAGCGGCCTCACCTACGCAGGCTTGCTGGCCCAATACTTGTTGAGCCTGCAAACGCCAGCACCGGCCGGCGGCTGGCCCGACGCGCACCTGCTCACCCAGAAAACGCTGCTGGCCGCGTTGCTGATTCACCCCGCCTGCATCCTTGCGCTCAGCTTCATCGTTCATTTGCGCGGCCAGCTCGGCGCATCGCAGCAAGAAGCCTACAAGGGCAAGGAGCGCTTCCTGGCCATGCTCTCGCACGAGATCCGTACCCCGTTGCAAGCCATGCTCGGCAGCATCGACCTGCTCGCCCTCAAGCTGCGCGGCAGCGCCGAAACGCGCGCGCTTGACCGCCTGCGCAACAGCGCCACCCAACTGGACACGCACCTGCGCGATGTCACCGAGTTCACCCGCCTGGAAGACCCCGCCTTGCGCATCCAGGCAGACACTTTCGACCTGGGCCAATTGCTCAACGAGCTGCGCGACGACTGGATCGGGCGGGCTCAGGCCAAGGGCCTGAGCTTGCGCATCGAAATGGCCCCCGGCGACCAAGCCGCCCTTCAAGTCGTCAAGAGCGACGCCACGCGGGTCAGGCAGATCGTGTGCAACCTGGTCAGCAACGCCCTCAAATACACCTTGGTGGGTGGCGTGACCGTGCACGCCAGCCCGTCACGCCCCCACGGCGCGCGCGGCATGACGATCGTGGTTGAAGACTCTGGCATCGGCATCGCCCCTGAGCACGTGCAGGCCATCTTCCAACCCTATGTGCGGCTGGAGGATGCGCGGGCCCTGCGCGCGGACGGCACCGGCCTGGGCCTGGCCGTGGTCCAACGCCTGGTGGACAGGCTGGGCGGGCGCCTGCAGGTAGACAGCCACCCTGACCGCGGCAGCCGCTTCACCGTGGAGCTGCCCATGGCGGACAATGGCTGACCACCACGCCGCACTTTCAGCCGCCAGCCAGCCATGAGCACACCCACCAGCAGCACCCCGGGCCACACCCTTCCCCTTGGCACGCCCTTGTCGCCAGCCGCCACGCGCGTCATGCTGCTGGGCTCGGGCGAATTGGGCAAAGAGGTGCTGATCGCGCTGCAGCGCCTGGGCGTGGAAACCATCGCGGTGGACCGCTACGAGAACGCCCCCGGGCAGCAGGTGGCCCACCACAGCCGCACGATCACCATGAGCGACGCCGACCAGCTGCGCGCCTTGATCCTGGCCGAGCGCCCCCACCTGGTCGTGCCTGAGATCGAAGCCATCGCCACCTCCGTGCTGGAAGAGCTGGAAGCGCAAGGCGTGGTCCGCGTCATCCCCACGGCCCGCGCCGCGCGCCTGACCATGGACCGCGAAGGCATCCGCCGCCTGGCCGCCGAGACGCTGTCGCTGCCCACCAGCCCCTACGTGTTCGCCGATTCATTGCAAGAGCTGCAGGCCGCCATCGACAGCAAGATCGGCTACCCCTGCATCGTCAAGCCAGTGATGAGCTCGTCGGGCAAAGGCCAGAGCAAGATCGATGGGCCCGCCGATGTGCAAAAAGCATGGGATCACGCGATGGCGGGCGGTCGCGTGAGCCACAGCCGTGTCATCGTCGAAGGCTTCATCGATTTCGACTACGAGATCACCTTGCTGACCGTGCGCGCTGTGGATGAGCATGGCCAGATCACCACCCAGTTTTGCGAGCCGATTGGCCACCTGCAGGTCAGCGGCGACTACGTGGAAAGCTGGCAGCCACATCCGATGCACCCCCAGGCCTTGACCCAGGCGCAGGCCATCGCCAAAGCCGTGACCGACGACCTGGGCGGCCAGGGCCTGTTCGGCGTGGAGTTGTTCGTCAAGGGTGCGCAAGTGTGGTTCAGCGAGGTCAGCCCCCGCCCGCACGACACCGGCCTGGTCACCCTGGCCACCCAGGTGCAAAGCGAGTTCGAACTGCACGCCCGCGCCATCCTCGGCCTGCCGGTGAACACGGCCCTGCGCACGCCCGGCGCCTCGGCCGTCATCTACGGCGGTGTCGATGCTCAGGCCATGGTGTTCGACGGTGTGGCCGAGGCCCTGCGCGTGCCAAACACCGACCTGCGCCTGTTCGGCAAGCCTGAGAGCTTTGTCAAACGCCGCATGGGTGTGGCCCTGGCGTTTGACGAGCAGTTGGACGTGGCCCGTGCGCGCGCCAAGGAAGCTGCCGGCAAGGTCAAACCCCGGGCGGTTTGACGCGCCTCGTCAAGCGCCGCCTTCCCCCAGCCCGCTCCACAGCGCGGCGTCGAAGTGGCCCGCCAGGCTGGCCAGCGCCTTGGCATCCAGGATTTCGATCTCCGCGTAATGCACTGCGATGACGCGGTCGGCCGCCAGCGACTTCAAGGCCTTGTTGATCGTTTGCCGCGACACGCCCAACATGCGGGCCAGGTATTCCTGGGGCAGGCGCAAGCGCTTGCGCAAAGTGGGTTGCACGGCGTGCCCATAGCTGGTGGCCGCGAACACCAGGCGGCGTGCCAGCTGCTGTTCAATGCCCATCGATGCACTGTCCTCGGCCGCCATCAACATCAACCTCAACTTGCCACAGGCCAGCCGGGCGATGTCGCGCCAGTAGTGGGGATTGGCGTCCAACCAGGGCTCCAACTGCGCCTGCGGGATCACCAGCACGGTGGAATTGGTGTCCGCCACGGCATCCTGGCTGCGCGGCTTGCGGTCGATCAGTGCGATTTCACCCACCCACTGGTAGGGCTCCAGGTAAAGGGACAACCGGTGCGTGCCGTCGCGCGGGTTGATGGACCCGACCTTGAGCGCCCCGGCCACCACGCAATACAGGCCGCCCTGGTCTTCACCTTGTGAAAACAAAGTATCGCCCGGCTTGAGAGACCACAGCCGGCCTCGCGCCAGCAGCCCCTCCTGCAAAGCCTCCGGGCAACTGGCAAACCAGATGTGCGATCGCAAGGCGGGCATCAGGCTGGGCGGAACTGGATCAGTACGGCGGTTCATGAACGTCGGGCGTGTCAATTCTGTGGCAGACTCAAGCGCATCCCCCGAATGGGTTAGATGGAATGCATGCAAACTGTACCGATATTGACAGTCGCCGCGCCCGCCAGCCCCTAGGATGCACTCAGTATCTTTCAAAAAGCCGACCATCATGAGCAACTCTGAAGCCGTACACCCTGGCGCCATCCTGCGCAGTCAATTCATGGCCCGCCACGGTTTGTCAGCCAGCGGGCTGGCCATTCGGCTGCACGTGCCGGCGCCCCGGGTGAACGACATCGTGCGCGAGCGCCGCGGTATCAGCCCAGATTCGGCGCTGCGTCTGGCCCGATTCTTCGGCACGCCCGCCCAGTACTGGATGGACCTGCAAACTGCTTATGACCTGAAAGTGGCCGCGCAATTGGCTGGCGAGCAGATTCGCCGCGAAGTGCTGCCGGTGGCCGATTCGGTCCACTCGATGGACACCGTCGCCGCCTGAAAAAGGCCGCTGGAAGGGTTCCGCTTGCGGTAACCCGGCCCGGTTAAGCGCTCGCCTAACCCGGGCCCGCCGATTCAGTCACTGAAAAGCGACCTCGGCAAAGCTGCGCAGCTTGCGGCTGTGCAACTGACCCGCGCGGTTGCCGCGCAGGCGCTCGATGGCCCGCAGGCCGATGCGCAAGTGCTGGTCCACCCGCTCACGGTAAAACTGGTTGGCCATGCCCGGCAGCTTGAGCTCGCCATGCAAGGGCTTGTCGCTCACACACAGCAAGGTGCCGTAGGGCACGCGGAACCTGAAGCCGTTGGCCGCGATCGTGGCGCTTTCCATGTCCAGGGCCACGGCGCGGCTCTGGCTGAAACGCCGCTCTGGCCCCCGGTGGGGCAACAACTCCCAATTGCGGTTGTCGGTCGAGGCCACGGTGCCCGTGCGCATGATGCGCTTGAGCTCGTAGCCATTGAGCTGCGTCACATCGGCCACCGCGCCTTCCAGCGCCAGCTGGATTTCGGCCAAGGGCGGGATCGGCACCCACAAGGGCAGGTCTTCGTCCAGCACATGGTCTTCGCGCACATAGCCGTGGGCCAGCACGTAATCGCCCAGCTGCTGTGAATTGCGCAGGCCTGCGCAGTGCCCCAGCATGATCCAGGCGTGCGGGCGCAACACCGCGATGTGGTCGGTGATGGTCTTGGCATTGGCCGGGCCCACCCCGATGTTGACCATGGTGATGCCACTGCGGTCGGCCCGCATCAGGTGGTAGGCCGGCATCTGCGGCAAACGCGGTGGCACAGCGCCCTTGAGGTCACCAGCCTCGGCGGGCACGCCCACGCGGCGCGTGACCACATTGCCTGGCTCTACAAAAGCGATGCAATCGTCGTCGTCGCGCGGATTGGCGGGGTCTGGCGCGCGGCGCATCAGCTCGTGGCCCATGCGCACGAACTCATCGATGTAGAACTGGTAGTTGGTGAACAACACGAAGTTCTGGAAATGCTCGGGCGAGGTGCCGGTGTAATGGCGCAGGCGGTGCAGCGAGTAGTCCACGCGCGGCGCGGTGAACAGGGCCAGGGCCCGCGGCCCGCCATGGCTGGTCTCGTAGGTGCCGTTGGCAATGCCATCGTCCATCGAGGCCAGGTCGGGCAGGTCGAACTGGTCGCGCAACAGCAGGCGTCGATCGGCGGGCAAGGTGCCTTCGAGGTGGTCGTTCTCGGCCAGCGAGAAATGCACGGGGATGGGCTCGTTGCTCAAGCCCACTTCCAATGACACGCTGTGGTTCTTGAGCAGCAGGTCCAGTTGCTCGCGGTAGTAATCAGCGTACAGGTCCGGGCGGGTCAGCGTGGTCTCATAGATGCCAGGGCCGGCCACGAAGCCATAGGACAAGCGCGAGTCGGCGCGCGCCACCGTGTCGGTCTGGATGCGCACGAAGGGGTACTTGGCGCGCACATGCTCCTTGAAGGTCTCACCACCAACGAAACGCTGCAAGGCATCGCGCAGGTAATTGATCTGCGAATCATAGAGTTCAGTGATGCGGGCCAAGGCGGCCGGGGCGTTGTCGTAACTCTGAGTCTGGAACTTGGGGGCGTCCATACCACTCCTGGGCAGCAGTCAATACAAGCCCATTGTGCGCCAGCGGGCGCACCGCCATTGTCGTCAGGGCCCGACACCTTTTTCGGGCGCGCTCATCTTGGCTTCGGTGACAAAGGCGATGCGGCTCAAGCCCGCCTGTTGCAGCAAACCGATCAGCTCGGCGACGCGGCCGTAGGACACGGCTTCGTCAGCGCGCAACTGCACTTCGGTGTCGGCACTCTGGCGGGCCGCTTCCTTGGCCTGGGCGACCAGCCCTGGTGCCGTCACCACGCTGTCATTCAAATAAGTCTGGCCATCGGCCGACAACGAGATCATCAGGCTGTGCGGCGTGGCATCGGATTGCTTGGCGTCGGCCTTGGGCAGGTTCAGCTTGAGGCTGGAGGTCATCAAGGGTGCGGTGAGCATGAAGATCACCAACAGCACCAGCATGACGTCGATCAGCGGCGTCATGTTGATCTCGCTCATGGGCTGGGCGCCCTGGCGTCGTTCAAGTCGGCCGAATGCCATGGTGTGCTCCGAAAGGCTCAGGCGTCAGGGCCTGCGCCACGCGCGGGGTGGCCCAGCACGGCTTCGCGCAGGTCGTGGGCAAAGCCTTCCAGGTCGGCTTCGCAAGCCGACACGATCTTGCCGAAGATGTTGTAGGCCAGGACGGCCGGGATGGCCACGGCCAAGCCGGCGGCCGTCATGATGAGCGCCTCGCCCACCGGGCCGGCCACCTTGTCCAGGCTGACCGAGCCATCGTTGCTGATGCCCATCATGGCGTGGTAGATGCCCCAGACGGTGCCCAGCAGGCCCACGAAGGGCGACACCGCCCCCACCGAGGCCAGCAGCACCTGACCGGCTTGCAAACGGGCCAGCACCTCGTGCAGGCTGTCGCGCAAGCGGCGGGTCAGTTGGGCCTCGGGCTGCACCTGGGCTTCCAGGCTGCCGGGTTGCGAGCTCACCTGCGCCGCATCGACCAGCGGCAAGAGCACGCCCTCGCGGTCCAGTGGCTGCAGCGTCTGGCGGGCCGAGGCCAGGTCAGCGGCACGCCAGAAGGCCGGCACGCCACGCGTCAAGTCATGGCGGGCGCGGGCCAGCATCCAGCCCTTCCAGAAGATGACCACCCAGGCGCCGATCGACATCAGCAGCAACAGGACCGCCACCGCCTTGGAAATGATGTCCCCCTGTGCCCACAGATGAGACAAGCCCGTCATGGCGCGAGTTCCAGCACGTCGTTCATGCCAAACAGACCATGCGGCTGGTGGGCCAGGAAGCGCACGGCGCGCAAGCTCCCCTGGGCATAGGTGGAGCGGCTGGACGATTTGTGCGTGATCTCGATGCGCTCGCCAATGCCGGCGAACAGCACGGTGTGGTCGCCCACGATGTCGCCGCCGCGCACAGTGGCAAAACCAATGGTGCTGGGATCGCGCTCGCCCGTCACGCCTTCGCGGCCATAGACGGCGCACGATTTCAGGTCGCGGCCAATGGCCTCGGCCACCACTTCGCCCATCTTGAGCGCCGTGCCGCTAGGGGCATCGACCTTGTGTCGGTGGTGGGCCTCGATGATCTCGATGTCGTAGCCCTCTTTGAGGGCCTTGGCGGCCTGGGCCAGCAGCTTGAGCACCACGTTGACGCCAACGCTCATGTTGGGCGCCATCACGATGGCGATGTCGCGCGCGATGTCGCGGATTTCAGCGAGCTGGTCGGGTGTGAAACCAGTGGTGCCAATGACCGCCTTGACGCCCAGTTCACGGCACACCTTGAGGTGGGCCAGCGTGCCTTCAGGGCGTGTGAAGTCGATCAGGAAGCGCGAGTCCTTCAAGCCGGCCCGCAGATCAGCGGTGATGTCGATGCCACTGCGTTGACCGGAAAACGCCAGGGCGTCGATGCCGACGGCCGGGCTGCTGGCGATGTCCAGGGCGCCGCCCAAGGCGCAGTCGTCGGCGGCCTGCACGGCCTCGATCAACATGCGGCCCATGCGGCCGGAGGCGCCTGCGATGGCGATCTTGTGAAGGGCTTGGTCTGTGTTCATGGTTTTAACGGCCTGGTTTTCTCAACGGCCTGTTTCCAGCGGCGGGTATTCACGCACGGCGCCTTGGGGGGCCTTGCGGACCTCGTCCGTCTTGGGGGGCACGGGCAAGGCGGCCAGCTGGGCCTCGGTCAGATTGGCCGGCGGTTTCTTGAGTTCGGTGGGTTTGTCGATGGAGGCCACGAACTCGTGTTCACTGGGCAAGGCATCGGCCTCGAAACGCTCTACCGCGTCGCCCTTGAAAAACACCGTGACGCGGCGCTGCTGGTCGGGCACGCCTTGGCGGTGGATCGTGAAAACGTAGTCCCAGCGATCAGCGTGGAAGGGGTCGGCCAGCAGGGGCGAGCCCAGGATTTCGCGGACCTGGCTTCGGCCCAGCCCGGGCTGGATTTGCGCCATCACCTCTTGGGTGACCACATTGCCCTGCACCACGTCGATGTGGTAGGGCTGGATCACGCCAAACAGCGTCTCGGGCGAGCTCAGGCGGGTGCCACAAGCCGACAGTGCCAACAAGGACAGCACGGCCACGGGTGCCAACAGGGATCGGTAAGTCACGGAAATCAACATGGCATCAACGCCCTTGGAAAGGAGCCAGACAGTGTGCATCACAAATGCTCGATCCGCCCCGGCCAGCGCGGCAAGGCGCCGCCCGCATTGGCCCCACATTGGCTTGGTCGGATTGAATCGATATCATTGGCGATTCTAGCGGGGGCCAAAAGTGCCTTCGCCGATCGCCGGAGCCCGCCATATGACCACCCACGCCGAAGAACTCAAAAGCAGCGGACTCAAAGCCACGTTGCCCCGCATCAAGATCCTGGAAGTGTTCCAGCAGTCACCGCAGCGCCATCTGGCCGCGGAAGACGTGTTCAAGGTGCTGCTCAACGAGGGCTCGGACATCGGCCTGGCCACGGTTTACCGCGTGCTGATGCAGTTTGAACAAGCCGGCATCCTGTCGCGCAACCATTTCGAGACCGGCAAGGCCGTGTTCGAGCTGAACGAAGGCAAGCACCACGACCACCTGGTCTGTGTGGTGTGTGGTCGCGTGGAAGAGTTTTTTGACGCCGAGATCGAGCAACGGCAGCAGGAAATCGCCAAGGAACGCGGCTATGTGCTGCAGGACCACGCCTTGTCGCTTTACGTGGTGTGCAACCGCGATGGTTGTGCCGGCAACAAGGTGACCTTGCCCCGAGGCGGCCACCACCACGCCTGATCCGGCCGGCCAGCGCCTCAGCCCTGGCCGTTGTTGCTGCTACTGCGGTCCAGCGCGCGCTGGTGCCGCTCGATGAATTCCTTGTAGGTGTCGATGCCTCGCAGTTGCAGCACGGTGTTGCGCACGGCGGCTTCGACCAGCACGGCCAGATTTCGGCCAGCATCCACCGCGATCACCGCCTTGCGGATGGGGACGGCCATGATCTCTTCGAACAAGGGTTCGTAAGGCAGGCGTTCGAACTCGCGCTCCATGGTCTCTTTGCGGACCAGGTGCACGATGAGCTTGAGGCGCATCTTGCGGCGCACCGCGGTCTCGCCGAAGATGGACTTGATGTCCAGCAGGCCAATGCCGCGCACTTCCAGCAGGTTTTGCAGCAGTTCGGGGCAACGCCCCTCGATGGCGGTGCGCGAGACGCGGTACAGGTCAACCGCATCATCAGCCACCAGGCCGTGCCCGCGCGAGATCAACTCCAGCCCCAGTTCGCTCTTGCCCAGGCCTGATTCGCCCGTCAGCAGCACGCCCAGGCCCAGGATGTCCATGAACACGCCGTGGCGCGTCAGGCGCTCGGCGAAATGCTGTGTAAGGTATGAGCGCAGCACGTCGATCACGTGACCGGCGGGCTCGGAGGTGACGAACAACGGGATGCCGGCGCGGCCACACATGGCCACCAGGCGGTCAGAGGGCGCTTGCGCGTCAGCCACCACCACCACGGGGGGCTCAAGGGTCACGATGCGCTGGATGCGACGTTCCTGGTCCTCGGGGGTGGAGCTGTTGAAGTAAGCCGCCTCGCGCCGGCCCACGATCTGCACCCGGTAGGGGTGGATGTAGTTCAGGTAGCCCACCAGATCGGCAGCAGACTGGGCGGCCTTGACGGCTTCTTCGTCAAAGCGGCGCTCGGGGTGGGCGTGGCCGGCAATCCATTCCCAGTGCAGGGCGGTGCGGTTGGCTTCAAACAGCGCTTCCGCGCTGATCACGGCAAGGTCTTTGGCACTCATCCGGGGCTCAGGCCACCGATTTGAGCGGTTGCCAGCGCTCGATCAGTTCGTGCACCTTGGCGGCGTCGCCTTCTGTCTTGAGCCGTTCGCGCAGTTCGCGGTCGGACAGCAGCTCGGCGATCTCGGAGAGGATTTCGAGGTGGCGCTGTGTGGCAGCCTCGGGCACCAGCAAGAAGATCAACAAGTTGACGGATTCGTCGTCCGGCGCATCGAAGGGGATGGGCTGCTGGAGCCTGATCACGGCCGCCAAGGGGTTTTTCAGGCCCTTGATGCGCCCGTGGGGGATGGCCACGCCATGCCCCAAACCGGTAGAACCCAGGCGCTCGCGCGCAAACAGGTTGTCCGTCACGGTGGCCCGCGCGATGGCGTGATGATTCTCGAACAACAGGCCGGCGTGCTCGAACACACGCTTCTTGCTGCTGGCGTCCAGATCCACGACCACTTGGCTGGCAGGAAGGATGGCGGAAAGTCGATTCATCTTGATACAAGCGGGGGCGACGGTTGGAACCTTGACCCCCACCCCCGGGACGGATGAGGGGCGGATTATAGGAACCGAAGACTACTGACCGGGTGTCGCGACACCCACTGATTCGGGGGATTCTGCACCGATTGCTGCAGCGCAGCAAGCACCAAAGTCAACAATTTCACTCTACGTCTGCCCCATTTTGCACATCGCATGAAAAACGGCCCCGAAGGGCCGTTAACTTGGTGCTCGCCTGCACGGGCGTCCCACCATCAGGTGGCACCAAGCTGGATGCTGGAGTTGGGCGGGCGTGTCATTGAACAGCGGCGTCCCAGTTGGTGGCGCCTTCATGACGCTTGAATGAGGTGTGGTGGTGGTCTTGCACGCGGTCCTTGTGGCGGCAGACCTGGCGATCGAGCTTGTCCATCAGTTGATCAATGGCAGCGTAGAGATCCTCGTGGGCGGTCTCGACAAAGATGTCCTTTCCTTTGACATGCAAATTGACTTCGGCCTTTTGTCTGCGATCCTTTTCCTTTTGCTTTTCGACACTGAGTAGAACGGTAACGTCCACCACTTGGTCAAAATGTCGGGTTACGCGCTCCAGCTTGGTGAGAACGTACTCACGCAAAGCGGCGGTAACTTCCAGGTGGTGCCCACTGATCGTCAAATTCATACTGCATCCTTTCGAGCGCAGAAGGGTTGAGGACATCCGGCTGGCTGCAGCCCCTGAAGGCTTGTCAAAAACGGCCAACCAGAAACCCAGTTTGCGCCCACCACAGCAAGATGACAAGCCCATGTCATCAGTGTTTACATTGAGAAACCAAGCTCTGTGAAGAAACCCCGCAAAGCAGCTGAATCGCGCTGAATAGCGCCTGATTCGCACTCAAATGGCAGGGGTTTGTACCGCCTTGTGCAGGCGCAATTTGCCCACCCACCAGACCATGACCAGTGTAGAAGCCAAGGCCAGCCAGCCGGTGCGGCCGTAGCCTTGAACCAGGCCGTCTGGCGTGCGGGAAATGAGCGCCCCACCCAGCCAGGCGGACAAGCCCATCGCGCCGGACTGCAATGCGCCGTTGACGCTCATGAAGGCGCCCCGCATGGCGGGTGGGGATGCCGCCGTCAACAAGGCCATGCCGGGCACCAGGCGGCCTGACACGAAGATGAAGAACGCCGTGGTGACCACCACCAGCACGGCCACCGGCACCGCCGGCATGTGCGTCAGGATCATCATGGGCACGACTGCCACCAGGCTGATCACACGGAACATCAACACCTTGCCATGGCGGTCGGCCAGCTGGCCCCACAGGCGGGCGGTGAACAGCGTGGCCACGCCGCCGGCCAAGTAAATGAGCGGCACCTGTTCCTGGCTGAGCCCCAGGTTGGTGGTGGTGTAAATGGTGATGTAGGGGATGATGCTGAAGCTGCCCAGCACCATCAGCGCTGACAGGCCGAAGGCGCGCCAGTGGTTGACCTCGGCCAGCACCCGCACCAGTTGGTTCAGCGACGAGCCGGCCGCCGCGCCCGCCAGGTGCCCCTCCAGCGAGGGCACCACCTTCAGGGCCACCAGCCACACCGGCACGCACACCAAAGCGATGGCGATGAAGGGCCCGTGCCAGCCGACCTGGCTGGCCAGCCACAACGAGGCCGGCACCCCAGCCACCGTGGCCATCGAAAACGCCGCCATGACCACGCCCATGGCGCGGCCGCGCCGCTCGAACGCGATCGCATCCCCCACGATGGTTTGAACCAGCGCGCCCAGCACCCCGCCGAACACACCGGCCGCAATGCGCGCGCCCATCAAGCTGCCATAGGTCGGCGCCAAGCCGCAGGCCAAGGTGGCCACGGCAAAGCCCGCGTACAACACCAGCAAGGCGCGCTTGCGCTCGAAGCGGTCGATCACGAGAGAGGCCAGCAGGCCCGATACCCCAGCGGCCAGCGAATAGACCGACACCAGCAAACCAAACTGCGCATCGCTCAAGGCAAACAAGCGGGTGAGCTGCGGACCCAAGGGCATCATGACCATGAAGTCGACGATGTGGGTGAACTGGACGGCGGCCAAGCTCAGCAACAGCCAGCGTTCTTTTTGGAGTGTGGTGGGTGATGGTGGCAAAGGCGACATAGCTTGCCAGTCTGCCTGCATTTGCATGGCCGGGCCGGGCCGAGGCCTTGCACGCGACACAATACGCGGATGACTTTCAATTTCAAGCATCCACCGGCGCGTGTCTGGCTGCCCCTGGCCTTGCTGGCCATCGTGGGCCCCACTTTGCTGGCCGCGCACGAGCCGCCGTCCGTCACGTTTTACAACCAGGTGCTGGCCCTGTTTGGCTGGGGTTTGTGGACGGCTGCGCTGGCCGGCCCGGTGTTGCGGGGCCAGGGCCTCGTGCCCGTCCGCGGTGGCGCGATGTGGGCCTTGTCCATCATGTTGTTGCTGAACGCCGGCCTGGCCCTGGCGGCCCCCTTCGTCAGTGGCCTGCCCTTGGGTTTGGCGATGATGGGCGGGGGCATGGCCTTGTCGGCGCTGCTGGTGTTCGTGGTGGCGTGGCGCGTGGGCCTGAGCGACCGGGGCCACGAGGTGTTCGATGTGTTTTGCGAGGCGCTGGCCTGGGCGGGCGTGGCCGGCATGGTGTTGGCGCTGATCCAGGTGTTTCACCCCGCCTGGGCCGACGGCAACTGGATCGCCGAGCCCACCATGCCGGGGCGGGCGGTGGGCAACTTGCGCCAGCCCAACCATTTCAGCACCTTGCTGGTGTGGTCGTGCTGTGCGGCGGCCTGGTTGGGTGCCCGGGGTCGCTGGCCGCAAAGCCTGGCCGCCGCGGCCATCGTGCTGATGATCGGGGGCGTGGTGTTCACCGCCTCGCGCACGGGCACGATCGCGATGTTCCTGCTGGCCGTGTGGGGCTGGCGTGACCGTGACCTGCCCAAGCGCTTGCGCCTGGTGCTGATGCTGGCGCCGATCATCTACGGCGCCTGGTGGGCCGGCATGTGGCAGTGGTCGCACATGGACACGGGCGTGGCCTTCGCGGCCGAAGCGCGCCTGCACGACCACAGCGACATCTCCAGTTCACGCTTCAAGATCTGGGCCAATGTGCTGGACCTGATCGCCACGCATCCGTGGACGGGCGTGGGCTATGGCGAGTTCAATCTGGCCTGGACTTTCACACCGTTCCCGACCCGGCCGATCGCGTTTTTTGACCACACGCACAACCTGCTGCTGCAATGGGCGGTTGAGTTTGGTGTGCCGGTGGCGGTGCTGATGACTGTGCTGAGCCTTTGGGGGCTGTGGGGCTTGGTCGGTCCGGGCTTGAAAAGCACCGAACCCCAGGCAGGCCAGACTTTCGCGGGCACGCCGGCCGGCGCCACGGCCGTGATCGTGACGCTGGTGGGCCTGCACAGCCTGCTGGAGTACCCGCTTTGGTACAGCTATTTCTTGCTGCCCGCGGCTTTTGCGTGGGGCATGGGGCTGGCCGCGCGGGCTCGCCGGGCTGCACCGGTGGCGCAGCCCCTGCAGGCGGCCGACCCGGGCACCAACTCGGCCTTGTTGACCGGTGCGCTGGCGATGTCGCTGTTCACGGCCTGGTGCACTTGGGACTTCCAGGCGGCGGCCAGCATCTATGCGCCGCGCGAAGGCGCGGGGCCTTTGAGTGAGCGCATCAAGTTTGGCCAGCACACCACGTGGTTCGCCTACCAGGCCGACTACGCGGACGTGACGGGCGTGGAAGAAGACGAGCCCTCCAAACCCCCACTGGCCTTTAATCGGACGCTGCACAACCTGGTGGATGCGCGTTTGATGATGGCGTATGCGCGCTCACTGGCCGAGCATGGCCAGCTCGACAAGGGACGCTATGTGGTGGACCGGCTTCGGGAGTTCCGCAACGCCACCAGCAATGCATTTCTGGATGAGTGCAAGGACGAGGCTGACCTGACTCAAGCGCCGTTTCAATGCACGCCGGCGGAGCGGGTGTATGACTGGCGGGAGTTGTTGCCAGGTAGGCCTTAGGCTTGTTTTTTTTAATTGGGAGCGCGGGGCGCGGGCTGGGGTGGTCTCCGTCAGGGCTTCAGCTTGGTGGTCCCGCTCGTCGCGGGACTGCCTTGCGATGCTCGGGTCGAGGTGGGGCCGTGGAACTCACTGCGCGGCCGTTG